>NZ_CDDD01000059.1 GCF_000820165.1 Aeromonas taiwanensis
CGCTCTGGGTGATGGCGGCCAGTGCCTCGGGCAGGTGGCGCACCCGCAGGGCGGGCTCGCGGCCGCCGCGGATGAGCTGCAGCGCCTGGGCGATGAACTCCACCTCGCGAATACCGCCCGCCCCCAGCTTGATGTTGCCCTCCAGCCCCTTGCGCCGTACCTCGGCGGCGATCATCGCCTTCATCTGGCGCAGACCGTCGATGACCCCGAAGTCGATGTAGCGGCGAAACACGAAGGGGCGCAGCAGTTCGGTGAGGGCCTGGGCATGCTCGCACTGGGGCCCCAGCACCCGCGCCTTGACCATGGCGTAGCGCTCCCAGTTGCGACCGTGGTGCTGGTAGTAATCCTCCATGGCGGCGAAGGAGATGGCGAGCGGCCCGGCGTCGCCGAAGGGGCGCAGCCGCATGTCGACCCGGAACACCTGGCCGTCGACCGTGCTCTGGTGCAGGGCATTGATGAGGCGCTGCCCCAGCTTGATGAAGAACTGCTGGTTCGCAAGCTCCCGCCGCCCCCCGACCGTGTAGCCGTTCTCCGGGAAGGTGAAAATGAGGTCGATGTCCGATGAGAAGTTGAGCTCGCCGCCACCGAGCTTGCCCATGCCGAGGATGAGCAGGGGCTGGGGGTTGCCGTCGCCGTCCACCGGGGTGCCGAGCTCGTTGCACTGTCTGGCGTAGAGCCAGTCACGGGCACCGCAGATCAGGGCATCCGCCAGCCTGGTGAGATGGATGAAACTCTCCTCGACCTCGGACTCCCCGAGCAGCTCGCGCCAGGCGATCACCAGCATGCGACTGCGCCTGAACTGGCGCAGGTGGCGCTTGAGCGCCTCTTCATCCGCCACCCCGGCGAGCAGGGCTGCCAGATCCGGCTCGTAGGCGGGCCAGCGCTCGGGTCGATCCAGATCGCCGGAGGCGAGCAACGGTCCCAGCAACTCGGGCTGCTTGATAAGGGAATCGGCAACGAAGTCGGAGAGCGCGAGCAGGGTCATCAGGGTCTGTCTGGTCGCCTCTGGCAGCTCCCCATAGTCGGGGGCCAGGTCGAGCAGTCGCTGCCAGTGACGTTGGGCCTGCTCCTGCAGCAAGGGGGAAAGGGCGGAGAAAGAGGGAGAGTGCTGGGCCACGGTTGCCATCCTTGTGGTTGACGGTCTGCAGAGTGAATAAAAAGCCGGTTGCCAATCTAGCACTCCCGGGCACCGGCGTCACAGCACGGGTGTCCGGGAGGTGATCCGGATTCGAGATCCGGGTCGGGATCAGGGGCGCAGGTAGATCTCGGGGTCGTAGATCTCCATCAGGCTGGCGGGGCTGCGAGGCGGCACGAAGCCGAAGCCGGCATAGAGGCCGTGGGCATCCGAGGTGGCGAGGGAGAGGCGGCGCAGCCCCTGCAGCTCGGGATGGGCCAGGATGGCCGCCACCAGGGTCTTGCTGTATCCCTGGCCGCGATGGTCGGGCAGCACGAAGACGTCGGCGAGATAGCCGAAAGTGGCCTTGTCTGTGATGACCCGGGCGAAGGCCACCTGCTGGCCGTCGAGGTAGCCGCCGAAGCAGAGGGAGTGGTTGATGGCCCTCTGCACCGTAGAGAGGGGGATGCCGAGGCACCAGTAAGCCTCTTTGCTGAGGAAATTGTGAATAAGGGGGACGTCGAGGCGTCCCTTGTCGTCGCTGATGTCCAGCCCGGGTTCTGTGCGCTGCATCCTGGCTCCTTGCCGTGGCATGAAAATGAGAAAGGCCCCTTGCGGGGCCTTCCAGTCTAATCGGATTGCCAGGTGAAAGTCAGGCCAGCTTGAAAGCCTGGATATGCTCGTCCAGGGTCTGGCTGTGGCGCTCCACCAGTTCGGAAGCATCCTTGAGCTCGCGCAGCACCACCACAGAGCCTTCCACCACCTGCTTGACCTGCTCCAGGTTGGCGTTCATCTCCTCGGCGACCGAGCTCTGCTGCTCGGAGGCGGCGGCGATCTGGCGGTTCATGTCGGCCACCCCCTGGACGCGCTGGACTATGGTGGCGAGCTGATCCCCGGCCTGGGTCACCTGCTCCACCCCCTTGTCCGCCTGCTGCACACTTTCGGCCATCAGGCCGACGGCCTGGCGGGCGTTGCCCTGCAGCTGCTCAATCATCTTCTGGATCTCGACGGTGGCGGCCTGGGCGCGGTTCGCGAGTTCGCGCACCTCGGAGGCCACCACGGCGAAGCCGCGGCCCGCCTCGCCGGCGCGGGCGGCCTCGATGGCGGCGTTCAGGGCCAGCAGGTTGGTCTGCTCGGAGATGCTGCGGATGGTGTCCACCACGGAGCCGATGCGATCGACCCCGTGCTCCACCTCGTTGACCACGGTGGAGGAGCGCTGGATGTTGCCGGAGAGGGTATCGATGGTGTTGACGGTGGCGGCGACGCAGCGGCTCCCCTCCTCGGCCAGGGCGCTGGCGTCGGCGGTGGCGTGGGAGGCCTGCTCCGCGTGGGCGGCTACCTCGCGAATGGCGCCCACCATCTGGCTCATGGCGCTGGCGAGCTGTTCAATCTGGGTGAACTCCTCGTTGATCGCCTCGTTTGCCTCCTCCATGCAGAGGGTCACCTGGGAGGCGATGTCGTTGAGCTCCTTGCAGGCGACGCGCTGGGTGCCGAACACCTCCTTGAGGTTTTCCTGGGAGTGGGCGACCGCCTTGGCGATGTCGCCGAATTCGTCCCGGGACTTGAGCAGCACGCTGTGGCTGAGATCCTTGCGGGCGAAGCGTTCAAGCAGCCCCACCAGGTAGTGCACCTGCTTGACCATGAGACGGGAGCCGGTGAGCAGCAGTACCACGAAGATGATCCCCATCAGGGCCGTCTCCATCAGGCCGGTCCAGAGCAGGCGATCGGCGATGGCGTTGGCCATGGTGGCGTCTATGCCCTCGCTGAGCAGGGTGGCCTCCAGATTGCTCGCATCGAACCAGAGTTTGGCCAGTAACAGCAGGGTGCTGAACACCATGAGCAGCACCACCTTGGGTACCAGCCGGATGTTGCTCATATGCCGTTCCAGCGAGTTCAACTGCATAATCTCTCTCCTTTCAACGTCCATTTTTCCTTTGTCGTCATGACTATCGGCATTATCTTCCCTTTTATTAATTGGAACCGTGTTCAAAGTTGGAAAATGTATGCGACATCACTTAACGCATTTGCGTACCATGGATCTGCTGATGGCCTTCCTGTCGGTCATCTCCGTTGGCCTGGTGGCAGCCCGCTGGCTGGGGCACGGTGAGCTGAGCCCGCAGACCCTGCAACTCTTCTATGACGTCGACAGTCTGATCTGCTACTTCTTCCTGGCCCATTTCGCCTACGGCTGGGTGCGGGCCACCAACAAGATGGCCTTCCTCAAATCGAACTGGTTTTATCTGCCGGGCAGCCTGCCCATGGTGGAGCCCCTGCGATGGGCGCGGCTCATCCAGCTGTGGCGTGTCTACCAGTTGCTGCGGGATCGGCCGGATCTGCTCGGCATGTTCCGTCGGGAACGCAACGAGACCACCCTCTCCGGCATCCTCTTCCTGTTCTTCCTGCTGCTGGGGGTGGGCTCGGGTGCCATGTACTGGCTCGAGACCGGCCAGCCCGGCAGCCAGATCCAGACCCCCTACGATGCGTTCTGGTGGACACTCGTGACCCTCTCCACCGTGGGGTACGGGGATCTGGTGCCCAAGACCGAGGAGGGGCGCTTCGTGGCCAGCCTGCTGATCCTGTTCGGGGTGGGGCTGTTCGGCGCCCTCAGCGGTTTCATGGCCAGCCTGTTCGTGCATCCCGGCAAGACCAACGACGACACCGCCGTGTGGCGACGCCAGCAGAGCGAGCAGCAGGCCCAGCTGCTGGAGGAGCTGAAGGCCCTGCGGGCCGAGGTGAAGGCGCTGCAACAGAAGTAGCCTGCGGCGTCTGGAATGGTCGCGTGGCCGACGGACGATGCTGCGAGCGGGCTCTCACTCGGGGGGATGGCGTTTTTCTTTGCTTGTCCTTTGACCCGCTGGCGGCTTAACATTCGGCCTGCAACCTCATCCAACGAAGAGAATCGACCGACCATGCGCGCCCTTCTCGGGATCCTCATCTGTCTGTGTGCCCAACAGGCACTGGCCGATACCCGTTATGTCTCAGACAACATCTTTACCTATATCCACAACGGTCCTGGCACCCAGTACCGGATCCTCGGCAGCGTCAAGGCCGGCGAGCCGCTGGAGGTCAAGGCGGTGAACCAGGAGGCCGGCTTCACCCAGGTGGTGGACGGTCGTGGCCGTGAAGGCTGGATCAAGAACAGCGAGCTGCAGGGTGATATCAGCCTGCGCGAGCGCCTGCCCCAGATCGAGAAGGAGCTGGAGGAGGCCAAGGCCAGGTTGCTGAACCTCAACGGTGACAACGAGCGCCGTTTCGCCGAGAAGGATGGCAAGATCGCCGAACAGAGCCAGGAGATCACCAACCTGAAGGCTCAGCTGGCCAGCCAGAGCGAGGAGATGGGCAACCTGAAAGAGCAGAACGACGCCCTGACCCAGAGCTACGACAACCGGGAGCACGACATGCAGATGGACTGGTTCATCCGTGGTGGTGCCATGGTGGGTGGCGGCATCCTGCTCGGTATCCTGTTGCCGATGCTGCCCCGTCGCCGCAAGAGCAGCGAACGCTGGATGAACTGATCGCCCCGGCGGTCACAACGAAAAGGGTCGCCAATGGCGGCCTTTTTTCATGGGCAATCCGACCCGCCCGGGGTCGCCATGCCGCCTCATCGGTGTAAGATGGGCTCACTTGTCCGTGTCTGGCACGTCTTCTCAACAAGAGCTCTCATCTTATGTCATCGACCGAACAGGCCTTCTGGTTCGTGCTGGGGGGCGATCACCTCGTCCTGCTGGATGAACAGGGGCGCATTCCACAGGGCCCCAAGGCCTGCCTGCCAGCCGAGCTGCACGCCACTGCATTCGAACATTTCGACCAGTGGGGCGATCTGCCCTGCTACCTGCTGGATCTGGGGGAGGGCGCCGACACCGTGGCCACGTCGCCCCTGCGCCAGCTGATGGTGGCGGGGGATGAAGAGGGCTTTCGCCTCGCCGGCCGCGCCTGGCAGCTCGCCACCTTCCGTCGCACCCATCGCTTCTGCGGCGAGTGCGGGGCCCCCATGACCCCGAAGGCGGGGGAGTGGGCGCAAGGGTGTCGCCAAGGCCACCTGGTCTATCCGCGCATCTCCCCCTGCATCATAGTCGCGGTGCGCAAGGGGCCGGCCATCCTGCTGGCTGCCCATCGCCGTCACTATCAGGCCGAGGATCCCATGTATACCGTGCTGGCGGGCTTCGTGGAGGCGGGGGAGAACCTGGAGCAGTGCGTGGCGCGGGAGGTGTTCGAGGAGAGCGGCATCCGGGTGACCAATGTGCGCTACGTGGCGAGCCAGCCCTGGCCCTTCCCTCACAGCCTGATGATGGGCTTCACCGCCGACTACGAGAGCGGCGAGATCCGGGTGCAGGACGAAGAGCTGGTGGCGGCCGATTTCTTCGAGGCTGGTGCGCTGCCACGGCTGCCGCCCCACGGTACCATAGCGCGCCGGCTTATCGAGCAGTGTCTCGCCGACGTGGGCTGACGGCCCTCAGACCTGCAGGAAAAGCGGGGCGCTTGTATGCGCCCCCTCACATCTTTGTACTCGGACGGCCCAACGGCACCTTTGGGCCGCCCTCAGCCTTGCACAAAGTGGTATCATGTCCGCCATTTTATGCGTGAGATGAGTCAGGAACTGGGATGAAAGAGCTGAAGAACGATCGATACCTGCGCGCCCTGCTGCGCCAGGATGTGGACATGACCCCGGTGTGGATGATGCGTCAGGCTGGCCGCTACCTGCCGGAATACAAGGCGACCCGCGCCGTCGCAGGGGACTTCATGTCCCTGTGCCGCAACGCCGAGCTGGCCTGTGAAGTCACCCTGCAGCCCCTGCGCCGCTACCCGCTCGATGCCGCCATTCTCTTCTCCGACATCCTCACCGTGCCCGATGCCATGGGCCTGGGCCTCTACTTCGAGCACGGGGAAGGCCCGCGCTTCGAGCGCCCCATCCAGTCCATGGCCGACGTGCAGGCCCTGCCTGTGCCGGATCCGGAAGACGAACTCGGCTACGTGATGAACGCGGTGCGCACCATCCGCCGCGAGCTCAAGGGTGAAGTGCCGCTCATCGGCTTCTCAGGCAGTCCCTGGACCCTGGCCACCTACATGGTGGAAGGGGGCAGCTCCAAGGCGTTCACCAAGATCAAGCAGATGATGTACGCCGAGCCCATGACCCTGCACCTGCTGCTCGACAAGCTGGCGGACAGCGTCATCGCCTATCTCAACGCCCAGATCAGGGCGGGTGCCCAGGCGGTCATGGTGTTCGACACCTGGGGCGGCGTGCTCACCCCGCGTGACTACCGCGACTTCTCCCTGCAGTACATGCACAAGATCGTCGACGGCCTCATCCGCGAGCACGACGGTCGCCGCGTGCCGGTCACCCTGTTCACCAAGAACGGTGGCCAGTGGCTGGAGCAGATCGCCGCCACCGGTTGCGATGCGCTGGGTCTGGACTGGACCACCGACATCGCGGACGCCAAGCGCCGGGTCGGTGACAAGGTGGCGCTGCAGGGCAACATGGACCCTTCCATGCTCTACGCCGCCCCCGAGCGTATCCGCGAGGAGGTCGCCTCCATCCTGGCCGGGTTCGGTCATGGCAACGGTCACGTCTTCAACCTGGGTCACGGCATTCATCAGGACGTGAACCCGGAGCACGCCGGCGTCTTCGTCAACGCGGTACACGAGCTGTCGGCGCAGTACCATGGTCGCTGAGCGCGGCAAACAGTGCAGTGAACGGGGCCTTCGGGCCCCGTTTCGTTGCCGGCGGGGCTGCATCCCGGCCATCGCTCGGGTTACACTGCACCACCATGGAACACCGTCACGGACGGGCTGGGCGAGCGCGCCTGCCCACCGGATGATGGCGTCGCTGAACAGGGCAGGAGGCAGGATGGGCAAGAGTACGTGGGATTGGGGCATCGACCTTGGCGGGACCAAGTGCGAGTGCGTGGTGCTGGACGGCGACGAGGTGTTGCTGCGCCATCGCATCCCGACCGAACGTGCCGGCGGTTATGACCACATCATCGGCCAGATTGCCAGGCTGGTGGACGAGTGCGCCGAGCGGCTCGGCCAGCGCCCTGCCGTCATCGGCATGGGGACGCCGGGGGCGCGGGATCCGCAAACCGGCCTGATGAAGAACTGCAACACCACCGAGCTCAACGGCAAGCCGCTCAAGGAAGATCTGGAGCGCCGGCTCGGCGTGCCCGTGCTGATCGCCAACGACGCCAACTGCTTTGCCCTGGCGGAAACCCACCTGGGGGCGGTGCGTCAGCACCATCCCGATGCCAAGGTGGTGTTCGGCATCATCATGGGCACCGGGGTGGGGGCCGGCATCGTCATCAACGGCCAGATCCTCAACGGTCACCACGGCATCGCCGGCGAGTGGGGGCACAATGTGCTCTCGCCGGATGGTCCCGAGTGCTACTGCGGCAAGCGCGGCTGTGTCGAGACCATGATCAGCGGCCCGGCTCTGGAGGCCTGGTACGAGGCCAAGACCAAGCGCCGCCTCTCACTCGCCCAGATTGTGGCAGCCACGGCCCACGATCACGTCGCCAGGCTCACCATAGACAGGTTGCACCTGCTGTTCGGCCAGGCGCTCGCGAACGTGGTCAACATCCTCGATCCGGACGTCATCGTCATCGGCGGCGGGGTGGGCAATGTGCAGAGCCTCTACAGTGCCGGCCGCCAGACCGTGCTGCCATTTCTCTTCAATCCCCGTTTCGCCACCTCCCTCATCGCGCCTGCGCTGGGGGACAGTGCCGGGGTGTTCGGGGCCGCGCTGCTGGCACGCGGCGTCTTCCGGGAAGCGCTGCTCTCGTGAGCCGCCCATCCGTTCATCCCTCAGTCGCAGGTAAGGATACAGAACTTTCATGATCAAGATTGCCATCAACGGGTACGGCCGCATCGGCCGCAACGTGCTGCGGGCCCTCTACGAGAGCGGACGCGACAAACAGATCAAGATAGTCGCCATCAACGAGCTGGCGGCGCCGGAGGCCATGGTGCACCTCACCCGCTTCGACACCAGTCACGGTCGCTTCCGCTACCCGGTTCAACTGGCGGGCAGCAGCATGCTGGTGGGGGAGGACCTCATCGCCCTGTTTGCCGAGAAGGATCCGTCCAGGCTGCCCTGGCGGGCGCTGGGGGTGGACGTGGTGCTGGATTGCACCGGCGTGTTCGGTTCGCGCGCCGATGCCGAGCTGCATCTGGGAGCGGGGGCGGGCAAGGTGCTCTTCTCCCATCCGGCCGATGCGGATGTGGACGCCACCATCGTCTACGGGGTCAATCATCAGGTGCTGACGGGACGGGAGCGGATCGTCTCGAACGCCTCCTGTACCACCAACTGCGTGGTCCCCGTCATAGAAACATTGCATCGAGAATTCGAAATAAATTGTGGTACTATTACGACAATTCATTCGGCCATGCATGACCAGCAAGTCATCGATGCCTATCACGGCGACTTGCGTCGAACCCGGGCCGCCAGCCAGTCCATCATCCCGGTGGATACCAAGCTGGCCAAGGGGTTGGAGCGGATTCTGCCGCACTTTGCCGGCAAGTTCGAGGCGATCGCGGTGCGGGTACCTACCATCAATGTAACCGCCATGGATCTGAGCATTACTGTTCGTAAAAAAGTGACAGTTAGTGACGTAAATCAAGCCCTGCAACGGGCATCCAGAGGTACATTACACGGTATTCTGGACTACACGGAAGAGCCACTGGTCTCCGTAGACTTTAATCATGATGCACACTCCTGCATCATTGATGGTACCCAGACCCGGGTCAGCGATGCCAACCTCGTCAAGATGTTGATGTGGTGCGATAACGAATGGGGCTTCGCCAACCGGATGCTGGATACCACCCGGGCCATGATGGCCGCAGGCTGAGAGCCTGCACGGGTGCAAGGTTACTGTTTTTTTAACATTACCTGAAAATATAGAGGACTGAATATGTCTGTTATCAAGATGACCGACCTGGATCTGGCGGGCAAACGCGTTCTGATCCGTGCTGACCTGAACGTGCCGGTAAAAGACGGCAAGGTCACTTCCGATGCACGTATCGTCGCCACCCTGCCGACCATCAAGCTGGCTCTGGAAAAGGGCGCCAAGCTGATGATCACCTCCCACCTGGGTCGTCCGACCGAGGGTGAATACAACGAAGAATTCTCCCTGGCTCCGGTTGTCAACTATCTGAAAGACGCACTGTCCTGCCCGGTTCGTCTGGCCAAGGATTACCTGGACGGCGTAGACGTCGCCGCCGGTGAGCTGGTCGTGCTGGAAAACTGCCGCTTCAACAAGGGCGAGAAGAAGAACACCGAAGAGCTGGCCAAAAAATACGCCGCCCTGTGTGACGTCTTTGTAATGGATGCGTTCGGTACCGCTCACCGCGCCGAAGGCTCCACCTACGGTGTGGCCCAGTTCGCCCCGGTTGCCTGTGCTGGCCCCCTGCTGGCTGGTGAACTGGAAGCCCTGGGCAAAGCCATGCTGAAGCCCGAGCGCCCGATGGTTGCCATCGTCGGCGGCTCCAAGGTCTCCACCAAGCTGACCGTGCTGGAATCCCTCTCCAAGATCGCTGACCAGCTGGTCGTCGGTGGTGGCATTGCCAACACCTTCATCGCCGCTGCCGGTCACAACGTCGGCAAGTCCCTGTGCGAGCACGACCTGATCGACACCGCTAAGAAGCTGGCTGCCGAGACCAACATCCCGGTGACCACCGATGTAGTTGTCGGTGCCGAGTTCTCCGAGTCCACTCCGGCCACCATCAAGTCCGTGTCCGACGTGACCGACGGTGACATGATCTTCGACATCGGCCCGGATTCCGCCAAGGCCCTGGCCGACATCATCATGAACGCCAAGACCATCCTCTGGAACGGCCCGGTCGGTGTGTTCGAGTTCGACCAGTTCGCCAAGGGTACCGAAGTGATCGCTCGCGCCATCGCCGAGTCCCCGGCCTTCTCCATCGCTGGCGGTGGTGACACCCTGGCCGCCATCGACAAGTTCGGCATCGCCGACAAGGTCTCCTACATCTCCACCGGCGGCGGCGCCTTCCTGGAGTTCGTAGAAGGCAAGGTACTGCCGGCCGTCGCGATTCTCGAAGAGCGCGCCAAAGCCTAATTGACCCGGGACGGGGGGCAAAAGCCTCCCGTTTCGTTTATCATGTGGCCGCTGTGCCGGTTCATGATGAACCCCCCACTTTTTATTAACGGCATACGAGACAGGACGATTAAACATGTCTAAGAAAATTTTCGACTTCGTAAAACCCGGCGTGATCACTGGTGATGACGTTCAGAAAGTGTTCGCCATCGCCAAGGAAAACGGCTTCGCTCTGCCGGCCGTCAACTGCGTCGGTACCGACTCCGTCAACGCCGTACTGGAAGCTGCCGCCAAGGTGAAAGCCCCGGTTATCGTGCAGTTCTCCAACGGTGGTGCTGCATTCACCGCCGGCAAGGGTCTGAAGCTGGAAGGCCAGCAAGCTGCCATCATCGGTGCCATCTCCGGTGCCAAGCACGTGCACGCCGTTGCCGAAGCTTACGGTGTACCGGTAATCCTGCACACCGACCACGCTGCCAAGAAGCTGCTGCCGTGGATCGACGGCCTGCTGGAAGCGGGTGAGAAGCACTTCGCTGAAACCGGCAAGCCGCTGTTCTCCTCCCACATGCTGGATCTGTCCGAAGAGTCTCTGGAAGAGAACATCGACATCTGCTGCGAGTACCTGACCCGCATGGCCAAGATGAACATGACTCTGGAGCTGGAACTGGGCTGCACCGGCGGCGAAGAAGACGGCGTCGACAACAGCCACATGGATCAGTCCGCTCTGTACACCCAGCCGGAAGACGTGGCCTACGCCTACGAGCGTCTGTCCAAGATCAGCCCGCGCTTCACCATCGCTGCCTCCTTCGGCAACGTGCACGGTGTCTACAAGCCGGGTAACGTCAAGCTGACCCCGTCCATCCTGGACGCTTCCCAGAAGTACGTTTCCGAGAAGTTCGGCATCCCGGCCAAGTCTCTGGACTTCGTATTCCACGGCGGTTCCGGTTCCACTCTGGAAGAGATCCGCGAGTCCATCTCCTACGGCGTAGTGAAGATGAACATCGACACCGACACCCAGTGGGCGACCTGGGAAGGCATCCTGGACTTCTACAAGACCAACGAAGCCTACCTGCAAGGCCAGCTGGGCAACCCGGAAGGCGCCGACAAGCCGAACAAGAAGTTCTACGATCCGCGCGTATGGCTGCGTGCCGGTCAGACTTCCATGATCAAGCGTCTGGAACAGGCTTTCTCCGACCTGAACGCCATCAACGTTCTGTAATTCGTTACAGCACCTTGATTGCATGAAAAGGCGCCCCGCGGGGCGCCTTTTGCATTGGCGACGCGGTCGTTACGGACAGGTGCCCTTTGGGGCACCTTTTGCATTTCTGTGATCCTGACAGGCTGGATCGCTACTCTGGGGCTGGGTATTATCGATGACAACCGTTTAATTTAGTAAACGAATGCAACCAGGGCAGGATGCTGAACATGCAGGGAAAGCACAACACACATCAGGAGCACGTTGCCTCCTACTACGCCGCGACCCGCAACGACCATCGGCAGTGGCCCGAGCTCAGCGGCGAGCTGGAGGCCGACGTCTGCATCATCGGCGGGGGCTTCACCGGCCTCAATACCGCCATCAACCTGGCTGACGCTGGTTACAAGGTGGTGCTGCTGGAGGCGAACCGCATCGGCTGGGGGGCCTCAGGGCGCAACGGCGGCCAGCTCATTCGCGGTATCGGCCACGACACCAGCCAGTTTGCCCGCTGGATTGGTGAAGAAGGCGTGCGCGAGCTGGATCTGATGGGGCTGGCGGCGGTGCAGCTGGTGCGCGAGCGGGTCGAGCGCTTCAACATCATGTGCGATCTCACCTGGGGGTACTGCGATCTCGCCACCAAGGCGCGTCACCTGAAGGGGTTCGAGGAGGATGCAGAGCATCTGGCGAGCCTCGGCTACCGGCACGAGATCAGGATGGTTCCCAGAGAGGAGATCCGCACCGTGGTGGGGTCGGATCGCTACATCGGCGGCATGGTCGACATGGGCTCCGGTCATCTGCATCCCCTCAATCTGGCGCTCGGCGAGGCGCGCGCCGCCCAGAGTCTGGGCGTCTCCCTGTTCGAACACTCCAGAGTCACCCACATCGACTACGGCAAGCGGGTCGAGGTGACCACGGCTCACGGCCGGGTGAGCAGCGACTATCTGGTGATCGGCTGCAACGCCTATCTCAACGACCTCAACCCCGAGCTCGGCGGCAGGGTGTTGCCGGCAGGCTCCTACATCCTCGCCACCCAGGTGCTGGAGAAACGGCTGCGTCAGCGCCTGCTGCCGCAGAACATGGCGGTGTGCGATCAGAACGTGGCGCTGGATTACTACCGCCTGTCGGCGGATGGCCGTTTGCTGTTTGGCGGGGCCTGCAACTATTCCGGCCGAGATCCTCGCGATATCAAGGCCTTCATGCTGCCCAAGCTGCTGCGGGTCTTCCCCGAGCTCGCGGGCACCGCCATCGAGTTCCAGTGGGGAGGGATGATAGGGATAGGGGCCAACCGCTTGCCCCAGATAGGCCGCCTCAAGCAGCACCCCAACGTCTTCTATGCCCAGGCTTACTCGGGGCATGGGGTCAATGCCACCCACATGGCGGGCAAGCTGGTGGCGGAAGCGATCCGCGGCGAGAGCCGGGGCTTCGATCTCTTCGCCGGTGTGCCCCATATCACCTTCCCCGGTGGCCCGGCGCTGCGCTCACCGCTGCTGGCGCTCGGGATGCTCTGGCACCGGATGAAGGATCTGCTCTGAGGGCTGTTGGGGTCCACTCTTGTTGCCCGTCGGCAAACGGATACCGCCCGCTGGCAACAGGTTGCCGAGCGGTTTGCCAGCCGTCAGTTTTTCTCCTGTCGTGGTCTCTTCTGTTAGTGTTAATTCTCGAAAAATCAGCACTTATCAATTGCTTGTGCTGGTCAAGCCAATAGGTGGGATTGGCTCGGTGTTTGCCATGCCTGAACGGGGCTGGATCCGCTGATGAGCATCGGTGGCCCCCACTCAGGAGACAATAACTATGACAATGAATGTAACCGCATCGGGAGCGGCCAGTTCGCTGGCGCAACTGTTGGCGACCCGAAGCAGTGAACGGCAGGAGAGACCGGCCATGCCACCCCCTCCCCAGGGGGCGGACAATAAAATGGAGCAGGATCTTCAGTCGGTGATGGCCGAACTGGGGCTGTCTGTGGAGAGTGCGGACGAGAGCAGTGAGGCATCAGGCAGCAGCTCCCTCGACTCTTTCATGGCAAGCCTGATGGATGCCCTGCATTCCCAGTCGGACGGCAGCAGTGCCATCGCGGCGGGGAGCGCCGAGAATCCCATGAAGCTGGACCTGCAGAGTCTGCTGAGCCAGCTGGATGGGGGAGAGGAACAGAGCGATGAGGTGAGTGCTCTGCAGAGCCAGTTCTCAAGCCTGCTTGAGAGCAGCGGTGCCAGTGACAGCGGGGTCACCCTGAAGGATTTTCTGACGGCATTTGCCAGCAAGATCCCGAGCGATGCCCCGGATAGAAAGGGTTATCTGGTCGATACCCGGGCCTGATACGCCTGTTGACTCTGGCCGGATCGGTGTCAGTGAGCCGGTTCGGCCAATCGCCAGCCCTGCTCGGTCTTCATCATCCAGACCTGGCTCTCCTGGGGCAGCACCTGCCCCGCTTCGAAGTCGCCGTACTTGCGCTCCAGCTCCATCAGTCCCATCTCCTGCTGGAAGGGGCCGACCCTGTCGTAGACGAGATCTTCGTCGTGCAGGACCTGCAACTGATCCAGCCCCTGCTTGAAGTGGAGCTGGTAGCTCACCTTGACCAGATAGATCCCCTCCATCCGCTCCTCCTTGCCGAGGATGGTGAAGTCGCTGATGTCGAACAGGCTGGCGTCGGTGGCCGCCTGCAACTTCGCGGTCACCTGGCTCTGGATGGCCTCTTCACCGGGACCCGAGTTGCAGCCATAGAGCCAGAGGGCCAACAGGGGGATGAACCACTTTTTCATCAAAACTCCGGACGAACGAGACGGGAAAGGGCAAATTCTGCCATGGTGCCGGTCATATACAAGGGATGGCCGGAAAAATCAGTCAGCAAGGGATGAGATGGCGAGGGCTTGCGCAGGAGGCGAGGGGCCTATGCTGCATTCCAGCACGATCGCCTCGGCCCGATAACCGGCGAGCTCGCGGCGATAACACTCGGTGAACCCTCTGCGCAGCCAAAAAGATAGTGCAGATTCATTGCTGGCAATCACCGACAGGCGAAGCTGGGTGGCTCCCCATGAGCGGGCCAGTGTGCAGGCGTGGAGATAGAGCGCCTGACCCCGGCCGGCCCCTTGCCAGGGTTCGCCGACCAGCAACAGGCCCAGATAGGCGGTGCTCGGGTCGGGGTAAGCGCGCAGCAGATCGAGCACGGCGGTGAGCTCTCCCTGCTCCCAGCGCCCGATCACATGCTTGGCAGAGAGCGGCAGATCGGGCGGGCATGCAGCGAGTGCTTCTTGGGCCGCTTGCGCGCAGAGAGGCTCATGACTGATGGCCGCCTGATAGGCAGGGGCCAGTTCGAACAGGCGCTGCAAGGCTGGCGCATCGTCAGCCTGGAGGTGACGCAGTTCAGTTGGCATCGATCACCCTGTCGAGATGTCCCGCGAACTCCTCGGGGCCCATAAAGCCGGTCACCCGCTGGCCGCTGATTTCATTGCCTGCGCTGTCGAAGAAGATCAGGGTCGGCAGACCCAGCACGTTGAGACCGTTGAGCAGCTCGACGTCGGGGTCGTCATTGGCGGTGACGTCTGCCTGCAGCAGCACCATGTCATCGAAGCGTGCCTGCACATCGGGGTCGCTGAAGGTCTTGTGCTCGAACTCCTTGCAGGCCACGCACCAGTCGGCGTAGAGGTCGAGCAGCACCGGCTTGCCGTGGGCGGCGGCGAGCCGGGTCTTGAGATCCTCCAGGGTCTTGATGCGCATGAAAGCAGGCTCCCGCTTCTCGGCGCTGGCCTGGACGCCGGGGGAGGGATGCAGCAGATCCTTGCCCATCACCACCAGGCTCATCATGGCCAGCAACAAGGCGAAGCCGCCCAGGCTCTTGCCGACCGAATGGGGGCGGTGCTGGTTGTGGTGATAGAGGTAGGCGCACAGGGCCAGTGCCCAGCCGAGCCAGGCCAGGGTAGTGGTCTGCTCGCTCCAGAGCCTGGAAAGCAGCAGGAGGGGCACCGCCAGCAGTGCAAAACCAAAGAGTTGCTTGATCACATCCATCCAGGCACCGGCCCTGGGCAGCAGCTTGCCCCCCGAGGTGCCGAGCAGCAGCAGGGGCAGTCCCATCCCCAGCGACAGGGCGTAGAGGGCCGCGCCACCGAGCCAGAGGTCGCCACTCTGGGCCACGTAGATGAGGGCGCCGGAGAGGGGAGCCGTGGTGCAGGGGGAGCAGACTAGCCCCGAAATCATGCCCATGACCGCGACCCCGGCCACCGAGCCGCCCTGCTGGCGGTTGGAGAGGCCGGAGAGCCGGGTTTGCAGGCCGCTCGGCAGCTGCAGGGTGTAGAGCCCGAACATGGAGAGGGCCAGCAGCACGAACATGACGGAGAGCCCGATCAGCACATAGGGGTGTTGCAGCGCCGCCTGGAATTGCAGGCCGGCCGAGGCCACCACCAGGCCGAGCAGGGTGTAGGTGAGCGCCATCCCCTGCACATAGACGAAGGAGAGCAGGAAGGCGCGCCGGGTGGAGAGGTGCTGCCCCGCGCCCGCGATGATCCCGGTCAGGATGGGATACATGGGGAAGACACAGGGGGTGAAGGCGAGCCCGAGGCCGAGTGCGAAGAAGGCGGCGACGCTGAGCCAGAATCCCTGGCTACCGAGGGCGGCGGCCAGCCTGTCTTGCTGGCTGGACGAGGTGGAAGCGGTGGCCGGTGCCGTAGCATCGGGCTTGGGCGCCAGCGGCTGCACCTGGACGACCTTGGTGGTCGGTGGGTAGCAGAGGCCCTCGGTGCAGCCCTGATAGCTCAGGGTGAGGCTGGCCCCCTGGCCGGCCTGGGTCAGGGTGACGGGGATCGACAGCTCCTGATAGTAGACCCGGCTCTTGCCGAAGAAGTCATCCTCGTGCTCGGTGCCCGGAGGCAGGACGGGCTCGTCGAAGACGAGATTTTCCCCCTTGACGCGGATGCTGTGGCGATAGAGGTAATAGTCGTCGGCGATGCGAAGGCGCAGTTGCAGTCTGTCGCCCTGCCGCTCGCTCTCGAGGACGAAGGCCTCGTCCACTTTCAAAAACTTGGGCTGGGCTTGGGTCTCGATGCCGAGGCTGCTCAGCAGATCCTGGCCGCTCGTCTGGGCGGAAACCGGCAGGGTGCAGAACAGGCTCAGCAGGAGCAGCAGAGGGAAAAACAGGGGAAGGGGTCTCATGATGTCTCCTCTTTCAACCAGTCGAGGTAGGGTTGATGACCCTGGCTTGCCGAGAGCGCCAGGATCTCCGGGACCTCGTAGGGGTGATGGGTGAGGATGCACTGGCGCAGGGGGTCGAACAGGCTGGCCCGACTCTTGATGATGAGCTGAATTTCCCGCGCCCGCTCGGTTTTTCCCTGCCAGCGATAGACGGACGTGAGCCCGGGCAGTTGATTGATGCAGGCGGCGAGGCGCTGACTGAGCAGCTGCTCGCAGAGGAGGTCGGCACTGGCCTCGTCGGGGCAGGTGCAGAGCACCAGGATGGCGTCGGTCATGGGATGGACGGTCTCGGCAACGTGGGGCGTACTGGCCCTCTGGATCAGCCGTTACTATACCGGGCCGGGGGGCAAATAGCACCCGGCCTCCCGACCCGGAATAAGTCATGCGTCCGAGATAGACGCTGTGAAAAGGACAGGGCAGAATGAGCGGGCTTGTTCCCACACAACGTAAGGAAATGTATGACCCAACAGAATGAGCAGCAGAGAAACCGCATGTTGAGCCTGTTGCGCGAAGGCGAGCGACGCATGCTGGTGCAACTGGCCGGTCTGCTGCGTACCAGTGTCGACGAGATCAATGCGGAGCTGGAAAAAGAGGAGCTGTTGTCTGCGTTGGAGCAACCGATCACGGTGGAGTATCTCAACGGCGTGGTGCAGCACCATCTGTTCGAGCGTCTGCACAAGGGTGACATGGTCGCGGCCCAGCGCATGCTGAACCAGTATCAGAGCGACCTCGAAGCCATGCTGCAGCAGGAGGGCAAGCAGGACGACACGCCCCCGGAAGAGATCCAGGCCCAGGCCTGATCCCGACGAGGCAATCCTTCCTCCAGCACCATCATGCCCGTCGCATGATGGTGCCTCGTCTTGACCCGCCCTCTTTGCGTCGCTTACCCCGCTACCCTTTGCTGCGGCATCGGGATGGGGAATACCTTGTCATAGCTCCAGTTGTAGATGAAGGCATAGACCAGGTAGAACAGCACGAAGCCCAGATCCAGCACCAGCGCCTCCAGCAGACCGATGTCGAGCCACCAGGACATCACCGGCAGGGCGACGACCAGCAGACCCCCCTCGAACCCCAGCGTGTGCAGTACCCGCTGCCACAGCGCCTTGTGGGTGTGGCCCTGATAGCGCAGTAGCAGTTTGTCCACCCCGATGTTGTAGACATAGTTCCAGACGGTGGCGACCACCGAGAAGAACAGGGCCAGCGGGCCCATGTGGTTCAGACCGACGCCGGTGACCCAGCTGGCCAGCGGGGCGGCGATGAGCAGGCCAATCAATTCGAAGCCGATGGCGTGGCGCAGGCGGTCACGGGTAGTACGCATGATGGTCTCTCTCGTCTGTGAAGATGAACTACGGCGAATTTATCGCTATAAACAGATGGGTTCACGTTGGTATCCATCGTTAAAATAGATACATCTATGCAGCCACTGGAGCGCCGGAGCAGACCATGACCCCTTCACTGGAACAATTCAGGGCTTTGCTGGCGACTGCCGAGACAGGATCCTTCTCGGCGGCGGCACGCAGGCTGGGCAAGGCGCAGTCGGTGGTGAGCACCGCCATCGCCAATCTGGAGATCGATCTCGGTCTCGAGCTGTTCGATCGCCGCGGCCGCTACCCTGTACTGACCGAGGCGGGGGCCCGCATCTGTCAGGAGGCGGGCGTGCTGCTGGCCCAGAGCGAGCGCCTGCAGGCCATCGCCGGTGAGCTGGCCAGCGGCATCGAGTCCCGCCTGACCCTGGCCATCGACGACGACTCCCACCTGCCCTGGCTCGGCTCCCTGCTGGAGGCGTTCGCCAGCCGCTATCCGACGGTGGAGCTGGAGCTGCTGTTTCCGCTGATGGAGGATGTGACCGAGCTGCTCAAGAGCGGTCGGGCCCAGCTCGGCATCAGTTACCAGAAGGCGGAGCCCGAGCGGGAGCTGGTCTCCCGCTCGCTGGGCGCCGTCGCCATGCCGCTGGTGGTCTCCCCGGATCACCCGCTGGCTCGCAAGGTGCCACTGCGGGAGAGCGACCTGCAGGGGGCGCGCCAGTTGATGGTGACCGGGCGGAGGGAGGGAACGGAGCGCCACCGCTTCCGCCTCTCGGCCCAGGTGTGGTGGGTCGAGGGGGATCTCGGCATTCTGGAGCTGGTCAAGCTGGGGTTGGGCTGGGCGGCGGTGCCCGAGTTTCTGCTGCACCGGCCGCTGGCACGGGGGGAGCTGGTGGTGCTCAAGCCGGACTTCATCGCCCAGGCCGAGCTGGAGCTGGAGTTGCAGTGGTATCGCGCCCGCCCGCTGGGGCAGGCGGGACGCTGGCTGAAAGAGGCCCTGCTGGCGCGGGTGCCTCCCCAGGGAGAACTTACTCGGTGAGCTCGTAGGGCAGGGGGTGCAGGGCCAGGCTGGAACCTTCCTCCTGCTTGAGGCGGAAGCGGGCGTCGGCTTCGGTGTCCTTGGGCAGCACGGCGGTGAGCCACACCTGGCCATCCTGCTGCCAGGCGTTGAGCACCAGGCCGCTGCGGCGCCAGTTGTCACCGAGCTGGATCTCCAGGGTGTCGCCGCTGGCGACGGGGCCGCTGGCCTGACCCGCCAGCACGAACAGGGCGCGGTTGTTGGCGCCGCGATACTTGGCACGGGCCACGATCTCCTGACCCATGTAGCAACCCTTGGTGAAGCTGATGCCGTCGAGCGCCTGCAGGTTCAGCATCTGGGGAATGTACTCCCCCTGGTGCACCGCCTCCAGATGGGGGATGCCCGCCTTGATCTCCAGCCCCCACCAGAGGGATTCCTGGCCGACAGGCAGGCTCAGGGCCAGGGGCGCTTCACTGACCAACAGCCAGCGATCCGCTTCCACCTTGACCGCCATGCCGCCCTCGACAAGGCCGGTCCCGGTCAGATCGAAGTGCTGAGCGATCCAGACATCCGTACCCTGGCCGGCGACGCCGACCACAGTCCCCGTGTACTCGGCGATCTCGACCTTGGCAAACACCGCAAATTTCTTGAGCTCGGGCAGCTGGCGCGCCAGTACCGACGGTTTGGTCAGCATCAGCAGGCCGTCATCGAGGCAGAGCAGGCGAAAATCGCTCCACAGCTTGCCCTTGGGATCGCAGTGGCCACCGAGGGTGCTCTGACCCGGCTGCAGGGCGTTGACGTCGCAGGTGACCTGACCCTGCAGATACTTGGCGCGATCCGGGCCAGTGAGGAGGGTGATGGCCAGATCGGTCAGGGAAAACAGGGTCGGCTCGGCAGGAAGAAGGGGGGTCGGCAGGCTCACGATGGTCGTCCAGAGACAGAAAGTATGTGACCTGCATGGTAAAGACGTAAGGAATGTTTGTCAGCCGGAAAATCCAGCTGCTACCATTCCCGGGTCTTTGTAAGGAGAGTTCCATGTTGACCCCAAGTGAGAAGTCCCGCCTGAAGTGGGCCTGCCGCCGCGGCATGCTCGAGCTGGATGTGATCTTTATGCCTTTCTTTGAACACGAGTTCGACGGCCTGAACGAGGAGCAGCAGCAGACCTTCATCCGCCTGCTGGAGTGCGAGGATCCCGAGCTGTTCCGCTGGTGCATGGGCCACGGCGTGCCGGAAGATCCCGCCTTTGCCACCATGATCCCCCTGATCCTCGAGCGCAACCAGGCTCGTCACGACCGCCTGCGCTGAGCCCGCTCTCCTGACCCACGGCCGGACTCATTCCCATGGCCAGCCCGGTGTCCCCGATGCGGGTAGAGATACCCGTCATTGCCTCCCGCCAGCAGCACCTGCTGCTGTGCATACTGTTTCTGTTGCTGCTCTGGCCCACGGCCCACTTGATCCAGGGCTGGCAATGGGCGCTGTTTTTCCCCTGCTGGTTGCTGGGCCTCTGGTGCGCGTTGCGCCGAAGCCCGGCGGGTGAGCGACTCGTCTGGGATGGAGAGTGGCTGACGTGGCGGGGGGAGCGCCATCGGCTGGATCCCCGCAGCCGCATCCTGCCCGGGGCGCTGTGGCTGAGGCTGCGGCCCGAGAAGCCCGAGAAAGGAGCGGAACGCCAGCTCTGGCTCTTCTCCGATGCGCTCTCTCCCGAGCACTACCGTACCCTGGCTCGCGCCATTCATCTCGCCGTCCGTTAGGGGCGTCTCTCTATCCCTGCCACGTCCGGCCGCCCATAACAGATGACCCCGCCTGGGCGGGGTCATCTGGGGGGCAGGCGCCCGATTCGAGCGCAACGGTCTTATTCCCGATCCGGCGTCAGCACGGTCGGTCTGGGGTTGGACTGCATGTCTGGGTAGTCCAGGTTGTAGTGCAGACCGCGCGACTCCTTGCGCTCCAGGGCGCAGTTGACGATGAGCTCGGCCACCTGCAACAGGTTGCGCAGCTCCAGCAGGTTGTTGGAGACCCGGAAGTTGGCGTAGTACTCCTGCACCTCCTGCTTGAGCAGATCGATGCGGCGCTTGGCTCGGGCAAGGCGCTTGTTGGTGCGCACTATGCCCACGTAGTCCCACATCATCAGCCGCAGTTCGTGCCAGTTGTGCTGGATCACCACCTGCTCGTCCGAGTCGTCCACCTGGCTCTCGTCCCAGGCGGGCAGACTGGGGGGCGCCACGCTGGTGGGCAGCTTGGCCAGGATGTCGGCCCCCGCCTGGTGGGCATAGACCACGCATTCGAGCAGGGAGTTGGACGCCATGCGGTTGGCACCGTGCAGCCCGGTATAGGTCACCTCGCCGATGGCATAGAGCCCGGGAATGTCGGTCTGGCCGTTGTTGTCGATCATCACGCCGCCACAGGTGTAGTGGGCCGCCGGGACGATGGGCATCGCCTCCTTGGTGATGTCGATGCCGACCGCGAGGCAGCGCTCATGGATGGTCGGGAAGTGCTTGATGATGAAATCCGCCGGCTTGTGGCTGATGTCCAGATACATGCAGTCGGCGCCGAGCCGTTTCATCTCGTGGTCGATGGCCCGCGCGACTATGTCCCGCGGCGCCAGCTCGGCCCGCTCGTCGAAGTCCGGCATAAAGCGGCTGCCGTCGGGGCGGCGCAGGTAGGCCCCCTCGCCACGCAGGGCCTCGGTCAGCAGGAAGTTGGGGTCGTCCGGGTGGAACAGGCTGGTGGGGTGGAACTGGTTGAACTCCAGGTTTGCCACCCGGCAACCGGCGCGCCAGGCCATGGCGATGCCGTCCCCTGAGCTCACGTCCGGATTGGAGGTGTACTGGTAGACCTTTGAGGCGCCGCCGGTGGCCAGTGCCACGAAGCGGGCGCGCACTACCTCGACTTGCTCGGCGTTGCGGTTCCAGACATAGGCCCCCAGCACCTTGTTGCCCGGCAGACCCAGCTTGCGGGTGGTGATGAGATCGACCGCGTTGAAGCGCTCCATCAGGGTGATGTTGGGGTGGGCGCGCACCTGGTCGATCAGGGTAAGCTGCACCGCCTTGCCGGTGGCATCGGCCGCGTGGAAGATGCGGCGATGGCTGTGACCCCCTTCCCGGGTGAGGTGGTAGTGGGATTCCCCCTCGGCATCCTCTTCCTGATCGAAGGGGACCCCCTGCTGGATCAGCCACTGGATGGAATCGCGGGCGTTGCGGGCGGTGAACTCCACCACCGCCGGGTCGCACAACCCTGCCCCGGCGTTGAGCGTGTCGCTCACGTGGGATTCGATGCTGTCGGTCTCGTCGAACACGGCAGCGATGCCTCCTTGCGCATAGAGAGTGGCCCCCTCACTGATGGGCCCCTTGCTCAGAACCAGGACTTTGGCCTGGTCTGCCAATCGCAATGCGAGGGACAGACCGGCGGCACCGCTGCCAATGATCAGCACGTCGCAAAGGTATTCAACACTTGCTTTCATAAGTATCATTGGCCTGGATTAAGAACTGGCCCCATGGTAGCCCAAGGGGGGGCAGTGATGCAGCCCGCATCACATTTTTTTCAATGCAAGCGAACTTTCTCTGATTCCTCCTGTCTGAACTTGTGCGCTAAGAAGGGGCCGGAAAAGAAGAACGATAACCTGATGGGGGTTTTACGGCTCTGATGAGCGACCAGAATCTACTGGACGAACAGCTGGTTGAACGGGTCCAGCGTGGCGATAAAAATGCATTCAACCTGTTGGTACGCAAATACCAGCACAAGGTGGTCAACCTGGTGGCCAGGTATGTCAACAATCCGGGCGATGTACCGGATGTGGCGCAAGAGGCTTTCATCAAGGCTTATCGCGCATTGCCGACATTCCGTGGCGAGAGCGCGTTTTACACCTGGTTGTACCGGATCGCCGTCAACACGGCCAAAAATTACCTGACTTCACAGGGGCGCAGACCGCCCAGCAGTGATGTCGAAGCGGACGAGGCTGAATTTTATGGTGGTGGTGAAGCCCTGCAAGAGGTGGCCACCCCGGAAAACCTGGCGCTGACCGACGAGATCAAGCGCACCGTGTTTACCGCCATAGAAGCCCTGCCGGAAGATTTGAGAACAGCGATCACCCTTCGTGAAATGGAAGGGCTGAGCTACGAGGAGATTGCGGAGATCATGGATTGCCCTGTGGGTACGGTGAGATCCCGCATCTTCCGGGCGAGGGAAGCAATAGATAAAAGGTTGCAACCTCTGATCGAGCATTAACTGGGGAAAGACAGGCAAACTTATGGCAAATAAAGAGCAACTTTCAGCCCTGATGGATGGTGACCTCAGCGAAATGGAGGTTCTGAAGGAGCTGGGAACGGATCCCGCCCTGCAAGAAACCTGGTCGCGTTACCATCTGATCGGTGATGCCATGCGGGGAGACCTGCCGGTCAATCTGCAACTGGATCTCAGCGACAGCATCATGCTGGCGCTGGAAGACGAACCGGTCATCCTGGCGCCCAAGCCGGTACAATCCGAAGCTCCTGAGGTGAAGACCGCCGGCAAGGTGGTTCCCTTGGTGCGCCGGTTTGGCCAGCAGATGGGGCAGTATGCCATTGCCGCCTCCGTGGCTGCTGCCGTCATCTTCGGTGTGCAGCAGTATCAGGGCAAGGATGGCGTGCCGACCAACCCCGTGCTCAACACCATTCCCGTGGGAGGCAGTGCCACGCCGGTGAGCGTGCACTATCCCCAGGAAGGCAACAGGGCCAGTGTGCGTCAGCAAGGCTTGAGCGAGCAGCAGATGCAGGAGCAGCGCGAGCGGATCAATGCCTTCCTGCGAGATCACCAGCTGCAACAACGTCTGCTGCAAGACAAGCAGATTCAGGAATAACGGATTTTTAGGGATCAGATCGTGCGCCAGTCCAGTTTCATCCTGCTGGCCTCTCTCCTGTTCACTTGTGCCAAGGCCTCGGCCGACGATCTGTCGGCCGAGGCCTTGTTGCAGCAGATGCAGAGTGCCGTTTCGCAACAGAATTTCGAATTGTCCATGGTCAAGGCCCGGCAGGGACGGCTCGAGCCGATCCGTTTCAGCCACGGGGTGATCGATGGCAAGGAAGTGGCCCATCTGAGTTATCTCGATGGCAAGGCGGTGGAGTACCTGCAGCGCCAGAACGAATACACCTTCTTCGAGAACAGTCATGATCCCTACACCCTCAAGGGGGCGCGTTTTCCCGGCGTCTGGTCGAGCCTGGTGAGGATGCCGCTGCCCCGGGTGCTGGAGAGCTATGACCCCGTGCTGGCGGGCCGCAGCCGGGTGGCCGGTCTGGTGGCCCAGGTGGTGAGGCTGGTGCCCAAAGAGGCGGACAAATACGGTTTCGTGCTCTGGGTCGACGAGCAGAGCCACCTCCTGCTGCGGGTGGACATGGTGGATCGGGAAGGCAACCTGGTGGAACAGGTGCTTGGGGTGGATCTGGACAGGCAGCCGGCACCGGCGCCCTGGCTGGTCACCCTGGCGCGCAGCAAGTTGCCCGATGCGCTGGCGCTGGAAGATGCCTACCCCGCTCCCCAGCAGGCCCTCAACTGGCATCTGACCTGGCTGCCGGGTGGTTTCAAGGTGCTCTCCCAGGACAGGCACCAGCTGGTCAGTACCAGCCTGCCGGTGGATTACATGATGCTCTCCGACGGTCTGGTGGATCTCTCCATCTATGTGGCCCGTGTCGACCCCAAGCAGGCGGTGCGCCAGCAGCTGATCCGCCAGGGGGCGACCTCCCTCGTGAGCTATGTCAACGAGGTTGGTGTGGAGATCACCGTGGTAGGGGAGGTGCCCGCCGAGACTGCCAAGCGCATTGCCGAGTCGGTGCAGCCCCTGGCTCGCAACGAGGCGGTGCAGTGAGGCGTACGAAGGCACTTGCCGAACCGGGACGCGCGTGATGAGATCGGGTCATCCCCTTGCCACCCCTCTGGAGCTGTCCGGTGAGTAACATGAGTGAAGAGCTGGCCACAGTGGTGGCCATCGAAGGCACCTATGCCTGGGTGGAGTGCGAGCGGCGCTCCGCCTGCAGCGGATGCCATCAACAGTCCAACTGCGGTACCGGCACCGTCGCCAAGGCCTTTCCGATGAAGCCCCAGCGGCTGCGGGTTCCCCTCATCGGCGAGGTGGCGGTGGGCCAGCAGATCCGGCTCGGCATTCCCCAGGCGAGCATATTGCGTGGGGCCGCTCTGGTCTATGTGCTGCCGCTCTTCTGCCTGCTGCTGGGCGCCCTGCTCGGCCAGCTCTGGCTGGCTCCGCTCTTGTCGGCGGGAGAGGGTGTCACCATTCTCAGCTGCCTGCTGGGCGGCGCCATCGGATTTTTGCTGGTTCGTTACTTTTCTGACCGGCTCGAGCAGGGTGAATATGGTCCCCGCATGCTCGGGGTGGTGCTCGATACCCGTCATCTCTCCTGAGGGGCAGGGTCTGGCGGATGCCATCGTGGTGTCCAAGGCCTCGCCAGACAAGGCGCTATTTCAGGGGCCCGCCGACTAAAGATTGGCCGTCGACCGGGTTATCCAGTAAAATCCTGCCCTCATATCCGACCCTAACTTAATTTTGAGTGATTCTTGCTCGATGAAACACATTCGTAACTTTTCGATTATTGCGCACATCGACCACGGTAAGTCGACCCTGTCGGACCGTCTGATCCAGACTTGCGGCGGCCTGTCCGATCGCGAGATGCAGGCCCAGGTGCTGGACTCCATGGATCTGGAGCGCGAGCGCGGCATTACCATCAAGGCACAGAGTGTGACCCTGAACTACCAGGCACAAGACGGTAACACCTATCAGCTGAACTTTATCGACACCCCGGGCCACGTGGATTTCTCCTACGAGGTTTCTCGCTCCCTGGCTGCCTGTGAAGGGGCACTGCTGGTGGTGGATGCCGGTCAGGGGGTTGAGGCACAGACTCTGGCCAACTGCTACACCGCCATGGAAATGGATCTGGAAGTGGTGCCGGTACTGAACAAGATCGACCTGCCGGCCGCCGAGCCGGAGCGGGTTGCCGAAGAGATCGAGGACATCGTCGGCATCGATGCGGTAGACGCGGTGCGCTGCTCCGCCAAGACCGGCCTGGGCGTCGATCTGGTGCTGGAAGAGATCGTGGCCAAGATCCCGTCGCCGGAAGGTGATCCGGATGCGCCCCTGCAGGCGCTGATCATCGACTCCTGGTTCGACTCCTACCTGGGGGTCGTGTCGCTCGTGCGGATCAAGAACGGTTCCCTGAAGAAGAACGACAAGATCAAGGTGATGAGCACCGGTCAGGTGTGGGGTGTGGATCGCATCGGTATCTTCACGCCCAAGCAGGTGGACACCGACGGCCTGGGTTGTGGCGAGGTAGGTTGGGTCGTCTGCGGCATCAAGGACATCCACGGCGCGCCTGTGGGGGATACCCTGACCCTGGCCAAGCACGGTGCCGAGAAGGCGCTGGCGGGCTTCAAGAAGGTGAAGCCTCAGGTCTATGCGGGCCTGTTCCCCATTTCCAGCGATGACTACGAGTCCTTCCGCGATGCGCTGGAGAAGCTCTCCCTCAACGATGCCTCCCTGTTCTACGAACCGGAGAGCTCCACTGCGCTGGGCTTCGGCTTCCGCTGCGGCTTCCTCGGGATGCTGCACATGGAGATCATCCAGGAGCGTCTGGAGCGTGAATACGATCTGGATCTCATCACCACGGCGCCGACCGTGGTCTACGAGATCGAGCTGAATGATGGCTCCACCATCCACATCGACAGCCCGGCCCAGATGCCCGCCATCAACAACATCAAGGAGATGCGCGAGCCCATTGCCGAGTGTCACATCCTGCTGCCACAGGAGTACATGGGCAACGTCATCACCCTGTGTATCGAGAAGCGTGGCGTGCAGACCAACATGGTCTACCACGGCAAGCAGGTGGCGCTGACCTACGAGATCCCGATGGCGGAAGTGGTGCTCGACTTCTTCGACCGCCTCAAGTCCACCAGCCGCGGCTACGCCTCCCTGGACTACGGCTTCAAGCGCTTCGAAACCTCCGACATGGTCCGTCTGGACATCATGATCAACGGTGAGCGGGTCGACGCCCTGGCCATCATCACCCACAAGGAGAACGCCCAGTATCGCGGTCGCCAGGTGGTGGAGAAGATGCGCGAGCTGATCCCGCGCCAGATGTTCGACATTGCCATCCAGGCGGCCATCGGCAACCAGATCATCGCCCGCAGCACCGTCAAGGCCCTGCGCAAGGACGTGACTGCCAAGTGCTACGGTGGTGACGTGAGCCGGAAGAAGAAGCTGCTGAACAAGCAGAAAGAAGGCAAGAAGCGGATGAAGTCCCTGGGCCGTGTCGACGTGCCGCAAGAGGCCTTCCTCGCTATCCTCCACGTCGGAAAGGACTAATCGATGGCAAGCACCTTTTCCCTGATCCTTGTCGTCGTCACCCTGCTGACCGGCATCATCTGGACCGTCGACAAGCTGGTCTGGTCCAAGCAACGGGCGGCCAAGATCGCGGCCGCCCGTGCCAATGCCGGCCCGGACGTGGACGAGAAGACCCTGGCCAAGGTGGCCCCCATGCCGGTCTGGATCGAACAGACCGGCGGGGTCTTCCCGGTGATCGCGCTGGTGCTGATCCTGCGCTCCTTCATCTTCGAGCCGTTCCAGATCCCGTCGGGATCCATGATGCCCACCCTGCTGGTGGGCGATTTCATCCTGGTGGAGAAGTTTGCCTATGGACTCAAGGACCCGGTGACCAACACCAAGTTCCTCGAGACCGGCGAGCCGAAGCGCGGTGATGTGGTGGTCTTCAAGTATCCGCTGGATACCCGGGTGGACTACATCAAGCGGGTGGTCGGCATGCCTGGCGATCGGGTCATCTATCGCAACAAGGAGCTGATGATCCGGCCCAAGTGCGACGAGCAGGAAGGGAAAACGTGCCCCGGCTTCCAGAAGCTGGGCATCAAGTTCGAGCAGCGCGGCGAGTTCAGCCAGATGGGGATCCCGCTGGATCGCTACACCGAACAGCTGGGCGACGTCTCCCACGAGACCCTGCGCAACCCGCTGATGCCGGACCTGGTGGATCGCTACTATCGCCAGCCGGGCACCTATCCTGATGAGTGGGTGGTGCCGGAAGGCCACTACTTCGTGATGGGCGACAACCGTGACAACAGCACCGACAGCCGTTTCTGGGGCTTCGTGCCCGAGCAGAACCTGGTGGGCAAGGCGGTTGCCATCTGGATCAGTTTCGAATTTGAGCGCGAGGAAGGTTCCAGCTTGCCCAGCTGGGTGCCGACCGGCGTGCGCTTCAACCGCATTGGCGGAATACAGTAAATGAATATCAAGATGAACAGACTGCAGTCCCGTCTCGGGCATGTCTTTCAGGAAGCCGAGCTGCTGACCCGGGCACTGACCCATCGCAGCGCCGGTTCCAGGCACAACGAGCGCCTGGAATTCCTGGGCGACTCCATCCTGAGCCTGGTGATTGCCGACGATCTCTTCCACCGCTTCCCGCAGGCGGCGGAAGGGGATCTCAGCCGGATGCGCGCCACCCTGGTGCGCGAGAAGACCCTGGCCGAACTGGGCCGGGAGTTCGACCTCGGGGATCACCTGATCCTGGGGCCGGGTGAGCTGAAAAGCGGTGGCTTTCGCCGCGAGTCGATCCTGGCCGACACGGTCGAGGCGGTGATCGGCGCCATCTATCTGGATACCGATCTGGAGCGGGTGCGCAGCCTCCTGCTCGGCTGGTACGCCAGCCGCCTGGAAGAGATCAAGCCCGGCATCGAGCAGAAGGATCCCAAGACCCGCCTGCAGGAGATCCTGCAGGGCAGCCGCCGGTCCCTGCCGACCTATACCGTGACCAACGTCAAGGGCGAGGCCCACAACCAGGAGTTCACCGTGCAGTGCGAGGTAGACGGTCTGGATGGTCCCCTGGTCGGGGTCGGCACCAGCCGTCGCAAGGCCGAACAGGCCGCGGCGCAGCAAGCATTGGAAAGGCTGTCATGACTGCTATGAATGCAAGAGGCCGCGGTCTTTCGACACAACCAGCATTGGAAAGATTGTCATGACGGATACAGAGAGCACCTATTGCGGCTTTGTTGCCATTGTGGGCCGCCCCAACGTGGGCAAGTCCACCCTGCTCAACAAGCTGCTTGGCCAGAAGGTCAGCATCACCTCGAAGAAACCCCAGACCACCCGTCACCGGATCCTGGGGATCGACACCGAGGACAACTACCAGACCATCTATGTGGATACCCCGGGTCTGCACATCGAGGAGAAGCGGGCCATCAACCGCCTGATGAACCGCGCCGCCACCAGTTCCCTGGGGGACGTGGCCATGGTGGTGTTCGTGGTTGACGGCACCCACTGGACCAAGGACGACGAGATGGTGCTCGGCAAGTTGCGCCACCTCAAGTGCCCCGTGGTGCTGGCGGTCAACAAGATCGACAACGTGAAGGAGAAGGAAGACCTGCTCCCCCACCTCGAGTGGCTGGGTCAGCAGATGAGCTTCTCCCATATACTGCCCATCAGCGCCGAAAAGGGCACAAACGTGGAGAAGATCCGCGAGTGGGCCAAGGATCTGCTGCCGGAAAACGTGCACTTCTTCCCGGAAGACTACGTGACCGACCGCTCCTCCCGCTTCATGGCCTCCGAGATCATCCGCGAGAAGCTGATGCGCTTCACCGGCGAGGAGCTGCCCTACTCGGTGACGGTGGAGATCGAGCGCTTCAAGGTGGAGGAGACCGGTCTCTACCACATCCACGGGCTCATCCTGGTGGAGCGTGAAGGCCAGAAGAAGATGGTCATCGGCAACAAGGGCGAGAAGATCAAGACCATCGGCACAGAGGCCCGCATTGACATGGAGCGGCTGTTCCAGAACAAGGTGCACCTGGAGCTCTGGGTCAAGGTCAAGTCCGGCTGGGCTGACGATGAGCGCGCCCTGCGCAGCCTCGGGTATGGTGATGACTGATTGCTGACCCCGGCTTTCGTCATTCACAGTCGGCCCTATCGGGAGACCAGCCAGCTGGTCGAGGTCTTCACCCAGGATAGTGGCCGATTTACCCTGGTGGCTCGCGGTTCCCGCGGGCCACGCTCCTCTCTGAAGGGGCTGCTGCAACCCTTCACCCTGCTGACCATCGCCTGGCGCGGCAAGGGAGATCTCAAGAACCTCACCCAGGTGGAGTGCCCGGATCACTCCCTGCGCCTCGGCGGCGATCGCCTCTTCTACGGCCTCTATCTCAACGAGCTGGTCTACTACCTGCTGGAAGCCCACACCCCCTTCCCCGAGGTATTCGATGCCTATGCCCGCGCCATCATGGCGCTGGCGGATGGCGAAACCCCGGAGCTGCCCCTGCGCCGCTTCGAGTTCCTGCTGCTGCAGGCGCTGGGCTATGCGGTGGACTTCGAATACGCCGCCGACGACGACTCGCCCATCGACCCGACCCTGCTCTACGGCTTCGAGCGGGAGCTCGGCTTTGTCGCTTGCGAGCGGGCGCCGGATCCCCGTACCCTGTTTCTCGGCGCCCACCTGCTGGCCTTCGCCGAGGGACGCTTCGACACCCCTCCCTTGCTGCAGGCGGCCAAGCGCTTCAGTCGCCTCGCGCTACAGCCTTATCTGGGCAAGCGGCAGTTGAAGAGCCGGGAGTTGTTTTTAAAACGCAAAGCCATGCAAGGCTGACATACGGATATCGAGGCTGGCGCCAGGGCGGCAGCTGCACAGTTAACAGAGAGTATTTTCAAGGAGTTAAGTAATGAGCGAGATCTACCTGGGTGTGAACATCGACCATATCGCCACCCTGCGCAACGCCCGCGGCACCCAGTATCCGGATCCGGTACAGGCCGCCTTCGTGGCCGAGCAGGCCGGCGCCGATGGCATCACGGTGCACTTGCGGGAAGATCGCCGCCATATCACCGACCGGGACGTGGAGATCCTGCGCCAGACCATCCAGACCAGGATGAACCTGGAGATGGCGGTGACCGAGGAGATGATCGGCATCGCTTGCCGTATCAAGCCCCAGTTCGTCTGCCTGGTGCCGGAGAAGCGCACCGAGGTGACCACAGAGGGGGGCCTGGACGTGGCCGGCCAGCTGGACAAGGTGACCGATGCGGTGACTCGCCTCGCCGCCGTCGGCGCCCAGGTGTCGCTCTTCATCGATGCCGACCCTATCCAGATCGACGCAGCCGCCGCGAGCGGTGCCCCCTTCATCGAGATCCACACCGGCCGCTACGCCGACGCCACCACGGATGCGGAGCGCAACGCCGAGTTCAAGCGCATCGCCGCCGGAGCCTCCTATGCTGCGGGCAAGGGCTTGAAGGTCAATGCCGGCCACGGCCTGCACTACCACAACGTCAAGGCCATCGCCGCCATTCCCGAGCTCTATGAGCTCAACATCGGTCACGCCATTATCGGCCGCGCCGCTTTCGACGGTCTGGCCAAGGCGGTCAGCGACATGCGTGCGCTGATGCAGGAAGCCCGTCAGGGGATCTGATATCAGAAGCTCTCCTGATGACAACCCACGAGGGACGCCGCGGCGTCCCTCGTCGTTTTTGGGATCCTGGTTTGGGCAGCGAGGCCCAACCTGGGCGGTTGAAAGAGGGTCGGTATCCGGCATCCGCCACGCTGTGAAGGGATCGGGTCTCAGCCTATTGCTCGGGGAAGTAGCGCTCCAGCAAGGCCATCAGAATGGCCTGGCACTCGGCATCCGGCTCGCCGCTGACCTGGGTCGGGCGGAAGTGGAGCTGGAAGGCGCGCATCACGGCGCGGCTTTGCGCATCCCACTCACCGCTCGGCGCAATGCCATAGCCGTAGCGGGCGAGCTGCTGCTGCCAGATGAGGGGTGGCCAGGCCGGGAGCCCTTGCTGGCGCAGAGCGGCCACCCTGGCCTCGTCGGGCCAGGCGCCGACCCCGTAGCGCAGGGCCAGCTCGCGCCAGGGGAAGCGGGGGCCGGGATCCTGCTTGCGCTCGGGGGCGACGTCGCTGTGGCCCAGTACCTGGGTGGGGGGGATCTGGTAGCGTTCGACCAGCTCCCGGGCGAGGGCACCGAGGGCGGCGATCTGGGCTTCCGTGTAGGGTTGCCAGTGTCTCAGGTGGGCGGGCAGGGCCGCTTCTTTCTCGTCATACCCGAGATTCACTATCTCGATGCCCAGCGAACTGGCGTTGAGCCCGGCATATTGGTGCCAGCGGCTGCGGCCTGCGTGCCAGGCGCGCTGGTCGTCGGGTACCAGCTGGTAGACCGGGAGCGGTCGCTCATCGGTGTCGCGGGGGATCAGGTAGTGGGCGCTTACCTTGTGCTCTGACTCGGTCAGCAGGCGAAGGGAGCGAGCGTCATCCTCATCCGTGTAGTGCAGGATCAGGAAGGCGATGCGCTCGTTCTGGTTGGCGCTCTGATGGTGGGAGGAGAGACGATAGGCGTCGGGCTGGCAGGCGCCGAGCAGCAGGAGGAGGCAGAGTGACCAGAGCCAGCGCGCGCCACCGCTCCCCCGGACACGGGGGACCAGGGGGCTGCGACGCCGGCTCATGGCTCAGCCCCGCACCTTGCCAGGAGCGGTGATCACGGCTCGGACCTGTACTTGGCGGTGAGGCCGATGAGGAAGTTGCGCAGGATCTGATCCCCGCAATCCTGGTAGTGCTTGTGGTCCCGTGAGCGGAACAGGGCGCTCAGCTCGGACTTGGAGAGGTTGAAGTTCGCGAGCTTGAGGGTGCCCAGCATGTCCTCTTCCTTGTAGTTGAGGCCGATGCGCAGCTTGCGCAGGATCAGGTTGTTGTTGATCCGGTTCGGGATCACCTGAGGCGGCGCATCCTCACGCACGCCGCGGCGCAGGGCGATGAAGCCGTCGAGGAACTGGCTCAGGGCCGAGTCCGGACAGGCGGCGTAGCCCGGATCCTGTGCCTCGCCCTCTGCGGCCTCCTTCATCAGCCAGCCGTGCAGCTGGGCGTGGGTGACGGCCAGGTTGCCCTTGGCAAACATCTCGACCATCTGGTCGTTGCTGATAGTAAGGGCATAGCGCAGGCGGCGCAGAATATCGTTGTTGGTCATGTTGACTCCTGTAGAAACGGCGCCGATGTTACCACCAGCTGGCTGCGCCGTCAGAAAAAGCGCCTCAGTCGGTCAGGGCCAGGTAGCGGGGGGCCTCCTGCCTCACCTGTTCCAGGGCGTCCTGCAGCTCCAGCAATTCGGGCTCCAGATCGCGGACGGCGACCCCGTCACGCAGCTGCTGCTCGAGCTGGGAGAGCAGGCGCTGCAGGCCCGGCACCCCGGAGTAGGCGCAGCCGCCGTTGAGGCGATGGATCTGGGCCAGTACCTCGGCGTCATCGGCGCCCCCCTCCAGAGCGGCCTCCAGGAGGGGATCCACCTCGTCGAAGCTGGCGAGCAGCATGGTCAGCATCTCCCTGGCCAGTGCCGGCTTGCCGGCGGCCTGGCGCACGGCGAGGGCCCAGTCTATCTGCTGTACGCCGTGATTCTGGTGACGCCGGTGGGCGAAGTCGGTGATGAGCTGTGCCAGCATCCCCTCGTCGATGGGTTTGGCGAGGTAGTCGTCCATCCCCTGGCGGATCAGCCGCTCCCGCTCGCCGGGAATGGCGTGGGCGGTGACCGCCACTATGGGGGTCTCGGTATTGAGGGAGTGGTGGCGGATAGCCTGGGTGGCGCTGATGCCATCCATGATAGGCATCTGGATATCCATGAAGATGATGTCGAACGCCTGACTCTGGGCCAGGTTGACCGCCTCCTTGCCGTTCTTGCACACCACCACCTCGGTCACCATCTCCTTGAGCATGGCGGCGATGAGCTTGAGGTTGGCGGCGTTGTCATCCACCGCCAGCACCCTGACGGCCTGCACCGCCATCGTCTGTTCGTGGCGTGGCGACGAGGCGTGCAGGGTCGTGTTCCTGGCCGCGTCGGGGGAGAGCAGGGCATCCAGCAGCTTGCGGTGGTTGATGGGTTTGGAGAGGCAGTGAGAGGCACCGTGGGCCAGCATGGCGTCATAGAGGGCAGGCTCGTGGCTGCTGAGCATCACTATGGTGTTCTGTTGCCCGTCGAGGCCGTCGAGGCGGGCGATCACCTGCTGCGGGCTCTGCAGGGTGCTGCTGCCGATGAGCACCATGTCCTGGCTGCCCATCTGCGGCCACTCCTCGTCCACCGTCAGGGAGTGCACGTCCAGTTGCCACTCCGCCAGCAGGGCGAGCAGGGAGGCGTGGGTGAAGGGATCCGGCTCCAGCAGCCAGACCCGCTTACCGAGGATGCGATCCAGCGGGAGCGGCTCGCCCTGGGGCAGGGGGGAGACATCCAGCTCCAGGTTGAAGGAGAAGACGGAGCCCTTGCCAAGCTCGGACTCGAACCGTATCTGGCCCCCCATCTGCTGCACCAGCTTCTGGGTGATGACGAGCCCAAGCCCGGTGCCGCCGTAGCGGCGGGAGATGGAGGAGTCGGCCTGGTTGAAGGCCTGGAACAGCTGGCGCTGCTGCTCCTCGGAGATGCCGATGCCAGTGTCGCGGATGAGGACCCGCAGGCGCACCTTGCTGCCGTTGGGGGCCCCCGTCTGCTCGACGCGCACATCCACGTTGCCGCGCTCGGTGAACTTGATGGCATTGCCGGTGAGGTTGGTGAGCACCTGCTGCAGGCGCATGGGGTCGCCGGTGAGGTAGTCCGGCACGGCGGCATCCACCTGCAGGGAGAGCTCCAGCTGCTTGTCGTGGGCACTGGGGCCGAGCAGGTGCATGGTCTCGTTGAGGGTGTCGCGCAGGCTGAAGGGGATGTGCTCGAGCTGCAGCTTGCCGGCCTCCAGCTTCGAGAAGTCGAGGATGTCGTTGATGATGCCGAGGAGGTTGCGCGCCGACTTCTCTATGGTCTGCATGTAGTCGGTCTGGCTCGGGGTCAGGCTGGTCTTGAGCAGCTGACGGGTGAAGCCGATGACGCCGTTGAGGGGGGTGCGCAGCTCGTGGGACATGTTGGCGAGGAACTCGGACTTGACCCTGGCCGCCTCCTGGGCGCGCTTCTTCGCCATGTCGAGCTCGACGTTCTGGATCTCGATCTGCTCGAGCGTCTCCCGCAGATCCGAGGTTGCCTGATCGATGTTCTGCTGCATCTCTTCGTGGTATTCCGACAACGCCTTGGCCATGGCGTTGATGCCGTTTTTGAGCATGTCCAGCTCGCCAGTGAGCTGGCCGCTGACCCGGGTGTCGAGTCGCCCCTCCCGGATTCGGTGCACCGCCTGCACCATATCGGTGATGGGCTGGGTCACGCTCTTGACCAGACGGAAGCCGAACAGGGCGCTGATGGCCAGCCCGATGAGCACGATGATGACCGCGAAGAAGGCATCCCGGTATTGCAGGACGATGGCCCTGTCCGTGGCGAGCTGCATGGAGATGTAGCCGATGACCGGCGGTTCCAGGTCGCTCGGCAGGGGGAAGCCGTCCAGGCTGGTCTCGGCCTGGATGGGGGTGCGCAAGATGATGTCATCGCCATTGAAGGAGACGCTCGTCAGGGCCGGGATGATGCTGCCGTCGGGCAGGCGCAGCTGGCTGAAATCCCGGTGGTAATTGGAGGTGACGAACAGCTGGTTGTCCTGGGTGAAGACGGCGATGGACTTGATGAAGGGCGAGTTCTTGCGATGGGTGAGGCCGATCAGTCGCTTGAGGGACTCGCGGCTGTGCTGGGTCATGCCGTATTCGCTGGCAATCGCCAGCGGTTCTATGATGTTGATGCCCTGATCGATCAGGTTGTTTTCCAGCTGATGGTAGCGATGGAAGGTGAAATAGCCGGCGATCAGGCCGCCGATGATCAGGGTCGGCAGAATGGTAAAGGCCAGCACCCGGGCTCTGAGGCCGTACTTGGTCATGCTGATAAACCGTTGGCAAGGATGATGAAGGCGGGCGCGCCCATGGCGTGCCGGCAGAAGGAGAGGGCAGGCAGGGCGGTGGAGGTCGCCGCTCGGAATGTCAGGCCATATCCGGTCATATCAGTGAGCCACTTCTGGTCAGAATGGGCGATGGGGCGGACGCCGCAGTGCGGGCCCTCAGGCCGTATTTGGTCATACGATTATTCTTGTGGGACAATGGTCTGCCGCAGATTCCACAATCATGACATAGCCACCTATAGGCACCAAGTTTTATGGCCCAGTTTTTCAAGCCCGAAAAGAAATCCACCCAGCCCCAACGTATTGAATTTACGATAGACAGTCTGGATCACCACTGTGTCGGTGTCGGCCGTCATCAGGGCAAGGCGATCTTCGTCGAAGGGGCGCTTCCCGGCGAGGCCATCAAGGCCCGCATCATCGATGACAAGAAGCATTATGCCCATGGCGCCCTGCAACAGGTGATGACCCCGGCGGCCAATCGCATCGCCCCCTTCTGCGGCCACTATCGCGAGTGCGGCGGGTGCAGCGCCCAGCACCTGGGGGAGGCGGATCAGCAGGCGGCCAAGGAGGCCGGGCTGGTCAGCCTGTTCGAGCGCCTCGGCAATATTCAGGCGCCGGCGCTGGAGCCCGTGCTGAGAGGGGAGTCCCGCGCCTACCGCCGGGTCTGCCGCCTGGCCATCAAGTTTGACAAGAACGGCCGCTGCACCCGGGTGGGCTTCCGCCGTCGCCAGTCCAACGATCTGGTGGAGATCGCCGGCTGCCCCGTGCTGGCCGAGCCGCTCTCGGCCCTCATCGCGCCGCTGCGCGAGTGTCTCAACCGCCTCAAGAGCCAGCGCGAGCTGGGTCATGCTGAACTTATTCAGGCCGAGCAGGGCATCATGATGCTGCTGCGCCACACCGGCCGCCCGAACGAGGCGGATCGCGCCCTGTTGATCGCGTTCGCGCAAGAGCAGGGGATCGACCTCTATCTGCAGGCGGCGGACGATCGCATCGAGCCCCTGCATCAGCAATTTCAACCGAGCTACTCCCTCGATGGCCTGTCTCTTGCATTTGCCCCCGGTGACTTCATCCAGGTCAATGGCCCCATCAACCAGCGCATGGTCGATCAGGCGCTGGCGTGGCTGGGCGCTACCGGGGATGACAAGGTGCTGGATCTCTTCTGCGGCATCGGCAACTTCACCCTGCCGCTGGCTCGTCAGGCCCGCGAAGTGGTCGGGGTCGAAGGGGAGCTTGCCATGGTGGAGCGTGCCACGGAGAACGCCAGGCGCAACGGCATCGACAACGCCCGCTTCTACAAGGCGGACTTGAGCGGCGACATTGTCGGCATGTCCTGGGCCCGGGAGGGATTTGACCTGGTGCTGCTGGATCCGGCGAGGCCCGGCGCCCTCGAGGTGATGAGCCACGTAGTGGCACTTTCGCCCAAACGGGTGGTCTATGTTTCCTGTAACCCGGTCACCCTGGCCCGTGACAGCAAGGTGCTGGTGCAGGGGGGCTACCAGCTGACCCGGCTGGGGATGCTGGACATGTTCCCGCACACCGGTCATCTGGAATCCATGGCACTGTTTGAACGGGGTTGAATGGCCCGCCCTTCGGGAGAAACGACAGAGGCGGTTGCATCGGTTTTTCGATGGTGGCAGTGCTGTCTGAGCAGGAGTGATTAGGGTAATCTAGAGCGTCGAAAATGGATCGGATGTGGGGGAGAGCCCTGTTGTCTTGCGCGACAGCATGCCTTGAAAACTCTCTTCTGCATCCCCATTTGAGGCAGTCATCAGTTGATGAGGGGAAGGGGAAGCATCGGCTTTCGGCCCCACACTTTTAAGGATTGATACCATGGTTGCGGTGCGCGATATTCATTTGAAAGACAATTTCACTCTGGATGAGTGGGTCAGTTCCCTCTCCTTAAGTGAAAATGACAAGAATCAGCTGCGAACCGTCTACCAGTACTGTCTGACGCTCGGCGACGAGGCCCTCACCAACCGCCTGCTGGTGCGCGGCGTCGAGATGGTGGGCATCCTGCTGATGCTCAGCATGGATCTCGCTACCCTCAAGGCGGCCATTCTCTACCCCTTCGTCGAAGCGGGCCTCATCAGCCAGGAGAAGGTGAGCGAGGACTTCGGCGCCAAGATCGCCAAGCTGGTGGAAGGGGTGCTGGAGATGGAGGCCATCCGCTCCCTGCAGACCCTGCACCGCAGCGAGACCTCCCCGGAGCAGGTGGACAACGTGCGCCGCATGCTGCTCGCCATGGTGGAAGACGTGCGCGCCGTGGTGATCAAGCTGGCGGAGCGGATCGCCTGCCTGCGGGAGGCGAAGAAGGCGGATGAAGAGACCCGGGTGCTGATGGCCCAGGAGATCACCAACATCTATGCGCCGCTGGCCAACCGCCTCGGTATCGGTCAGCTCAAGTGGGAGCTCGAGGATCTCGCCTTCCGCTACCTGCACCCGGACACCTACAAGCAGATCGCCAAGCAACTCGACGAGAAACGCCTCGATCGGGAGCGCTACATCCGCGAGTTCGTGCAAACCCTGCGGGATGCCCTGGCAGAGGCGGGGGTCGAGGCCGAGGTCTACGGCCGGCCGAAACACATCTACAGCATCTGGCGCAAGATGCAGAAGAAGCACCTCGAGTTCAACGAGCTGTTCGACGTGCGCGCGGTGCGGGTGATCACCAAGCGGCTGCAGGATTGCTACGCGGCGCTCGGCATAGTCCACACCCACTTCCACCACATTCCCCGCGAATTTGACGACTATGTCGCCAACCCCAAGCCCAACGGCTACCAGTCCATCCACACCGTCGTGGTGGGGGAAGAGGGCAAGACGGTGGAGATCCAGATCCGCACCGAGCAGATGCATCAGGATGCGGAGCTCGGCGTCGCTGCCCACTGGCGCTACAAGGAAGGGGCCCAGGCGGCCACCAAGACCAATACCTTCGAAGACAAGATCGAGTGGCTGCGAAAACTCCTCGCGTGGCAGGAGGATCTCTCTGAGAGCGGCTCCCTGCTGGACGATCTGCGCAGTCAGGTGTTCGAGGACAGGGTCTATGTGTTCACCCCCAAGGGAGATGTCATCGACCTGCCGGCGGGCGCCACGCCGCTCGATTTCGCCTATCACGTGCACAGCATGATCGGCCACCGCTGCATCGGCACCAAGATCGACGGCCGCATCGTGCCCTTCACCTACACGCTGCAGACCGGCGACCAGGTGGAGGTGATCACCCAGAAGGAGCCGAACCCGAGCCGCGACTGGATGAACCCCAACGCGGGCTTCCTGCGCTCCAGCCGGGCGCGCGCCAAGGTGGCGACCTGGTTCCGCAAGCTGGATCGGGACAAGAACATCGCCGCCGGCAAGGAGCTGCTGGAGAAGGAGCTGGACAGGCATAACCTGACCCTCTCCAAGGTGGACAAAGTGGTGCTGGAGCGCTTCCACGCCGAGGAGCTGGAAGACCTGCTGGCCGGGATCGGCAGCGGCGACATCCGCATCAACCAGCTGCTCAACTATCTGGACACCCGTTACAACAAGCCGACCGCCGAGGAAGAGGATCGCCGGCTGCTGGAGAAGCTGGAGCAGAAGGCCAACGTGCCGTTCCGCCCCAAGCCCAAGGATCACATCGTGGTGGAAGGGGTCGGCAACCTGATGACCCACATCGCTCGCTGCTGCCAGCCCATTCCGGGGGATGCCATCCAGGGCTTCATCACCATGGGGCGGGGGGTCTCCATCCACCGGGAGGATTGCGAGCAGCTCAAGGAGCTGTCGCGTCGCAACCCGGAGCGGCTGATTGACGCGGTCTGGGGGGAGAACTACTCCGGCGGTTACGGCCTCACCATCCGCATCCTCTCCAACGACAGATCCGGCCTGCTGCGCGACATCACGACAGTGCTCGCCAACGAGAAGATCAACGTGATGGGGGTGCGCTCGCGCTCCAACGTGCGCGAGCAGACCGCCGAGATCGACATGGAGCTGGAGATCTACAACATCAACGCCTTCAACCGGGCGTTGGCCAAGCTCAGCCAGCTCAACGACGTGATCAGCGCCAAGCGCCTCTGATCTTACCCGACACCGCCCCCGTGACCGACCGCCAAGTCGGTCACTGTTTTTCCCCGGTAGCATCAATAAAAGCGAAGATCCCATGTCTCAACGTTACGACCTGCCCCAACTGCTCGACATGAGATTGATCGGCTGCGCGGCTTGATGTCGCTTTATCCCCATTTAACGAATCGAAAGTGAGTAGCCCATGTCTCAACGTTACGACCTCTCTCAATTGCTCGACATCATGGCTCGCCTGCGGGATCCGCAAGGGGGTTGCCCTTGGGATCTCAAGCAGAGCTTCCAGACCATAGTGCCCCACACCCTGGAGGAGGCCTACGAGGTGGCCGATGCCATCGAGACCGAGGACTGGAATGGGCTGAAGGGGGAGCTCGGCGATCTGCTGTTCCAGGTGGTCTTCTATGCCCAGCTTGGCAAGGAGCAGGGGCTGTTCGACTTTGCCGACATCGTCGATGCGGTGAGCGAGAAGCTGATCCGCCGCCATCCCCATGTCTTCTCCGATGCCGACCTCGGCGACGAGCAGGCGGTCAAGGTGAACTGGGAGGCGGAGAAGGCCAAGGAGCGGGCGGCGCTCGACAAAGAGAGCGTGCTCGACGACATCCCCCTCTCGCTGCCGGCCCTGACCCGGGCCGCCAAGATCCAGAAGCGCTGCGCCACCGTCGGTTTCGACTGGAAGACCCTGGGCCCCGTGGTGGACAAGATCCACGAGGAGATCGAGGAGGTGATGGAAGAGGCGCTGATGGTCGACGTGGACGAGGCGCGGGTGAGCGACGAGCTCGGCGATCTGCTGTTTGCTACCGTCAACCTGGTGCGCCACCTGGGCAAGGATCCCGAGCAGGTGCTGCGGGGCGCCAATGCCAAGTTCGAGCGACGTTTTCGTCAGGTTGAGCAGTTTATCGCCGCGGAAGGGCTGAAAATGACCGACTGTACCCTGGAGAAGCTGGATGACGCCTGGGGTCGGGCCAAGGAAACCGAACAGAGTTGAGTGCTGAGAAGGACGGATTGCCCCGAAGACACTGGATGTCATCCGGGACAGGGCCAAAGAAACCGAGCAAAGTTGATTTGGCGCAAGACGGGGGGGCGGCGAGCCTGATAGATTTTTGTTCATTGTTTGGGAGTGGGGGTTTTGGTATACTGTTTCCCCGTCCTGCTTCATCCCCGAAGCACCCCTTAAAATTCCCTAAACTTCTTTCAGGTTCAGCATGACGACCAAATATATTTTTGTGACTGGTGGCGTTGTTTCATCCCTCGGCAAAGGCATTGCCGCAGCTTCTCTGGCAGCCATTCTGGAAGCCCGTGGTCTGGATGTGACCATCATGAAACTGGACCCGTACATCAACGTGGATCCGGGCACCATGAGCCCGACCCAGCACGGTGAAGTGTTCGTAACCGAGGACGGGGCCGAGACCGATCTGGATTTGGGCCACTACGAGCGTTTCATCCGCACCAAGATGACCCGTCGCAACAACTTCACCACCGGTCGCATCTATGCCGACGTGCTGCGCAAGGAGCGTCGTGGTGACTACCTGGGCGCCACCATCCAGGTGATCCCGCACATCACCAACGCCATCAAGGAGCGGGTGATCGCCGGTGCCGAAGGCCACCAGGTTGCTATCGTCGAGGTGGGCGGTACCGTGGGCGACATCGAGTCCCTGCCGTTCCTCGAGGCCATTCGTCAGCTGGCGGCCATCGTGGGTCGCAACAATGCCATGTTCATGCACCTGACCCTGGTTCCTTACCTGGCCGCCGCCGGCGAGGTGAAGACCAAGCCGACCCAGCACTCCGTCAAAGAGCTGCTCTCCATCGGTATCCAGCCGGACGTGCTGATCTGCCGCTCCGACCGTGCCATTCCGGCCAACGAGCGCGCCAAGATCGCCCTGTTCTGCAACGTGCCCGAGCGCGCCGTCATCTCCATGAAGGACGTCGACTCCATCTACAAGATCCCGGCGCTGCTGAAGTCCCAGGGTCTGGACGGCTACATCACCGAGCGCTTCGGCATCGAGTGCAAGGAAGCGGATCTGGCCGAGTGGGAACAGGTCATCTATGAAGAGGCCAACCCGACTGCGGAAGTGACCATCGGCATGGTGGGCAAGTATGTCTCCCTGCCGGACGCCTACAAGTCCGTCAACGAGGCGCTCAAGCACGGCGGCCTGAAGACCCGTCTCTCCGTCAACATCAAGTACATCGACTCCCAGGACATCGAGACCCGTGGCGCCGAGCTGCTGGAAGGTCTGGATGCCATCCTGGTGCCGGGCGGTTTCGGCGAGCGTGGCGTGGAAGGCAAGATCCTGGCCGCCAAGTATGCCCGTGAGAACAAGATCCCCTACCTCGGTATCTGCCTCGGCATGCAGGTCGCGCTGATCGAATACGCCCGCAACGTGGCGGGCATGGAAGGGGCTCACTCCTCCGAGTTCAAGAAAGACAGCCCGTACCCCGTGGTCGGTCTCATCACCGAGTGGGTGGATGACGAAGGCAACGTCGAGACCCGGACCGAGAAGTCCGATCTGGGCGGCACCATGCGCCTGGGTTCCCAGCTCTGCCACCTGGTGGAAGACTCCAAGGTGCGCCAGATGTACGGCAGCCCGACCATTTACGAGCGTCACCGCCACCGTTATGAAGTGAACAACAAGCTGCTGCCGCAGATCGAGGCAGCAGGCCTGAAAGTGACCGGTCTCTCCGCCGACAAGAAGCTGGTGGAAATCATCGAGATCCCGGATCACCCCTGGTTCGTGGCCGCGCAGTTCCACCCGGAGTTCACCTCGACTCCCCGTGATGGCCACGCCCTGTTCGCCGGTTTTGTGAAGGCGGCGGGCGAGTATCAGAAGCGTAATTTGAAGTAATTGAAAATAAATGCGGTTGGGGCTCTGTGCCACAGCCGCTTTTTTTGGCATATTTTTGTTGTTTTTTTACGAAACCTGAGGAAATACACATGTCCAAGATCGTTAAAGTGATCGGTCGTGAAATCATCGACTCCCGTGGTAACCCGACCGTTGAGGCCGAAGTTCACCTGGAAGGTGGTTTTGTTGGTATGGCAGCCGCTCCGTCTGGCGCGTCCACCGGTTCCCGCGAAGCGCTGGAACTGCGTGACGGCGATAAGAGCCGTTTCCTGGGTAAAGGCGTGCTGAAAGCCATCGAAGCCGTCAACGGCCCGATCGCCCAGGCTCTGCTGGGTAAAGATGCCAAGGACCAGGCCACTGTCGACCAGATCATGATCGACCTCGACGGTACCGAGAACAAATCCAAGTTTGGCGCCAACGCCATCCTGGCTGTTTCCCTGGCCAACGCCAAGGCTGCTGCCGCTGCCAAGGGCATGCCGCTGTACGCCCACATCGCCGAGCTGAACGGCACCCCGGGTGTCTACTCCATGCCGCTGCCCATGATGAACATCATCAACGGTGGTGAGCACGCCGACAACAACGTCGACATCCAGGAGTTCATGATCCAGCCGGTTGGCGCCAAGACCCTGAAAGAAGCCGTCCGCATGGGCGCAGAAGTGTTCCACAACCTGGCCAAAGTGCTGAAGTCCAAGGGCTACAACACTGCCGTCGGTGACGAAGGTGGTTTCGCTCCGAACCTGAAATCCAACGCCGAAGCGCTGGAAGTGATCGCCGAAGCCGTTGCCGCTGCCGGTTACAAGCTGGGCACCGACGTGACCCTGGCCATGGACTGCGCTGCTTCCGAGTTCTACGACGCAGAGAAGAAAGAGTACAACCTGAAAGGCGAAGGCCGTGTCTTCACCTCCAACGGTTTCTCCGACTTCCTGGCTGACCTGACCGAGAAGTTCCCGATCGTCTCCATCGAAGATGGCCTGGACGAATCCGACTGGGAAGGCTTCGCCTACCAGACTGCCGAACTGGGCAAGAAAATCCAGATCGTGGGTGACGACCTGTTCGTAACCAACACCAAGATCCTGAAGCGCGGTATCGACAACGGCATCGCCAACTCCATCCTGATCAAGTTCAACCAGATCGGTTCCCTGACCGAAACCCTGGCTGCCATCAAAATGGCCAAGGACGCTGGCTACACTGCCGTCATCTCCCACCGCTCCGGTGAGACCGAAGACGCGACCATCGCCGACCTGGCCGTGGGTACCGCTGCTGGCCAGATCAAGACCGGTTCCATGAGCCGTTCTGACCGTGTTGCCAAGTACAACCAGCTGATCCGTATCGAAGAAGCCCTGGGTGCCAAGGCTCCGTTCCGCGGTCTGAAAGAAGTGAAGAACCAGGCTTAATTTTCGCCTGCTTCCGAGCCTCCCAAAGCCCCGCCATCTGGCGGGGCTTTTTCGTATCCGCCTCCTCCATGAACGAGTCCCGTGTTTTTTATTCCGACCAACCCATCCGGCACACAGGCTTTCTTTTGTCTTGCCTGCGAATATGGGAAACTAGGCCGCTTGAAGGAGACTCAGTGCATGCGGCTACTCACTCTTATCCTGCTCCTCCTGTTGGGAGGGCTGCAATATGACTTCTGGCTGGGGAAGAACGGCCTCTCCGACTATCGGGATCTCTCCAATGCCATTGAGCGGCAGCAGCAGGACAACCTGGTGCTCAAGGACCGCAATAACCTGATCTACCGGGAGATCGACGATTTGACCTCGGGCCTGGAGGCCATCGAGGAGCTGTCGCGCAATGACCTCGGCTACATCAAGCAGGGCGAGACCTTCTACCGGATCATCCCCAAGGAAAAAGACCAGGCGACCGAGCCTGACGGCGTTCCCTACGATGACTGATCACCAGAGCGGACTGACCGCGATAGTCCCGGCCGCCGGCATCGGCAGCCGCATGGGCGCCAGCTGCCCGAAACAGTATCTGTCGCTGGCAGGGAAGTGCATCCTGGAGCATACCCTGGAGCGCCTGCTCTCCCATCCGGCCATCGCCCGGGTGATCGTGGCGCTGGCTCCCCACGATGCCTGGTTCGAGACGCTGGCCGTGGCCGCCGACCCGCGCGTGCTGCGGGTGGAAGGGGGTTGCGAGCGTGCCCATTCGGTGCTCAACGGGCTGCATGTTGCACAAGGGGAGTGGGTACTGGTGCATGACGCCGCCCGTCCCTGTCTGACCCACGACGATCTCGACAGGCTCATCGCCACCGCCATGGCGTGCGACGGCGCCATCCTCGGCAGCCGGGTGCGCGACACCATGAAACGTTCCGACGGGGCGGGCAACATTCTCGCCACCGTGGATCGCGAGCAACTCTGGCATGCCCTGACGCCACAGATGTTCCCCCGCCTTGCGCTCAAACGTGCGTTGGAGGAGGGGCTGGCCCTGGGGGCGGACATCACCGACGAGGCGTCGGCCATGGAGCGCGCCGGTTTCACCGTCAGGATGGTGGAAGGGCGTGCCGACAACATCAAGGTGACCCGGCCGGAAGATCTCTCCCTGGCCGGGCTCTTTTTACAGCAACAGTGTGCGCGCCAGCCGGCGCGACCCGATTCACCCGCAGAGGAGCAGGCATGATCCGCAGTGGCCATGGTCTTGAGGCATACACATTGGACGGGAAAGGTATCCACATGATGAGGGGGCACCGGGCATGATGCGAATCGGTCATGGTTTTGACGTACACAAGTTTGGCGGAGTCGGTCCCTGCATGCTGGGCGGGGTGGCAGTGCCCTATGAACAGGGGCTGCTGGCCCACTCCGATGGCGACGTGGTGCTGCACGCAGTGAGCGATGCCCTGCTGGGAGCCATCGGGGCCGGTGACATCGGCCGCCACTTCCCGGATACCGCCGCCGAATTCAAGGGGATCGACAGCCGCATCCTGCTGCGGGATGTCTTTGCCCGGGTGCAGAAGGCGGGTTATGCCATCGGCAACCTGGATGTGACCATCATCGCCCAGGCCCCCAAGATGGCGCCCCATATCGCGGCCATGTGCGCCGTGCTGGCCGCCGATCTGCAATGTGATTCGAACCGGGTGAATGTCAAGGCGACCACCACGGAACAACTCGGGTTTACGGGGCGCAAGGAAGGGATCGCCACCGAAGCCGTCGTCTTACTGGTGAAACAATAATGCTGGAACAACTTGCCTACCTGCACGGCGCGCCCGGCGCCCGTGGCATCCTCAAGGCCGAGGCCGCCGACTTCGTGGTCAATGAAGATCTCGGGTTTGAACCCTGTGGCGAGGGGGAGCATATCTTCGTCCGGGTGCGCAAAACCGGCGAGAACACCGCCTGGGTGGCGGGCCTGCTGGCGGATGCGGCCGGAGTGGCGCGCAATGCGGTGACCTGGGCGGGTCTCAAGGATCGGCACGCGGTGACCGAGCAGTGGTTCGGCATCCACCTGCCTGGCAAGGCAGAGCCGGATCTGTCGGTCATCCAGAGTGACAGCATCCAGATCCTCGAAAGCAAGCGTCACAACAAGAAGCTGCGGGTGGGCTACCTCAAGGGTAACCACTTCACCCTGCGTCTCACCGGACTGGAGCAAGCTGACGGGCTGGAATCCCGCCTGCAGGCCATCGCCGCCCAGGGGGTGCCGAACTACTACGGTGAACAGCGTTTCGGGCGCGAGGGCAACAACCTGGAAGCGGCCAAGGCGATGTTTGCCGGCAAGCGGATCAAGGATCGCAACAAGCGCTCCCTCTACCTCTCCGCCGCCCGCAGCATGCTGTTCAATACCATCGTCAGCGCCCGCATCGAGCAGGGGCTGGCACACCAGCTGCTGGCCGGTGACTGCGTGATGCTCAAGGGTAGCCACTCCATCTTCAGCGAAGAGGTGCTGACCCCCGAGCTGGAGGCGCGCCTTGCCTCCGGCGACGTACAGCTGACCGCCCCCCAGTGGGGTCGGGGCCGTCTGGCCAGCCAGGGGGCCGCCGCCGAGTTCGAGCAGGGGGTGCTGGCACCCTATGCCGACTGGTGTGACGGGCTGGAGAAGGCCGGGCTGGATCAGGACAGGCGCCCGCTGTTGCTCAAACCCGAGCAGATGAGCTGGCAGCTGGAAGGGGAGGTGCTGACCCTGTCGTTCTTCCTGCCGGCCGGAGCCTTTGCCACCAGCGTGGTACGCGAGTTAATGCAGGCCGAAGAGGCCGATCACGGTTTCAGGAACCCAACCGATGCGAATTCTGGTCAGTAATGACGATGGAGTACATGCCGAGGGCATTCGCGCCCTCAGCGAGGCCTTGACGGCCTGTGGCGAGGTCATCGTGGTGGCGCCGGATCGCAACCGCAGTGGCGCCAGCCACTCTTTGACGCTGGAAGTGCCGCTGCGGGTCACCCGCATCGCCGAAACCGGATACCATGCGGTGAAGGGGACCCCGACCGACTGCGTACACCTGGCGGTCAACGAGCTGGTGCGCCCTGAGCCCGACATGGTGGTAGCCGGCATCAACCACGGTGCCAACCTGGGGGATGATGTCATCTACTCCGGTACCGTGGCGGCCGCGACAGAGGGGCGCCACCTGGGCTTCCCGTCGCTGGCCATCTCGCTGGTAGGGCGGACCCATTTCGCCACGGCAGCCCACTACGCGGCCCTGCTGGTGAAGGGTATGATGGTGCATCCGCTGCCCGCCGATCAGATCCTCAACGTCAACGTGCCCGACCTGCCCCTCGATCAGATCAAGGGGATCAGGGTGACGCGCCTTGGCAATCGCCACCGTGCAGAGTCGGTGATCTGCACCGAGGATCCCCGTGGCCAGCCCATCTACTGGATCGGCCCCCCGGGCAGTCAGCAGGATGCAGGCGAGGGTACGGATTTCGCTGCCATCGAGCAGGGCTATGTCTCCATCACTCCGCTGACCATCGACATGACTGCCTACAGCAGTCTGGCGAGCCTGGGTGCCTGGCTGGATCTGCAGGGATGACGTTGTGATAGTACAGCGCCTGTTGAATCAACTGATTGCCCAGGATGTGCGTGATTTCCGCGTGCTGGCGGCGATTGCGAAAGTGCCGCGCCAGCTGTTCGTGGACGAGGCCATGGCCCACAAGGCCTGGGACAATACGGCCCTGCCCATCGGCCATGGCCAGACCATCTCCCAGCCCTACATAGTGGCGCGCATGACCGAGCTGCTGATCCAGAACGATCCGGCCCATGTGCTGGAGATCGGGACGGGCTCCGGTTATCAGACCGCGGTGCTGGCCCATCTGGTGGAGCATGTCTACACGGTGGAGCGGATCAAGTCGCTGCAGTTCCAGGCCAGGCGCCGGCTGCGCCAGCTTGATCTGCACAATGTCTCTGCCAAGCATGGCAACGGCTGGCTGGGCTGGCCGAACAAGGGGCCTTTCGATGCCATCCTGGTGACGGCGGCGGCGAGCGAGGTGCCCAAGGCCCTGACCGATCAGCTGGCCGATGGCGGTCGCCTGGTGTTGCCGGTGGGAGATAACCAGCAGACCCTGCAGCTGATCGAGCGATCCGGCTCGCAGCTCACCAGCCGGATCCTGGAGCCGGTGCGTTTTGTTCCCCTGATTGACGGAGATGTCGAGTGAAGTTGTTTTCCCGCCTTTATTTACGGGTGATGCAGTGGGCTCGCCACAAGCATGCCCCCCGGTACCTTGCCATCACCGCGTTTATCGAGTCCATCTTCTGGCCCATCCCGGTGGATGTGATGCTGGCCCCCATGGCGCTCGGTAAGCCCCAGCGGGCTTGGCAATATGCCGCGATCGCGACCCTGTTTTCTGTGCTGGGTGCCCTGCTGGGCTATCTGCTCGGCTATGCCCTGTGGGAGCCTGTCGTCCAGCCGCTGGTGGCCTCGGTCGGTTATGAGGACAAGATTGCCCTGGCCGAACAGTGGTTCGAGCAGTGGGGCATCTGGGTGATTTTTATTGCCAGTTTCACGCCGATCCCCTACAAGGTGTTTACCGTCACGGCCGGCTTGCTCCACATGGCACTGCTGCCCTTCATCCTGACCTCGCTCATCGGCCGTGGCATGCGCTTCTTCCTGGTGGCGGGGCTGATGCGCTGGGGTGGCGAGAAGATGGAGCGCAAGCTGATGCACTATGTGGACGTGCTCGGTTGGCTCTGTATTGGTTTGGCCGTTGCGGCCTATTTCTGGTTTAGTCGTTAAGGATCCACTATGTGTTCGCATGTTTGGCAAGGTAGCGGAGTCGTCGTGTTGTCATGGCTGCTGCTCGCCTGTTCCTCCAGCAAGACTGCTGCCCCGGTACACAGTCTGGGCAATGATCAGATCGCCTCGACCATCCCGGTCCGTCAAGGCGTGGCCAAATCCGGCATTCAGGGCAGCGGTTACACTGTGGTCAAAGGGGACACCCTCTACTCCATCGCGTTTCGCTCTGGCATGGACGTGGATACGCTGATCAGCCTCAATGGCATCACGCCTCCCTACAGCATCTATCCCGGTCAGCAGCTCAGACTGGATGGCAGAGCCCCCACCGCGGTGGCGAGTGTCGGCAGCCCGGTCAGTCGTGGCAGCGTGACGGGGACGGGCAGTTATCAGGTCCGCCGTGGCGATACTCTGAGCAGCATAGGCCGCCAGTTTGGTGTCTCCAATCAGGTGCTGGCACAGCGCAACAACCTTCAGGCTCCCTATGACCTGCACGTGGGTCAGGTACTCAACGTGGGGGCTGCGGGGGCCTCCAGCGGCCAGATGGTGGCGGCGGTTACCCCGACCGTGACCAGCACGGGCCCCAAACCGCTGGCGACGGCGCCAGCAGGTACGACCACACCATTTATTGCTCAGAAAACGATTGCTCCTGCCCCGTCAACAGCATACGCTCAGGCGAAAGAACAAAAAAGCGTCAGCTCCCCGTCAACACTCTCCTGGCATTGGCCTACCAAAGGTCGGATCGTCGAAGGCTTCTCCGTTGCGGAGCAAGGCAACAAGGGCATCGACATTTCTGGCCAGAAGGGTCAGCCCATCTATGCCGCCAGCGGCGGCAAGGTGGTCTACGCGGGCAGTGCTCTCAGGGGCTATGGCAAGCTGATCATTCTCAAGCACAACGATGACTACCTCTCTGCCTACGCTCACAATGATGAGCTGAGGGTCAAAGAGGGAGACAGCGTCAAGGGCGGAGCAGTTATCGCCAATATGGGTAGCACGGATGCGCCGGATGTGCGCTTGCACTTTGAAATCCGGTACAAAGGCAAGTCGATCAACCCGATGGGCTATTTGCCAAAGCGTTAACTCAGAGAGCTAGGTCTTACTCTGGTGCAGGTCAGGGAGACATATCATGAGCCAAGAACAACTGGTAATGCAGGATGCAGAGTTAGAGTTCGACGAAGAGCTGGAGGATCAGGAGGCAGAAGAAGTTCAGGAGGTGGCGGCCGAGGCCGAAGAGACCATTTCCGATGAACTGATGGCGCCCGAACTGAACAAGGTGATGGACGCCACCCAGCTCTATCTGGGGGAGATAGGTTTCTCCCCCTTGCTCACGGCTGAAGAGGAAGTCTATTACGCCCGCCGTGCCTTGCGCGGCGACAAAGCGGCGCGCAAGCGCATGATCGAATCCAACCTGCGCCTGGTGGTCAAAATTGCCCGGCGCTACAACAACCGCGGCCTGGTGCTGCTGGATCTCATCGAAGAGGGCAACCTCGGTCTCATCCGCGCGGTCGAAAAGTTCGACCCCGAGCGCGGGTTCCGTTTTTCCACCTATGCCACCTGGTGGATCCGCCAGACCATCGAGCGGGCCATCATGAATCAGACCCGCACCATTCGTCTGCCCATCCATGTGGTCAAAGAGCTGAACGTCTACCTGCGCACCGCGCGCGAGCTTTCCCATCGTCTCGATCATGAGCCGACCGCCGAGGACATCGCCTCCGCGCTGGATCGCTCGGTCGACGACGTGAATCGCATGCTCAAGCTCAATGAAAAGATCACCTCGGTGGATACCCCTATCGGCGGCGATCGCGACAAGGCGCTGCTGGACGTGCTCTCCGACGAGCGCGGCATGGGGCCCGAGCTGGAGTCCCAGGAAGATGACATGCGCAGCAGCATAGTGCACTGGCTGGAAGAGCTTAACCCCAAGCAGCGCGAGGTGCTGGCCCGTCGTTTTGGCCTACTCGGCTATGAACCGGCGACCCTGGAGGACGTAGGGGCCGAGATCGGTCTGACCCGCGAGCGGGTGCGCCAGATCCAGGTGGAAGGGTTGCGCCGTCTGCGGGAGATCCTGCTGGGGCAGGGGCTCTCTATCGAGGCCCTGTTTAGAACCAACTAGCCAACGGCGATAGTGCCGTCAGACACGAAAAAGGGGCCATGGGCCCCTTTTTATTGAAACAGGATCTTGTGGATCACACCGGATCCAGCGTATCCAGCGGCCAGCGCGGCACGGCCTTGACGACCAGGGGTTCGAATACGCCCGCCTTCAGGCGCTGCATGCCTGCATAGGCGATCATGGCGCCGTTGTCGGTGCAGTATTCGGTGCGCGGGTAGAAGACTTCACCGTTCAGGCTCTCCATCAGCTCGGCGAGCTGGGCCCGCAGATGACGGTTGGCACTGACGCCACCGGCCACCACCAGACGATTGAGGCTGGTCTCCTTCAGGGCGCGGCGGCACTTGATGGCCAGCGTATCGACAACCGCATCTTCAAACGCCCGGGCGATGTCGGCACGAGTCTGCTCGTCATCGCCATTGGCGGCGATGGTGTTGGCGGCGAAGGTCTTGAGGCCGGAGAAGCTCATGTCGAGCCCGGGGCGGTCGGTCATGGGACGCGGGAAGGTGAAACGTCCCTTGGAGCCTTTCTCGGCAAGACGGGAGAGCAGGGGGCCACCGGGGTAGTCCAGGCCCATCAGCTTGGCGGTCTTGTCGAACGCTTCGCCGGCAGCATCGTCGATGGATTCCCCGAGCAGCTGGTAGCTGCCGATGCCATCGACTCTGACCAGCATGGAGTGGCCGCCGGAGACCAGCAGTGCCACGAAGGGGAACTCGGGAGCCTTCTCTTCCAGCATGGGGGCCAGCAGGTGGCCTTCCATGTGGTGTACCGCCACGGCGGGTTTGCCCCAGGCCATGGCCAGGGAGCGGCCTATGGTAGCCCCGACCAGGATGGCGCCCACCAGACCCGGACCTGCGGTATAGGCGATGCCGTCGATCTCATCCTTGCCGATTCCGGCCTCCTTCAGGGCGGCCTGGATCAAGGGGATCGTCTTGCGGACATGATCCCGGCTGGCAAGCTCGGGAACGACGCCGCCGTAGTCCGCATGCAGCTTGACTTGGCTGTATAACTGGTGGGAAAGGATCCCTTTTTGATCATCGAAGATCGCGATCCCGGTTTCGTCACAGGATGTCTCTATGCCCAATACACGCATTGCTAAAAAATTTCACTGCTAAAATGAGACGGCTATGGTAACCTTCGCGGGTTTTTTAAACCAGAGCGATCTCTGCGGGTTTACTTTCATTCCCTGTCCAGAGTATAATTTCGCACCATTTTAAGACATGCTGATCGATTGAAGGTCAGCTAACAATTTATCACTGAGGTGAAAGGCACATGCCAGTAATCAAAGTCCGTGAAAATGAGCCGTTTGACGTTGCTCTGCGTCGCTTCAAGCGTTCTTGCGAAAAGGCCGGTATCCTGTCCGAAGTTCGTAGCCGTGAGTTCTACGAGAAGCCGACTACCATTCGCAAGCGCGCCAAAGCGTCCGCTGTCAAGCGTCACGCCAAGAAGCTGTCCCGCGAAAACGCACGTCGTATCCGCCTGTACTAATCAAGGGATCATGCCGTGTCTCTGAAGGATCAACTCAAGGATCAGCAAAAGCTCGCCATGCTTGCCAAAGACAAGGCTCGCCTGGGAGCGATCCGTTTGTTGATGGCCGAGATCAAGCAGCGTGAAGTTGACACTCGTGTCGAGCTCGGTGATCAGGAGATCCTCGCCGTTGTGACCAAGATGGTCAAACAGCGTCGTGATTCCATCACCCAATTCGAAGCTGCCGGTCGCCAGGATCTTGCCGACAAAGAGTCCGCAGAGATCGTTGTGCTGCAGGAATTCCTGCCACAACAGCTGACCGAAGCCGAGATCGACGCTCTGATTGAGCAAGCCGTCGCCGAAAGCGGGGCTGCCGTCATGGCTGACATGGGCAAGGTCATGGCTGTCTTGAAGCCGAAAATTCAGGGGCGTGCCGATGTCGGCGCCGTCAGTGCGCAGGTGAAAACCCGCTTGGCGTAACAGGCAACTCTCTTGTTTGGTCAAAGAAGCCGTGCTTCCCTGGGAATGCGCGGCTTTTTTATTTTCTATGCAATGAAACAGGACGGTTATGGCAGGCAGGATCCCGCAATCCTTTATCGATGATCTGCTCGTACGCACCGACATAGTCGAACTAATCGACTCCCGTGTGCGGCTGAAGAAAGCCGGTAAGAATTACCAGGCTTGCTGCCCCTTTCATAACGAAAAAAGCCCCTCCTTTACCGTCAGCCAGGAGAAGCAGTTCTACCACTGTTTCGGCTGTGGCGCCCACGGCAATGCCATCGGCTTTGTCATGGAGTACGACGGGCTCGAGTTTCCCGATGCCATCGAGGAGCTGGCCAGCCTGCATGGCATGCAGGTGCCGCGCGAGCAAACCTCGGGTGGGTCTGGCAATAGCCAGCCGGCCGTCAGCAAGGATCTGTTCGAGCTGATGAACCAGATCGCCCGCTTCTACGAGAGCAACCTGAAAAGTGCTCCCCAGGCAGTGGAGTACCTTAAAGGGCGCGGTCTGACTGGCGAGGTGGTCAAGCGCTTCAACATAGGCTATGCCCCGGGTGACTGGGATCAGGTGAGGAGGCGGTTTGGTGCCAGCCGGGATCACGAGCAACTGCTTATCTCCGGTGGCATGTTGATCCCCCGCGACAGCGGCCCCGGCAGCTATGATCGTTTTCGCGATCGCATCATGTTCCCGATCCGGGACAAGCGCGGCCGGGTCATCGGCTTTGGCGGTCGTGTGCTGGGTGACGGCACCCCCAAGTACCTGAACTCCCCTGAAACCCCCATCTTCCACAAGGGGAGGGAGCTGTTCGGTCTCTACGAGGTGAAGCAGGCACACAAGGATCCTCGCCGGATCCTGGTGGTGGAGGGCTACATGGATGTGGTGGCACTCGGTCAGTACGACATCGACTACGCGGTGGCGGCGCTGGGCACCGCCACCACCAGCGACCATATCCACACCCTGTTTCGCACTACCGCCGAAGTGGTCTGCTGCTATGACGGGGACAATGCCGGTCGTGAGGCGGCCTGGCGGGCGCTGGATAACGCGCTGTCCCATCTGCAGGATGGTCGTGAACTCAAGTTCGTCTTTCTGCCGGATGGGGAGGATCCCGACTCGCTGGTACGCCAGATTGGCAAGGAGGGGTTCGAAGCCCTGCTGGACAAGGCCCAGCCTTTTGCCGACTTCATGTTCGAGCGCCTGGGGCGCGATGCCGCCCTCTCGGGTGAAGCGGGCAAGTTCGAAGTGGCCAACAAGGCTGCGGAACTGATACGCCGCGTACCGGAAGGCTTCACCCGCGAGGGGTTGATCACCCGCCTCTCCAGCATGATGCGCTGGGGGGAGAACAAGCAGCGGATCGCCGAGTTGTTTGCCAGAAGCAGTCAGCCCAAGGCCGAGGTGAGCAAGCCCAAGGCGGCCAAACTGACCCCGCTGCGCCGGGCGTTGGCCCTGATGGTGCAATATCCGGCGATCACCGCCGAGTTGCCGGCCATGCCTGAGCTGGCCGATCTGCGTCTCCAGGGGATCCGGTTCCTGCTGCAGCTGCACCAGCAGATCCTGACTCAGCCCGGGGTGACGACGGGCATCCTGCTGGAGCATTGGCGTGGCACCAAGGAAGGAGAAATCCTGGCCCAGCTGGCGATGCACGATCTGTTTGAAGAGGTAAAGCTCGACCAGGAGCCCGATATTCTGGGAGAATTGCAGGATACCTTCGTCGGTTTCATCAACCTGTTCCTGAAGCAACGCATCGAGGAATTACAGGCCAAGGTGGTGCAAGAAGGGCTAAGCTCTGAGGAGACACAAGAGCTGATGATGCTGATCAGAGAGGTGCAGATTGAGAAAAGAAATGAGAGTGGGGCTTGATATTTGAGTGAGTAGTCCCAATATGAATAGCGTTGCCCGAATCGACGGGATTGAAAGCAAACACTTTATAACCACCTGGCCCCGACAACACTGCGGGCAGGGGTTTCTCATGACCGACGCCGCAACCAGACATAGCATGTCTGGCGGTTTTCTATTAGAATTGGCTATTTGCGCAGCAGCGCACTGTACGCGCAACCTAGCAACACCAACCGGATGAGTTCTATGGAGCAAACCCCGCAGTCTCAGCTTAAACTCCTCGTTGCCAAAGGTAAAGAACAGGGCTACCTGACTTATGCCGAGGTGAACGATCACCTCCCGCAAGACATTGTCGATTCAGACCAGATCGAAGACATCATCCAGATGATCAATGATATGGGCATTCAAGTGGTTGAAAACGCTCCGGATGCCGATGACCTTATCATGGCTGAAGGTGGTACCGCCGATGAAGACGCTGCCGAAGCAGCGGCCCAGGCACTGGCATCTGTTGAATCCGAGATTGGTCGCACGACCGATCCCGTCCGCATGTACATGCGAGAAATGGGTACCGTCGAACTGTTGACCCGTGAAGGCGAGATCGATATCGCCAAGCGGATCGAAGACGGGATCAACCAGGTACAAAGCTCCGTGGCCGAGTACCCGGAAGCCATCACCTATCTGCTCGAGCAGTACGACAAGTATGAAGCCGAGCAACTGCGCCTCTCCGACATCATCTCTGGCTTTATCGACCCGAACGAAGTGGATGACGTGGCGCCGACCGCCACCCACATCGGCTCCGAGCTCAGCGAAGATGACCTCGCCGATGAGGATGAAGACGAAGACGAAGACGAAGACGAAGACGGCGACAATTCCGACGACGACGGCGACGGCGGTCCGGATCCGGAAGTCGCGCGCGAGAAGTTCGGTGAACTGCGCGCCCAGTATGAAGTGACTCGTCTCTCCATTCAGCAGAATGGTCGTGCCCACGACGACACCCAGAACGCCATCGCCCAGCTGGCCGATGTCTTCCGTCAATTCCGCCTGATGCCCAAGCAGTTCGATCGCCTGGTCAACAACATGCGGGAGATGATGGAGCGTGTCCGCGTGCAGGAACGCATCATCATGAAGCTCTGCGTTGAACAGGCCAAGATGCCGAAGAAGACCTTCGTCGCTGCCTTCACCAACAATGAGTGCGAGACTGCCTGGTTCGAATACCAGAAGCAGGCCGGCAAGGCCTGGTCTCCCCGCCTGCTCGAGATGGACGAAGAGATCCTGCGTTCCATCGGCAAGCTGCAGCAGATCGAAGAAGAGACAGGCCTGTCGATTGCCCAGATCAAGGATATCAACCGTCGCATGAGCATCGGTGAGGCCAAGGCCCGCCGTGCGAAGAAAGAGATGGTCGAGGCCAACCTGCGTCTGGTTATCTCCATCGCCAAGAAGTATACCAACCGCGGTCTGCAGTTCCTGGATCTGATCCAGGAAGGCAACATCGGCTTGATGAAGGCGGTCGACAAGTTTGAATATCGTCGTGGCTACAAGTTCTCGACCTACGCCACCTGGTGGATCCGTCAGGCCATCACCCGCTCCATCGCGGATCAGGCCCGTACCATACGTATCCCGGTGCACATGATCGAGACCATCAACAAGCTCAACCGTATCTCCCGTCAGATGCTGCAGGAGATGGGTCGCGAACCGAACCCGGAAGAGCTGGCCATGCGCATGGGCATGCCGGAAGACAAGATCCGCAAGGTATTGAAGATCGCCAAAGAGCCCATCTCCATGGAGACGCCCATCGGCGATGATGAAGACTCCCACTTGGGCGATTTCATCGAAGATACCACTTTGGCCCTGCCGGCCGATGCGGCCACCAGCGAGAGCCTGCGCAACGCGACCCGCGAGGTGCTGGCCGGCCTGACCGCCCGCGAAGCCAAGGTGCTGCGCATGCGTTTCGGTATCGACATGAACACCGACCACACCCTCGAGGAAGTGGGCAAGCAGTTCGACGTCACTCGTGAACGTATCCGTCAGATCGAAGCCAAGGCCCTGCGCAAACTGCGCCACCCGAGCCGCTCGGAAGTGCTGCGCAGCTTCCTGGACGAGTAACCCTCGACCATCTGCTCCGGCTTGGAGCCGCAGCCAAAAAGCCCCGCCATGCGGGGCTTTGTTTTATCCGCCGTATGGGATGACCGAGTCCCTGTCGAGATGGACAAAATCTCGCCAAGTGGTTGATATGACTATGGACGGGTTATCTCGCATCCCCTATAATCCACGCCGCAAACCAGCATCATGGCCCCTTAGCTCAGTTGGTTAGAGCAGTCGACTCATAATCGATTGGTCGCCCGTTCAAGTCGGGCAGGGGCCACCACATTTCAGCCAAAGCCGCTCCTCGTGAGCGGCTTTGTCGTTTCTGGCGTGTCACCAGCGTCTGTCCAGATCCTCGGCATAGAGGGCGATGGCGCGCCGATAGGGTGCGATCGCGGGATCCGTGGTCGTTGCCGCCAGCACCGCCAGCAGGCTCTCCATCCCCTCCTTGTGGCGTCCCAGGTTGTAGCAGGTCATGGCACGAAACACCTTGAACTCCACGGCATCGGGGAAGCGGGCCAGCGCCTCATCGAAGGTGGCCAGGGCCTCGGCATAGTGCCCCGTGGTGCGATATGAGCTGCCGAGGCCGAGCCAGGCACCGCGCAAGGATGCATTGCCCAGCCCCAGTTCGATTGCCTTGCGGTAGAGCGGGATGGCCTGGGCCTCGCGCCCGAGCATGTCGTGCAGACTGGCCACCTCATAATGCAGCTCGGCGTGGGCCGGGTGTTCGATGAGTTGCAACAGGCTGTGCTGGCGGGCTTCCTCGATCCGTCCCTCGGCCTTGAGAGTATTCAACTGTTTCATATGCGCTCCTGCATGGGGATGAAGGATCAGTATGCCTGTCTATGGGGTGGCGGGGAACGTGCCATGGGGCCATGAAAAAGGCCTCCCGCCGATGGCGGGAGGCCTGGTTACAATGCATTGGGCGTGTGTCCAGCCTTACTGGGCGCTCAGGCTGTAGGCCAGGGTCTGGTCATTGAAACGCACCACGTAGACGCCAACCACTGCGGTGGCGATGTCTGCCCCGGCCAGCTCGGCCACGCCATCCTTGTTGGTGTCGCCGTAGTTCTGGGTCCAATCCCCCTTGACGTCGAACTTGAAGCGCTGGCCGCCGTTGCCATCCCCGCTACCGGTGAAGGTGACGCTGGCCTGCCAGAGGTGATCCCCCACCAGTGACATGGGTGTGGTGCCCCAGCTGTTGGTGGTGCCGCGAATGTTGAGGCTGGCGACATTCTTGGCATAGGTGACGCTCACCGGGGTTAGGCTGTATTGCAGGGTCTGATCGTTGAAGCGTACCCGGTACTGGCCGGTGACCGTGGTGTAGATGTCGCTGCCAGTTAGTTCGGCCACGCCGTCCTTGTTGCTGTCGCCATAGTTCTGGGTCCAGTCCCCCTTGACGTCGAACTTGAAGCGCTGGTTGGTCTGCCCGTCGAAGGTGACCAGGGCTTCCCATTGATTGTCGGCGACCAGCGTCATGGCAAGGGAGCCCCAGGCATTGGGGGTGCCGCGGAAGTTCAGGGTGGGCAGCACGCTGGCATAGGTGCCGTTGTCGTCGGTGACGGTCACGGTGGCGCTGGCACTGGCGGTCAACCCTTCCGCATCGGTCACGGTGACCGTCACGGTATGGGTACCCGGGGTATCGAACCGGACTGTCTCCGTGGCGGCGGTGCCCCCGCTGGACCAGCTGTAGCTCAGCACGCCGCCGTCATCGCTGGAGGTGGAAGCGTCGAATACCACGCTCTCGCCCGTCTTGACGCTGAGGGTCTTGGGGGAGAGGGTGGCCACCGGTGCCTGGTTGCTGGTGAGGGGGGTGACCGTGTAGCGCAGATCGCTCTCGCTCAGGGTGATGCGGTAGGTGCCCGCCCCGCTGACCAGGATATCCTTGCTGCTGCCCTTGTCGGCGATGCCATCCCCTTCGTTGTCGCCGTAGTTCTCGGTCCAGTTGCCGAAGACATCGAACTTGAAGCGCTGGGTACCGGTGGCGTCACCGTTGCCGGTCAGGGTGAGGGTGACGGACCAGACACGGTTGGCATCGACGGTCATGGGGGTGTTGCCCCAGGCGTTGTGGGTACCGCGCAGGTTCATGCTGCTGAACTTGTTGCCCGGCAGGATGGAACCGCCGCAGGGGCTGGCCTTGGTGCAACCGGCGAGGATGGCTGCGGCCTTCATGCCGGGCACGTTCAGGCTGGCCTTGCCGCTGCCATCGACGGTCACATAGCCGCCGCTGCAGTAGTCAGTGCCCCCCAGGAGGTTGCAGTACTCGCCGGCCGGCAGGCCGGTCTGCACCGAGGCCACCAGGCTGCCGCTCTCGTTGTTGATGGCGACGAAGCCCTTGTCACCGCGGCCGAAGGCTATCTGGTTGTTGCCGTTGTCCCACCAGTGGCTGACGGGCTGGCCTTCGGTTCTGTTGTGGAACAGGGCCATGTTCATGATGGTCGGGCGCCGCTGTTCGCAGTTCCACTGGCTGTCGGAGCAGGGCGTGCTGCCTGGTGCCCCCTTGTCGGTTTCATAAGTGCTCATGTTCTCGAAGCGGTAACCCGACATCACCTGCTTCCAGCCATAGGGCCAGGCCATCATGAAGGTGTTGGCCAGCTCATAGCGAGCGCCGTTCATGAAGGTGAGCATGCCACCGCCACCATGGCCCCGCTCGCGGTCGTGGTTGACCACGAAGACGAAGGCCTTGTTCGAGGGGAGCAGGCCCCAGCTCTCGCCCAGGGTCTTGAGGTTCTTGATCTGGCCGTTGAAGTTGGCGGCGAGATCCGTGCCGTATTTGAAGTCGGTGACGGTGTCTATGTAGGTGTAGCGAGGGGGCTGGATGTCGGTGGATTCCCCGCCTGCGCCGATCACCTCGAGGTAGGCTCTGGGGCTGCCCGCCTTGTCGAGGATGGCCTTCACGTCGGCCGGGGCCATGTGCTTGGCCGCATCGATGCGAAAGCCCGCCACGCCCCAGCCGAGCAGGGTCTTCATGTAGGTGGCGATCTGATCCTGCACGTAGGCGGAGCCGGTATTGAGGTCCGGCATGCCGTAGAGGGCGCCGTTCCAGACGTTGTTGCTGTCGCCGTAGTTGGTGATGTCGCCGCTGTGGTGGAAGTCGTTGTAGCCGAACTGGGGATACTGGAATTGCCCCGAGTTGTAGCTGCCACCGCCGGTGGCGGTGCCGGTGCCCGAGGCCAGCTGGTTGAAGACGGCGTCGGCGTAGACCTTGACCCCGGCCGCGTTGCAGCGGGCGATCATGCTTCTGAGCTCCGCCTCGCTACCGCCGAAGCTGTTGAAGTTGCTGAAGCTGACCGGTTGATAGACGGTCCACCAGACCTGGCTGCCCTGCTTGTGTTCGGCGGGGGGGGTTATCTGGACGCCGCCGAACCCCTTGGGCCCGAGCACGGTCTCGCACTCGTTGGCGATGTCGTTGAACTTCCATTGGAACAGGTGAACCATGACCCCTTCGGCGCTGGCAGTGTGGCTGAAAGAGCCGAGTGCTGCCGCCAGCAGGGCGGTTCGAAACAGTGTGGTGTGCATGACGATTTTCCCTTCGATCTTGTTATTGACGTATCACTGTCTATGAATCGAACGGACAACAAACTTCCTCGTTCAGCTCAGTAGCATTCATGAAAATCTGCTGGTTGAACATTGAACAGCCTGAATTAATTAAGAAATGTGAATGAAAATGCTTTCATGCGTCCCTGTCGGAAGAGGACGCGACAGCGCCTGTGCAGGTCGCTGCACGGGCCGGGAGAAGGGCGGGGGAAGAGACAAGAACGGGGCCCGCCAGGGCCCCGGGAGAGTCAGGTGTTGGGTTCCTGTTGCTGAACCCGGGCATCGCGTCTGCGCCTTGGCAGCATGCGGGTCACCAGGTTGCTGCGCTGGCGCCAGGAGGTGTAGACGACGGCGCTCAGGTGCAGGGCGATCATGCCCTGCAGCGCCCAGGTACACCACTCGTGCCAGTCATCGGCCCCGAGCTCGAAGCCGGTCTCGGTGTTCTGGAACCAGCCGGTACCGGCCGTCGCCAGGACGAGCAGCCAGAGTGCCCAGACAGCCAGCTTGCCGCTGCCGTGATGGCCGGGCGTGGGCGGGGTCCGCTCGCGCAGGGCATCGGCCTGCTGCCGGAAGTCCTCCCTGCTCGGGATGAGGGCGCGCAGGCGGGCGGGGCCGCGTGCGAAGGTGAGCCCCCACAGCAGGCGCAGTCCGATCAGCACCATGACGGCGTATCCCATCCGCTCGTGCCACTCCTCTCCCGCTTCGTTGAGCCAGAGATTGCCGATACAGATGGCCGCCACCCCCCAGTGGGTGAGGCGGACCAGACCATCCCAGTGGAAGGGATCAGCCTTTCTGCTTGGCATAGTTGTGGTACTCCTTCTTCAGGTCGTTGACCTTGGCCAGGTGAGCCTGGGCCTTCTCCTGGTCTCCGGCCTGCAGGGCCGCCAGGCTGGCGTCCAGCTCATTTTGTACCTTGTTCATGCCTTCGAGGAATTTCTCCTTCTTGGCGGCCGGCATGTTCCTCTCCTTGGCCACATCCAGCTGGGCCTTCATCTCCTTGATGTGTTTCTCCATGGTGGCCGCATCGTCGGCCTTCACGGCCTGCTTGTAGTTGAAACCGATCTTCTTCATCGGTTGCTCCAGATCGCCGGCCACGGCGGGCAGGGTCATCAGGCCGAACATCAGGGGCAGCAGCAGGGGACGCACAGTTTTCAGCATGGGATTTCCTTATGAGACGACGAAATTGCAGGTTCTTATGACACTCATATGAGTGCGCTATCGGCAGCATGATGCCACGAAAGCTGGCCAATTGTATGGGGAAAGTGCGACTGATTGTGACGAAATGTGTGCATCCTGCTGTACGAATGTAACCGAACGGAGTGTGTCAGACATCGGATGCCAAGCGGGCGAAACGGAAGGCTGAAGTCCACCAAGGCGGCCTGGCAGCAGCATGCGGGGAGTCCGAATGCAGTGGGGGGGCTGCACTCCGGCAACAAAAAAGGGCCCGGGGGCCCTTGTCTGCGAGGTAGCAAGTGACGGCTTATTTGGCCAGCTCGCGTTCGATGGCGCGCCAGCCGATGTCGTTGCGGTAGAAGACGCCGTCCCACTTGATGCGCCCTGCCAGCTGATAGGCCCGTTGCTGCGCCTCGGCGACCGTGTGGCCGAGGGCCGTGGCGCACAGCACGCGCCCCCCGGCGGTGACTACGGTATCGCCTTCCATGCGGGAGCCGGCGTGGAATACCTTCTCGCCGCTCGCCTCTTCCACCGGCAGGCCGCTGATGGGCTTGCCCTGCTGGTAGTCGCCGGGGTAGCCGCCCGCCGCCAGCACCACGCCGATGGCGACGCGGGAGTCATAGATGGCTTCGACCTGATCCAGCTTGCCGGCGCAGGCTGCCAGGCAGAGCTCCACCAGATCGGAGCGCATGCGCAGCATGATGGGCTGGGTCTCGGGGTCGCCGAAGCGGCAGTTGAACTCGATCACCTTGGGGTTGCCCTCGGCGTCGATCATCAGGCCGGCGTAGAGGAAACCGGTATAGACGTTGCCCTCGGCCGCCATGCCGCGCACGGTCGGCATGATCACCCGCTCCATCACGCGCTGGTGCACCTCGGGGGTGACCACGGGCGCGGGGGAGTAGGCGCCCATGCCGCCGGTGTTGAGGCCGGTATCGCCATCACCGACCCGTTTGTGATCCTGGCTGGTGGCCATGGGCAGCACATGCTCGCCGTCCACCATGACGATGAAGCTCGCCTCTTCCCCGTCCAGGAACTCCTCGATCACCACCCGGGCGCCGGCATCGCCGAAGGCATTGCCGGAGAGCATGTCGCGCACCGCCTCTTCCGCTTCGGTGAGGGTCATGGCGACGATCACCCCCTTGCCAGCGGCCAGGCCGTCAGCCTTGATCACGATGGGGGCGCCTTTCTCGCGCAGGTAGGCCAGGGCTGGCTCCACCTCGGTGAAGTTCTGGTACTCGGCGGTCGGGATGGCGTGGCGGGCCAGAAAATCCTTGGCAAACGCCTTGGAGCCTTCCAGCTGGGCAGAGGCGGCGGTCGGGCCGAAGATGGCCAGCCCCTCGGCGCGGAACGCATCGACCACCCCTTTCACCAGCGGCGCTTCCGGCCCGACGATGGTCAGACCGATGTGCTGCTCCTTGGCAAACGCCAGCAGGGCCGGGATGTCGGTGGCCGAGATGGCCACGTTCTCGATGCTTCCTTCGTGGGCGGTGCCGGCATTACCGGGGGCGACGAAGACCCGGGTCACCAGGGGGGATTGCTTGGCCTTCCAGGCCAGGGCGTGTTCACGGCCGCCGTTGCCAATGATCAGTACTTTCATCGTATCGCTCGCTTCTATTCGGGGCCACTGGCGGGCCAACAGCCTGCGCCAGTGAAAAATAGCCAGGTGAAAAGAGACAACAAAAGGGCCGCCAGCGGCGGCCCTGATCCATCAGTGACGGAAATGGCGCATGTTGGTGAACACCATGCACATGCCGTGTTCGTTGGCGGCGTCGATCACCTCCTGGTCGCGCATCGAGCCACCGGGCTGGATGACGCAGGAGATACCCGCAGCAGCAGCGGCGTCGATGCCGTCGCGGAACGGGAAGAAGGCGTCGGAAGCCATGACGGAGCCCGCCACGGTCAGCCCTTCATCCTCGGCCTTGATGCCGGCGATCTTGGCGGAGTAGACCCGGCTCATCTGGCCGGCGCCCACGCCAATGGTCTGGCCGTCTTTGGCATAGACGATGGCGTTGGACTTGACGAACTTGGCGACCTTCCAGCAGAACAGCAGGTCTTTCAGTTCAGCCTCGGTCGGCTGGCGCTGGCTGACCACGGTCAGATCCCCCAGGGTCACCATGCCGAGATCGCGCTCCTGCACCAGCAGGCCGCCGTTGACGCGCTTGAGGTCAAACCCTTGCGCCGGGGCAGTCCACTGACCGCACTCCAGCAGACGCACGTTCTGCTTGGCGGCGACCGCGTCGCGGGCTGCCTGGCTGATGCTGGGGGCGATGATCACTTCCACGAACTGGCGGGCCACGATGGCCGCGGCGGTGTCGCCGTCCAGTTCGCGGTTGAAGGCGATGATGCCGCCAAAGGCCGAGGTGGGGTCGGTCTGGTAGGCGCGATCGTAGGCGGTCAGCAGGTCGTCACCGATGGCGACGCCACAGGGGTTGGCATGCTTGACGATGACGCAGGCCGGCTCGCTGAACTCCTTCACGCACTCCAGCGCCGCGTCGGTGTCGGCGATGTTGTTGTAGGAGAGGGCCTTGCCCTGCAGCTGGGTGGCGCTCGCCACCGAGCCCGGTGCGGCCTGTTCTTCGGCGTAGAAGGCGGCAGCCTGGTGGCTGTTCTCGCCGTAGCGCATGTCCTGTTTCTTGATGAACTGGGCGTTGAAGGTACGCGGGAAGCGGGACTCTTCATCCCCTTCCTTGTTCTCGCCGTAGGAGGGCACCAGAGTGCCGAAGTAGTTGGCGATCATGCCGTCGTAGGCGGCGGTGTGCTCGAAGGCTGCAATGGCCAGATCGAAGCGGGTCGCCAGAGTCAGGCTGTTGCCGTTGCCATCCATCTCGGCGATGACGCGGTCATAGTCGGAGGCCTTGACGACGATGGTGACGTCCTTGTGGTTCTTGGCAGCGGAACGGACCATGGTCGGACCGCCAATGTCGATGTTCTCGACGGCGTCTTCCAGGGTGCAGCCAGCTTTGGCCACGGTGGCGGCGAAGGGATAGAGGTTGACGACGACCATGTCGATGGGGGAGATGGCGTGCTGGGCCATGATGGCGTCATCCCGGTCGCGGCGGCCGAGGATGCCACCGTGCACCTTGGGATGCAGGGTCTTGACCCGACCGTCCATCATCTCGGGGAAGCCGGTGTAGTCGGAGACCTCGGTGACCGGCAGGCCGGCATCGGCCAGCAGCTTGGCGGTACCACCGGTGGAGAGCAGGGCCACACCCCGCGCGTCGAGTGCCTTGGCAAATTCCAGGATGCCAGTCTTGTCAGACACACTCAGCAGTGCGCGGCGAATGGGTCGAGCTTGTTCCATCACTCTATCGTCCTCAGCATAACGGGGACCGTTCCATGGGAGGCGAGGCTCAACACACAGAGAGTCCCCAAATAAATGGAAGTGGGGGATTTCGCAAACCACTCTCGCCAGAAGGCTGGCCGTTGGCAAAAGCGTTTTAGGAAATGCCCGCTTGACGCGACGCTCTCTTGTGGGCGCGTATTCTACACAAAAAATGTGAGCCGTGGTGGATTTTTTAAAGAGACAAAGCCTTGTGGGATGCGGCGTTAAACGTTTTCCGGTGATTTTTTGTGAAACGTTTGTCTTTTCAGTGTTTTGGGGATAAAGGGCCATGATGGAGCGGGTTTGCTGCCCCTTTCCTGCCTTTGGCTGGCAATCGCCGGGCAAAGGGGCGATAGTGGAGGCCGGTTTATATTGAGTACCATGTCGGGGATGTCATGCAGGGGGAGAGGACCATGTATCGGATCGGGGAACTGGCCAGGGCGTGCGGGGTGAAGGCGGACACCCTGCGCTTTTACGAGAAGAACGGCCTCATCTCGCCGGGCCTTCGCAACGAGTCGGGCTATCGCCTCTACGGCGAGCAGGACAGGCGGCGGCTGGAGTTCATCATCCGCGCCAAGTCGGTAGGCTTCTCCCTGGCGGACATCGGCGAGCTGCTCGCTCTCGACACCAACAAGGCCAAGGTTACCTGCCAGGAGGTGAAGGCGGTGGCCGACGCCAAGCTCGAACAGGTGGAGCAGAAGATCGTGGAGCTGACCCGTTTTCGCGAAAACCTGAGGGAGCTCTCCGACATCTGCTGCGGCGGCCCGCGTTCGGCGGAGCACTGCGCCATCCTGGAGACCCTGGAGTCCGGCGCCCCCTCCCGCCACGAGCATCACGACCATGAGCACTGAACTGCAGCGCCCCCGGGTCAGTGCCTTTCTCGCCCTCTCCCTCGACGGCTTTATCGCGGGGGAGGGGGGCGATCTGGCGTGGCTGGCACCCTATGGTGGCGACAGCCAGGAGGCGACCGGCTATGCGGGCCTGATGGCGAGCACGGATACCCTGCTGATGGGGCGCAACAGCTACGACACCGTGAGCGCCTTTCCCGAGTGGCCCTACGGGGACAAGCCAGTGGTGGTGCTGACCCACAGGGCGGCCGAGCCCCGCACCCACGTCACTTTCCGGCAGGGGGCGTTGCCACAGGTGCTGGATACGCTCTGGCAGGAGGGGAGCCGCCACCTCTATCTGGATGGTGGCGATCTGGTGCGCCAGGGGCTGCAGGCCGGGGTCGTCGACGAGCTGACCCTGTTCTGGGTGCCGGTCACCCTGGGGCGCGGGGTGTCGCTCTTCTCGGGGGCCCTGCCCGGTCGGCTCGCCCCCGTCTCCAGTACCCTGCTGTCGAGCGGGCTGGTGCGGGTCGTCTATCAGCCAGCCTGACTCGCCCGCCTGACCCTTGCGCGGGGGAGGCAAGAGGCGCACAATCTGCGCGTTTTTCGCCGCCTGCCCCAGGCCTGTGGTGGCAGGGGCGATGGGCAAACACGACAACCCCATCAAGGAGCCCATATGGCCAAGAAGAAGGTGACCGCCGTCACCGCCGAATCCGCCTGCGATCATCAGCGTGGCATCATCCAGGACAATCACCTCAAGGCACTGGTCACTTCGCCCCTGTTCCAGGCCAGGGTCGAACCGAGCAAGAAGGGCAAGGGCAGCTATCAGCGCAAGGCCAAGCACGGCAAACGGTGGGAGCCCGGCCAACAGCAGATGGTATGCGTCTGCTGCTGAGCGGGTTTCCACCCCTTCATCTCAAAACAATCAGGGCGCCCATGGCGCCCTGATTGTTTTTGCGAAAGCGACCGTTTGCTCACGGCTTCGCTGCAAGATGTGTGAACGCCTTCTTACTCGTCCATAAAGAGTTCGAGCAGCACGTTGAGGTAGCGATGGCCGAGGGGGGTGAGCTGCCAGCTGTCGCCGAGATCCTCGATAAGCTCCTTGCTTTGAGCGATGGTCAGCATGGTTTCTACCCGCTCCAATTCAAGGCCGGTGTAGGCCTCGAACTCCGCCTTGGGGGCCGGTTCAAACAATCTGAACCGGTTCATGAAGTACTCGAGCGGCAGATCGTCCGCGCTCACCTGCCACTGCTCGTCCAGATAGGGGCGGCTCGGGTCCAGATAGCCTTTCGGGTGCTTCACCTTGGCGGTGCGCAGGATCTGCTGGTTGGCGAGGTCCGTCACCTTGCCGTGGGCGCCGCAGCCGATCCCCAGATAGTCGCCGAAGCGCCAGTAGTTGAGGTTGTGGCGGCACTGGTAGCCCGCCTTGGCATAGGCCGAGATCTCGTACTGCTGATAGCCCTGGGCGGTCAACATGGCGTGGCCCTGCTCGTAGATGTCCCACAGGGTGTCATCTTCCGGCAGTTTGGGCGGCTTGGAGGCAAACGCCGTGTTCGGCTCTATGGTGAGCTGATACCAGGAGAGGTGCGGCGGCGCGCAGTCGATGGCCTGCTGCAGGTCATAGAGGGCATCGTCCAGGCTCTGATCCGGCAGGCCGTGCATCAGATCCAGGTTGAAGGTGGGAAGCGCGATGGCGTGGGCCAGTTCGGCCGCCTTGCGCGCTTCCTCGGGGCCGTGGATGCGGCCGAGGCGGGTCAGCTTCTCTTGCTGGAAGCTCTGCACCCCGATGGAGATGCGGTTGATGCCGGCCCGCTGGAAGCCGGCGAACTTGTCCGCCTCCACCGTGCCCGGGTTGGCCTCCATGGTGATCTCGCAGTCCGCCGTCAGGGGAATGCGTGCGCGCACCCCGTCCAGCAGGGCCTGCATGGCCGCCACGGAGAGCAGGCTCGGCGTGCCGCCACCGATAAAGATGGAGGAGAGCGGCCGTCCCTGGGCCCAGTGCAGGTCTTGCTCCAGATCCTCCAGCAGGGCCGCCACGTACTCGAGGTGGGGCAGCTCCCCCTTCTGGGCGTGGGAGTTGAAGTCGCAATAGGGGCACTTCTGGACACACCAGGGCACGTGGATATAGAGGGAGAGGGGCGGCAGTTGCAGCATGGAGTTTCCAGTATTCAAAAAATCAAAAGGGGTCGGGTGGCCCTGGCTGCCGATGACAACGGGCCGGGCGCCGCCAAAGAAACGGGGGCCGACGGCCCCCATTGTAGATGACAACGCGGCTGGAGGCAGCGCTTTAGTTGACCGCCGCCAGGGCTGCTTTGAGTTTGGCCAGGGCCTGGCCGCGGTGGCTGAGCTGGTTCTTCAGCTCGGCCGGCATCTGGGCTGAGGTGCAGTCGTGGTCGGGGACGAAGAACACGGGATCATAGCCAAAGCCGTGCTGACCGCGGGGCTCGTCGATGATCATCCCCTCCCAGCTCGCCTGGCAGATGAGGGGGGTGGGGTCGTCGGCGTGGCGCATGTAGACCAGCACGCACCAGAAGCGGGCGCTTTTCAGGTAATCCGGGGCGCCCTTGAGCTCGGCCAGCAGCTTGTCGATGTTCTCCTTGTCGCTGGCACCAACGCCGGCAAAACGGGCGGAGTAGACGCCGGGACGGCCGTGCAGCAGATCCACTTCCAGGCCGGAGTCGTCGGCCACGGCGGGCAGGCCGGTGACGCGGGCGGCGTGACGGGCCTTGATGATGGCATTCTCGACGAAGGTGGTGCCGGTCTCATCGGCATCGGAGACTGAAAACTCGCTCTGCGGGATCACCTGGATCTTCATATCGGCCAGCATGGCGGCCAATTCCTTCACCTTTTTCTGGTTCCCTGTTGCCAGGACAAGCTTGTTCATCACACACCTCCGCAAAAATAATCTGCGCATTCTATGCGGGGGCGGGGCCGAGTAAAAGCGCAATTGTCCGATGCTGGGTTTCGTTCGGGCTACAATCTGTCCGGCGTGACAGGTAGATAAAATACATCTTTCCCGTAGGGAATAACCGAAGTGATTAAATACCATTTCAATTCATTACTGTGAGTCAGTAGACTCGCGCACCAATCGATATTCCTAGGGCTTGAGGTGACTGATGCCATTGATTCTTCTGCTTGTACTCCTGGTGTTGTTCAGCCCGCTGGCCATCGACATCTACCTGCCCGCCATCCCGCAGATGGCCGAGCAACTGGGGGCCGAAGTGACCCTGATGCAGGGCACCATTACCTGGTTCCTGTTCAGCATGGGGATGGGACAGTTGCTGGTGGGGCCGCTCGCCGATCGCTATGGCCGCAAACCCGTGGCCCTGGGCGGCGTGCTGCTTTATGGCCTGAGCGCGCTGGGCGCCGGTTTTGCCGCCAGCCTAGGTGAGCTGATGCTGGCGCGGGTGTTGCAAGGCCTGGGGGCCTGTGCCACCTCGGTTGCTGCCTTCTCCGTGGTACGTGACAGCTATGGCCCCAAGAAGAGTGGCCAGATGATCTCCTACCTGAACGGCGCCATCTGCTTCATTCCCGCGCTGGCCCCTCTGCTGGGTGGCTGGCTCACCGCCAAGGCCGGCTGGTCGGCGAACTTCTGGTTTATGGCCGGGTACGCCGTCGTGGTCGGCAGCTGGCTGCTGTGGCGGATGCCGGAGACTCGCCCGGAAGAGACCAGCAGCAGCGGCCCGCTCATCAGCTGGTCCCGCTACAGCCCGGTGCTGCGCTCCCCGAGCTTCCTGTTCAACGCGGCCCTGTGCATGCTGGCGATGGCGGTGATCCTGGCCTATGTCACCGCGGCGCCGGTGCAGCTGATGGTGAAGCTGGGTCTGGACATGAACGGGTTCAGCTACTGGTTCACTGCCAATGCTGTCCTCAACATCCTGGCCTGCTTCCTGGCTCCTCGCTTCATCGCCAGGGTAGGGCCGAGACGGACCCTGCGCCTCGGCCTGCTGGTGCTGCTGATCTCCGCCATCTCCCTGACGCTGGCCATGCACATCCCGCATCCGCTGGCCATGATGGGGCCGGTGTTCCTCTCCAGCATCGGCTTCGCCATGATCCTGGGCGCCGCAGCCGGCATGGCCCTGGCTCCTTTCGGCCACTGCGCCGGCACGGCGGCGGCCCTGCTCGGTCTGTTCCAGATGAGTGGCTCTGGCGCCCTGGTGGGGCTCACCGGTGCCTTGATGCCGGATCCCCTGAGCCAGCTGGCCCTGCACATGTGGCTGTTGCTGCCCCCCTTGCTGGTACTGATGACACGTCAGGGGCGGCGCTTGTGTTTGCAATAAATCCTGTGCTCTGATGAGCACACTCAGGGGGCCTTGAGCCCCCTTCTCTTTATGCAGGCGATGGCTCGCCTGCTCCCCATGACATGCTACCCGTGGAGACAACCGCATGAGCCACACAATCAACGCCGCCCTGGTGGGTTATGGCTTCGCAGGGCAGACCTTTCATGCCCCCTTTCTGACTACCACCCCCGGTCTCGCCCTGCGCTGGGTGGTGAGCCGGGATGCCGCCAAGGTGCAGGCCGAGTTGCCCGGTTGCCTCGTCGGTTCCCTTGACGAGGTGCTGGCGGACGACACCGTGGATCTGGTGGTGATCGCCACGCCGAACGACACCCATGCTCCCATCGCACGCCAGGCTCTGCTGGCGGGCAAGCACGTGGTGATCGACAAGCCGTTCGCCCTGGATCTGGCAGAGGCCGAGGCGCTGGTGGTGCTGGCCGAGGAGCAGCAGCGCCTGCTCAGCATCTTCCACAACCGGCGCTGGGACGGGGACTTTCTCACCGTGCGCCGCCTGCTGGCGGAGGGGGCGCTGGGACAGATCGCCCAGTTCGAATCCCATTTCGACCGTTATCGCCCCGAAGTGCGCCAGCGCTGGCGCGAGGCGGGTGGCCCGGGCTCCGGCCTCTGGTTCGATCTCGGCCCCCATATCCTGGATCAGTCCCTGCAGCTGTTCGGCCAGCCTGACTGGATCCAGGCCGATCTCGCCCGGCAGCGCCCGGGGGCGCTGAGCGACGACTACTTCCACGTGGTGCTGGGCTACGGCGAGAAACGGGTCATTCTGCACGGCAGCTGTCTGGTTTCCGCCACCATGCCCCGTTTCGTGGTGCACGGCAGCGAGGGCTCCTTCATCAAGTTCGGCATGGACGTGCAGGAAGAGCAGCTCAAGCAGGGCAAGCGCCCTCCGGCGGCGGACTGGGGTGCGGATCCGCAGCCCGGCCAGCTCAGCCGGATCCGGGACGGCGAGCTTGTGCAGCAGACCCTGGCCGGTGAGGCGGGGGACTACGGCGCCTACTACCGCGCGGTCTGTGCCGCCATCAAGGGAGAAGGGGCCAACCCTGTGCCCGCCCCCGAGGCGCTGGCGGTGATGGCGCTGCTGGATCTGGCCAGGGAGAGCGACAGCCAGGGGCGGCGTCTTCCTTGTCAGAAGCTGTCTGATTGAGGCGATTTAACGGCTCGACGGGCGGAAGGTAAAATGACAATTTTTGAGTATCATTCGACTCTAAGTTGGTGTTTTGTTGTCTCGTCTTGCGAGTTTGTGGGTGCTTTATATTAATATTTGTCGTTAAAGTAGTTTCTCTTATCAAAGCAACGAGAAAATATCATTGTGATACGCGTTTTCATCGGGCGCGTATGGAGATATATTTCGCGCGCCTTCGGGCTCATGCCGGTGGTTTTTCTGCCGGGAGCCGGGGCGCTGTGATGGTCATTCACACCATCTCTCCATCTTTTTTTGAGGGTATGCACATGAACAAAGTACTGGTAGCCGGTATCCTGGGTCTGATGTTGACCGCCTGTGGTCAGAAAGAAGAAGCCGCCGCGCCGGCCGCTACTCCGGCTGCAGAAGTTGCTGCCACTGTTGAGAACGCCGCTAGCGAAGCGTCTGCTACCGTCGAGAAGGCTGCTTCCGAAGCGACCGCTACTGTCGAGAAGGCTGCTGCTGACGTAGCCGAGAAGGCTGAAGCCGCAGTGAGCGATGCCAAGGCCAACTAAGCCAGCACCTCATTGAAAAACGGGCCCGGCGCGAGAGCGCCGGGCCCGTTTTTTTATGGCCGGGAGGCGGGCCCGCTCAGGGCAGCGGCTCCACCAGCAGAATATGGGAGTCATGCCCCGTCACCCTGACCCTGGTGCCCGCAGGGAGCGACTGACCGCAGCGCACCGTCCAGACGGTGTCATCCAGATGGACCCGGCTCATGCCCTGGCTGACGTCGTCCAGCAGGGTCAGCTCCCGCCCCAGATAGCTCTGCATCCGCTCGTTGATGGGGGCGGCGGCGTCCTGCCCGGAGCGATCCCGGCGGTGCTGCCAGCGCCACCAGGCCCAGGTGGTGAGCAGGGACTGCACCGCAAACAGCAGCAGTTGCGCCTGCCAGCCGAAGGGCCAGACCAGCAGCAGGAGCCCCACCTCCAGGGCGGCGATGCCGGTCCAGAGCAGAAAGCCCACCGACCCCAGCACCTCGATGGCCAGCAGCACGAAGCCGAGCCCCAGCCAGTGCCAGTGGGTCAGCCCCTCGAACAGGGCTGTCATGACTTGCCGCCCTTGTCATCCTTGAACAGCTCGGCCATGCCGGCCACGGCGCCGATCAGGCTGCCCGCCTCCAGCGGCATCATCACCACCTTGCTGTTGGGGCCTTCACCGATGCGGGCCAGGGCCTCGGTGTATTTCTGGGCCACGAAGTAGTTGATGGCCTGCAGATCCCCTTCGGCGATGGCTTTTGACACCATGTGGGTCGCCTTGGCTTCCGCCTCGGCGGCCCGCTCCCGCGCTTCGGCGGCGAGGAAGGCGGCCTGACGCTCGCCCTCGGCTTTGAGGATCTGGGACTGCTTCTCCCCCTCCGCTTTCAGGATCTTGGACTGGCGCACCCCTTCGGCCTCCAGCACCTCGGCCCGTTTCTGGCGTTCGGCCTTCATCTGGGCGTTCATGGCTTCGACCAGCGCCAGCGGCGGACGTACATCCTTGATCTCGATCCGGGTCACCTTGATGCCCCAGGGGGCGGTGGCCGCATCCATGGTGCGCAGCAGCTTCTCGTTGATGGTGTCGCGCTGGGAGAGCATCTCGTCCAGCTCCATGGCGCCGAGTACGGTCCGCATGTTGGTCATGGTCAGGTTGCGGATGGCGCTGGTGAGATCGTTGACTTCATAGCCCGCCTTGCGGGCATCCACCACCTGCACGAAGCTGATGGCGTCTATGGTGACGTTGGCGTTGTCCCGGGAGATCACCTCCTGGGCCGGGATGTCCAGCACCTGCTCCATCATGATGATCTTGTGGCCGATGCGATCGATGTAGGGGATCAGCAGGTTGAGGCCTGGCGAGAGGGTGCGGGTGTAGCGGCCGAAGCGCTCTACGGTCCAGTTGAAACCCTGCGGCACTATCTTTATCCCTGCGCTCAGGGTGGCGAGTACCAGGAATATGAAGATCCCCAATACAATCAATGACTCATTCATGATTAAGCTCCTTATGAAACACTTTCACTAGCCTAGGGTCTGGCGCCATCCACCACAAGGGATTCATATCCCTTTGCCGCAATACGGCTTTACTAATTACCAAAACGCATTAAAGAGCATTTTTTATTATTTTGAGGGATAAGCGCTCCTGCCTATAGTCGCCCCAGATGTCGCGATGCCGAGGAGTGGGCCCTGATGGATTATTTACCTATGTTTGCCAGGTTGGAAGGCCGCCCGGTACTGCTGGTGGGCGGGGGCGAGGTTGCCCTGCGCAAGGCGCGCCTGCTGCTGGCGGCAGGTGCCCGCCTGACCCTGGTCTCCCCCGAGCTCGACCCCGGCTTCCACGAATTTGCCGGCCGCTTCACCCATCTGGCGGAGCGCTTCGAGCCTGCCCATCTGGCGGGCCAGATCCTGGTGGTGGCCGCCACCGACGATCTCGAAGTGAACGGCCTGGTCTATCAGAGCGCCACCGAGCGCGGCCTCTTCGTGAACCTGGTGGACGACCCCGAGCGCTCCAGCTTTATCTTCCCCTCCATCATCGATCGCAGCCCCATCGTCGTGGCCGTCTCCAGCGGTGGCAAAGCCCCCGTGCTGGTGCGCCTGCTGCGCGAGCGGCTCGAGAGCCTGCTGCCCCGCCACCTCGGTGGTCTGGCCGAGCTCTCCGGTCGGGTGCGCAGCCGGGCCAAGCAGGTGCTGGCTTCCCTCTCCGATCGCCGCCGCTTCTGGGAGCGCGCCTTTGCCTCCAACACCCTGGCCGGTCTGATTGAGAAAGAAGATTGGCAAGGTGCCGAGCAGTGGCTGAACGAGGGGCTGGACAAGGCCCGGACCGAGGTGGGCGAGGTGGTACTGGTAGGGGCGGGCCCGGGTGATCCTGGCCTCCTGACTCTCAAGGCGCTGCAACAAATTCAACAGGCCGAGGTGGTGCTTTATGACCAGCTGGTCTCCGCCGAGATCCTGGACCTGGTGCGCCGCGATGCGACCCTGGTGTCGGTCGGCAAGAAGGCGGGGGCCCACAGCGTGCCCCAGGAAGAGACCAACCGCCTGCTGGTGGAATACGCCAGGGCGGGCAACCGGGTGGTGCGGCTCAAGGGGGGCGATCCCTTCATGTTCGGCCGTGGCGGCGAGGAGCTGGAAGTGCTGGCAGAGGAGGGCATCCCCTTCTCCGTGGTGCCCGGCATCACGGCGGCGGCCGGTGCCACCGCCTATGCCGGCATTCCGCTCACCCACCGCGACCATGCCCAGAGCGCCGTCTTCATCACCGGCCACTGCCAGAAGGAGGGCAAGGAACCGGACTGGCAGCAGCTCGCCACCACCAACCAGACCCTGGTTATCTACATGGGGCTGATGCGCTCCGAGCACATCCAGCAGCAGCTGGTGAGCCATGGCCGTGGCCAGAGCACCCCCATCGCCATTATAGAGCGGGGCACCACGGCCCGTCAGCGCGTGCTGACCGGCACCTTGGCGGAGCTGGCCGAACTGGCCGCCCAGGCGGTGAGCCCCTCCCTTATCGTCATCGGCGAGGTGGTTTCCCTGCGCAAACAGCTGGCCTGGTTTGGCGAGGCGGCGCAAGGGCGAGAGGCCGACAGCGGCCACGAGCTCAAGCTGGTGAGCCTGGCCTGAGGCCGAGACGCGAATCGATTTGACGGTGCTGCCCAGGCGGCACCGAACTGAACCCAGACCGCGCCCCGACCAGGCGCGAGCGCAATGAACCGAGGACCCAGACATGGACCGTGAAAGATTGACCCATCTGCAGCAACTGGAAGCCGAGAGCATCCACATTATCCGCGAGGTGGCTGCCGAATTTGAAAACCCGGTGATGATGTACTCCATCGGCAAGGACTCCTCCGTCATGCTGCACCTGGCCCGCAAGGCCTTCTACCCGGGCAAGATCCCCTTCCCTCTGCTGCACGTGGACACCAACTGGAAGTTCAAGGAGATGATCAAGTTCCGGGACGAGACCGCCAGGAAGTACGGGCTGGATCTTATCGTTCACAAGAACCCGGACGGGCTCGCCATGGACATCAACCCCTTCGTCCACGGCAGCAGCAAGCACACCGACATCATGAAGACCGAGGGGCTCAAGCAGGCGCTCAACAAATACGGCTTCGATGCCGCCTTCGGCGGTGCCCGCCGCGACGAGGAGAAGTCCCGGGCCAAGGAGCGGGTCTACTCCTTCCGCGACAAGTCCCACCGCTGGGATCCCAAGAACCAGCGCCCGGAGCTGTGGCGCGTCTACAACAGCCAGGTCAACAAGGGTGAGAGCATCCGGGTCTTCCCGCTCTCCAACTGGACCGAGCTGGATATCTGGCAATACATCTATCTCGAGAACATCGACATAGTGCCGCTCTATTTCGCGGCCATGCGTCCCGTGGTGGAGCGCGGCGGCATCAAGATCATGGTGGATGACGATCGCATGCCCATCGGCCCGGAAGATGAAGTGAAACAGGAGCTGGTGCGCTTCCGTACCCTCGGCTGCTACCCGCTGACCGGGGCCATCGAGTCCAACGCTACCACCCTGCCGGAGATCATCGAAGAGATGCTGCTGACCACCTCGAGCGAGCGGCAAGGGCGACTCATCGACCACGATCAGGCCGGCTCCATGGAGCAGAAGAAGCGTCAGGGCTATTTCTAAAAAAATGTTCTAAGGAATCGCATCATGAACAACCATATTCAGACCGCCATCAGCGAACAGGGCATTGAAGCCTACCTGCACGCCCAGCAACACAAGAGCCTGCTGCGCTTTCTCACCTGCGGCAGCGTGGACGACGGCAAGAGCACCCTCATCGGCCGCCTGCTGCACGACTCCCAGCAGATCTATGAAGATCAGTTGAAGGCGCTGGAGTCCGACAGCCAGAAGCTCGGCACCACGGGCGAGAAGCTGGACCTGGCCCTGCTGGTGGACGGCCTGCAGGCGGAGCGCGAGCAGGGCATCACCATCGACGTGGCCTACCGCTACTTCTCCACCGCGAAGCGCAAGTTCATCATCTCGGACACCCCGGGCCACGAGCAGTACACCCGCAACATGGCCACCGGTGCCTCCACCTGCGATCTCGCCATCATCCTGATCGACGCCCGCAAGGGAGTGCTGGATCAGACCCGTCGCCACAGCTTTATTGCGAGCCTGCTCGGCATCAAGCAGTTCGTGGTGGCGGTGAACAAGATGGACCTGGTGGGGTTCAGCCAGGAAGTGTTCGAGCGCATCAGCGCCGAGTATCGCGAGTTCGCCAAGAAGCTCAGCGTCGACACCATCCACATCGTGCCGGTCTCCGCCCTGGACGGTGACAACGTGGTCAACCAAAGCGACAAGCTGGCCTGGTATGAGGGTGAAACCCTGCTCTCCCTGCTGGAATCTGCCGAGGTGGAGCGCGAGCTGGAGCGCCATCCGGTGCGCCTGCCGGTGCAGTATGTGAACCGCCCGAACCTCGATTTTCGCGGCTTCGCGGGGACCCTCGCCTCCGGCATCCTGCGGGTCGGCGACCGCCTCGCTGTGCTGCCGTCCGGCAAGGAGAGCACGGTGACCCGCATCGTCACCTTCGACGGGGATCTGGAGTATGCCCTGCCGGGTCAGGCCATCACGGTCACCTTCGCGGACGAGATCGACATCAGCCGGGGCGACCTGCTGGTGGATGCGGCGAAAAAGCCCCAGGTGACCCAGAACGTGCTGGCTCACATCGTCTGGATGGGGGAAGAGTCCCTGCAGCCGGGCCGGGTCTATGACGTCAAGCTGGCCACCAAGAAGAGCCGCGGCCAGGTGGAGGCCATCCGCCACCGCATCGAGATCAACAAGCTGGACGAGCTGCCGGCCTCCGAGCTCAAGCTCAACGAGATCGGCCTGTGCGAATTCAGCCTGACCGATCCGGTGGCATTCGATCCCTACCAGGAGATCCGCGATACCGGCAGCTTTATCCTGATCGACCGGCTGACCAACGTCACCGTGGGCGCGGGCATGATAGTGGAAGGGCTGGCGGCCAAGGCGGTGGCAGGGCAATACAGCGAGTTTGAAATCGAGCTCAACGCCCTGGTGCGCAAGCATTTCCCCCACTGGCAGGCGCTGACCATCAGCAACGCGTCGGACAAGGAATAAGCCCATGACCTGGCAACAATCCCTGGTGCTGGGTCTGCTGGCTGCCCTCGTCGCCCTGCTGATCCAGGGCCGACTCCGCCCGGCGCTGCTCTTCTCGGGCGCCGTGCTCATCACCTACCTGAGCGGCCTGGCGGACATCAACGCCGTGGTGGCGGGCTACACCAACAGTGCCCTGCTGACCCTGGTGCTGCTGCTGCTGGTGTCGCTCGCGGTGGAGAAGACCCGGGTCATGAGCTGGTTCGCCAACCTGGTGGGCACCGGCTCCTTCAACAAGGTGCTGGTGAAGGTGTGGTTCTCCACCGCCTTCCTGTCGGCCTTCGTCAACAACACCGCTGTGGTGGCCTCCATGCTGGGGGCGGTCAAACGCAACCCCAACCATGCGCCGTCCCGGCTGCTCTTGCCCATGTGCTTCGCGGCGACCTTTGGTGGCGTGCTGACCCTGATCGGCACCTCCACCAACCTTATCGTCAACAGCTTCCTCATCAAGATGGGGGCCAAGCCGCTCGGCATGTTCGACTTCTTCATGGTGGGGGCGGGGACCCTGCTGACCGGCCTGGTCGCCGTGCTGCTGTTTGCCCGCCACCTGCCGGAGCAGGACACCGAGATGAGCCGGGAATCCGGCTATTTTCTCGAGGCCAAGGTGGGCCCCGGCTCCCCCATGGCCGGGCGCAGCGTCAAGGACAACGGCCTGCGCAGCCTGAAAAGCCTCTATCTGGCCGAGATCATCCGCGGCGATCAGGTGATCTGCCCGGTGCAGCCGGAGCACGAGTTGCACGAGGGTGACATGCTGCTGTTTTGCGGCGACGTGGAGAGCGTCGGCGTGCTGCAGGAGCTCAAGGGGCTGGATCTCTACGGCCAGCACCGCCTCAACGGCCAGCACCTGGTGGAGGTGATCGTCAGCCACAGCTCGCGCCTGGTGGGTCAGACCATCAAGGACGCCGAGTTTCGCACCCACTTCGATGCGGTGGTGCTGGCGGTGCGCCGTGGCGAGACCCAGCTCACCGGCGGCCTCGGCCAGATTGAACTGCATGCAGGGGACACCTTGCTGCTGGCCCCCGGCCCCAAGTTTGCCGGCAACAAGTCCCTCTCCCGGGAGTTCGTGGTGGTGAGCGGGCTGGAGGCCTCCACCCGGCTCGATGGCAAGCGCAGCGCCGCCGTGGTGCTGGGTTTCCTCGGGGTGCTGGCGCTGTCGGTATTCGAGCTGGTGCCGCTCTTCAAGGGGCTGCTGGTGATGCTGGTGGTGCTGCTGTTTACCCGCATCCTGACCCTGGACGAGATCCGCCGCCGCTTTCCGCTGGATATCTGGCTGGTGGTGGGCGGGGCGCTGGCCATCGCCGATCAGCTGGAGCAGAGCGGCCTGGCCAAGCTCATCGCCGACTGGCTGATGGGCGAGTTCAACGGTGCCAGCCCCTTCGTCACCTTTATCGGCATCTACCTGTTCACCCTGGTGCTGACGGAGCTGATGAGCAACAACGCCGCGGCGGCCCTGGCCTTCCCCATGGGATACCAGCTGGCGCTCAGCATGGACGTCTCCACCATGCCGTTTATTCTGGCGGTGCTGTTCGGGGCGAGCTCCAGCTTTATCCTGCCCTACGGTTATCAGACCAATCTGATGGTCTATGCGGCGGGCAACTACAAGATGCCGGACTACCTCAAGCTGGCCCTGCCGGTCTCCCTGGCGTACAGCATCGGGGTGATCGTCATGGTGCCCCTGCTGTTTCCGTTTTAAGGGCTGATATCGGGGCCATGTTAAGGTCGCTAAGGCCGCTTATGTTAAGGCAGAAAGCCAAGGCGCTGGCGTAAAGGCGTGAGCGTCACAAGGAGTGTTAAATGAGCAATATCGTGTGGCACGACCATGCCGTGGGCAAAGAGCGTAGGGCCGAGCAGAAGGGACAGAAGCCGCTGGTGATCTGGTTCACCGGGCTCTCGGGGGCGGGCAAGTCCACCCTGGCGGGGGCGCTGGAACAGGCGCTGGCGGCAGCGGGCAAGCACACCTATCTGCTGGATGGGGACAATGTGCGCCACGGCCTGTGCGGCGATCTCGGCTTCGATGACGCCGCCCGCCAGGAGAATATCCGCCGGGTCGGCGAGGTGGCCAAACTCATGGTGGATGCGGGCCTCATCGTGCTCACCGCCTTTATCTCGCCATTCCGCGCCGAGCGGGATCTGGTACGCAATCTCGTGGGTGAAGGGGAGTTTGTCGAGGTGTTCGTAGATGCCCCCCTGAGCCTGTGCGAAGAGCGCGATCCCAAGGGGCTCTACAAGAAGGCGCGAGCGGGGGAAATCCGCAACTTCACCGGTATCGATTCAGCCTATGAGGCACCGGAAAGCCCTGAGATCCACCTGCTTAACGCCGGCAAGCCGGTGGAAGCGCTGGTGGATGAGTTGCTGACCGCCCTGCGGCAGGGGAACTACATGTAGTTGTTGAGTGGCGCCGTCTTACGCCGGGAGACGGATTGCTATCCCGGCAACCGTGTATTCACTCGGACAGCAAGCTGTAAGCAGCAAACAGATCGCAGGCGTGGGGAGCAAGGGCAGAGGAACCCTCTTTGCCCGTCTCGCCAGCGTGCCATTGAATCGGAAGAACATATAACAACCGCCCTGCAGCCGTTAAGTTGGCCACCACGTGCGCTAATGCGCTGGCGGCAGCCACTATAAGTAAAAGTTGGGTCATCAGCGGAAAACCCATAAATCCAGCTTATAGTGGCACCAGTGAACCTTGAGCCACCGCAAGGCAGCCGATATCAATCCCGCAAGGTTATTTCCCGATCCTTGCTTATATCGTGGCGGGGCTATTCGCGATTGTCCGAATACGCTGCGCTATTCGAACCTACGGGTTGACCGCGTTGCGGCAGCGTGGGCTGATAAACTGATGTCGATTTGCTTTACCGGGCATCAATAGCAGAGTGGGCCTTGGCCCCTTTGTTTATTTCCTGCCCATGATGCCCCTTGTTGTCAGTCACTAACAGCTTCATGGCGGTTTGTTAACCGTTCACCCGTTAGAAGTTAAACCGTTAATGCTAACTTTTCTTGATGTCATCGATAAATCCAAGATCTGTTAATTCCTCTTCACGCTCTTCTGTTTTAAATGGTTTTGATACAAACAATAAATATGAATTCGATATTGTGCGCATTTCTATAATCAAGAAATTTTTCCGGATTTACCTTTGATAATTAGGCTGTGAATATAATGGTTATCGCTATATTTAATTGTCATAGAGCCAAAAATAAATATTATAAGCAATCTGCTTGAGCTCTAGGGGGCATGAGCATGTGACTCCGCTTTATATTGGATGTTGTGTTTTTATTTATTTAAAACCTACACGCTAACAAATAAATTTTTGATTTCAAGGGGGCACCCTTTTTACCATTAATCTAAATGGCCATAAACCAATTGTTGTCAGGATGCCAAAGGTGGCGCCCCAAAACACTCCCCCAATAATGCTCATTAATTACGACGCATTCTTGTCTTTTTAAGGGTGACATCGACTTATGGGACACCCGAAAACCGTTCTACATGATTTTTTTTGTTTGGATTCTCTTCAAATTTGAGTTGATGATTTTTCTTAATTCCAAAACAGGTTCTTTAGATTTAATACGATGCAACATAGCATGGCAATTTGGGCATACAGGGAGTAAATCCGTCTTGTAATTAACCTTATATTCTTCACCAATATCTGATATTGGAACTAAATGATGAACATGAATAAATCCCTTAGCCACGTCGCCATAGATCATTGATAAGTCAATCTTGCAAACATTGCATGTAGTTCCATGGTGTTTTATGCACAGATCCCTGGCTTCTTTACTACGCTCATACCTATTGACAAATATTTGTTTTTTTAAACCTTCCGTTAATATAAGTGACGAGTCGATTTCATCTGGGAAGAATACGGTATCAAAATTAATATAGAAATATTTCTCAATATAGTTAAGTAACTTTGGTTCTTTATCTAATTTTTTAGGGCCTTGAGGCGCAGCTCTTAGACCATGTTTCAATAATCTTTCAAGAGAGAGTTTGGGGCTGTTAATTTGTTCAACCAATTCCAATCGCATGTAAACACCAAGCAAAGACTTCTCATGTTCTTCTTGATTAGTCCAATATTTTATGTCATCACGAATTTCTTTTGAATTTAAGTTTGTTTTGGTGATAATGCATTTATATTGAATCCTTCCTACAGGTTTAGTCACATAAATATAAACAGTATCTAGATTTTGGTATTTTATTGTACCTTGACGCCAATCGATGAATCCGTGATCTTTAAAAGAGGATGCGTGATCGTATACCTCTGAATTTGCTGAGATCAGCCAATGCATAAGTGTTTCCTAAAAATTGAAACAGTGATGAAATTGAAGGCGGCATTAACACGTTAATACCGTCTTCCATCTAACGTCGCTCTGTCTTGATGCAGGAAATATAAATAATATATAAAATCAATTGTTTACATTCCTGCCTCTGAAGCTGGGCGTGTTCTTTTGACGCCCTTTTTTCGCAGCCATTACCACAGCTTAGAAAGACAGCTAAGGTATTGGCGTCAGCAAGGCTACCGCCCCTGAATTCCAGCCTCCAGCCTGCTGCGCTTTCCCTGCGGTGTGGCTCTGGTCTGGCTCATGGCTGACTCCGACGAGAGGGTTTCCAAACGATAATGTTACCGAACGGGGCCGGGTAGGGAAGGGGAAATTGGTCGTTTCTCGGGCAAGATCAATAAATTGACTGGCATGGTGGGGTGATGGGGCGTCCCCGCGCCCAGGGTGCATGGGAATGGGGCGGTTGCTATCTGGAGTGAGAATCCTGGAGTGGGAGTCTGGTCGGGCATTGAGGGAGGGGGCCGACGTGCTCGGTGATGCGCCCCTCGACCCAGCGAAGGGCGCTATGCCATTGCCGGTACGCCAGGGCGCTGGGACAAGGACTGCTGTCGGCGCTATCAGGGGGACTTTCGCGCAAGGGGCCCGGTATCGGTCACGATACCGGGCCCCTTCGTCTTCTAGGGCTCTTGTCAGCGGGCGGCGAGGGCCGCGGGGGCTTTTATGGTCAGCTCGGGGCCGTCGGCAGGGGAGGGCGGGGCCGGGTGTGGCTGGAACTGGCGTACCAGCCGCTCCAGCTCGCCGAGTTGGCGCACCAGCTGGACTATGCCCTGCACGGCGTGGCGGCTGCCCTGGCTGGAGTCGTCCGCCAGGGTCTTGATGTTGAGCACGCTGCGGTCGATGTCGGCCGTGACCTGGGATTGCTCCTGCACCGCCTGGGCTATCTGGTTGCTGCCGGCGGCCACCTGCAGCAGGCGGTCGCTGATCTGTTGCAGCACGTCGCCGGTGGCGGCGGCCTTGAGGCGGCAGCTGGCGGAGAGCTTCTCCCCTTGCGCCATGGCCTGCTCCGCATCCCCGGCACTGGCTTGCAAGAGGCTTATCATCTTCTGGATCTCGCCGGTGGAGGACTGGGTCTTGATGGCCAAGGATCTGATCTCGTCCGCCACCACCGAGAAGCCGCGGCCCGCCTCGCCGGCCCGGGCCGCCTCGATGGCGGCGTTGAGGGCCAGCAGGTTGGTCTGGTTGGCGATGTTGTTGATGACGTCCAGGATGCCGTCGATGGCCCGGCACTGACCGGCCAGGGCCTCGATCACGGCGCGGGAGGTGATGAGCTCGCCGTGCATCCCCTCCACCTCTTCGATGGTGGCCTGCACGCTGCGATTGCCCTCCCGGAACAGGTCGGCGGTCTCGTCCAGCCGGTCGGAGGCGGCAGTCGAGCTGTGGGAGACCTCGCGGATGGACTCCGCCATCTGGGTGATGGCGGTTGCCACCTGGCTGGTCTGGGCCTGTTGCTGCTGCAGGTTGCCGGTGATGGTCTCGGCGTTGTGCAGATCCGTCTGGGCGGATGTCAGGATCTGATGGCAGGTCTGCTGGGTGCGGGCCAGCACCGCATTGAATTCCGCCTGGTTCATCTTCATGGCGAGTTCGACGGCAGCCAGGCGATCGACCCGGCCGGTGTAGAGCAGCTGCATCAAGGGGTTGTCAAAACGGCTGCGGGCCAGGGTCTCTAGCCGCGCGAGGCGGCGGGAGAGGACCTGGTTGATGACGAACGCCAGCACCAGGGGCAGGGCGCCGAGGCCAAGGGGCCAGCCGATGCCCTGCTGGTAGCCGAGGGCAAGCAGGGCCGCGAGGCCCAGCAGCAGGCAGAGAGCGAGCGCGAGCGTGTGGGAGAAGGGGGGCAGGCGCAGTGCCAGGGGGGTCTTGCCCTCGCGCAGCGCGGCGTAGACGCTTTCTGCCCGCTGCTTGACCCCCTCGTCCGGCGCCGTGCGCACGGACTGGTACTCCACCACCTTGCCACTCGCGTCCTGAATGGGGGTTACGAAGGCGTTGACCCAGTAGTGGTCCCCGTTCTTGCAGCGGTTCTTGACCGGGCCCATCCAGCTCTTCCTCTCCCGCAGGTGGGCCCACATGTCGGCGAAGGCCTGGGGCGGCATGTCGGGGTGGCGTACCAGGTTGTGCGGCGCGCCCTGCAGCTCCGCCAGGGTGAAGCCGGCTATCTGGCAGAACTCGTCGTTGGCATAGGTGATGCGACTATCCAGATCCGTGGTGGAGATGAGGTTCTGGTGCTCGGGGTAGAGGCGCTCACGCTGGGTAACGGGTTGGTTGATTCTCATGGCAGTGTCCGACTGTGACGAGGTGATGAGTCCCGTTGCAAGTCGTGCACCAGAGTGGTCGAAAACGCTCAAAAGGCGCTCAAGGCGAATAATGTTCGACCAAGGTCCGTAAAGAGCCAAAAGGGGCGTCAGGGTCTCGGTAGCGGGTTGAATCGATTCGCTTTTTGAGAGCCATTTTGGCAACGGCGGGGGTGGTTTCGCAATTTGGCAAGGGGCCGCCCGGGGTACCGAAGAGATCAGGCGGGCGTGTCGGCCGTGTTTGCGGGGATCTGGGTCTCGATCTGCAGGTGGGTGGAGAGCAGGGTCTTGAGATCCTGCAGGTACTCTTCGAGAGGCGGCTCCTCCAGCAAGAGGGCGAGCTCGTTGCCGATGGGGGTGAGCCGGTAGTAGAGCAGGGTGAGGTTGCTCTGGCGCAGGCGCAGGCGCCAGCGCTGGTTGCCGAAGGCCAGTTCGACGCCCTCGGCGGGCAGGGGACCGGATTCGAGTTCGCCACGGTGCAGCAGGCCGAGATCGCACAGCAGCAGCAGGGCGCTGTAGGGCACCCGGTATTTGCCGAGCCCCATGCGGGTGACCTTGGCGCGGCTCAGCAGCCCCGCCCCCTTGTGCATGCCGAGCAGCAGGCGCTGCTCGTCGCTCCCCTCGTAGTGGCAGGAGAGGGCGCAGATCCGCTGGAACAGCTGGGCTTCCCGCTGGGTCATCTCCTTGAGGGTATTGAGGGCACGGATGGAGAAGCGACCCGGGGTCGCCACCTCCAGGGCGAAGATCCGCCCCCACAGCTGCTGCATGGGCACCATGCTGATGTCTTCCGCCAGTTGCAGGAAGCGGGTCAGCCAGTCGCCGTCCATCTCGCCGCCGGCGGCCGTCTCTGCGCAGTGGCGGGTGGCCATCACCATGATGGCTTCCAGGTTGCGCTGGCGGGCGGCCTGTTCCGCCAGCTGGCGAAACTGGGCGCGCTGCTCGAAGGTGCTGTCGCTGTTACGGGTGAGCATGCCATCGATGCCACGGCTGCGGGCCAGGCGCAGGGTCTGCTCCTGGCTGCTCAGGATGGAACTCTCTTTCTTGGGGGGCAGGTCAGCCATGCTGGCTCCGTGATCGCGGGGTCCGGTAGTGAATGTTACTCCAACCGTGCGCCCGGACAATCCCCTTGGCGGGGTGACCACGGCAAAGAAAATGGCCTCCCGCAGGAGGCCATCAGGGGCTTACTCTTCGTAGACGCTGACGTCGACCGCGTCCATGGAGTAGGAGGCGGTGGCCATCTCGTGGCTGGAGCTGACCGTGCGCATCTTGCCCTTGACCCAGATGGCGTCCCAGAGGTCATCCACCGGCGCTCCCTTGGGGTAGCTCACGTAGATCACCTGGTTGGTGGGGGGCGGCGGCACGTGGATGCAGGCGCCGAAGTAGGGCACCAGCAGGAAGGCGGTGACCGTCTTGGCATCCCCTTCCAGGGGCACCACGAAGCCGGGGATGCGCACCTCCTGCTGGTCGAGCTTCTTGTTGACGCCCCCCACAGGCTGGGGCACCGAGGCCAGGTTGCCGTCATGGCTCACCTGGGGCGGGGGCAGCAGCTTCTCCCCTTCCGGGATGAGCACATCCCAGTCGATGGTCTTGTAATCGGCTGCCATGGCGGGCAGTACCAGCAGGCTGGCCAGCAGCGCCACTATGTTCCACTTCATTTTCTGTCCTTCTTTCTCTTGTCGGGTACGTCCAGGGTCAGACGCGGATGCGGATGCCATCGCGCGGGCTGTATCGCAGAGTGGACGCGGGCGGCAGTGCAGCCCCCGTCCATCGTGTCATCGTCATATCCGGATGCTCATGCCATCGCTCAGGCTGTAACGCAGAGTGGACGCGGGCGGCGGTCAGCCCCCGTCCATCGTGTCATGGTTATATCCGGATGCTCATGCCATCGCTCAGGCTGTAACGGTAGGCGCGGGCGGCGGGGAGCAGGCCGATGACCATGCCCGCCAGCCAGACCAGCCCCAGCAGTTGCCATTCGTAGGCGCTCGGCAACCCCAGGCTCAGTTGCAGGCCATAGTGGCTGAGCAGCCAGGGGGTGGCAAGCCCCTGGCCGAGGTAGAGCACCGCCACCCCGACGGCCATCCCCACCGTGGTGAGTGCCATGGCCTCCAGCGCCAGCAGCAGGAAGAGGTGGCCAGGGCCTGCCCCCAGGGAACGCAGGATGGCGAGCTCGCGGCGCCGCTCGTTGAGGCCGGCGAGCAGGGTGGTCAGCATGCCGATGAGGCCCGCCACCACCACGAAGCCCGCGATGACCGAGAGCGCTGTCTCCGCCACGCTCATCAGCCCCCAGAGCTCCTGCAGGGCGGCCCCCGGCAGGATCGCCATCAGGGGCTCCTGCGGGTAGGTGTTGATGCCGCGTTGCAGCTGGAACGCCAATATCCGGTTGCTCAGGCCCACCATAAAGGCGGTGATGGTCTTGGGGGTCAGATCCTGCGCCAGCGCCTGCTCGGGGGTGACGTTCTTGCTGTGGCGGCCGGTGTCCCAGCCGAGGTGAATAGCCTCTATCCCCGCCAGCGGCACATGGATGGTGCGATCGATGGGAGTGCCGGTCGGCGCCAGTATCCCCACCACCTTGAACGGCAGGTTGTCGTGCTGGCTGAATGAGGTGCTACCGGCGCCGTGGGCGATGACGATGGCTTGATCCAGCTTGTAGCCGAGCTTTTCGGCCACCTGGGCACCGAGCACCGCCTCGAACGGCGTGTCGAACGGCCGCCCCTCGCGCAGCAGCAGCGACTGCTGCTGGCCGTACTTCAGGTGGGTGAAGTAGTCCCCGTTGGTGCCGAGCACCCGGAACCCCTTGTGGGAGTCACCGAGGGAGAGGGGAATGGTCCAGGCGATGCCGGGCCTGGCCTTGATGGCCTGATAGGCCTCCCACCCCACGTTGTTGGTGGGGTTGCCGATGCGAAACACCGAGTAGAGCAGCAGGTTCACCTGACCGGAGCGGGCGCCGACGATGAGATCGGTGCCGGAGACGGTGTTGGCGAAGCTGTCGCGCGCCTGGCTGCGCACCCGCTCCACCCCGAGCAGCAGGGTGACGCTGATGGCGACCGCCAGCAGGGTGAGCCCGGCGGTGAGGCGGCGGGCCCAGAGGCTCTTGAGGGCGAGGGTCAGCATGCGCACCTCCGCGGCGAGGCGTGGCGGGGGAAGGCGGACAAACAGGTGCGGGTCATCATGCGGCCCTCCGGTTGAGCTGTTGCAGGTTCTCCACCCGGGGGAAGAGCGGCTCCAGATAAGGGTCGTGGCTCACGAAGACCAGGGTCGAGCCCTGCCGGTCGCACTCCTCGAACAACAGCTTGATGAAGGCGGCCCGGTTGTCGGTGTCGAGGGCCGAGGTGGGTTCGTCGGCGATCACCAGCGGCGGCGAGCCGATGAGCGCACGGGCGGCGGCCACCCGCTGCTGCTGGCCGATGCTGAGGGCATGGACGGGGCGATGCAGCGCTTCGGCTGGCAATTGCAGTTCCCCCAGCAGGCGGCGGGCCTCCTGCTCCGGGCTCCCTTTCAGGCGAGCCCGCTTGGCGGGGGAGAAGGTGAGGGCAGCGGTCACGTTGTCCTGCACCGATAAAAACGGCAGCAGGTTGAACTGCTGGAAGATGTATCCCAGATTGGCCGCCCGGAACTGGTCGCGGGCACGGCCACAGAGCCGGGCCAGGGGCTGGCCCAGCACCTCCAGGGTGCCGTGGTCGGCGGTCTGGATCCCGGCCAGCAGGCCGAGCAGGGTGGACTTGCCACAGCCCGACGGCCCCTTGATGAAGACGCGCTCCCCCTCCTGGATACGAAGGGCGGGCAGATCGAGGACAGCCTCGTGACCCGGCCAGGCAAAGGCCAGCTCGCGGATCTCAACCACGGCATTGTTCATGGCGTTACCAGCTCAGCTTGTTGGCGGACGGGGTGAGCTCGGCCGCAGTCTGGCCGGTGGGCAGTATGCCCTGCACGCTCAGCTTCTCCAGGCTCGGGTAGCGGCCAAACAGGGTGGCTTCCAGGCCGGTCAGCTTGGCCGGGGTCTCGCAGGTGTAGGTATACATGGCCCCGAGATCGGCATGACCGGCGTCATCATGATGGTGGTCATCGTGATCGCTGGCAGCCTTGTCATGGTCATGGTCATGGTCATGGTCATGGTCATGGTCATGGTCATGGTCGTGATCTTCCTTGGGGACATTGAGCTCCTGTTGGGTCAGGGTGCAGCCGGCGGCCGGGTCGAGGCGAAAGAGGGCGTCGGGCTGCTTGAGCAGGGTCATGGCCTCGGCATAGCGGGCCTTCTCCTCGTCGCTCCTGGCGGCGTGTTCGAAACCCACCAGGTCGGCGGCGGGGGCCTGCAACTCGACCATCAGCTGCTTGCCGTCGAGCACCAGATTGAGGTGGCCGTGGCCGTGCTCGTGGGCACCGTGGCCGTGACTGTCGTGTTCATCGTGGTTAGCCTGGGCGCTAAAAGCGGCAGCGGCCAGCAACAGGGTGACTGCTTTCATCGTTAATCCTTTGAAAAAATTGGAAGAAATAGATTTAACCGGAGAAGGGATGAAGCAGTGGCGGGGCACGAATGCGGCAGCGGGTCGACGGGGTGGACGCTATGGCGGGCAGACGCGCATCGGCGGGCAGGCCGGCGGTAATCTGCAAAAACGGGGCGGGCAGGGTCGGGGTCAGCGCCAGCTTGCCATCCAGATGCAGGGCGCAGAGGATGCAGGCGTGGCTGTGACCGGGCAGGTCGGCTTCGAGCGGATGCTGCGCCAGCGCCGGTTGCAACCACAACCAGCCCAGCAGCAACAACCAGATCTTCAGCTTGGTACGACCCATAGACCCCTATGAAAGGGGCGCCATCAGCGCCCCTCTTCTCTGACTCAAATGTGGGACTGAATGAGCCCCATCACCTTGGTTATCTCGGTGGCATCGAGCTGGCCATCTTTGGCAAACAGCACCTTGCCCTCTTTATCCAGCAGTATGATGGCCGAACTCTCCGGCGCGAGATCCCAGGCGTTGCGGGCCATGCCCTTGGCATCCAGCACCATGGAGGACCAGGGGAACTCCTTCTTGCTGTCCTCGGCGCTGCTCTTCACAAAGCCGGACGTGCCCCAGATGGCATCATTGCTGTTGATGATGGTCACGGTCTGGTACTTGTCGTGGGGCAGCTTGGCCGCCTTGATCGCCTCGATCATGGGGGCGTTCAGCTCCTTGGCGCTGGAGCGACCCGCGATGTGCTGGATCAGGAAGACCTTGCCGTTCAACACCTTGCTCTGCCAGGGTTGATAGCCGATCTCTTTCTCTTTGAGCACCAGCTCCCCGCTGTCGCTGATATTGACCAGCGGCACCTGGGCCGACTCCTTGAAGTTGTGAGCCATGGCCAGGGTTGGCAGCAGCGCCAGAGTAAGCACGAGATGTTTCATCCGTATGACACTCCTTTGTGATGTTATAACGATTTTTGGATCGAGGGAATGGGACCCTGGACATCCTAAACTGATCGGATCTGTTTAAAAAGTGTTAAATCTTCGAGGGTGGGGTGGTGGCTGTGCCAGTGATTTTTCCCACCCCCGAAGGAGGGCGGCAAGGATGGCACGATGCCGGTGAAAATCAAATATTGATGGCGGTGTTCAGTAGAGGGGTTCACTCACCAGGGGGATCTGGGCCATGGTCATCTGCTGGGCCAACAGGGAGGAGCCGGTCAGCAGCACGTGGCGCTGGTTGCCGATCACCAGGGTATCCCCTTGCAGGCCGCTGTCCGCCGTGATGGCGAGCCAGGCCGGCGAGACGCTTCCGATGCTGATGTTCGGGTAGATGATGCTGAGACTGTATTGCGGCGCGAGCTCGGCCAGGAGGCTGGCCATCAGCAGCGCCTTCTCGTCGCTGTCGGCCTTGTTAGCCTGCAAGGCTTGCAAGGGCGGCGCGAAGTGGTCCATCTGCTCGGGTGGGGTGGGGATGCCGCTCAGCCACTCCTGCACCAGGGCGACGCTGGTGGCGAGGTCCTTGGCCAGAAACTGCCGGGCCAGGGGTTTGAGATCCCCCTTGAACTGGTAGAACAGCTGGGAATAGTTGGGACGCACGCAGGGCAGTTTCTGGTTGGCCGGGTGGATGCAGGGCTGGACGCGCATCTGGTAGAAGGCATCCTCCTGATATTGCCGGTAGGCCTGCCAGAACTGGATGGATTCGAAGCTGCTGTCGTGCAGGGTGAATGCCTGCTCCAGGTTGCGGAACTTGGTCGCCGTCTCGGGGCTGTGCTCGTTGATCTGGTTGATGCTGTTGTAGAGGCGGGGGCTGATGTAGGAGTAGAGCGTCTCCAGCGGGAAGTTGAGGGCGGTATCGAGTTGCGTCATCTCGTGGCGGCTGGCGGAGAAGACGCGCTCATCCTTGGTCAGTTGCAGGTGCTTGCGCTGCCCGTCGGCGGATTGCCACTGCCAGCTCAGATTGATCTCGTTGGCCCCCGCAGTGGAACCGAGAAGCAGGCTCCACAGCAGCCCTAATGCCAGTTTCATGGTGTGCGTCCAGCCAGGGTCGATAATAAACAACTAGGTGAGTGACCGGCATTTGGATTGGTCTGGTGATGGGAATATTGGTAATAGTCTGATTTGGTTTTAAATTTAATTTGGGAAATAAGTCATGCAGGAAATGATCATGAAGCTGGTTCCAGTGCTTCTGCTGGTGTTGGGAACGTCGTCGGCACAGGCGGGGCAGGTCATCGTCAATCAGGGGCTCTCCAGTGCGGACACCTTCGCGCTGCGGGATAAACTGGCGCGGGAGCATGAGTGGCAGGAGTGGCTGCGCTTCCAGCAGGCCGTCAAGTGGCTGGAGGTGCTGCCGGTCAATTGCGAGGTGGTGGGGGGCGCCGGGCAGGAGTACCGCTGTGGTGACGACTATTACCGCCCCTATCGGCAAAACGGGCGCGACCTCTACATTCAGGGGGATCCTCCCGGTCCGTCCCCGCAACGACCAATAAAAAAGGCGCCCTGAGGCGCCTTTTTCACGAAGGATAAGCTTATTTGGCAGCGTAACGCTCGGCAGAGGTCTTGATCTCTGCTTCGGCAGCGGCCTTGTCGCCCCAGCCTTCGACCTTGACCCACTTGCCCGCTTCCAGCTCTTTGTAGCGCTCGAAGAAGTGCTGGATCTGGGCTTTCAGCAGCTCGGGCAGATCGTTCACATCCTGGATGTGATCGTACTGCTTGGTCAGCTTGGAGTGCGGCACGGCCACGATCTTGGCGTCTTCGCCAGATTCGTCGGTCATCTTCAGCACGCCGACCGGGCGGCAGCGAATGACGGAGCCGGCCAGCAGCGGGTAGGGAGTCGGAACCAGCACGTCGACCGGATCCCCGTCCAGGGACAGGGTGGCGTTCACATAACCGTAGTTGCACGGGTAGAACATCGGGGTGGACATGAAGCGGTCAACGAAGATGGCGCCGCTGTCCTTGTCGACTTCGTATTTGATCGGGTCGGCGTTCTGCGGGATTTCGATGATGACGTAGATGTCGTCAGGCAGGCTCTTGCCGGCCGGTACCAGGTTCAGGCTCATGACGTTTCCTTTGAGTGTTGGAGTCAAGTTTGCAGGCCGACATTATAGCGATGTCCCGTGAAATGACCATATTTCGAGGGCAGGGAGCCGGGGGCAGGGATGCCATCTCTCCCGGCATTGTCCGATTTCTGTCGTCTTGCCATGGCCGACTCTCCTCTCGCCATGGTCGCGGCTTGTGCCATCAGGTCAACAGATCCTAGAATGCGCACTCCCTTTACTGGAAAAGGCAGTGGTATGCACATTCACATTCTCGGGATCTGCGGCACCTTCATGGGTGGTCTGGCGGTGTTGGCAAAGCAGCTTGGCTATCGGGTCACCGGCTCGGACGCCAACGTCTACCCCCCCATGAGCACCCAGCTCGAGCAGCAGGGCATCGAACTGACCGAAGGGTATGATCCCTCCCAGCTCGACCCGGCCCCGGATCTGGTGGTCATCGGCAATGCTATGAGCCGTGGCAACCCCTGCGTGGAGTATGTGCTGGATCGCAACCTGCCCTATATCTCCGGCCCCCAGTGGCTGCTGGAGCACGTGCTGCAGGATCGCTGGGTGCTGGCCGTGGCGGGCACCCATGGCAAGACCACCACCGCCAGCATGCTGGCCTGGGTGCTGGAGTACGCCAAGCTCGAACCCGGTTTCCTCATCGGCGGCGTACCGGGCAACTTCCCGGTCTCCGCGCGCCTGGGCTCTGCGCCCTTCTTCGTCATCGAGGCGGACGAGTACGACTGCGCCTTCTTCGACAAGCGCTCCAAGTTCGTCCACTACCATCCGCGCACCCTGGTAATGAACAACCTGGAGTTCGACCACGCGGACATCTTCCCGGATCTCGCCGCCATCCAGCGCCAGTTCCATCACCTGATGCGCACCGTGCCGAGCAACGGCCGGGTGCTGTTCCCCCAGGCAGATGACAACCTCACCACCGTGCGGGAGATGGGCTGCTGGAGCGAAGTGGAGCTGGTGGGTCAGGACGACGCCAAGTGGAAGGCGGTCAAGCTGGCCGACGACGGCTCCGCCTTCGAGGTGTGGCTGGATGGCGAGAAGCAGGGGGAGGTGCGCTGGGAGTGCATCGGCGAGCACAACGTCAACAACGGCCTGATGGCCATCGCCGCCGCACGTCATGCGGGCGTCATGGTGGAGCACGGCATTGCGGCCCTGTGCCGGTTCAAGTCCCCCAAGCGGAGGATGGAACTCAAGGGCGAGGTCGCGGGTGTCAGCGTCTATGACGACTTCGCGCACCACCCCACCGCCATCGAGACCACCCTCGGCGGCCTGCGCGCCAAGGTAGGCAAGGCCCGCATCCTGGCGGTGCTGGAGCCGCGTTCCAACACCATGAAGCTGGGGGTGCACAAGGAGGAGCTGGCGGGCTGCTTCGAGGGTGCCGACGAGGTGCTCTTCTTCCAGCCGCCCAACATCGGCTGGGATCTCGGCGAGGTGACCGCCCACATGCGCCGTCCGGCCCGGGTCTTCGACGAGCTGGATGGGCTGATTGACACCCTGGTGGCCGAGAGCCGCGCGGGGGATCATATTCTGATCATGAGCAACGGCGGCTTCGGCGGCATCCATGGCAAGCTGATCGCCCGCCTCCAGGAACGGCAAGAGGCATGATGAACAAGGCCATTACCCTGGCGCTGACCGGCGCCTCCGGCGCTCCCTATGCCCTGCGCCTGCTGGAGTGTCTGGTGCAGGCGGACTACAAGGTCTACCTGCTCGCCTCCTCCGCCGCCCGCGTGGTGCTCAAGACCGAGCAGCAGCAGGATTGGCCGGGCGGTCCCAAGGAATTGTCTGCCTATCTCTGTCGTCAATACGGCGCCAAGGAGGGGCAGATAGTGGCCTGCGGATCGGCGGAGTGGTTCTCACCGGTCGCTTCTGGCTCGGCAGCGCCAAAACAGATGGTGGTCTGTCCCTGCTCCATGGGCACTGTCTCGGCGATCGCCAGCGGCGCCTCGGACAACCTGCTGGAGCGGGCGGCGGACGTGGTGATCAAGGAGCGCGGCCAGCTCATCCTGGTGCCCCGCGAGAGCCCCTTCTCGGCGATCCACCTGGAAAACATGCTCAAGCTCGCCCGTCTTGGAGTGACCATCATGCCTGCGGCGCCCGGCTTCTATCACGAGCCGAAGCGCATCGAGGATCTGGTGGACTTCATGGTGGCGCGGATCCTGGATCACCTCGGGATCGCCCACGAGCTGACCCACCGCTGGGGCTATGCCCAGCCCTGATAGGGCGCGAGGCGGATAAAAAGAAGCGGCGCCGACCTGCGAAGGTCGGCGCCGCTTCTGTTTGGGGGAACATCAGGCCTGGATGGGGGCCGTCACATACTTGAACAGGAAATCGGTCACCTCTTCCCGGTTCGGACGCTGGGGTTGATTGATCATCTGCATCATGACGTAGCCAAAGCCGGTCAGGGAGCGGGCCAGATCCTGAGCCGACAGCACGCTCTTGATCTCGCCGTTGTCCATGGCGGTCTGGAGACGGGGGGTGATCATGGCCATCATCTTGTCCAGCAACCGGGTGTAGCGGGGCCACACCTCTTCCCGCACCGAGGAGCTCCATTCCAGCCAGATGCTGGCATGGTCCGGCATGTCATAGGCCGCATCGACGGCGAGTTTCACATGGCGGTGGATGCACTCCCTGGCGGATCCCTGGCCGTTGTAGGCCTGATCAAGGATCTGCTGGACGTAGGCTTCGATCTCCGTCAGTACTTCATCGACCAGATCTTCACGGGTATTGAAATAGTTGAAAACAGTGGCGACGGAGACCTTGGCCTGTTCGGCAATCTCGGCATGCCCCGCACGGCCGATGCCGCGGCGGGAAAATACCTCGACGGCACACTCCATCAATTGATCCCGACGAGCCTCCGGCGACAGCCGGGTTCGACGTCTTATTTCTGCGCGTGGTTCCATAGTATTTTCATCTAATAGTTATTGATTATGGTGTTTATAGTATTGTCACCGATAATGCCCGAAGGCTTGCTAACTCTATCAAGTAAAATAAGCCGATAAAAGCATCACGTATGCCTGACGCCTCTCGGTTGGAGTGGTAGAATCCTCGGTTTTGGTGTTAATGAACGGCCAATAACCCTTTGGCCATTATTGGAGTATGTGATGAAACACATTGTCGAGGTGATGATCCCCGAGGCCGAGGTCGCAGCCCGCATCGCCAAACTGGGTGAAGAGATCACCGCCCGTTACCAGGGCTCCGAAGAAGTGGTCATGATCGGCCTCCTGCGCGGCTCCTGCGTCTTCCTGGCCGACCTCTGCCGCCAGTGCCAGTTGCCCATCACCCTGGACTTCATGACCGCCTCCAGCTATGGCTCCGGCATGCACAGCACCCGCGACGTGCGCATCCTCAAGGATCTGGATGACGACATCAAAGGCAAGGACGTGGTGATCGTCGAGGACATCATCGACACCGGCTACACCCTCAACAAGGTGCGCGAGATCCTCTCTCTGCGCGAACCCAGGTCCCTGGCCATCTGCACCCTGCTGGACAAACCGTCCCGCCGCGAGGTGCAGGTTCCGGTAGACTGGATCGGTTTCTCCATTCCGGACGAATTTGTGGTGGGCTGTGGTATCGACTACGCCCAGAAATATCGTAATCTGCCGTTCATCGGCAAGGTCGTTCCGCAGGAATAAGCCAGGCTCACAGTGGCGAAAGCAGGATGGCGTTTCACCATCGACTGCTTGCAGGCGGCCTTGGCCGCCTTTTCTGTCTCGGGATGGGCTCATCCATCACAGGGGTTGCAATGAACGCATTGGAAATCAGCGGTCTGAAGAAGACCTATCAGGGGGGCGTCGAAGCCCTCAAGGGTATCGATCTCACCGTCAAGCAGGGGGATTTTTTCGCCCTGCTAGGTCCGAACGGAGCCGGCAAGTCCACCACCATCGGTGTGATCAGCTCCCTGGTCAACAAGACCCAGGGCAAGGTGAAGGTGTTTGGCTACGACATCGACACCGATCTGGAGATGGCCAAGGCCCAGCTCGGCCTGGTGCCCCAGGAGTTCAACTTCAGCATGTTCGAGAAGGTGAGCCAGATAGTGACTCACCAGGCCGGCTTCTACGGTGTGCCGAAGGCCGAGGCCAAGGTGCGCGCCGAGAAGTACCTGCGCCAGCTCGATCTCTGGGACAAGCGCGACATGGCGGCCCGTACCCTCTCCGGTGGCATGAAGCGCCGGCTGATGATCGCCCGTGCCCTGATGCACGAACCCAAGCTGCTGATCCTGGATGAACCGACCGCCGGGGTGGACATCGAGATCCGCCGCTCCATGTGGAGCTTCCTCAAGGAGCTCAACGAGCAGGGGGTGACCATCATCCTCACCACTCACTACCTGGAAGAGGCGGAGATGCTGTGCCGCAACATTGGCATCATCGACAAGGGCCGCCTCATCGAGAACACCAGCATGAAGAGCCTGCTCGGCAAGCTGGGCCGCGAGACCTTCCTGCTGGATCTGGTGCCGGGCAGCCGGGCGCCGAACCTGCCCGAGTTCAACGGCCGGATGCAGGACGAGCACACCCTGGAGGTGGAGCTGGAGAAGAGCCAGTCCCTCAACAGCCTGTTCGAGCAGCTCTCCGCCCAGGGGGTGCAGGTGCTGAGCATGCGCAACAAGGCAAACCGGCTGGAAGAGCTGTTCGTCAATCTGGTAGAGGAGGGTCGCAAAGCATGAACCCCATGACCTATTACATCGCCTTCAAGAGCATCCTGGCCAAGGAGGTGAGCCGCTTCACCCGGATCTGGATCCAGACCCTGGTGCCGCCCGCCATCACCATGAGCCTCTACTTCGTCATCTTCGGCAACCTCATCGGGTCGCGCATCGGTGACATGGGGGGCTTCAGCTACATGGAGTTCATCGTGCCCGGCCTCATCATGATGTCGGTCATCACCAACTCCTACTCCAACGTCGCCTCCTCCTTCTACAGCGCCAAGTTCCAGCGCAACGTGGAGGAGCTGCTGGTGGCCCCGGTGCCGAACTACATCATCATCGCCGGCTATGTGGGCGGTGGCGTGGCACGCGGCCTCTGCGTCGGCCTCATCGTCACCCTGGTGTCGCTGTTCTTCGTGCCGCTGCAGATCCACCATCTGTTCAGCGTCTGCGTGACCGTGCTGCTGACCTCCATCCTGTTCTCCCTGGGGGGGCTCATCAACGCGGTGTTCGCGAAGTCGTTCGACGACATCAGCATCATCCCGACCTTCATCCTGACACCCCTGACCTATCTGGGGGGCGTCTTCTACTCCATCAGCCTGCTGCCGCCGTTCTGGCAGGGCGTCTCCCAGGTGAACCCCATCATCTACATGGTGAACGCGTTCCGCTACGGCTTCCTCGGCATCTCCGACGTGCCCCTCGGCACCGCCTATCTCATCATCATCGGTTTCATCCTGGTGCTGTACGGGCTGGCCTGGTGGCTCATCTCCCGCGGCACCGGTCTGCGCCACTGAGGCGCAAACCGGCCAGCAAAAAGGCGCCCTCGGGCGCCTTTTTATTTGCACGTTTCGGCGTCAGAGCGCCGGGGCGTCATAGTCCGCCGGTTCGTCGCTGTAGACGCAGACGTTCCACTTGGCGGCCAGGCCGTCATCGGCGAGGCAATAGCGCTCGAAGAAGGCCTTGATTTCGCTGCGCTGGCAGTGGGCCTCGAAGCTCGCCATGTCGCGCCAGATCTCGTTGAAGACGATGGGGAAACTCTCCCCCTCGGCGAAGGGGCTCTGGAGGTGGCGGGTGACGATGTACTGCAGACAGCCATCCTCGCGCAGGGTGTTGGGCTCGAGCCCCTGCAGGACCCGGAACAGGGCCTGCTCCTGGCCCGGCTTGGGCTGGAACTGGGCGATGCAATATACCTTCTTGGACATCTTCTCTCCTTGCCGCGATCAGCCCCTGAGGGTGACCACGCGGTTGTCGATAAGGCGGGCCTTGCCCAGATAGGCGGCCATCAGGATCACCAGGCGCTGGCTCTCGGCGCTGGCGGATTCGAGGGTATCGGCATCGACGATGTCGATGGCATCGGTCCGAAAGCCTGCGTTGTCGAGGCGCTGGCTGGCGCGGGCCACCAGGGAGGGGAGGTGACGATCCCCCCCTTCGATCTGCTCGGCGATCCAGTTCATGGTGCGCGCGAGCTCGGGGGCCAGGGCGCGCTCGGCGGCGGTCAGGTAGCCGTTGCGCGAGGAGAGCGCCAGGCCATCCTCGGCACGCACCGTGGGCACGCCCACGATCTCGATGGGCATGGCCATGTCGGCCACCATCTTGCGAATGAGCGCGAGCTGCTGGTAGTCCTTCTGGCCGAAGCAGGCCACGTCAGGCTGCACCAGGTTGAAGAGCTTGGTGACGACGGTGCTGACCCCGCGGAAGTGCCCCGGGCGCAGCGCCCCTTCCAGCAGGCTGGAGAGGCCGGGCACCTCTACGAAGGTCTGGCTCGCGAGCCCCTGGGGATACATGATTTCCGGGGTCGGGGTAAAGACCATGTCCACCCCGGCGGCCTCCAGGGCGGCGCAATCCTGCTCCAGGGTGCGCGGATAGTTGGCGAGATCCTCGGCCTTGTCGAACTGCAAGGGGTTCACGAAGATGCTGACCACCACCTTGTCGCCATGGCGGCGGGCCTCATCGACCAGGGTCAGATGGCCCTGGTGCAGATTGCCCATGGTGGGCACGAATGCGATGGCACGGCCTTCGCGATGCCATTGACCTATCTGTTCGCGTAGCGCGGCGGGATTGTTCACAACCAACATCGACAGTTCACCTTCAGAGGAATCAAAAAAGAGAGGGGTCATGCAGTCAGAGGGGAGGGC
>NZ_CDDD01000061.1 GCF_000820165.1 Aeromonas taiwanensis
GCCCGCCCCCCACACCATATAGAGCAACTGGGAGATGAAGCCTCCTGCCGGCAGTTGGTCCAGCAGCATGCCCACCAGAAACCAGACCACTATCATGGCCACACTGGCCCCCATCCCCTTGTTGAAGATGTCGAATCCCGTGCGGACCCAGATCCAGCCCTGTCCGATGGAGTGGCGCTTGGGTTCGCGGCGCAGGACGCTGTCACTTTGCATCATTGACCTCGTAGAAAAATAGGAGCGGGGAAACCTCGCATCAGGGCACGCTCACCGTGACCATGATGGTTCCCGTGTAGGCACCGGTACGCACCGCCTGGCCCGGCAACCGGGTCGGATAGAGCCTCACCCTGTAACGGGTGTCATGGGTAGCCGCCGAGTAGGGTACCGCGATGGCGGTATCGAATGGAATAGGGGTCAGGGTATCCTGCGCCACCATGCCCACCCCCACGCCGGCCAGGCTGGTGGTGACGAAACGGTTCTGGCTGCTGAGCGCCCCCCCGAAGCTGTAGCTCAGCGGCACCACGTAGTCGCTCGGGATCTGGCTGCAAGTCACACTCACGTCGACGCTGCGTGGCGCATAGCCCCTGGGAATGTCCCCTTCGACGAAGGCGCTCTGGGCCACGGCGCCGAGATCGATGGGGATGCTGGTCCCGGCGGGAAACTGGCAGGTCGGCGTCGAGGTGACGCTGATGTTCATCGCCAGGGTGCTGAACGCATTGGCCGGGCTGGTATCCGGGGCGCTCGCACGGCGCACGAAGAGATAGGCGACGGTCCCGCTGAAGGTCTGGGTGCCCGTCACCCCCTTGAGCAGCTTCAGGGTGACCCGTCCCCCGTTCACGCTGATCCCACCCAGCAGAGAGACGTTCAGCAGGCCGCCGACACAGGCGCTGAGCAGCCCTGTGGTGGTCGTGCTGAAGGGCACCGTCTGGTATCCCCCTCCCGCGTTGAACTCCACCTTGAGTCCGAAATAGGGGGTGAGCTTGATGAGGGTGCCGATGGGGTCGGTCACGGTCGGCAGGCTGGTGGTGCCCTGATAATAGGCGGTCACCAGCAGGCCGACCGAGATCCCGGTGCAGTCGCAGGCGGCCGTGTCCGTGGTCGAGAAGGTCGCACTGCGGGTGTCGCCGGGCTGGTAGAAACCGCTGTTGACGCTGATGGGCAGAGTCGCCACGAAGGGGCTGGTGCATTGGCCGTTGACGGCCCGCCCCTCCCCGGGCCAGAGCACCAGCAGCAAAAGCCCCACCAGCAGGCACCTGGGGCCACGACGGCCAGTCAGTTCACTCATGTCGCACTCCTTCCCCTTGGCCCGGCACAAAGGCCTGCTCGTGGTAGATGCCGTCGTCGTCTATCCAGCGCAGCCGCCCAGTGGCGCCCGTTGGCACCGTCCCTGCCATGGGCACGGACAGGGCGCCATAGGGTGGCAACACACCGCCCTCCTGCCAGGCGAGCCGCCCTTTGCCCACCGTCAGCAGCACTTCGCTCAGGCTGATGTGGAAGGGGCCAGGGTTCGTCACCCGAAGCCCTCCGGGGCGAACCTGCCAGCCCAGCCTGGAGACGGTCTGGGCCACCGAGCCCGCCAGCCCGGGCGGCCGGTAGAACAGCTTGATGCGGGTGCGGTACGCCAGCTGCACGCTCCCCTTGGAGGCCTGTTGCTGCGGGGGCAGGCCGAGCACGTTGAGCCAGAACAGGGACTCCCTGTCCCGGGGCAACCGGCCCAGATCCGCGCCGAGGATCCGCAGCGTCTGCCCCCGCCCGGGCCCCAGCCGCATCACCGGCGGCACCACCAGGAAAGGGGTCGCGACCTCCGCCGGCCCCTGGTGCTCGTTCCCCGCATCGACCCAGGCCTGCAGCAGGCTGGGTGCGGTGCCGTCGTTGCGTACCAGCAGGCTGGCCTCCCCCCCCTCATGGACGATCCGGGTTCGCATCAGGTTGAGGGCCCCCTCCCCGTCCGTCGCCCACAACAAGGCCGCCAGCACCATCCCGTGGTACCCGAACCGCCTCATGAGCCCCCCTCCACACCGATACAGCGGGCCGCCACCTGTTGATAGGGCAGCTCGGGATCCGGCCGGGGAACTTGGTAATCCAGTCGACACCGCTCGCCTCGCTCCGCCCCCCACTGGACGTAGAGCGTCCCCTGCTCGCCACGCACGAAGATGAGCCCCCCCTGGCCGACCACGGCCACCGAGCCACCGCTGCCGTCGACCACCTCGGCCCCGAACGGAGGCGTGCTGCCATCCTGCCGTTCGGCCTTGATCAGCAGAGGCTGGCCGACGTGAGTCTCGTAGGCCAGCTTGACGATGGCTCCTCGCCGGGGGGCCACAATGCGGGCACTGCCGTCAATCTCCACATCCAGCGGCAAGCCGCTCGGATCCAGCCCGATGATGTTGGTGCGATAAGGGTTGAGCCCGGCCAGCACGGCATACCCATCGCCATCCACCTCGCTGCCGATGCCGTGACTCACCCTGGCCCCCTGGGCTCCCTTTGCCTCCACCAGCGCCATGGTCTCCCCCTGCGTCTGCCCCAGCACCCAGCCCTCACCATGGACCAGCAGGGTGCCCTTGGCCGAGGCCACATACTGGGCGTAGCCCTCCCCCTGGCTGGTGCTGAGCCCCAGCTGGGTGGACGCCGTCTGGTACTGCAGGTTGGCACCATAGCCCCGGGGACTGCCCTCCCTGGTGCCGTGACTGCCATAGAGGCCGTAATAGAAGCGCCCATCCTGGGTTCCGCCGTTGAGATCCAGCCTGGCGCTAGCGCCCTGCCCCTCCTGGTAGGAGAGGGTGCTGCCGAGGCGCGGCGCCCCCAGTTTGTCGCCGATGGGAATGCTGAGGCTCAGCACATATTGATCGCCGACCCCCTCCTCCAGCGAGTGGCTGGCCGACAGGGTCACACTGCCCCAGTCAAATCCCCGGTTGTAGCCGAGCTGGAAGCTGCTGCTCTCCCCCTGGCCACCCCAGTAGTCGCGGCGGATGCCGTTGAAATAGAGATCCCCCCACTCCCCCACCGGCTGGTTGACATTGAGCTGGAAGCGATTGCGCTCACGCTGCAGACGGTCCAGCGCCTGGGCCTGCATCGCCGCCACGTCGTCGAGATCCAAATAGCCTTCGCTGGAGAAGCGATAGGCGGCCAGAGTGAAGTAGGTCCGGGTCATCTCCATCTGCTTGCTGTAGGTGAGGCGGTAGCTCTGGCCGGAAAGGGAGGGCGGCAAGTCGGTGCTGGCCGGCAAGGCCCGCGCCCAGGAGCCGGTGACATCGAGGGCCAGGGCGCCATAATCCGATCCGACGGCGGCGCCCCCCAGTAACGCGGTGTAATCCTCGGCGGCAAGGGCCCCGCCATAGAGGGTCAGGGCATCCGACAGGCCGCGCCTGTAGGTGCCTTGCGCAAAGTCCGGGCCATCGGGACCCACTTCATTGCGATAACGCCCCAGAGTCAGGCTGAAACGGGAAGTGTCGTCGCGCAGCATCTGCACCACGGAGGAGAACGGCAGGGTGAAGCGCTGCTCGCTGCCATCCGCCTCCGTGATGGTCACGTCCAGATCGCCGGCAAAGCTGGTGGCATAGAGATCGTCGATGGCAAAGGCGCCGGGCGCAACCTGGGTCTCGTAGATGAGGGCACTGCCCTGACGAATGGTGACCCTGGCATTGCTCTGGGCCACCCCGCGCACTACGGGGGCAAACCCCCGTTCGAAGTCGGGCAGCATGGCGTCGTCGCTGGCGATCTGCACGCCGGTGAAGGGTACGCTGTCGAAGCTGTCCCCCGGGGTGAAATACTCCCCCAGCGTCAGCTGGGCGGTCTGTGAGGTGATGTCCCGCTGCGCATAACTGTTGAGGGCCTGATAGCCGCTATGGCTGCCTCCCTGATAGGAGCCGTTGTGGCGCAGGCGCCAGGCACCGAGATTGAGGCCGGTGTTGAGGTTGACGCTGCCACTCAGCGGATCGCTGCCCTTATCCTGCTCGCTGTAGTAGAGGTTGGCGTTATAGCTGACGAAGGCGGCATTGATCCCCTGCACCCACTGCTCCGGCCCCACATAGTCGCGCCTGACCTGGCCGAGGTAAGCCTGGGGCAGGCTGAGGGCGCCGCTCAGGCTGGCGAGATCGAACATGAAACTGGCTCCCGGCACCAGTTCTCCCACCTCGATGCAATCGAGGCTCAGCTGCCGCTTCACCTCGGCCTGATCGGGCAGCTTGTCGAGGAGCAGCCCCCACTGTTTCAGCTGGCCCGGCTGGAAGCAGAACCTGGGGGTTCCCGGGTCTTCCCCCGCTCTCACCTCCACCTGCTGGCTCAGTCTCTCTTTGCCATTGATGGTGATATCGAGCTGATAGTGCCCGGGGGGAATGAAATCGGCGCGGGAGAAACGGGCCAGATCGATGTCGACCCCCAGGCTGTCGAGCAGCCGGCTGTCGAACTGTACCTCGGCAGACTCATCGCCAGTCAGCTCCGCATTTTCGGCGATTGCCGGCCCTCCCCAGAGCAGGAGAGCGAGGATCCAGCTACCTTGCCAAACAGCAGGGCCAGGGAAAGGGCAATGGAGGGAGGGGGGGATGGCCATGACCTGACGCCCTTCGGCAATGACGCCAGCACCGGGCGAGCCACCGGCCTGTTCGAGGATCAGCGGAAGACGAATTGCCCCACCTCACGAGCGCCGTAGTCGTTGAGCCAGTAGAAGGTCAGCTCCCTGGCCTGGGCATTTCCCGACAACTGAGCGACGGGAAAATCAAAGAAACCGCCTGGCGCCACCATGCCACCGCTCAGGTTGTGGTAGCGCTTCGACTGGGTCGTCTGCAGATCCAGGTTGCTGATGCTGACATGATAGAGGCTCGGGTTGCTGGCCCGCAGCGCATAACCGGCGCCCTGGCGGATCAGGCGCCAACTGAGCTGGTGAGCGGAGCGTTCGACATTGCCGGGCAATCCGGTCGGCCGATAGAACATCTTGATGCGGGAGCGAAAGGCGAGCTGGACCATGTTCTGCCCCGGCTGGGCAGCTTTGACACTCGGCGGCACCTCCAGCACGTTGAGCCAGAACACGGATTCCCGATCCTGAGGCAGCCCCTGCCCCACATAAGCCAGGCGCAGGGACTGACCGCGCTGGGGTTCGATGCGGGTGATGGGAGGGGTGATCAGGAAAGGAAGGGCCTCCGCACCGGGACGGATACGGCGATCACCGGCATCCAGCCACACCTGCACCAGAGAGGGGGTGTTCCCCTTGTTGGTCAGCTCCAGCGTGACCTCTCGCGCACTGGCAGGGTAGATGACCCGGGTGCCCGAGATCTGGACATGACCCCAGGCCAGCCAGGGCAGGAGCAAGAGCCCACACCAGAGGAGGCCCCCTAAGCGTCGCTGAAGCACCAGAAGGTTCATCAGGCGAACTCAGTGGTAGTCCAGGGAATAGATGAGATCTGCAGAGACCAGGCCGGCTCCCACGGCACCGGTGGCGATGTACTGAGCGCTGTAGTAGAGGGTCGCCCCACCGGTGGCGCTGAAGTCGACCAACACGTCATTGCCGGTGTTGGTGCGCAGATCGATGGGGGTGCTGTTGGCCGAGAGGATCTGCACCTCCACGTTCTGCGCCGGGTTCTTGCCGCCCGAGGCGACGGCCTTGTTGCTGAGGTTGCCCGTGGTCTGCTCCACCCCGATGTTCTCGAAGTAGGCGCGCACCGACCCCGTGGTCGGGCAGCTGGTGAGGGCGAGATTGAAGCCGGTCGCCCCCGCCGTCTGGCCTATGCTGCCCAGGGCATTGGTGCTGACGGTGGGCAGGGTCACGGTGGCCGATGCTGTGCCCCCGTTGACCGCGATGGCACAGGTCCCCGCAGTCACTTCCCCATTGATGGTGATGACCCCGTTGAAAGCGGCAACGGGAGCCGCCATCCCCATGGTGAGTCCGAATAACAAGAGAGCCTTCGTCTTCATCACAACCTCCACTGTCTCTGGATGTCACTGACGACTGCCGCCCCTCCTGCCAGTGTCTATTTGCTTGCCGCTATGGGTGTCATCCAAACACCTCACTAGTGACATATTAGTAAATAGCACAGAGTATTCAATCCTGCTCTGCTCGGGGCAGCCCCTGACGTTGCCAGGCGCCGGGTGACGGACAGCCCCGGCAAAATGTGGCATCATTTTCCCCCTCACATCTCACCGTCCTACTCGATGGAGTTGCCATGCGCCCCCTGCTCTTCCTTCTCCTGCTGCTCGGCAGCAGTGCCCTTCATGCCGAATCGGGCTTTATCAGCCGCCTGCTCAACCACCCGGTGCCGGGGGGCGTGGCCGTGGTGCCGCTCGGAGACGGGCCCAAGGCACCCGCCGCTCGCTACCAGGACAAGCCCGTCCTGGTGGTGCAGGAAGAGGGCAAACACTGGATCGCCATCGTCGGCATTCCCCTGAAGAGCAAGCCGGGCTCCCACCAGCTGACCACGAGCGATGGCCGCACCCTCGCCTTCACGGTCAGCAACAAGCACTACCGGGAGCAGCACATCAAGCTCAAGAACGGTCGCCAGGTCAATCCGCTGGCCGAGGACATGGCCCGCATCAACCGTGAACTGGCGGAGCAGACCCGGGCCTACCAGACCTTCAGCCCGGCCCAGCCCAGCAACCTGCTGTTCGACAAGCCGGTGGAGGGCCCGCTCTCCAGCCCGTTCGGACTGCGCCGCTTCTTCAACGGCGAGGAGCGCAACCCCCACTCCGGCCTCGACTTCGCGGTCGGTGCCGGCACGCCCATCAAGGCTCCGGCGGCGGGCAAGGTGATCCTGATCGGCAACTACTTCTTCAACGGCAATACGGTCTTCGTCGACCACGGCCAGGGGCTCATCAGCATGTTCTGCCACATGTCGAAAGTCGATGTGAAGCTGGGCCAGAGCCTGCCCCGGGGCGGCATCGTCGGCCGGGTCGGCGCCACCGGCCGAGCCACCGGCCCCCATATGCACTGGAACGTGAGCCTCAACGACGCCCGCGTCGATCCCGCCATCTTTATCGGCGCCTTCAAACCCTGAGTCAGTCAAGGGTGGCCCTGAGCCGGGCCAGATGAAATGAAAAAGGCAGCCAAGGCTGCCTTTTTCGTCGAAGGATGGGGCCTGGATAGTGCGGCCGCATCATGACACCGCACTATCCAACTGCACTATCCGACAGCACTATGCAGCCGCGCCTCCCGGCCCATGGCCCGCCACATCACCAGTACCAGCAGGGTGCTGCAGGCGGGCAGCGCCAGCCAGACGCCGGGCACGCCCCACAGGGAGGAGAAGCCCCACAGAAATCCCCCGATCAGCACCAGCTTGCCGCCGGTCAGCAGGGAGGCGATGCGGGCCCGGTTGATGGCCTGGAAGTAGGTGGCCCCCACCAGCAGCAGCCCCTCCATGGGCAGCCCCCAGAAGTAGAGCCAGATGCCCAGGGTCGCCACCGGCAGCAGGGCCGCGTTGTCGCCGGCAAACAGATAGACCACCCCCTCCGGCCAGAGATAGAGCGGCACCATGCCGCACAGCGCCACCGCCAGGGTGACCCCCAGCGCCAGGTTGCGCACACGCAGCACCCGCGCCCAGTTGCCCGCCCCGGCGTTGAAGCTGGCAATGGGCTGGATGCCCATGGCGATCCCCTCGAAGATGAGATAGAAGAAGGCCTCGCTGTAGCTGATGACGCCGTAGGCGGCCACGTGCAACGAAGTGCCGACCGAGAGCAGCGCCTTGTTGTGCAGCGCCAGCACCACCGACAGGTAGAGGTACATCAGGAAGCTCGACACCCCGAGTCGCAGGGTCTCCCCCATCAGGCGCCAGTCCGGCATCAGGGTGTCCAGGCGAATGCGCAGCTGGCTGCGCGGGGTGAAGAAGTGCCACAGGCACAGCCCTCCGGTCACCGCCTGGGAGAGCATGGTGGCGATGGCCGCCCCTGCCAACCCCCAGGGGATCACCGCCATCAGCAGGTAGTCGAGCAGCACGTTGAGCACGCCGCCCCCCACCAGGATCCAGGTGGTGAGGCCGGGTCGCCCGTCGTTGCGCAGCAATGCGGTAAACGCCATGGAGAGCACGGCGAAGACCCCGAGCCAGGCGTACCACTGCAGATAGGCGAGGCCGGCGTCGAAGATAACCCCCTCCGCCCCCATCCAGGCCAGCATCTCGTCGCCATAGCGAATACCGACAAAGGCGAGCAGTGCCGAGGCGATGATCACCATCACCAGGGCATTGCCGACGATGTGGCGCGCCTTTGCCTGCTCCCCCTTGCCGAGATAGAAAGAGGCCAGCGACGAGGAGCCCATGCCGATCAGCGCCCCCACCGCGTAGAGCACGGCGCAGATGGGGTAGGCCAGCATCATGCCGGCCAGGCCGTCCTGACCCAGGATATGACCGACGAAGATGCCGTCTATGGTGACATAGATGCCGGTGACCAGCATGGCGGCCACCGTCGGGGTCACGTAGCGCAAGAAGAGGCGGGAAAGGGGGGCTGTGCCCAGATCGACAGTGGACATAGGGTGCTCAACGAGGGAAAACGGCCAGAATAATAGCCAAACAAACCCCGGATCACCCGTTATTTATGTTGTGAATCATTAGGATGGAAGACTTTACCCGCCCCAGCCCCTGCTTTAGGCTAGGGCGACTTCTCATGAACGGAAACGTGCGCCATGTTGCAACGCCTGCTCTGTCTGATGCTCTGTCTCAGCCTGCTCCCCTTCTCCACCGCCCAGGCCGATGATGCCATCACCCAGGTCGAGGAGCTGCTGCAGAGCGTGCCCAAGACGGAAAGCCCGGAAAACCAGCAACTAAGGGAGAGCTATCAACAGGCGCTGCAATATGCCCGCGACGCCCAGCGCTACCGGGAGCAGGGCAAGGCCTACCAGCAGATCCTCATCGACTACCCCAAGGAGTCCGCCCGCCTCAAGGAGGCGCTGCACAACTACCAGCCCCAGCCCCGTCCGCCCCTCTCCTCCCTCAAGGAGGACGCCCTGCGCCAGGCCATCAGCCTGAGCAGCAACCGCCAGATCAACCTGCGCAAGGAGCGCCAGGCGGTGACCGACAGCCTGAACCAGCTGGAGAGCACGGGGCAGGAGTATCACCAGAGGGTCGACGAGTTGCGCAAGCAGTTGCTGCAGACCCGCTCCCTGCTCGATCGCCTGAGCTTCAGCAACGAGTCGGACAGGCTGCAGGAGGCCCAGCAGCTGGCGACCCGCCTCAAGGAGCAGAGCCTCTCCGACCGGATCCAGATGCTGGAACTCGAACAGCTCTCCGCCCAGCAGCGCAACGATCTCGGCAAGCTGAAACTGCAGGAACTCAACCTCGCCATCACCGACGAGGACGAGTGGCAGGCCAGTTTGCTCGCCCAGCAGAACCAGCTGCGCCGTGACAAGACCGAGCTGGCCCTGGCCGAGAGTGAACGCCTGCGCCGCCAGCTCACCTCGGATCTCCCCCTGCTGCAGGAGCAGCAACAGCAAAACCAGGCGCTCTCCCTGCAGCTCGGCGCCCTGGAAGATCAGATTGAACGGGTGCAAGACGAGCAGCGCACCATAGACAGCGCCCTCTCCGGGCTCAACGACCTGGTCAACTCGGTGCGCGAGCAACTGGAATGGCTGCAGATCAGCAACGCCTACGGCGAGAACCTGCGCAGCAAGCTCGCCGACCTGCCTGCCTACTTCCCGCTGGAGAGACTGGAGTCCGCCATCGTCAAGGCGCGCATGGCGAAGTACCAGTACGAGACCGAGCAGGACGCCTTGAAGGATCCTGAACAGGTCCGCAACCACCTGCTGAGCGGAGATGGCATCACCCTGGACAGGGCACAGCGCGCCGTGCTCGACAACCTGCTCAAGGCGAGACGACAACTGCTGACCCGGCTCAACGATGCCTCCGACACCCTGATCCAGGAACAGACCCGTCTCAAGCTGCTCTACAGCCGCCAGAACAGCAAGATCGACGAGATCCGCGAGCTCAGCGCCAGCCACCTCTTCTGGATGCCGGACGTGCGCCCCCTGAGCCCCGCCGTGCTGCTCGGCGTGCCCGCCGCCCTGGCGTTGGTCTTCAATCCGGTCAACTGGCTGCAGATCCCCAAAGCGATCGCCGAGAACAGCCCCCTGACCCTCACCCTGGCCGGGCTCGCCCTGCTGGGGCTGGCCTGGTGCTGGCTGAAACTGGCTCGCCACCTCGTCCACTACAGCCACTACATAGCTCCCAGCATCGGCAAGGTGACCCAGGACAAGTTCAGCCTCACCAGCCGGTTGCTGCTGCGCTCCGTGCTTGCCGCACTGCCGCTGCCCGCCATGGTGATCATGGTGCATGGCCTGCTCGACGGCGCCTGGCAATATCCCTTCGCGGTGGCGGTGGCCCGGGGACTGGGGGAGATCTGGTTCCTGCTGCTGGCCCTGCTGGTGGCCCGTCACCTCTCTCTGGAGAAGGGGATCCTGATCCTGCATTTCCGCTGGCAGAAGGAGCGGGTCCAGAAGGTATGGGGCCAGTTCCGCACCCTGCTGCTGGTACTGATCCCGAGCTTCTTCGTCCAGGGCATGGCGAGCAGCTACCAGGAGCACGCCTTCTATGACTCCCTCGGCCGCCTCGCCTTCATCGTCGGCGCCCTCTGGCTGCTGCTCTTCTTCGCCCGCCTCAACCGGGAGAAGCTGCCGCTGACCTGGGGCCAGGCCGACATGAGCAAGCCCCACCTGCTGCACCACTTCATCTGGAACAGCCTGATGCTGGCCCCCCTGCTGGCGGTACTGGGCACCCTGTTTGGCTACTTCTATACCTCCCGCATCCTGCTGCGCCAGCTGGAACTGAGCCTGCTGATGGGGCTGGGCTGCCTGCTCGCCTATTACCTGGCCCACCGCTGGATGCTGATCCAGCGCCGTCGCCTCGCCTTCGATCGCGCCAAGCAGAAGCGGGCCGAGATCCTGGCCCAGCGGGAACGGGACGAGGACGATCTCAGCTCCGAGATCCCCGACGTGGTCGAGGAGCCCGAGCTGGATCTGGACACCATCAGCGCCCAGTCCCTCGGCCTGGTGCGCACCCTGCTGATGCTGGGCTTCACCATGCTGGTGGTGGTGCAATGGTCGGATCTCAACTCGGCGTTCAGCTTCCTCAGCAGCATCGAGGTATGGCAGGTGAGCAGCAAGGTGGCGGGGATCGAGCAGCTATCCGCCATCACCCTGCAGGATCTGATGCTGACCGCCTTTGCCTTCATCCTGACCGTGGTCACCGCCCGCAACCTGCCGGGGCTGATGGAGCTCACCCTGCTCCAGCACCTGAGCCTCTCCCCCGGCACCGGCTTCGCCCTGACCACCGTCAGCAAGTACCTGGTGCTGCTCATCGGCGCCCTCACCGGCTTCTCCATGCTCGGCATCGACTGGTCCAAGACCCAGTGGCTGGTGGCGGCACTGTCGGTGGGGCTGGGCTTCGGGTTGCAGGAGATCTTCGCGAACTTCGTCTCCGGCCTCATCATCCTGTTCGAGAAGCCGATCCGGCTCGGTGACACCGTCACCATCCGTGATCTGACCGGCACCGTCACCAAGATCAAGACCCGGGCCACCACCATAGTGGACTGGGACCGAAAGGAGATCATCGTCCCCAACAAGGCCTTCATCACGGAACAGTTCATCAACTGGTCCCTGTCCGACGCCATTACCCGGGTCAAGCTGCGCATCCGCATCGGCCTGACCCAGAATCCCAAGCAGGTGCAGCAGTTGCTGGAACAGTGCGTGCAGGAGTCCACTCTGGTGCTGGATACCCCCACCCCGGAGGTGTTCCTGGTCGAGTTCACCGACTCGGCCCTCATCTACGAGATCCGCCTCTACGTGAACAACATGGATCACCGGATGCCCATCACCCACGAAGTGCACTCACTGATCCTGGAGAAACTCCACCAGATAGGCATGCACCTGCCTCACCAACAGATCGATATCCGGATGAGCCGGGGTTGAGCTAGCCTCGTAGGGTGCAACAAACGCAGCGCCGTGCACCGACAACAACAGGAGCAAGCATGCAGATCATTGCCCATCGCGGCGCCAGCGGCCTGGCACCGGAGAACACCCTGAAGGCGATGGCCGTCGCGCTGGAGCTTGGCGTCGGCGCCATCGAGCTCGACGTACAGTGGGCAGACGGCGAGCTCTGGGTCTTCCACGACCGCCGGCTGGAGCGCTGCACCGACGGGCACGGGGTTCTGACCGGGCAGTCCCGGGACTACCTGGCGAGCCTGGATGCGGGCCAGGGGGAGCGGATCCCGACCCTGTGGCAGGTGATGGCGCTGGTGGCGGGGCGCTGCGAACTGCATATCGAGCTCAAGGGGGCTGGCACCGCCGAGCCGGTGGCCGCCCTGACCCGTCGGGCCGAGGCCGATCTCGGCTTCACCCCGGCGCACTGGGTCATCTCCTCCTTCCACCATCCCGAGCTGGCGCACTTTGCCAGTCTGAGGCCCGATCTGCGCCTCGGCGCCCTGACCGCCAGCCTGCCGCTGCACGGGGCCCGCTTCGCCGAAGAGCTGGGGGCCTGGTCCCTTAACTGCGACGTGGATTTTGTCGACCAGACCCTGGTGGCGGATGCCCATCGCCGGGGGCTCAAGATCCTGGTCTACACGGTCGACGAAGTGAGTGATGAGAGAGCCCTCGCCAGCATGGGTGTCGATGGCATCTTTACCAACCGGCCAGATCGATTCAGCTGAGTATCGGCGCGGCCTGGCGGGCCGTCGGGAGGTGAAAAAAGTCGAAAAATTGCTGTGCACCGGGATACATAAAGTCCACCGCCAGCCGATACAGAGTTGGCTCATAACAATAACAAACACCATGGATCTCAGACTGACGCTCACAAGGATGTAAACATGAACCTATCCATCAAGAACAAGCTGGTCCTCGCCATCGGGGCCATCATTCTGGTCATTACCGGCCTGCAGGTCTGGTACAACACCTCCCAGTTGCGCAGCGAGACACAGCGACTGATCTGGAGCTTCATCGACGACAGCTCGATCGCCAACGTCAAGGGGATCTCCCGCTGGCTCGACGCCCGCATCAATCTCGTCACCGCCACCAAGGAAGCCTTCGCCAAGGAAGACGAGCCCCTCAGCCATCTGGCCCAGTCCATGAATGCGGGCAACTTCGATCTCGTCTACGTGGGCACCAAGGATGGCCGGATGATCCAGAGCAAGCCCACCGATCTGCCGGCCGGCTATGACCCGCGCCAGCGCCCCTGGTACAAGGATGCCATGGCCGCCGGCAAGCTCGCCATCACGGCCCCTTACGCCGACATCACCACGGGCCAGCTCATCATCACCATCGCCGAGCCCTTCAGCCGCGGCAACACCGACGGCGTCATCGCCGGTGACGTCTCCATCGACGGTCTGGTGAAAGACGTGCTCGCCATGAACTCGGAAGGCACCTACGCCATCCTGGTGGACAGCAACGGCACCATCATCGCCCACCCGGACAAGGCGCTGACCCTCAAACCCGCCACCGCCATCTCCCCGGAGCTGACGGCGGCCAAGGTCAACGAACTGGCCCATGACAACACCATCTCCGAGATGGAGATCAGCGGCAAGGCAAGCATCTTCGATCTCACCGAGATCCCCAATACCAACTGGTACTTCGGCATCGTCGTTGACGAGGCGGTCGCCTACCAGTCCGTGTCGCGCATGGTGACCTCCGCCCTGCTGCAGGGGCTGCTGACCATCCTCATCGTCGCGGGCTTCTCCTACGTGGCCATCAACCGCTCCCTTGCTCCGCTCAAGACCCTCGGCGACGCCATCGCGGATCTCTCCCGCGGCAACGGCGACCTGACCCGCCGCATCAAGATCGAGCGGGAAGACGAGGTCGGCGCCGTCGCCAAGCACGTCAACACCTTCATCGAGCGCATCCACGTGATGGTGCAGGACATCTCCAACTCCTCCAGCCAGCTCAATCAGCAGGCCAGGTCCTCCCACGACATGGCGGAGAAATCCAACCAGGGGCTGGCCCGCCAGCAGAACGAGATCTCCCAGATAGCGACCGCGGTGCACGAGATGTCCGCCACTGCCGTCGAGGTCGCCAGCAATGCCGAGCAGACCGCGGAAGCGGCCCGCAGCTCCTCCAGCAGCTGTGAGCACGGCAAGCAGGTGATCGCCCGCAACCAGCGCTCCATCACGGATCTCGCCACCCAGGTCAAGCAGGCCTCCGGCATCATCCAGGAGCTGGAGAAGAACGCCCAGGAGATCAACACCATCCTCTCCACCATCCAGGGCATCGCCGAGCAGACCAACCTGCTGGCGCTCAACGCCGCCATCGAGGCGGCCCGGGCTGGCGAGCAGGGTCGCGGCTTTGCGGTGGTGGCCGACGAGGTACGGGTGCTGTCCCAGCGCACCCACAGCTCCACCGTCGAGATCCGCAGCATGATCGAGACCCTGCAGCGCAATACCCAGGGGGCCGTCAGCACCATGCACGAGGGCCAGCTGCTGGCCCAGAACAGCGTGGAAGATGCAAACGACGCCACCCAGGCCCTCGAGCAGATCACCACCTCCATCAACCAGATCTCCGACATGGCGACCCAGATCTCCAGCGCCGCCGAGGAGCAGCGTGCAGTCACCGACGAGGTCAGCCGCAACATCCAGGCGGTCAAGGACGTCTCCGACGAGCTGGCGGTCGATGCGGACAGCTCTCGCAATCTGTCGGCCCAGCTTAAAAATATCTCAGGCGAACTGAACAATCAGGTGGGCATGTTCCGCATCTGAGACCACCCTATTCAGGGGGCCGTACAGGCCCCTTTTTTTTCGTAAAATCCCTTTTGTTTCAGCAGTTATTACCCGGGAGCCTCGCCGACCCTTTTTGTGACGCGCCTCCCCATTCAGCTCGCATCCAGTCTGCCATTGGCGCATGCAGTCTATATTCGCATTACTTTTTTGAAGTCTATTTTCGGTGGGAAACGCTGAGAATAATTCTTACTAAATAATTTTGATAAAAAACTTAAAAACTTTAAGGGTAATACCCAAAAAGAGAGGCATTTCTCATTTTCCTGAAAGAAAACTACATATAATCTGGGGGTTAAAACAACCAGACTCATGGTTGCGGCTGATCCTGATGACTGACGGATGGCGATAAATACGGCGTTTTCATCCATGGAATGGGGTGGTTGTACTAAAAACCACCATTGCCACGCACTAAAACAGAGCAGTTTGACTTGCATCAAGCCTGAATTTTTTTCATAGAGCAAAATCGTGCCCAGCAAATCTATCCCTAAGGAGGCAGATGTGGATATTATCAAGACCGATGTCGCCATCATCGGTGCCGGTGGCGGTGGCCTGCGTGCCGCAATCGCCATTGCAGAAGCCCACCCCGACCTGGACATCGCCCTGATTTCCAAGGTTTACCCCATGCGCAGCCACACCGTCGCTGCCGAAGGTGGTGCCGCCGGCGTCGTCCGCGATGACGACTCCCTCGAAAACCACTTCAACGACACCGTCTCCGGCGGCGACTGGTTGTGCGAGCAGGACGTGGTCGAGTACTTCGTCGAGAACGCCACCAACGAGATGATCCAGCTGGAGCACTGGGGCTGCCCCTGGAGCCGCAAGCCCGATGGCAAGGCCAACGTGCGCCGTTTCGGCGGGATGAAGATCCCCCGTACCTGGTTCGCCGCCGACAAGTCCGGCTTCCACATCCTGCACACCCTGTTCCAGACCTCCATCAAGTACCCGAGCATCAAGCGCTTCGACGAGCACTTCTGCCTGGATCTCATCGTGGAAGACGGTCGCGTCCAGGGTGTCGTCACCTTTGACATCCAGAACGGCATCACCCGCTTCATCCAGGCCAAGTCCGTGGTGCTGGCCACCGGCGGTGCCGGCCGCGTCTATCGCTACAACACCAACGGCGGCATCGTCACCGGTGACGGCATGGCCCTGGCCTACCGCCACGGCGTGCCCCTGCGGGACATGGAGTTCGTCCAGTACCACCCGACCGGTCTGCCGGGCACCGGCATCCTGATGACCGAGGGTTGTCGTGGTGAGGGCGGCATCCTGCTGAACAAGGATGGCTACCGCTACCTGCAAGACTACGGTCTGGGCCCGGAAACCCCGGTCGGCCAGCCGAAGAACAAGCACATGGAGCTGGGTCCGCGCGATCGCCTCTCCCAGGCCTTCTGGCAGGAGCAGCAGAAAGGCCGCGTGATCCAGGGCCCCATGGGTGACGTGGTTCACCTCGACCTGCGCCACCTCGGCGAGAAATACCTGAAGGAGCGTCTGCCCTTCATCTGCGAACTGGCCAAGGCCTACGTGGGTGTGGATCCGGTGAAAGAGCCGATCCCGGTGCGTCCGACTGCCCACTACACCATGGGCGGCATCGAGACCAACGGCCAGTGCGCCACCCGTCTGCCGGGCCTCTATGCCCTCGGCGAGTGTGCCTCCGTCGGCCTGCACGGCGCGAACCGTCTGGGTTCCAACTCCCTGTCCGAGATCGTGGTATTCGGCAAGGTGGCCGGTGAGCACGCCGGTGAATTCGCCAAGACCCAGGCTCACGGCGACACCCAGGCGCTGGTCGCCAAGGCCGAGGCGCTCATCAAGCAGCACCTCTCCCTGCTCGACATCGACGGCACCGAAAACCCGGCGGATATCCGCAACGAGCTGGGCATGTCCATGGAAGCCGGCGTTGGTATCTACCGTACCGAAGAGCTGATGCAGGGCACCATCGACAAGATCAACGAGCTGAAAGCCCGTTACAAGAAGATCAAGATCAACGACAAGTCCTCCGTCTTCAACACCGACCTGCTGTACGCCATCGAGCTGGGCTACATGCTGGACGTGGCCGAAGCCATGGCGCACTCCGCCATCAACCGGAAAGAGTCCCGCGGTTCCCACCAGCGTCTGGACGGTTACGAGGAGCGTGATGACGTCAACTTCCTCAAGCACACTCTCTCCTTCTACAACGGCGAAGGGGCCCCGACCATCGACTATTCCGATGTGAAGATCACTAAATCCCAACCGGCCAAGCGCGTGTACGGTTCCGAGGGTGAGAAACAAGACGAGGCTAAGAAGAATGGCTGAGATGATCGAAATTGAAATCCTGCGCTACCGTCCGGAGCAGGATAACGAGCCCTGGATGCAGACCTTCCAGGTGCCCTACCTCAAAGAGATGTCCCTGCTGGATGCCCTGCAGTACATCAAGGATCAACTGGACTCCACCCTGAGCTTCCGCTGGTCCTGCCGGATGGCGATCTGCGGCTCCTGCGGCATGATGGTCAACGGCATTCCGAAACTCGGCTGCAAGACCTTCCTGCGGGACTACCTGCCGGGCAAGATGACCATAGAGCCGCTCAACAACTTCCCCATCGAGCGCGATCTGGTGGTCGACATGTCCGACTTCATCGAGAAGCTGGAGAGCATCAAGCCCTACATCATCCCGTCTGAGCCGCGCAACCTGTGCGATGGCGAGTACACCCAGACCCCGGCCGACATGGCGAAGTATCACCAGTTCTCCATGTGCATCAACTGCGGTCTGTGCTACGCCGCCTGCCCGCAGTACGGCATCAACAAGAAGTTCACCGGTCCTGCGGCCCTGGCACTGGCCTACCGCTACAACGCCGACAACCGCGACAGCGCGTCCAAAGAGCGGATGAAGATCATCAGCCAGGACGAAGGCGTCTGGGGTTGCACCTTCGTGGGCTACTGCTCCGAAGTGTGCCCGAAGGGCGTGGATCCGGCCGCCGCCATCCAGCTTGGCAAGGTCGAGAGCGCCAAGGACTACATGATCGCCATGTTCAAGCCGGATTGAGACCAGGAGTGAGACCATGAACAACACTGAGAGCAAACGTAAGCCCTACGTGCGCGAGATGAAGAAAGACTGGTGGCTGAAGAATGCCTTCTACACCGGCTACATGATCCGCGAAGGCACCAGCATCTTCGTCTCCATCTATGCCGTGGTGCTGATGTGGGGTCTGATGCGCCTGGTCCAGGGTCAGGAGGCGTTCAACGGCTGGCTGGAATCCCTGCAGAGCCCGATCGCCATCCTGTTCCACGTCGTCGCCCTGGCAGCCTGCCTGTTCCACGCCAAGACCTGGTTCGCCCTGGCCCCGAAAGCCATGCGCATCTTCCGTGGTGAAGACCTGGTGCCGGAGAAGCCGATCGTCATCGCCCAGTATGTGGCGCTGGCGGTGGTATCCCTGCTTGTCCTGATCATCGTGGCCTGAGGAGAAAACAATGAGACGTTCTGACGAGCCAATTTACTGGGGTCTGTTTGGTGCGGGTGGCATGGTCGTTGCTATGCTGCTGCCGGTCATTGTCCTCATCACAGGTCTGCTGGTGCCCATGGGCATCATGGACGTGGAGACCATGAGCTACGAGCGCGTGCTCGAATTCGCCAGCTCCTGGTGGGGTGCCTGCATCCTGCTGGTGATCATCGCCCTGCCCGTCTGGCACGGCATGCACCGCATCTACCACGGCCTGCACGACCTCGGGATCCACACCACCAAGCTGCACCACTACGTGTTCTATGGCTTCGCCTTCCTGGTGTCCGCCATCACCGTCGGCCTGCTGATGGTGCTGGTGTTCCAGTAAGCGGTTCCGATCGCCATCAAAAAACCGGGCCTGGTGCCCGGTTTTTCTTTGTCTGGGAGTCGGCGAATCACGCCACCTCGTTTTGCCACAGTCCCAGCAAGGGGGCGGGCACGGCGCCGTATCTCAGTTGCGGGGTCTGGTGCCAGTCGGCCAGCCTTTGCAGCGCCTTGAGCAAGTCCTGCGCCAGGGTGCGCGTCACTCTGACCCCCGCCTCCAGATAGAGGCTCTTCACCTCGAACACCCCCTCCTTGCGGTGGGCCTTGGCGTCCATCCTGCCCACCAGCTTGCCGCGATGCAGCAGGGGCAGCACGAAGTAGCCGTACTGGCGCTTGGAGGCCGGGGTATAGCACTCGATGCGGTAGTCAAAGCCAAACAACTCGCTGGCCCGCTTGCGATCCCACACCAGAGGATCAAACGGTGACAGGGCCGTGGTATGGGTCGCCCTGAGGGTGCCGGCCTGCGCCTGGGCCAGCTCCCCGGCTAGGGAGGCGTGCACGAAGGCGCCGTGCTGCCACCCCTCCACCCGCGCCGGCAACAGCTCCCCCTCGTCCGCCAGCTGGTGGAGCAGGGCGTCGTACTTACCGCGCCGCAGCCGGTAGTAATCCGACACCCAGCCGGTCTTGACCAGCCCCAGCGCACGGCAGCTGGCCCGCACCATGTCCCGCTGTGCCAGCTCCCGGCTCGGCAGATCCCGCTCGTCGTTCCACTCGGGGAGGATCCGCTCGGCGAGATCGTAGACCCGCTGGAAGTTGCGCCGCTCGCGCACCATCAGGCGCCCCGCAGTGAACAGCACCTCAAGGTGGCGCTTCTCGGGCTTCCAGTCCCACCAGCCGTTGCCCTTGCCCCCCTTGCGCTCGAAGTCCGCCGCCCGCACCGGTCCCTCCTCGCGGATGCGCGCCACGATCTGCTCTATCTCGCCGCCGTGGGTCTTGAGCCACTGGGCCGAGAATTTCCACCCCATGGCGGCGGGATCCAGCATGCGGTGGCGCAGCAGCCGGTAATCCTCCCGGGGGACGAAGCAGGCCTCGTGGGCCCAGTACTCGAAGATGTCGCCCCCGGCCAGCAGTTGCTCCAGCCAGCGGGGGTCATACTGGCCGAGGCGGCTGAACAGCACCAGATAGGGACTGCGGGCCACCACGGAGATGGTGTCTATCTGTAGCAGTGCCATGCGGCGGATGCAGGCCAGCACGTCGGCCTGGCTCGCCTTGCGCCTGGGGGGCGTCAGCAGCCCCTGGGCCGCGAGCTGCAGGTGGCGGGCGTCTTGCAATGAGAGGTGGGGAGTCGACATGACAATAGGGGAATCCGTTCCTGGGGTTCAAACCACCAGCATGCCCAACTCATGGCCAAATGAAAACGCCCCGCTCAGGGTTTGGTGAAGACCGCCACATCGGCATGGGGAAACGCGACTTCTGCTTGCCAGCACGCGGCCAGGGCGCGAAACGACGCCTCGGCAAAGAAGACGATGTGGGTCGGGTCGTGGCGGTAGCGCCAGGTCTTGAAGCGCTCGTCCCCGAGCACCCGCTGGGTCTGCAAGACCAGCACGCCGCCGGGGTGGAGGCGGGCCCAGAGCCCGTCCAGTACGGTGCGTGGCTCGGCCAGGTGCTCCACCACCTCGGTGCTGGTGATAAAGTCATACTGTCTCGTCAGCAGCTCGGGCTCATCGGCATAGAACTTGTCGTAGCCCGCCATCTCATAGCCCGCCTCCCGCCCCATGGCGACCAGCGCCGGGCCCGGGCCGCAGCCAAAGTCGAGGCCGCTGGCCGGGGGCGATACCCGCGCCAGCACCTCCCCGAACGCGCGCATCAGAAAGCGCCGATAACCGGGATCGTCCACCCGGTTGTCGTGCCCGTCATAGACCGCCTTTTCGGCCACCTCGCCCAGGTGGTCCGCCTCGTCCAGCCAGACCAGCTCGCACGCCAGACAGCGGTGATAGCCCTTGCCTGCCACCGGCAGGGGGTAATGTTGGCTGGATGAGCAGAGGGGACAGCGAACTGGGGATGACATGGGGACTCCTCGGGTGGCGACAGCGGGGCAGAGTGCCTGCCACGCCCGCCGCTGGCAACTGTTTTGTCTGTCTGCCCATGGTCGGCGCGGCCCCCCTCTCCCGTTCGCCTCTTTTTTCATGCCTTAAGGGTTTCTTAAGTTTGCCCTTTTACTCTCAACCCATCGCAAAAGAAGGAGCCAACCATGACCACAGAGATCCAAGCCCCCTACAGGTTGATCCTGGCCGAGTCCCCGCAGCAGGTCATGGCGTTGCAGACCTATATCCAGTCGGCCTACACCCTGGAGTTCAACGCCCGCATTCCCCACTTTCTCCCCTGCCTGCTCGGGCTCTACCGGGCCGACGGCGTGCTGGTCGGGGCCTGTGGGCTCAAGCTGGCCAGCGGTGAGCGCCTCTATCTGGAACAGTATCTGGATCAACCCGTGGAGGCCGCCATCGAGACCTGCCTCGGGGTGCGCCCGGCCCGCAACCGCATCATAGAGGTGGGCAACTTTGCCTGCAGCCAGCCGGGCAATGCCCGCCTGATGTTTGCCGCCCTCTGCCGGCTGCTGTGCGATAACGCCCTCGACTACGTGGTCTTCACCGGCACCGCCAAACTGCGCAACAGCTTTGCCCGCCTGCGCCTCAACCCGGTGGAGCTGGCCCCCGCCCAGGCCCACCAGGTGGGGGACGACGCCAGCGCCTGGGGGGAATACTACCGCTGCCAACCCAGGGTGATGGTGGGCGACATCAATCAGGGGCGCGAGGTGCTGGCCCAGAACAGCCTGCTGCTCAACCTGCTGGAAACCATGCCCACCCTGTTCAGCCAGCACTGTCTCGACCATCACATGAGGTGCGCTCAATGAGCCTGTTCGATGCCATCGCCCGCCACGCGAGCCAGACGCCGCACCAGCCGGCGCTGCAAGGCAGCCAGGGGGCGCTGGATTACCAGACCCTGTGGCAGCAGATCCAGCAGCTGGCCGACCGCCTGCAACAGGCCGGCATCCAACGCCTGGCCCTGCAGCTCGACAACGGCCTGCCCTGGGCGCTGCTCGATCTGGCCTGCACCCGGGCGGGCATCGTCGTCATCCCGGTGCCCCACTTCTTCAGCCCGGCCCAGCAGTCCTGGCTGCTGGAGAGCAGCGGCGCCGATGCCCTGGTGGGCCCCAGGCACGAGGGCTGGCAGGCCGCCGCCCCCCTGCAACTGTTGACGGGCACTCCGACTGCACAGGCGCTCCCCCTGTGGCGGCGCACCCCTACCAGACGCCCGGCTCTGCCCGACGGCACCGCCAAGATCACCTATACCTCAGGCACCACGGGCCAGCCCAAGGGGGTCTGCCTCTCCCTGGCACAGATGACCGCCGTCTGCACCTCCCTGGCAGAGCGGGTCGCCCCGGCCCGGGTTGAGCAGCACCTGACCCTGCTGCCGCTGGCCACCCTGCTGGAGAATCTGACCGGCCTCTATGTGCCGCTGCTGACCGGCGCCTGCAGCCGCATTCCTTCGCTGGCGGAGCTCGGCTTCTCCGGCTCCAGCGCCCTGGACCCGGCCACCCTGGCCCAGGCCCTGCTGCGCTGGCCCAGCCACAGCCTGGTGCTGGTGCCCGAGCTGCTGCGCCTGCTGCTGGCACTGTGCCGCACCACCCCGGTCCTGGCCGAACAGCTCAAAGGGCTGCGCTTCGTCGCCGTCGGCGGGGGCAAGGTCGCCCCCGAGCTCATCGCCCACGCCCGCTCGCTGGGGCTGCCGGTCTACGAGGGCTATGGCCTGTCGGAGTGCGGCTCCGTCGTGGCCCTCAACGGCCCGCAGGGGGATAGCCCCGGCAGCGTCGGCCTGCCCCTGCCCCACTGTCAGGTATCGATCGCCGCCGACGGCGAGGTCATGGTGAGCGGCAGTGCCATGCTGGGCTACCTGGGGGAAGAGGAACCCCTCGCCGGGACCATCGCCACCGGGGATCTGGGCCATCTGGATGCCGATGGCTTCCTGCACATCATCGGGCGCAAGAAGAACGTGCAGATCACCGCCTTCGGCCGCAACTTCTCGCCGGAGTGGGTGGAGGCCCAGGCCCAGCTCTGCCCGGCCATCGCCCGCATCGTGGTCTTCGGCGACGGCCAGCCCGCCAACGTGGCCCTGATCCAGCCGCTGCCGGGCACCCAGTCCCAGTTGCCGGAGCAGATAGCCAGGATCAACCAGCAGCTGCCCGACTACGCCCGCATCCATCACTGGTTGCCGGTGGCCCTGGATCAGCATCCCGGCCTGCTGACCGCCAACGGGCGCCCCCGTCGCAACGAGATTTATCAGCACTTTTCCCGGCAGATACGCCAATGCCTCACAGGAGAAACCTCATGAGCTTCTACCAGACCCTGCAACAGGCCACCGCCACCGAGCGCGAGCGCCTGTTCAACGCCCCCATCATCGAGGCCTGTCGCCGTGGCGACATTCATCGCGACACCTACCTTGCCTTCCTCGCGCAGGCCTATTATCACGTGCGCCACACGGTGCCGCTCCTGATGGCGACCGGCGGCAAGCTGGGCCAGGAGTACGAGTGGGTGCGCGGCGCCATCCGGGAGTACATCGACGAGGAGTACGGCCATCAGGAGTGGATCCTCAATGACATCCGCGCCTGTGGCGGCGATGCCGAGGCGGTGCGCCACGGCCAGCCCGACCTGCCCATCGAGCTGATGGTGGCCTTCCTCTACGACCAGATCCAGCGCGGCAATCCCATGGGCTTCTTCGGCATGGTCCAGGTGCTGGAAGGCACCAGCGTCGCCATCGCCCTGACCGTCGCAGACCAGCTCAAGAGCGGCCTCGGCCTGCCCCCCCAGGCCATGAGCTACCTGAGCTCCCACGGTGCCCTGGATCAGGAGCACCTCCAGTTCTTCGAGTCCCTGATGGACCGGGTGGAGAACCCCGCCGATCAGGCCGCCATCATTCACGCCGCCAAGGTGGTCTACCGCCTCTACGGCGACATGCTCTATCAGCTCACGGGATCCGCTCAATGAAGTTAGAAGGGAAACGCATACTGCTCACCGGTGCCAGCGGCGGCATCGGTGAAGCCCTGGCCATGGAGCTGGCAACCCAGGGCGCTCACCTGCTGCTGCACGGGCGCCGGGCGGGCGCACTGGAGCGCCTGCGCAAGGAGCTGCCCCACCCGGAGCGCCACCAGACGGTGAGCGCCGATCTCGGCTCGCCCCAGGAGCGTGCCCGGTTGCTGCAACACCCGGCCCTGGACGAGGGGCTGGACGTGCTGATCAACAGCGCGGGCTGCAACCAGTTCGCCTGGCTGGAAGATCAGAGCGGCGAGCAGGTGACGCGCCAGGTGCTGCTCAACATAGAAGCGCCCATCCAGCTCACCCGCGCCCTGCTGCCAAGGCTGCGCAAGCCCGCCATCATCATGAACGTGGGTTCCAGCCTCGGGGCCATCGGCTTTGCCGGCTACAGCGTCTATTGCGCCAGCAAGTTCGCCCTGCGCGGCTTCAGCGAGGCGCTGGGACGGGAGCTGGAAGGGAGCGGCATCAAGGTGATCCACTTCGCCCCCCGTGCCACCCGCACCCTGCTCAACTCCGAGGCGGCCTACGCCATGAATGCCGAGCTCGGCACCCACACCGACAGCCCCCAGGACGTGGCCGAGGAGGCCGTCATCGCCCTGTGCAACGAGACGCGACGCTACTGGCTCGGCTGGCCGGAGAAGCTGTTCGTGCGCCTCAACGCCCTGCTGCCCGCCGTGGTGGATCTGGCGCTGGCCAGGCAGCTCCCCATCATAGAACGCCATGCCCGCCGCTCCCACGCCCTGGGTCACCCTCCCCACGGCTCCTCCGCTACGAACGAGAAGGAACATTGAGATGAAACACGCCACATTCCGTCCCCGCGTCTCCCACGGCCTCCTGCTGCTCACTCTGGGAGGTACGCTGGTCAGCCCCCTGGCCCGGGCCGCCGATGCCCTGCCCGCCATCCAGCAGCAATGGGCCCACTGCCAGTACCAGCAGACTGGCAAGGCCAAGGAGAGCTGCCTGGAGACCCTGAGTACAAAGGCCGATGAGGCGAGTGCCAAGGAGGCGTTTCGTACCGATCTGCTGATCTGGTCCGCCATCGTCAAGAGCACCTGGGCTGGCGCCAAGGGCGGGCTGGGGGCACTGAGTCTGGTGAAGGAGGCCAAGGCCAGGCTGGAGATCGCCATCAAGCAGGATCCCAAGGCGCTCGACGGCTCGGCCTACACCAGCCTGGGTTCGCTCTATTACCAGGTGCCGGGCTGGCCGGTGGGCTTTGGCGATGACGAGAAGGCGGAGCAACTGCTCAAGCAGGCGCTCGCCATCAACCCCACCGGCATCGACCCCAACTTCTTCTACGGCGACTTCCTGCTGGATCAGGGGGACAAGGCCCAGGCGAAGGTCTACCTGGACAAGGCCCTGGCCGCCCCTGCCCGCCCGGGGCGCGAGCTGGCGGACGAGGGCCGCAGACAGGAGATCCGCGAGCGTCTCGCCAAGCTGTAAACACAGGCAGCACAGTGCGCTATTTAAACTCTGCCCACCAGCTTGCATACTGGTGGGCAGTGCCGTTTGAGGGGAGAAGAGAATGCGGATCCTGTTGGTGGAAGATGATGTGATGCTGGGGGACGGCATGGTGGATGCCCTGCGCAGCAGCGGCTACACGGTGGACTGGCTGCAGCAGGGACTGCCCGCCCTGTCGGCGCTCAAGAGCGAGGAGTTCGCCGCCCTCATTCTGGACCTCAACCTGCCCGACATCGACGGCATCAGCCTGCTGCGCAAGCTGCGCCGGGAAGGGCAGAGCCTGCCGGTGCTCATCCTCACCGCCCGGGATGCCCTGGACGACCGGGTATTGGGGCTGGATGCGGGCTCCGACGACTACATGGTCAAACCCTTCGCCCTGCAGGAGCTCAACGCCCGCCTGCGCGCCCTGGTACGCCGCAGCAAGGGGCAGGCCCAGGCGGTGCTGGAGTACGGGGAGCTGCAGCTCTACCCGGCCTCCCAGCAGGTTACCTACCGGGGGGAGCCGGTCAGGCTCACGCCCCACGAGTACAAGCTGCTGCAGGAGCTCATCACCCAGAGCGGCCGGGTGCTCAGCCGCGACCAGCTGCAGCAGAGCCTCTACGGCTGGGACGAGGGGGCCGAGAGCAATGCGGTGGAGGTGCACATCCACCACCTGCGCAAGAAGTTTTTCCCCGAGCTCATCCGCAACATCCGCGGGGTCGGCTACATAGTGCCCCAGCTCGACAGCCAGGCTGGCAAGGGAGCCCTGGCACCATGAGTCGCGTCCGCTCCATCCGCCGCTTCCTGCTCTCCGGCATCCTGGCCCTGGTCAGCGTCAGCCTCGCCGTCAGCGGCCTCATCGGCTATCTGGAGGCCAACCACGAGATGGAAGAGCTGTTCGATGCCCGCCTGGCCCAGTCCGCCCGCATCACCAACCAGCTGCTCAACCGCTATCTGCAGCAGAGCGGCGATCTGCCGAGCAACGGCGCCATCTACCAGGAGTGGGAGCAGGCCGAGCCGAACGCCCCCCACCGGGAGCCGAGCGGCTTCGGCCAGATCGGGGAGGACAACGAGTTCACCCCCTATGGCCACGAGTTCGAGCGCAACCTCACCTTCCAGATGACGGATGAGGAGGGCAATATACTGCTGCGCTCCCCCAGCGCCCCGCGCCAGCTGTTCAGCAAACCGGAGCTGGGCTTTGGCGCCGTGCACCGCGACGGCCACGACTGGCGCACCTTCACCCTCTACAACGAGGACGAGCAGACCTGGCTCATCGTGGCGGAGCGGGACGACGAGCGGGGGGAGTTGGCCAGCAAGATGGCCACCCTCACCATGCTGCCGCTCTTCATCACCCTGCCCTTCCTGCTCGGCCTGCTGTGGTGGCTGATCACCCGTGGCCTGGCCCCGCTGCACCAGCTGGCCCAGGCCATCGGCGAGCGCCACCCCGCCAACCTGAGTCCCCTCAACCTGGCCATCAAGGCCGAGGAGCTGACGCCCCTGGTGGGGGAGATCAACCGGCTGATGCACGCCCTGGCAGACACCCTGGAGCGGGAGAAACAGTTCACCAACGAGGCGGCCCACGAGCTGCGCACCCCGCTGG
>NZ_CDDD01000062.1 GCF_000820165.1 Aeromonas taiwanensis
CTGGGCTTTTTTCTTTTCTGTTCGATTCCATATCCTGCTCCTTCCCGACTGGGAGTCCCTCACTAGTAATAGATGCAGAGCCAGACGGTGGCTTCGGTAGGATGGGTCCACTCCACCCTGTGCTGAAGGTGGGCGGGGATATTGATGTAGTCCCCTGGCCCCAGATGTGCACGCTCCTGTTCCCCGGTATCCGGTGTGATGAAGACCAAGATGGCCTCGCCCTGTACCAGCAGTACCCATTCGTGTTCATCCTGATCGAACCACTCCCCAGAAGGGGTCTGATGTCCCAGAGAGAGGATGCGTTCGATGCGAAAGTGGTTGGTGCTGACCAGATCCGTGAACACTTCATTGGGCAGGGGGGAGGGGATCTTGCCAAGCAGATTGCCTGTGTGCATGGGCTTCTCTCCGGTGGATGGGCGGGTGATTACTTAAGAGTGTAGAGGCTGATGGTGAGACCTCTGCACACAAGTTGTGGTTTCCATTGAAGCTGTAAATGGAAAAGTTCGGGAAAATGGTGGCTGATCCGCTGTAATTTCGCCAAATTCTTGCTATTTTGCGCGCCATTACGCAAACGATTTCCTTCACACTTTCAGGATGAGTTATGGCAACGCAAGAAATGACGGCCCGTACCGGCAACGGCGGATTTCTGGACTCCTATTTTTCCATCACCCAGCGTGGTAGTACCGTGCGCCAGGAACTGGTCGCAGGGCTGACCACCTTCCTGGCCATGGTCTACAGCATCATAGTGGTGCCGAACATGCTGGGTGCTGCCGGTTTTGAGCAGGGCCCGGTGTTTGTGGCTACCTGTTTGATCGCCGCCTTTGGCTCCCTGCTGATGGGGCTGTGGGCCAAGCTGCCGATGGCCATCGGTTGTGCCATCTCCCTCACTGCCTTTACCGCCTTCAGCCTGGTGCTGGGGCAGGGGCTGAGCATCCCGGTGGCGCTGGGCGCCATCTTCCTGATGGGGGTGCTGTTCACCCTGATCAGCGTCACCGGCGTGCGCCAGTGGATCCTGGACAACCTTCCTTCCGGCATCGCTCACGGCACCGGCATCGGTATCGGTTTGTTCCTGCTGCTGATCGCCACCAACGGTGTCGGCATGGTGATCAAGAATGAAGGGGCCGGCCTGCCGGTCCAACTTGGTGAAGTGACCGCCTTCCCCGTCGTCATGACGGTGCTGGGTCTGGCCGCCATCTTCGGTCTGGAGCGTCGCAAGGTACCGGGCGGTATCCTGATGGTGATCATCGCCATCTCCGTGCTGGGCCTCATCTTCGACCCGAAAGTGACCTGGCAGGGCTTCTTCGCCATGCCGAGCCTGACCGGTGAGAAGGGTTCCCTGGTGGGCAGCATGGATGTGCTGGGCGCTCTCAACCCGGTCGTCATTCCGACCGTGCTGGCGCTGGTGATGACCGCCGTGTTTGACGCCACCGGCACCATCCGTGCTGTGGCTGGCCAGGCCGGTCTCATCAACGAGCGCGGCCACATCATCAGCGGCGGCAAGGCCCTGACCGCCGACTCCGTCAGCAGCATGGTGGCAGGCGCCGTCGGTGGTGCACCGGCTGCCGTCTACATCGAATCTGCCGCAGGCACTGCCGCCGGTGGCAAGACGGGTCTGACCGCCACCCTGGTTGGCGTGCTGTTCCTGTTGATGATCTTCCTCTCCCCGTTGAGCTATCTGGTACCGGCCTACGCCACCGCACCGGCCCTGATGTACGTGGGTCTGCTGATGCTGGGCAACGTCACCAAGCTGGATTTCAACGACTCGGTAGATGCCCTCTCCGGCATGCTGTGCGCCGTCTTCATCGTGCTGACCTGCAACATCGTCACCGGCATCATGCTGGGCTTCGTAGCGCTGGTGATCGGCCGCCTGTTTGCCGCCGAGTGGAAAAAGCTCAATATCGGCACCGTCATCATCGCCGTGGCGCTGGTGATCTTCTACGCCGGTGGCTGGGCCATCTAATACCTCCGGTTATCGAAGAGGGCTCCTGTGGGGGCCCTTTTTCATGGCGCTGTCCCAATTATGTGTTGGAAGGCTAATCTGGAAGTAGGTCATCACCGCGAGGACCTTCATCATGGATACCCCAGCCTTCCAACACCTGTTGTCCCTCTTTCCATTACTTACCCTGCGTCAGCGCCGTGTCGCTCAGCATGAGCTCTCCGCTCCACACCCGATTACGTCCCTCCATGCCCAGTTACCCACATGCTGCGGCTGTCCCCACTGTCAGGCGGATACCACCCAGCTAGCCCCCTGGGGCTGGAGCCGTGGGCTGCGTCGTTACCGTTGCAAGCAGTGTCGGCGGACCAGCTCCCTCCTCACCAAGACGCCTTTGGCAAGATTACGCAAGGCTGAGCATTGGGAGGACTACGCCCAGGCCCTCATTGATGGACTCACTGTCCGTCAGGCCGCCGTCCGCTGCGGTGTTTGCAAGAACACAGCCTTCTTGTGGCGTCACCGTTTCCTGAAGGCGATAGCAAGTCACCAGGCAACACGGGAAGAAGGCATCGTGGAAGTGGATGAAACCTTCTTCCTCGAATCGTTCAAGGGGCAGCGAGGGTTGCCTCGCCCGGCAAGACATCGTGGCGGGAAAGGGCGCACCCGGGGGACCGGACGGGATTACATCCCAGTGATGGTGGTGCAGGACAGGGCGGGCCACCAAGCCGACTTTCAGCTGGAAAGGCTGGATGCGCAGACGGTGAAAGCAGTGTTGCAGCCACTCATCGCGCCCGATGCCGTGCTCTGCAGTGATGGTGCGGGAGTCTATGCCAGTTTCAGCCAAGCGCGGGGCATAACCTATCAGGTGGTGCACAACCGTCGAGGTGAGCGAGTGATTGGGGCATACCACATCCAGCATGTGAACGGATATCACCGGCGGTTGAAGGAGTGGATGGAGCGATTCCATGGAGTCGCGACCCACTACCTGAAGAATTATCTGGGCTGGCGCAGAATGCTGGAACGTTACGGCAGGGAGGTAAACATCAAGATGTGTTTACATGAGGCGCTAGGGCGCCCCATGCAACACGTAATTGGGACATAGCCCTTTTCATGGGTGTGAGGCGGCTAACAGTTCTGCCTCGTTGCCACACTTATCGTTTCAGATTGAAACGTGTCGCCCCGCTTTTTTGTTTCAAATTCGAACCAAAGCGGCTGTCATTTTTATCTCCTCTTCTGCCGCTAGACTGGCTCCATCAACCATCTGCCTGCCCGTGCGGTGGCAAGCCAAGGAGTGAGCCATGAAGAAACTGATCAATGCCGTCGATGCCGTGGTCCGTGAACAGCTGATGGGGATGGCGGCGGCCCATCCCGAGCTCAAGGTGTGTATCGAACCCCACTACATCACCCGAGCCGATGCCCCCGTGGCGGGCAAAGTGGCGCTGGTTTCCGGCGGCGGCAGTGGCCACGAGCCCATGCACGGCGGTCTGGTAGGCATGGGGATGCTGGATGGTGCCTGCCCAGGCGAGATCTTCACCTCCCCCACGCCGGATCAGATGTACGAGTGTGGCCAGGCGGTCGATGGCGGTGCCGGCGTGCTGTTTCTGGTGAAGAACTACACCGGCGACGTGCTCAACTTCGAGACCGCGGTCGAGCTGCTGCACGGCGATGGTATCAAGGTGGGGTTCTCCCTCATCGATGACGACGTGGCGGTGAAAGACAGCCTCTACACCGCGGGTCGCCGCGGTGTCGCCACGACCGTGCTGTGCGAGAAGCTGGTCGGTGCCGCCGCCGAGGCGGGCTATGATCTGGCGCGCTGCGAGGCGCTGGCCCGTCGCGTCAACAACCAGAGCCGCACTATAGGCGTGGCCATGCACGCCTGCACAGTTCCCGCCGCCGGTAAGCCCTCCTTCACCCTGGCGGACAACGAGGTGGAATTCGGGGTCGGCATCCACGGCGAGCCGGGCATCGAGCGCCGCCCCTTCACCGACCTCAATGCCCTGGTGGACGACATGTTCAAGGAGCTGGTCGACAACAGCCCCTATGGTCGCACCCTGCGCCACTGGGACAGAGCCTCCGGCAGCTGGCAGGAGGAGCACACCTTTATCGAGCCGTTCAACAAGGGCGACCGGGTCATCGCCCTGGTCAACAGCCTGGGGGGCACGCCGATCTCCGAGCTCTACGGCGTCTATGGTCGGCTCGCCGCCCTGTGTGAGGAGGCGGGCATCCATCTGGTGCGCAACCTCATCGGCCCCTACTGCACCTCCCTCGACATGACCGGCATCTCCATCACCCTGCTCAAGGTGGATGACGAGCTGATGACCCTGTGGGATGCCCCCGTTCACACCCCCGCCCTGCGTCGCGGCTGCTAAGGAATGTCCATGTTAAGCAAGCATCAAATTGTCAACTGGCTGCTCGACTGCGAGCACATCTTCACCGATCAGCGTGACTACCTCACGGCGCTTGATACCGACATCGGCGACGGCGACCACGGCCTCAACATGCAACGCGGCTTCGCCAAGGTGGCCGAGAAGCTGCCGGCGGTGGCGGACAAGGACATCGGCCAGGTGCTGAAAACCACCGGCATGACCCTGCTCTCCTCGGTCGGCGGCGCCAGCGGCCCGCTCTACGGCACCTTCTTCATCCGGGCCGCGGCCAGCAGCGATGCCTGCCAGAGCCTGACCCTCGGCCAGCTCGGCAAGATGTTGAGCGACGGGGTCGAGGGGATCGTCTCCCGCGGCCGCGCCGAGCCGGGCGACAAGACTATGTGCGACGCCTGGTGGCCCGCCCTGGCCGCCCTGCAGCAGGCGGAGCAGCAAGGCTTGCCGCTGCCCGAGGCGCTGGACAAGGCGGTGGCCGCCGCCGCGGCCGGCGCCGAGGCCACCATCCAGATGCAGGCCCGCAAGGGGCGCGCCAGCTATCTTGGCGAGCGCAGCATCGGCCATCAGGATGCGGGGGCCACCTCGACCCTGCTGCTGCTGACCGCCCTGCGCGACAGAGCGAGGCTGTAAACATGATCGGAATCGTAGTGGTCTCTCACAGCGCCCAGCTTGCGGCCGGCTTGAAAGCGCTGGCCGATCAGCTGGGCAGCCCGGCAAAACTGCTGCTGGCGGCCGGAGTCGATGACCCCGACCACCCCATCGGCACCGACGCCATCGCCGTGATGAGTGCGATTGAAGAAGCGGATGGCGGCAGCGGCGTGCTGGTGCTGATGGACTTGGGTAGCGCTCTCCTGAGCGCCGAGACCGCCCTCGAACTGCTGCCCCCCGAGCTGAGTGCCCGGGTGCGGCTCTGCCCGGCCCCTCTGGTCGAGGGCACTCTGGCCGCCGTGGTAGCGGCCGGCTCCGGCCTGACACTGGACGAGGTGGCCGCCGAGGCCCTCGGCGGCCTGGGCCCGAAACAGGCGATGCTGCCGGGCAAAACCGAACCCGAGGTCGTCGAGTTCGCTTCCACCCCTGACGATGGCTGGCTGCGCTGCGAGGTGGTGGTAGACAATCCCCACGGCCTGCACGTGAGACCGGCCGCCCGCCTGGTGGCCGCCCTCAAGCCCTTCACCGCCGAGTTGAAACTGCAAAAGGGGGAGAAAGAAGCCAATCCCCGCAGCCTGACCCGGCTCACCATGCTGGACGTGCGTCAGGGGGATCGCCTGATCCTGCTGGCCAGGGGGGAGGATGCCGAGGCTGCCCTGACCAGCTTTAAAGAACTGGCCGAGGCGCGCTTCGGCGACTGAGTGGCTGACTCAACACAACGGGCTCCGTCATGACGGGGCCCGTTGTGTTTTCTGGGCCAGCACGTCTCAGCTCTGGTAGTCGGCCAGATCCATGTCGAGCCGTTTCAGGCGCCGCCACAGTGTGGTGCGGCTGATCCCGAGCTGGCGTGCCATCAGGCTGACCTGCCCCTTGCTGGTGTGGGCGCAGCGCAAGATGGCCTGACGCTCCAGCTCTGCCAGGGAGAGCAGAGGTTGCCCCATGGCATCCGCCGACGCGGGGGGATGGCCTTGGCAGATGGCCGCCGGCAGCGCCTGTGGCAAGATAGCCTCGTCATTGCTGTGGAGCAGGGCGTACTCGATGGCGCTGCGCAGCTCTCCGAGATTGCCGGGCCAGGGATATGCGAGCAGGCAATCGAGGGCCGCCGGGCTGAAGCGGCGTCCCGGCTCGCGCCCCTGCGCCACCAGTTGCTGGGCGATGAGGCCGGGCAGGTCGGCGGCGCGCTCCCTCAGGCTCGGCAGCCACAGCTCGCACCCCTGCAGCGCATAGAGCAGCTGACGACCGAAGTGCCCCTCCTGCACCCTTTGCTCCAGCGGCGCGCTGCTGGTCGCGATGATCCTCACCTTGAGCGGCAGGATGCGGGCCGAGTCGAAGCGCTGGATGCGGCCCGTCTTGAGCAGTTGCAGCAGGGCCGCCTGCATGGGCATGGGCAGACACTCCACCTGCTCCAGCACCAGCGTGCCGCCGTGGGCCAGTTCGAACTTGCCGGCCCGCTCCTGCCCGGCTTCATCGGAGCCCATCAGCTCCAGCGCCATCCGCTCGCCCGGCAGCGCCTGGCAGTTCAGGGTGACGAGGGGACCGGCGGCCCGCTCGCTGCCAAAGTGGATGGCCTCCGCGAGCTGGGCCTTGCCCACCTCCTCCTCTCCCCGCAGCAGAATGGGGCCCTGACCCCGGGCCGCCTGGCGGGCATGGCGCAGCAGCTTGCGCATGGCGCTCGACTCCCCCACCAGGGCCGAGAGCTCGGGCACCGTCTGGCGCAGGCGATGGATGGCGCGCAGCCTGTCGGTGGGGTGAAGCAGGGCGATGAAGCCGACCCCGTCCGGTCCGGGCAGCGGCTTGAGGCTCACCAGTGCATCGATGAACTCGCCCGCCTGCTCCCCCGTTCTCTCCAGGGTCACCTCCACGTGGCTCAGGGGGGTCATGGCCTCGATGGCGAGCCGCAGTCGCCGGGGCAGCAGCAGGTGGTGATCGAGGGGCTGGCCGAGACAGACATCCGGATCGAGGCGCAACCGCCTGGCCGCGAGCGCGTTGAGGTAGCGCAGCCTGCCCTGGGGATCCCAGGCCAGCACGCCGTCATCCATGCCGTCCAGCAGGGCGTAGAGCTCGCTCAGGTGGTGCTGGGACTCCTGCATCAGGCGCTCCATCTGCAGCAGGTGGGCCAGCTCGCGACCGGCGCTGACGGTGAGCGCCAGATCCCCCGCCGCCGCCTCTTCCACCCGGCAGAACAGGGCCACCACGGCCACCTGGCGACCATCGCTGTTGTAGACCGGGCTGGCGCAGCAGTGCCAGGGGTGCAGGGTCTGGTTGAAGTGCTGGGGGCCACTGACGCAGAGGGGGAGCCCCTCCAGTGCCGCCAGGTTGATGGCGTTGGTGCCGATGCGTCCCTCGCTGAAGAAGGCGCCGGGGCCGAAGCCGAGGGCGTCGAGCGCCTTCAGCGTCTCGCCGTGGCCGGTGCGGGCCAGCAGGCAGCCGCTCTCGTCGGTCAGCAGCAGGGCGCAGGGGCGTCCTTCCATGAATTCGTAGAGATCCTCTAGTGCCATCTCGCCCGTGGTGAGCAGGTCCCGCTTGCGCTGGCGCAGGCTCTGCAGGGTCTGCCCCCTGGCACAGTGCGGCGGATGCCAGAGGGTGGCGCTGGTCTGGTGGGCGCAGCGCAGCCAGGAGGCCTGCAGGTGTTCGGGCCAGGACGAGGGGGGAAGGGGGGAGGATGACATGGTCACTGGGCTGTCCGGCAAGGGGAAAGGGGTCATTTAAGCACCCTTGCCGGCCCGATTCAGTGACCCATCTCAGAGTGTCGCTTCCCCACTCCCGGCATATCTCGTCAGATCCCCGTCATGCCTATTTCGTCGAGCTGGACATGGGCCCCCTGACGGAGGGTGTAGAGCACGGCCTCGGCGAGATCCTCCACCTGCAGCCAGCCTGGCTTGCGCTCGTCGGGACAGGCCGGGGGCGGTACCTGAACCAGGCCCGGGCAGAGGGTGTGGACCCGGATGCCCTGGTGCTGCACCTCTTCCCGCAGCGCCCTGGCGAACCCCAGCACGGCAAACTTGGCGGCGCAGTAGACGCTGGCCCTGGCATAACCGTGTTTGGCGGCCTGGGAGGCGATGTTGATGATGGTGCCGTGGCGGTTGGCCAGCATGTCCGGCAGGCAGGCCCGGGTCATCAGGAAGGTGCCCTTGGCGCAGGTGTCCATCACCCTGTCCCACTCCGACTCCGGCAGATCCTGTACCAGGTGGTCGCTGCCGACCCCGCTGTTGTTGATGAGCAGGTCGATTGGGCCGAACCGCTCCCGGATCTGGGCATATCCGTCCCGAACCTGGTCGCCGTCACACACATCCAGCGCGAGCGCCATGACCCTCACTCCGTATCGAGCCTCCAGTCTGGCCGCCTCCTGCTCCAGCAAGCCCTGGCGGCGCGAGGCCAGGACCAGCTCCACCCCCTGGCTGGCCAGAGCCTCGGCAATGGCCAGCCCGATGCCGCTGGCACCACCGGTGATCAGGGCGCGTCTTGCTCTCAATGTGCTCATCTTGTTCTCCTCTTGAATGGAGCCTGCATTGTGGCGGGCGACCCGGGGAGAGGACAGGGGAGGCGGGGGGGGGATTCGAAACCTGGGTCGTATTTTGGCGCACTGCTTCGAACTTTGGTTCTGGCGCGGCTGGATGCGGGAAGAGGGCAGGGACGCCGCCCCTCGGCGGCGTCCTGGATGAGGGGTCAGTCCGCCTTGGGCGGGAC
>NZ_CDDD01000063.1 GCF_000820165.1 Aeromonas taiwanensis
AAGCCATCGAGGCGGGCGCCTGGGGCGTGCACCTGGGGCAGGAGGATATGGAGACCGCGGATCTCGCCGCCATTCAGGGGGCGGGGCTTCGCCTTGGCATCTCCACCCACGGCTACTTCGAGCTGATGCGGGCCCGCGAGCTGGCTCCCTCCTATATTGCGCTCGGTCATATCTTCCCGACCAACACCAAGGCGATGCCTTCGCGCCCCCAGGGGCTGGAGCGGCTGCACCGCTACCGCGCCCTGATGTGCGACTGGCCGACGGTCGCCATCGGCGGCATCAGCGAGGAGCGGGTGGCGGCGGTCAAGGCAAGCGGGGTCGGCAGCATCGCCCTGGTCTCTGCCATCACGGCGAGCGACGACTGGCAGGGGGCGACCGAGCGGCTGCTCGCCGCCGTGGGGGCGGGGGACGAGCCACGCTCGGCGCAGCTCATGACCGACATGCAGGAGGCGGCCCATGCTCTCTGATGCTGAGTATTTGCGATACGGCCGTCAGCTGATGTTGGGGGAGATCGGGGAAGCCGGGCAGGCGCGGCTAAAAGGCAAATCCGTGCTGATCGTGGGCCTGGGCGGGCTCGGCTCGCCGCTTGCCCTCTATCTGGCCGGTGCCGGGGTCGGCACCCTCTGGCTTGCCGATGGCGATACCGTGGATTCCAGCAATCTGCCGCGCCAGATCCTGTTCGATAGCGAGGCAGTCAACCACTCCAAGGCGGAGCTGGCCCGCGAGCGCTTGGCCGCCCACAACCCGCTGGTGGAGCTGATCGCCATCAACCAGCGCCTCGATGCCGCCAGCCTGCCCGGTTTTGTGGAAGAGGTGGATCTGGTTGTCGACTGCTGCGACAACCTGGCCACCCGCCAGGCCATCAACGCCGCCTGCGTGGCCCAGGGCAAACCCTGGGTCTGTGCCGCCGCTGTGGGCTGGCAGGGGCAGCTGATGGTACGCACAAGCCATGAGCACGCCTGCTACGCCTGCCTCTATCCGCAGGATACCAAAATCGCCGAGCGCTGCGAGACCAGCGGCGTCACCGGCCCGCTGGTCGGGGTGATGGGCTCCCTGCAGGCGCTGGAGGCGCTGAAACTGCTGCTCGGCCTGCCGAGCCCGGTCGCCGGCACCCTGCGCCGTTTCGATGCGCTGGCCCATCAGTGGCAGACCCTCACTCTGGCCCCCGATCCCGATTGCCCGGTTTGCGGGCAGCGCCGATGCCCGACAAACGATAAGGAAATCACCCCATGACCTTGACCATTCGACTCAACGATAAAGCCCAGCCGCTGGCGGCAGGGCAGAGCGTGGCCGACCTGCTGGCCGCCCAGGACGTCCATCCCCAGGGGGTGGCGGTGGCCCTTAACGGCGCCGTGCTGCCACGAGGCCGCTGGGCCGAGACCCGTCTCAATGACGGGGATGAACTCCACCTCTTCACCGCCATTGCAGGGGGCTGACATGCTCAAGATTGCCGATCACACCTTCTCCTCGCGCCTCTTCACCGGCACCGGCAAGTTTGCCCGCCCGGATCTGATGGCCGCCGCCATCGAGGCGAGCGGCTCCCAGCTCGTCACCATGGCCATCAAGCGCCTCGAACCGGGCAAGGCCCACGACGATATCTTGAGCCCCTTGCTGCAACTCGGGGTCAAGCTCTTGCCCAACACCTCCGGCGCCAAGACCGCCGCCGAGGCGGTGTTTGCCGCCCACCTGGCCCGCGAGGCGCTGGGGACGAACTGGCTCAAGCTCGAGATCCACCCCGATCCGCGCTATCTGCTGCCCGATCCCATCGAGACGCTCAAAGCCGCCGAACAGCTGGTGAAGGAGGGCTTTGTGGTGCTGCCCTACTGTGGCGCCGACCCCGTGCTGTGCAAACGGCTGGAAGAGGTGGGCTGCGCCGCCGTGATGCCCCTCGGCGCGCCCATCGGTTCGAATCAGGGGCTGGTGACCCGGGAGTTTTTATCCATCATCGTCGAGCAGGCCAATGTGCCCGTGGTGGTGGATGCTGGGATCGGTGCGCCGAGCCATGCCGCCGCCGCCTTTGAGCTGGGCGCCGATGCCGTGCTGGTCAATACCGCCATCGCGGTGAGCGGCGACCCGGTCGCCATGGGCCGCGCCTTCGCGCTGGCCTGTGAGGCAGGCCGTAGCGCCTATAAGGCGGGCCTGGGGGCACGCGGCGTGCAGGCCCAGGCCTCCAGCCCGCTCACCGATTTTCTGGGGGCCCTATGAGCGTGCACTTCGACTCCATCGAGGGCGTGAGTTTTCTCGATAGATGGCAGGCGCTGGAGTGGGACGACGTGGGGATGCAGGTACGCGCCAAGACCGCCGCGGACGTGGAGCGGGCGCTTGCCACTCCACGCCGCAGCCTGGATGACTTTATGGCGCTGATCTCCCCGGCCGCTGAGGCGTTTTTGCCGCAGATGGCGGCCGAAGCCGAGCGGCTGACCCGCCAGCGTTTCGGCAACACCATCGGCTTCTATGTGCCCCTCTATCTGTCGAACCTCTGCGCCAACGACTGCACCTACTGCGGCTTCTCCATGAGCAACCGTCTGAAGCGCAAGACCCTGAGCCTGGAGGAGATAGAGCGCGAGTGCCTCGCCATCAAGGCGCGCGGCTTTGACAGCGTGTTGCTGGTGACCGGCGAGCACGAGACCAAGGTGGGGCTTGGCTATTTTCGCGAGGTGATGCCCATCATTCGCCGCCACTTCAGCACGGTGGGGATGGAGGTGCAGCCCCTCTCGCAGGATGAATACGCCGAGCTCAAGACCCTCGGTCTTGATTCGGTCATGGTCTATCAGGAGACCTACCACGCCCCCACCTACGCCCGCCACCACCTGCGCGGCAACAAGCAGGACATCGCATGGCGGCTCGCCACGCCGGATCGGCTGGGCCGTGCCGGCATCGACAAGATAGGGCTGGGGGCGCTGATCGGTCTCTCCTCGGACTGGCGTGCCGACAGCTACTTCGTGGCCGAGCACCTCACCTGGCTCGAGCGCCACCACTGGCAGAGCCGCTATTCGCTCTCCTTCCCGCGCCTGCGCCCCTGCACCGGGGGGCTGGAGCCGGAAGTGGTCATGTCGGATCGCCAGCTGGCCCAGCTGATCTGCGCCTGGCGTCTCTTCTCGCCGACCCTGGATTTGTCCCTCTCGACCCGGGAATCACCGGCGTTTCGCAACGGCGCGGTGCGCCTTGGCATCACCCAGATGTCGGCCGAGTCGCGCACCCAGCCGGGTGGCTATGCCGAGGGGGATAAAGAGGAGCTGGAGCAGTTTGCCATCCACGACGACAGGCCGGTGGGGGAGGTGGCCGCCGCCGTGCGGCAGGCGGGGTTGCAGCCGGTGTTCAAGGACTGGGAACCGTTTTTGGGCCGATAGGGGCGGCCACGCCCCCCCTTTGCTGGGCAGCCCCCCCCGGCATGGCGGCCGGACTCCGCTGCCTGCGGCAAGTCTGATGGCACGGCGTCGCCGTGCCGTCGTAGGTTTGATTAGCGAAGCGTAATCAGACGTTCGCGGAGTTTGTCGAGGTGACTAGCCGTAGGGTCGATTAACCGTCAGGCGTAATCGTCCGCTCCGTGTGATGGGGGAATGGCACGGCCTTGCCGTGCAGGACGCGAGGCCGCCGGCCTCGAAGGGGTTTCGCCCGCCCTTCGGGCTTGGGCGAGTAACTTTTCTTTGCGTGGCCAAAGAAAAGTCACCAAAAGAAAGGCCACCCCCGCCAATCCGACCGCTACGCGGTTTCCCTCGGGTCAGGTGCAAGGTCGGACGGAGCGCCGCAGACGGCACATCCCTGTGCCGGCGGCGTCTGCGCCATCATCCCTGATGGCGCTCCTGACCTTGCCCCTTCCCCTCGGCGGATTGGAGGGGGGCACGAATGCCGTTATGCCCATTACGACTCAAGCTAGTGAGGTGAATAATCTGAATCTCTATGACATTTCCGTACAAGCTTGACAAAATTAGAAAATCGCAAGATCATGCAAGGACATTTCACCGAGCACCCTTATGGGCTACACCAACTCCTTGTCAGAGGATCTCTAAGTATGAAAAAACCGTGGGAATTGAATCCGGCATTATCCCAAGAGCGACTAAAGCGACTTGCATCTCTTATCCGAGATGTCAGAGATGATGTTATTGACAGACACGATGATGAGCTGGGTGATACTGCTCGTGCGACAGGAATGAGAGCTTATGAGTGCTCGCGTAACCGAATTATTCGTGCGGCTGCAGACAATGCTGGATGGCCATGGCTTGGAATTATAAAACCTGATGGTAAATTTACCTTCTCTGTTAGTTCTGTTCCTGTTCGACTATATCGCGGGATGCCATCTTGCCCAGAGGAACGCAGATTAATTCCTTCTATTGAGGCGATGAAGCAAATGTCGCTATTGCCCCCAGAGATTGGGGATGCAGCAACTGTACTTTGGTTTTTTGCTATCGAAGTAGATGAGTTTCGCTATGTAGAACGAGTCACTTTTTCCGGTTTTCAGAATGGTGTTCAAATTTCCTGTTGGGAAATTTCACTTGATGAGCGTGTCACTGCTTTGGGTCTTATTAACGAAGATCTCCCTGAGCCTATTAAAATTGATAAAGCATCTATCTCCATTAAGAGAAAAATCAAAAAAGTGGAGAATAGTGACAATGGTTAGTAGATTATGTCCATGACTTTCTATGGTGAGCGACTTCGTCTGGCTCGCATATTAAATGGCTTTACCTTGCAAGAGTTGGGTGAAGCTGTATCTGTATCTAGGCAAAGCATACATCAGTATGAGAGTGATATTCGTGCTCCTGCATCTGATGTCACGAATGCCCTTGCTGAATATCTAAGAGTACAGCCAGATTTTTTTGAAAGACCTCTTTCTGGTGATGTGAAACCAGAGCAATGCCATTTTAGAAAGAGACAAACCACCCCTGTAGGTGTAAAAGAGAGAGTTCAGGCATATAGTACAATCCTCGAGCAATTGGTGACAGAGTTGCATGAGCATTTGGATATGCCTGAAAATAAATTTAATCTTATCGACAATAGCAAAATAGATGAACTAACTTCGCCGATAATTGAAAAAATTGCGGAAGGTGCTAGAGCAAGATGGGGGCTATCACTAGATGCTCCCATCGACAACATGATCAATGTTGTTGAAAATCAGGGGGCAATTGTTACTTGCTTTGATGGTGTTTCTGAAAAAGTTGATGCGTTATCAGTTAATAGAAAGTACCCCATCATAATTCGAAACTCTGCCAAAGAAAGTGTATGTAGGATGCGTTTTGATTTAGCCCATGAGTGTGGACATTTAGTTATGCATGATGGGGTTGAAACTGGTTGTAAGCAAACTGAGCGTGAAGCGGATGCCTTTGCTAGCGCCTTTCTTTTTCCTCGTAGCTCTTTTGCTAGAGAGTTTCCATCTTGCTTAGGAAGAGACGGTGTTATTAATTGGAAAAAGGTATATGATCTCAAGGTTAGGTGGAAGGTTAGTGCAAAAGCGATAATATATAGAGCTCATTTCTTGGGTTTTATTAACGCGCAGCAATATAGAGGTGCCAATGTTTGGTTTAGTCAAACACGGCAAACAAGGAAAGAAAGATTAGATGATGAAATGGTTATGGAAGAGCCACATGTTTTACAGGAGAGCATCTCGCTGCTCAAGAATGAATTAGGTATATCATTTGATATGCTTGCTAAAAAGCTTGGGGTGCATACAAGACTTTTAGCAGACATCTGTGGTGTTGACTATGAAGAAGTCGATGAAATTGAATTTGATGATGTAGTTGTTCCTTTTAATTTTTGATGTTTATCGATGGCCTTTCTAGGGGCCATCCCATATAAAAATGTCTAATCTAAATAAAAGCAATGAGTAACTGCATTCATAATATAGAGTGAGTCTATATCTTCAAGTAATACTCTACTTTTTATCCGGCACAATGATATAACTTAGTGTCAAGTTAGTTATGTCAATGAAAATATATAAATGAGGCGTTTTGGATATGAGAAAGTCACCTACTCCTAATATTCGATATTTCAATACCTGAAGTACGTAGGTTCTCTTTTCCAACTCACAGCTGCTTTAGATATTCGCTTAATGAGAAGGGAAGAGCAAATTCCTTCATTCCGGCAAGCCTGTCCAGCTCTGCCTGCCCCATCTGCTGCAACTGGGTTTGCTGGGCTGGCGTCAGGGTGGTAGTCCTCGCCTTGATCAAGGTGTCGAGAAAGGTGCGGTCTCCCTCTACTGCTTGATGAAATGCCTTGAGCGCCAGCGCATCGACCTCTGCTGCGGTGCAGCGTTCCATGCTCTTTTCATGCAGATAGATAAGCGCGGTTACTTGTTGGTCTCTTTCCAGTGACCAGAAGGGGTCGCTTTTCGCGGGCAGTGCGGCGCTGTGTTGTGACTTGATGGCTTCGCACCGTTCAAACGCCGGATCCAAATCATGCAGTGACAAGGCCATGCTGCTTTGGCAAATGAAGAGCAGCAGAAATGTAAATTTACTTGTTATATGAGGCATGAACACATTTCCAGAACTGGGATTCTTTGCCTGCTGAAGACCATGCCATGGGTTCAACAACCTGGTTTAGTTTGTGGCGCAGGATATTGGGAATGCCTTCCATTGCTTGGCCATATAACTCCCAGTCGTAATCATTGATGTTGTAGGCAACGTCCTTGGCACTTCTCGGGTCGCTGAAAATCGTATAAAGCGGTGTGGTGGAAACAGCGACAGCCAGTTGATTAGCGCTGTCTACAAGCTGATCCATTTGCTCAAGGGCATCGATTGAACGGGAGCTCAATGTCAGCCCTTTGATCGGACACGTGGCTATCCCCATGGTACTCTCCTGTTTTTGGATGGACATGAATGAGGCCAAAATGGATACCATTTATGCGACTCATGATCAAACCCAAAGCTAGAAAAATGGGTGTCATCTCGTTCCGTATTGAGTGATGCCGAGCGTTAAGAGGCAGGCATTTATGATGATGTTATTGGTGGTTGTGCTTATTGCCGCTAGTTACCTCTTGTCGGATTGGGGGCGGCTTGCGGGGCGGCGTTTTGTATGTGGGTCATTCTTGATGCTCCTGTATCTTGCCCTCTATTACCTTTTTCCTTCTGATCTCGTCGGTAGCTCCATCCATCAAGGGCGTCTGGGGCAATATCTGCCGGTCTTGTCCTACGCCGCCATCTTGTTTGGTGAAGCCATTTTTCCCTTCGACAAGGGAAGGTATATCCCTTGGGTAGGCGTTGGTGGGTTGATCGCTTCTTCTCTCTATCACCTTATATTCTTCGTAATTCAGTAATGTACGTGGCCACAACCGCGGTGCTACTCGCGACAAACTGGAATGAGGGAGGCTCACCTTCTTTCGAATAGCCATCATCCGACATGGCTCTCGTTCGCCAGTCTCTGTCGCCCCCTGACCATGTGCGCATCGACCCGGGGCCGGTTTGTCTCTAGCATGGAGGGGAGGCGGAGCCTGGCTCCGCAAAATGGACTGGATTGTTGGCGAAGTTCGTCCTGCGAACTTCAGGCGGAGAGAAAAAGATGAAGCTGCGTTCCTTGTTGATGGTGGGGGCCCTGATGCTGGGCGGTTGTGTGGTCAATCCCTATGGGGGGACCCCGGCGCCGGTCGGCGAACCGGACAAGCCGGTGACCCAGCCGCAAAAGCCGGCGACCCAGCCCGGCAAGACGGAGCCGGTGCCCGCGCCCAAGCCGGTGGCGCCGACCGCTCTGGCGGTTGCCATGGCGGATGCCTTCCTGAAGTCTGCCGAGGTGCAGTCGATCGCGGGCAGCAGCCCGGTACTGTTGCTGATGGCACCCCAGAACGGCACGGGGGAGGCTTTCAGTACCCAGCCCATGGCGGTGGCCATGATCCAGCGCATCCAGGCCAACAGCGGTTTTCGCTTTGCCGACCCCGGCCAGGTGGCGGCCATCACGGGTCAGCTTGAATACCAGCAGGGGGGCATGAACCCCGCCTCCCTGGTGCGCCTGGGTCGCCAGACCGGCGCCGGCTACATGCTGTACGGGGATCTCGTCTCCGAGGGGAGCCGCTACCGGCTCGCCATGAGCCTGATGGATCTCAAGAGCGGCGAGCTGCTCTGGAACGGGAGCCGCTCCGCCCCCCGCTGATCCCCCCTGTGCGCCGGATCCCCTCCCTCGCGGGGGGATCCGGCCTTGCCAGCAAGCCACTTGCGACCCCTCTTCACACGCCGGCCCTGTGCCACCTGCGTTCCCAAGGCGCTGCCCGCCCATCCCCCTGTGCGATACTCGATGAGTCCTGTATAACAGGGGTATCGAGGCCTCACCCGCAGACAGCAAGGAGCTTGGATGGCGCTCTCAGTAGTACAACTCTATGAAGTGATGGCCCAGCTGCCGGACCCGGTCTTCATCCTCAGCGAGGATGGCTACTACATCGAATACATCGGCGGGGTGGAGCAGCAGTCCTACCAGAACGGCAACCCGCTTGTCGGCAAGCGGCTGCTGGACGTGCTGCCCGAAGAGAAGGCTCTGTGGGTGATGGAACAGGTGGCGCAGGCCCTCGCCAGCGGTCAGGTGCAGGTGGTGGAGTACGAGCTCTCCCCTGCCGAGGTGGACGGCATCGATGCCGAAGCGGGCCCCCAGGGGATGCAGCGCTTCGAGGGCAAGATAGCGCCGCTGCCTTCCCTCTACGAGGGCAAGCGGGCGGTGGCCTGGGTGACCCGCAGCATCACCCGCCAGCACGAGCTGCAGCAGCGGCTCAAGCGACTCGGCGAGACGGATCAGCTCACCGGCCTCTACAACCGCCACTTCTTCTTCGAGCACTACCACCACAGGGTGCAGGGCCAGCAGCTCACCGGCCTCATCATGCTGGATCTCGATCACTTCAAGCAGATCAACGATCGCTTCGGCCACCAGACCGGGGACGAGGTGCTGTGCCGGGTCTGCGAGTGTGTGGCGGCCCAGCTGCGGGGGGAGGATCTGTTCGTGCGCAGCGGAGGGGAGGAGTTTCTGATCCTGCTGCCGCAGATTGACGAGGGGATATTGCTGAAGGTGGCGGAGCGGATTCGCGCCGCGGTGGCGGCCATGGCGCCGGATCCGGCTCCCGTCACCGTGAGCCTGGGCACCACCCTGATCCGGCCGGGTGAGGAGCTCGGCGCCGTGCTGGCCCGGGCGGACGAGTGGCTCTATCGGGCCAAGCGGGGCGGGCGAAACCGCATCGCCCACGACGGAGAATCCTGAAGAGGCGAGGGCTCTGATGAACGAGGGCGACCCTGTTTGTCTGACACGGTCGCCCTCGTCGTTGTCGGCCCCCGCCCGGGTCAGCCAAAGAGGGTCGAGATATTCTGGCCCGCCATCAGCAGGCCGATGGCCAGCACGCTGAACCAGACCAGGGTGGCGCTGACCAGGGTGTAGCCGAGGGCGACGAAGAGGCCGTCCCGCTGCAGCATGCCGATGGCCAGCAGCAGGATGGCCCAGGCGGGCATGGCGTTGGTGAAGGGAATGGCGCCCAGCGGCAGCATCAGCAGCAGGGCCGCCAGCATGATCAGCAGGCCGTTGCAGCGGTTGATGGTCACGCTGCCGGTCAGGATCAGCAGGCGCGGCCGGATGAAGCGGTCGATGCGGGCCAGCAGATCGGCCCCCTTGTGCAGGGTCGGCTTGAGGTGTTCGGCGGCGAAGCGGCGCTCCATCAGGAAGGCGGGCAGCCAGGGTACCCGGTTGAGGGTGATGCCGACGCCGATGAAGAGGATCAGCAGGCCGAAGGGGGTGCTGACGCCGGGAATGGAGACCGGCAGCAGGAAGGGGACGGTGAGCAGCACGCAGAACAGCAGCATGCCCTGCTCGCCCACCAGGGCCAGCATCTGGCGCAGGCTGATGTGGCTCTCCTCGATGGCGTGGGCGGTGGCCCTCAGGGTATCGGAGAGCGTGCTTTGTGGGTCGTTGAGTTGCGTGGCAACCATTCCTGGGATCCTCATCCTGTTGACGCCACCTCTGTGGCGCCGCCAGCTTACGGAGGCGAGGTTAATCCGAGATGAACATGGTGAGCCGGCGCAAAAAATGGGGGCGGGGGGAGCAGATCCCCCAGTGGCAGGCCAATATCGGCTTGACCCTGAGGTTCTGAGTCCCATGATGGCAGGACGCCTCCAACAGGAACCTGCGCCTTGAACCCACTGTCATCCCTGCCCCGCACACTGCCCCTGCTGTCGACCCGGCGACTGCTGCTGCGCCCGCTCACCCCGCAGGACGGCGCGGATCTCTTCGCCATCTACGGGGATCCCGAGGTGATGCGCTTCGTCGGGGAGCCGCCGTTTCCCGAGCCGGCCACCGTGGGGCTGATGTTGGCGAGCGTGGCGCGCCTGCTGGCCGCCGGGGAGTCCCTGGAGTGGGGCGTGACGGCACGGGAGGGGGGCCGCGTCATCGGTACCTGCGGCTTGCACAGTTTCGACGAACACCTCTGCCAGGCAGAGATGGGCTGCATGCTGGCCCGGCGCCACTGGGGCCAGGGCTTGATGGGGGAGGCGCTGACTGCCGTGATGGAGTATGCCGGGGAGCTGGGCATTCATACCCTGCTTGCGGATATCGAGCCGGAGAATCTGCCCAGCCAGCGGCTGTTTGGCCGGCTGGGCTTTGTCTGGCAGGGGGAGACCCGCTACCGGCTGCTTCTGGGGGAAGGGGTCAGGCCAGACCGCGGGTGAGACGGCTGAGGGGCTCGTTGACGTCGAATACCCTGTACTGCACCGCACTGGCGCCCATGGCGAGCACCCGCTGCTCGTGCATGGTGGCGTAGGCGAGGGCGCTCCCCTCATCCTCGAACAGATAGATGCCGCCCGCCTCGCCGGTGCGCGGGTTTTCGGTCCAGATCTTGGAGATGAAGCCCGGCTCCCGGGTGATGGACTCGGCCAGCGGCATGGCCGCGCTCGTGAGGGCCGGTCCCATCATCTCGGCGGGGAAGTTGAAATGGATCTGCAGCAGGCTGGGCATGGTGACCTCTCTCGGGGAAATGATGGAGTCCGCATCATAGGAAGCCCGCATCTTGGCTGCAAGAAGGCACATTTTCGTGGCATAGTTACCGCAAAGTAACCACTCGCGAGCCATCCCGTGTCCTCACTGCCCTGTCCCGCCTACCGGGTGCTGCGCCTGCTGGCCGGCAAATGGAAACCGGCCATTCTGTTTCATCTGCGCGAGCAGACCCTGCGCTTTGGCGACCTGCGCCGCAGCCTGCCCGGGGTGAGCCAGAAGGTGCTCACCGCCCAGCTCAAGGAGCTGGAGACTGACGGCGTCGTCATCCGCACCCTCTACCCGGACGTGCCGCCTCGGGTGGAGTACAGCCTGAGCCCCCTCGGCATCGCCCTGATCCCCCTGCTACAGCAGATGCACGACTTCGCCCTGAACCACGGCGATCTACTGGCCGGATCGGAACCGGTCGCTTCTAGCGAGCCCGTAGCAGCCGACGACTGAGCGGGTTTGCCGCCAGCAGCCCATAGGCGAGCAGGGTGAGCGCCAGCAGCACGGGCACCTTGATGATCTCCCACCACACCAGCTTGCCCTGGGGGCCGAAGATCATCAGCCACACCACCAGCATCATGTGCAGGCAGTAGAGACCGAGCACCTTGGGGGCCTGGCGCTCGAGCCAGCTGCCCTTGCCCCACGCCGGGTTTGCCAGCAGCAGACCGAACAGGCCGAGGGCCCAGGGGAGGGAGCCGATCAGGAAGTCGTGGCGGTTGAGGGGGACGGCGGCAAAGCGCAGCAGGCCTGCGGCCTCCAGGGCGTAGAGCCCCATTCCCGTCACCATCAGCAGGGCGCAGCGCCGCCCGTCCGGGCGCCAGGCACGGTGGCGCAGCTCGGCGCCAAGGGTCACGAACAGCAGGGAGAAGAAGGGGCCGTTGCGGGTCAGCAGGGCCCACTCCCCCCCGGCAGCAGCGGGCCATAGGAGCCGCCAAGCAGGGCCAACCCGAAGAGCAGGGCGCCGAGCACCAGGGCGAGCCGGGGCAGTCCGGCGCGCTGGCAGAGCGCCAGGATCAGCACCGCCAGCATCAGGGCGGGCAGGAACCAGAGGTGGATCATGCCGCCCACCCACCAGACGTTGAGATGATCCCCGAGCTGCATCTGCCACTGGCTCGCCATGGCGGGCAGGTAGCCCTCGCTCACAGCCGCGAGCGGATTGAAGGGCACCAGCACGTAGAGCAGGCTCCACGCCAGCCAGAGTCCCAGCAGGGGGCGGCAGTAACGCAGGGCCACCGTCAGGGGGTGGCCCGCGGCCAGGGTGGGTTGCAGAAAGTAGCCGGCGCACAGGAAGAAGAGCGGCACCGCGAAGCGGCAGAGCTGGTTGATAATGGCCCCGACCAGAGGGTAGGGCGTGCCGTCCCACAGGGCGGGGTCGAAGGGGTTGCTGAAGGGGGAGAGGTGAATGGTCATCACGGCCAGGATGGCCACCACTCGTCCGCATTCGATGCTGGAGATGCGCATGATTCCTCGCGGCGTTCGGGGTGTTGGCACACCCTAGCAGCCCCACCCGACCCCGGCCAGCGCGCCGGCCGACAACTGTGACCCCGTCCCTCGCCGGTTACCCTTTGTTACCTGTGCCGACGGGGGTGTTACGCCCCGCGGGCTTCGGGCCGCGCTCAGATCAGGGCGACCAGCAGGGTCGCCAGGGCCCCCAGCAGCAGCAGGGCGATGCCGCGCCCGGCCGGGCCGTGCAAT
>NZ_CDDD01000064.1 GCF_000820165.1 Aeromonas taiwanensis
GCGCCGCGCCCCCGCCCTGCTTGCGCTCGTAGAGGCAGTCCTCGCCCCGCTCGAAGGGGTGGGGGGAGCCCCCCGGAGAGCCCGCCCCCCCGCCGCTAAGGGTGATGGCCCCCCCGACCCCGCGCCATTGCAGCGCCCGCCCCCCCCCCAGCAGGGGGGCTCAGGCCGTCCCCCCCCCCCCCCCCCCCCCGGGGCAGCGGGGCCAAAAATTCGCCCCCGCCGATCCGGTAGACCCCCCCTTCCCCCAGGGTTCTCGCCATGATGGTCGCCACCCGAAACAGCACGGCATCCCCCACCCCGTGTCCCCAGCTGTCATTGACGCCCTTGAAGTTGTCCACGTCGAACAGGACCAGCCAGTAGGGGGTGCCCTCCTGCTCCAGCCCGGCCCTGTCCTGCTCGAAGGCCCGCCGGTTCATGATGCCGGTGAGGGGATCGTGGAGCAGGGCATCCAGCCCCTGTTGCAAACTGGTTCTGACCTGGTTTATCTCCCCCAGGCTGCCATGCACGAACCAGGTGCGCTGGCGCCGCTGGATCTCCAGCAAGGCCTCATCCCGGATGAGCCCGCTGAGGGAGCCCTGCACCAGCGCCTGCTCCTGGCGGAAGATCCGCACCAGAAACAGCAGGCTGCACAGCCAGATGCAGAGCAGTGCCAGCGCGGGCAGCACCACCATCAGCAGGGTCTCCTGCAGGTTCTCGTGAAAATGGCCGGGGGGCAGGTAGAGGTTGAGATCCCAGTCCATGTCGGTGAGCCCGTGCCTGAGGTGGCGCCCCTCCCAGAGCACATCCAGCCCGCCGACCTGACGCTCCCGGTCGAAGGCGCTCGGCAGCAGCTGCAGATTGTGCCCCACCACCCGCTGTCCCCCCTTGCGCTCCGTGATGTAGAGGGCGGCCTGATCCCCTCCCAGTGCCCGCCCCAACGCCGCCTGCAGCGTGTTGAACGACATGTCCACCATCAGCAGCCCCAGCAGTTGCCCCTCGTCATCCCTGACCCGCTTGATCAGGGTCAGTACCTGGCTGGCGGAAGCAAACTCATCGTAGGGGCCAAACCAGATGAGGTCGTCACCGCCCCTGGCGATCGCCTGGTACCAGGGGCGATCCGGCG
>NZ_CDDD01000065.1:0-41559 GCF_000820165.1 Aeromonas taiwanensis
GTACCAGGGGGGCGCGCTGCAGTTTGCCGATTTCTTCGCCGGTTTCCGTCAGCGGCTGACCCCGCTGATGCTGGGCGGCCTGCTGGTGCTCGCCCTGTTCATGGGGATCCTGATGATCTGCGCCTTCCTGCTGCATCTCTGGGGGCTGACCGGCCTGCTGTCCCAGGATCCGGAGACCCTGAGTCTGACCCCCGGCCAGGCACAGGGCTTCCTGCTCTGTATGCTGCTGGGGCTGGCCCTGCTGGTGCCCGTGCTGATGGCCATCACCTTCGCCCCCGCCCTGATCTTCTTCCACGGAGTCGGCGTCTTGCAGGCGGCCAGGCTCAGCTTCAAGGGGTGCCTGTGCAACATGTGGCCCTTCCTCTGGTGGGGGCTGCTCGGGGCCGTGCTGATCTTCTTCGGGGCGCTCCTGATGCTGGTGGGCCTGCTGGTGGTGCTGCCCGCCATCAACTACTCCATCTATGCCGCCTATCGCGACATCTATCTGGAGGAGCAGGGGAGTGCCAAGGACGAACCGTCCAGGGAGTTTGGCTTCGAAGCCTGATTCGTCATCCAAAGAGCAAGGGGCCGTGGGGCCCCTTTTTCATGGGCATTCACTGCTCCTGCCACAGAGGGTCGTCCGCCATCCGGGCGACGAGAAAGTCGAGGAAGCTGCGCAGCAGGGGGGACATCTGCTTGCGGGTACCGTAGACGGCGTAGACGCCGAGCCGCTTGGGTTGCCACTGACTCAACAGGGGCACCAGGGCGCCGCTCTCCAGATGGGATTGTACCGAGTAGCGGGGCTGCAGGCTGATCCCCGCCCCGTCCAGGGTGGCCGAGAGCAGCAGGTTGGAGATGTTGGCGCTGAGGTTGCCGCTCACCGGCACGGACTCGGGGCCATGTGGCCCCTGAAACTCCCACAGGCTCTTGCCGAAGTAGGTGTAGGTCAGGCAGTTGTGCAGCGCCAGATCCTGCACCTGCTGAGGCGGTGCATGGCGAGCCAGGTAGGCGGGGCTGGCACAGACCACGGAGTGGCAGGTGCCGAGACGGCGTGCCACCAGATTGGGATCCAGGTCGTTGGTGATGCGCAGGGCGAGATCAATCCGCTCCTCCACCAGGTTGACCGTCCTGTCCAGCAGCAGGATGTCGATCGCCGTGCCGGGGTAGCGGCCCAGATAGTCGTTCGCCATCTTGACCAGCAGGGCGTCGGAGAGGGAGTAGCTGCTGGTGACGCGCAGCTGTCCCTTGGGGGCGTCGTCGCCGCGCACGGCCAGCTGTTCCATCTCATCCCCCAGTGCCAGCATGGCCCTGGCACGGTTCAGCGCCTCTTCTCCCGGGCCGGTCAGGCTCAGCCTGCGGGTGGTGCGGTGCAGCAGGCGGGCTCCCATCCAGCGCTCCAGCTCGGCCAGGTAGCGCGAAACCATGGCGCGAGACATCTCCAGCTTTTCGCCTGCCCCGCTCAGGCTGCCCTGCTCGACCACGCAGACGAAGACCCGCAATGCGGTCAACCTGTCCATGCATGCCTCTATATGTTCGATTTGTGCAACAGTGATGCGCTTATTATGCGGTATTTGCGCTAAAAATATTGCAATAAACTGTGTCCATTCCATGAACACGCGACCTGACGAGACAGATACCATGCACACAGCACTGCGCACCCTGACCCTGGCCATCACCCTGATCGCGGGCACCGCCCTGGCGGCGCCCCTGACCGTGACCCTCTACACCCCCGGCGACAAGGCCATCTTCCCGGTCTCCTCCGAGCTGGTGAGCGGCGAGAAGGAGGCCATCCTCATCGACGCCCAGTTCGGGGTCAACGACGGCCAGGCGCTGGTCGAGCTGATCAAGCAGAGCGGTAAGAAGCTGACCACCGTCTACATCAGCGGCGGGGATCCGGATTTCTACTTCGGGCTGGAGCCCATCAAGGCCGCCTTCCCGGACGTGAAGGTACTGGCCAGCCAGCACGTGGTGGATCACATCAAGCAGACCAAGGATGCCAAGCTGGCGTACTGGGGCCCCATCCTGGGTAAACAGGCACCCAAGACCCTGATAGTGCCGCAGGTGATGACCGCCAGCCATCTCACCCTGGAGGGGGAGCGGATCGAGATCAAGGAGATGAACACGCCCAATGCCTACCTCTGGGCTCCATCCATCAAGACGGCGTTTGGCGGCGTGCCGGTTTACAGCGGCGTGCATGTCTGGATGGCGGACAGCCAGAGCAAGGCGGCGCGAACCGAGTGGGTGAAGGCCCTGGATCGCATGCTGGCCCTCAAGCCTGAGCGGGTCATTCCCGGCCATTTCCTGGGAGAGGCCCCCAAGGGGACCCAGGCTGTAACCTTCACCCGTGACTATGTCCTGCGCTTTGAGCAGGCGCTGGCGAGCACCAAGGGGTCCGGGCCGCTGATCGATGCGCTGAAGCAAGCCTACCCCTCCCTGCCGGTGGACGACGGCCTGGACATCGGTGCCAAGGTCAACACGGGCGAGATGAAATGGTGATGGGCCAAGCCCCTTTCCCTGTGTTTTTCCGGGCAGATGCTGCCCGGTTTTTTTCATGCAATCTGCCCGGAGCAAACCGATGAACGACACCACCCTGCATTACGTGTATGACCCTCTGTGTGGCTGGTGCTACGGCGCCGCCCCCCTGCTGCAGGCCGCGGCTGGAATACCGGATCTGCGAGTCGTCCTGCATGCGGGCGGTCTCTGGCTGGGGGCACGGCGCCAGCGGATGGGCCAGGCGCTGCGGGACTATGTCCGTCCCCATGACGAGCGCATCCACGCACTGACTGGCCAGCCCTTCGGGAAGCCCTACTTCGACGAGCTTCTGCTCGATGAATCGCGGCTCCTCGACTCCGAGCCGCCCATTCGCGCCGTTCTGGCCGTGAGCGAGCTTGGTGGCGACGGCCTTACCTTGTTGCACCGCATCCAGGAGACCCACTACCGGGATGGGGAGTGGGTCGGTTCCCCGACGCGCCTGGCGGCGCTCGCGCTGGAGCAGGGGGTGACACCGGAGGCATTCGCCCTGGCCTTTGGCCGGGCAGATCTTTCCGACCACCTGGCCACAAGCCAGGCCTGGTTGCAGCGACTCGGCGGTCAGGGATTCCCGACCCTGGGGCTGATGCGTGGGGGGAGCCTGCTGCCCGTCTCCGTCTCCACCTTCCTGGGGGAGCCGACCGCCTTTGCGGATCATCTCGCTTCCCTGATGGCGGGTTGATCCCCCGGCCGCCACTGTCCTCTCGCCGTGGCGGCCCGATTGCTGATAATGTGCGCAATGCGCGCCAGCCAGCGAGCCTCCCTTGTTCCCCTCACCATTCTTGTGCATGCTATCGGCCTCATTGATTGGCAGGATGCAGTACCTATGAACCTTCGCGATCTCGAGTACCTGGTAGCGCTGGAAGAGGAGAAACACTTTCGCAAGGCGGCGGAGCGCTGCTTCGTCAGCCAGCCGACCCTGAGCGGCCAGCTGCGCAAGCTGGAAGATGAACTGGGGGTGATCCTCATCGAACGTACCTCCCGCAAGGTGTTGTTCACCCCGGCCGGCGACGCCATGGCCAGCCAGGCCCGCAAGGTGCTTAAAGAGGTGCGCGAGCTCAAGAGCATAGGCCAGCACTTCGCCGAGCCCATGTCCGGCGAGATCCACATCGGTTTCATTCCCACCGTGGGGCCCTATCTGCTGCCCCACATCATTCAGGATCTGCGCGAACATTTTCCCAAGCTGGAGTTCTACCTCTACGAAGAGCAGACCCAGGTGCTGCTCAAACGGCTGGAGGAAGGGGAGCTGGACTGTCTCGTGCTCGCCGAACTGGAGGGAATGGAGGGCTTTGGCGCCATTCCCCTCTATCAGGAGCCCATGTGGCTCGCGGTTCCGCAGCATCACCCCGAGGCCAGCGCCAGGGCGGTCCCCCTGCACAACCTCAAGGGCAAGAAACTGCTGATGCTGGCCGATGGTCACTGTCTGCGGGACCAGGCGATGGGATTCTGCTTTGCCGCCGGCATCGGCGAGGATCAGCGCTTCAAGGGCACCAGTCTGGAGACGCTGCGCAACATGGTGGCGGCCGGCAGCGGCATGACGCTGGTGCCGAGGCTCGCCGTGCCCGCCAACCTGGAGGAGGGGGGCGTCAGCTATCGCCCCGTGGTTGACCCCGTGCCGGGACGCACCATCTCTCTGCTCTATCGTCACTATTCGGTGCGCCGCCCCTGTTTCAACGAGCTGGCTGCCCGGATCTCGAGCCTGATAAAGAGCCTGCTGGGCTGAGCGAACGCCGCCAGGCACCACAAAAGAAAACCGGCGCCAGGGCGCCGGTTTTTTCGTGTGTTGTATTAGAAGATATCGTCGGTCGAGACGGGACCATCGGTGGCCAGACCGTCGCCGCCGTACACCTGGTTGCCATCTGAGAGCTGGCTAGCGTAACGGGTCGGCTCGGTACCTTCCTTGAAGAACTCCTCTGTGGTGCTGCCATCGGTGCGATTGGTCAGCAGACCTGTCTCGCGATCGATGCGTACCTGCATGATCCCCTCGGGCACCGGCATCTTGCGCTCCGGTATCTGCTGCAGGGCCGTCTTCATGAAGTCGATCCAGATGGGTTGGGCTGCGCCCCCACCGAACTCGCCACGACCCAGGCCGCGCTGGTGGTTGTCAAACCCGATCCAGGAGGTAGCCACCAGGTTCGGGGTATAGCCGGAGAACCAGGCGTCACGGGACTCGTTGGTTGTCCCTGTCTTGCCCGAAATGTCGTGGCGCTTGAGGTCGCGCGCTGCACGCCAGCCGGTGCCACGCCAGCCATTGCCACCCCAGATGGCAGTGGTCAGGGTGTCGGTGATCAGGAAGGCGCTTTGGGCACTGATGGTCTGCGGTGCCATGTTGTTGGGCACGACGGGATCGATCGGACACTGGGCCTGCCAGTCAGGCGCGGTATTGGCATAGGCATCGGCGCTGTCGAGGCCGGCGGCGGCCAGTACGCCGCAATCGCGGCAGGCGGCGGCCGGATTGGCCTCAAACAGAGGGGTACCGAAGCTGTCGGTCACCGAAGTGATGAAGTAGGGGGTGACCTGGAAGCCGCCATTGGCCAGCACCGAGTAGCCGCGCACCACTTCCATCGGGGTGAACTCGGCGGCGCCGAGGGCCAGGGATTCGTTGGCGGAGATGTTGTCGCGGGCAAAGCCGAAGCGGGTCAGGCCGTCGATATAGGTGTCCAGCCCGATGGCACGCATCAGCCGGACTGACATGACGTTCTTGGACTTGGCGAGGCCAAGGCGCAGTGTGGTCGGCCCCTCATAGATGGCCGGTGAGTTCTTGGGCTGCCACATGGGGCCCTTGGCGGGATCCCACTGGTTGATCGGCGCATCGTTGATGAGGGAGGCCAGGGTGTACCCCTGCTCCAGCGCGGTAGCATAGAGGAAGGGTTTGATGTTGGAGCCGACCTGGCGGCGCGCCTGGTCCACCCGGTTGAACTTGGATATCTCGAAGCTGAAGCCGCCGACCAGGGCTTCGATGGCACCATCCTGCGGATTCATGGCGACCAGGGCGGCGTTGACATCGGGGATCTGGGAGAGCATCAGCGCTTCCCCTTTCTCCCTCACCCAGATCTGGGCACCGACCTTGAGCACGTCCCGCGCCGATTTCGGGGCAAAGCCCTGGCGATCGTCAGTGATGAAGGCGCGCGCCCACTTGATACCATCCCAGCCCAGCTCGGCCTGCTTGCCATTGCGTAGCACCAGGGTGGCGCTCCGGTCGCCGAGTTTGGTGACCACGGCGGCCATCAGCGGCTGATAGCTCGGCTGTTTGCTCAGATGGGCCATGATCTGGTCGTAATCCCAGGGCGTTTCACCGGCCTTCCACAGCAGGGCGGTCGGGCCGCGATAACCGTGACGGACATCGTAGTCGAAGACGCCGTCGAGCAGAGCCTGACGAGCGGCGCGCTGGCGCTTGGCGGTGACGGTGGTATAGACGTGCAGCCCCATGGTGTAGGCATCTTCACCAAATTGCTCCACCATCTTCTGGCGCACCATCTCGCTCAGATAAGGGGCGTTCAGCGTGGTTTCTGCGCCGTGATAGCGAGCCTTGACCGGCATCTTGGAGGCTTCGTCAAACTGGGCCTGGGTGATCTTGCCGGTCTCCAGCATGCGGCCCAGCACCACGTTGCGGCGTGCGAAGGCCCGCTCCGGGGAACGGATGGGGTTCAGCATGGAAGGGGCCTTGGGAAGACCCGCGATGATGGCGATCTCGTCCAGGGTCAGATCCTTGACATCCTTGCCGAAGTAGACCTGGGCGGCGGCGCCGACCCCGAAAGCCCGGTAGCCGAGGGGGATCTTGTTGAGGTAGAGCGTGAGGATCTCGTCCTTTGAGAGGTTCTGCTCGATGCGCCAGGCGAGAAACACTTCCTTGATCTTGCGCACCAGGGTCTTCTCGTTGCTCAGGAAGAAGTTGCGGGCCACCTGCTGGGTGATGGTACTGGCCCCCTGACGCGCCTGACCGGACACGGCCCAGACGGTTGCGGCACGGATGATGCCGATGGGGTCTATGCCCGGGTGTTCATAGAAACGGGCATCCTCGGTGGCGAGCACGGCATCGATCATGGACTGGGGGATTTCATCCAGTCGCAGGGGGATGCGACGAATTTCGCCAAACTGGGAGATAAGTTCCCCGTCCCGGCTATAGACCTTCATGGGGGTAGCCAGTTTGACATCGCGCAGGGCGCTCACATCCGGCAACTGGGGCTTGATGTAGAAGTAGATGCCGATGAGGCTGGCAACACCCAGCACTGCACCCAGCATCATGACAATAAACAGGCGAACGAGCCATTTCAGCATGGAAGAACTACCAATCGTCTTAAAATTAGCCAACGGGCGCAGAGTATAGCCTTTTTACCCTCGCGGATTCGAGGTTTTCCTGTCTGTGGACGAGGGGCCTCGAGAAGAGGCGGGAGGGTAGCACTCCATGACGCAATTACCAAGGGGCCGCGATCGAGGGCGAAAGGAGAGGGCGGTCAACTTTTGACATAAACTTTATGACATTGATAGATAGGGCATTATATTGAGTTAAAACATCAGGCAGCGACGCGCTGTCCTACAATAAGTCCTAAAACCCAATAACGCATGGATGTGTATATGTTTGGGCTACTAAGTAAAGGATCCCTCCTCTCCTTGGCGGGTATTGATTTTGGCAGTCAAACCATCAAGGCCGTCACCATCAGCGGACGTCCCGGCAAGGTGCATCTGGGCTCGGTTGCCGAGATCCCCATGCCCAGGGGCACCCTGGTCGATTATCAACTGCAGGACATTGAACGGGTCGGTCAGTCCCTCAAGTCGCTCAGGCGACTGGTGCAAGGGGATTGCCAGCACGTGGCCACGGCCGTGACGGGCTCCAATGTCATCACCAAAATCATCCAGGTCGACACCGGCATCAACGAGAACGAGCTGGAGAGTCAGGTTTATCTGGAGGCGGAGCAGATCATTCCGTTTCCTCTCGACGAAGTCAGCCTGGATTTCGAGATCCTCGGCATGACCGCCGACAACAGCCGTCAGGAAGTCTTGTTGAGCGCGGCGCGTACCGAGAGCGTCAACGGCCGGGTCAGCGCCCTGGCCGAGGCGGACATGAGTACCATGGTGGTGGATGTGGGATCCCACGCCCTCGGGCGTGCCGTGCTGGCCTGCCTGCCCGAGCTGCAGACGTGGGAGACCCCGGTCGGCATCGTCGACATCGGTGCCACTGCCATGACCTTTGCCGCCCTGCTCAGGGGGCAGGTGATCTATTCCCGCCTGCAGAATTTCGGTGGCGATCAATACAGCCAGGCCCTGGCCTCGTTCTACAGCATGAGTCTGGAGGAGGCGGAACAGGCCAAGATCCAGGGCTCCCTGCCCGTGGATTACGAGGTGGATGTGCTCTTGCCGCATATCGCTACCCTGGTGCTGCAAATCAAGCGCAATGTGCAGCTGTTTTGCAGCTCATCGGGCAACAAGGAGCTCTCCAGGCTGGTGCTGACGGGAGGGGGGAGTCTGCTGCCCGGTCTCGCCGCACAGCTAGGCAGCGAGCTCAACTGTGAAGTGCTGCATCCCGATCCCTTTGTGCTCTTTGGCAAACCCAAGGGGGAAGCGGATCAGGCCCACGGGGCCAAGTACATGACGGCACTCGGGCTGGCACTGCGGAGCTTCACACCATGTCAAATATAAACCTCCTGCCCTGGCGGGTGGCCAGGGCCCAGCGCCAGAAGAAGCAGTTTGGCATCGTGTTCGGCCTTTTCCTGGCCGGGACCGCCGCGATCGCCTTTGCCGCCGACTGGCTGGTCCAGCAGCAGATTGGGAATCAGCAGCAGCGCAACCAGCGGTTGTTGCAGGAGATGGCGATGCTGGACACCCAGCTCGGCGAAATCCGGCTGCTCAAGGAGCGGCGCAAGGAGCTGCTCGATCGCATGCAGCTCATCGAGCAGTTGCAGACACGTCGCAACATCCCGGTGCGTCTCTTCAACCAGTTGCCCGTCTTGGTGCCCAACGGCGTCTACCTTGATACCCTCGCCCTGCAAAGCAACAGGATAGATGTCATGGGCAAGACCGAAGCCTATGGCAGGGTGGCCAACATGATGAGGCGCATCGATGGTTCGGGCTGGCTGATGCAATCGCAGCTCAGCACCATCTTCACGGCGGAGTTGGCCCCCATCGCGCTGAGCCAGTTTTCCATGATGTTCCAGATTGCCACGACGATGCCGAGCGCGGCTAAGGGGCAAAAATGAATCTGCAGCAGTTCAACCAACTGGAGCTCAATGACATCGCGCGCTGGCCCAGGGTCGCCCAGGGCGTGTTCATTTTCTTCTGCTGTGCGCTGCTGGGAGGGGCCATTTACTACTATGTGATTGCCAGCTCCCTCACGGCCTTGAACCAGGAGGCGGAAAAAGAGACGTCGCTAAAAGCCCAATTCGAGAGCAAGGCGATGCTGGCCGCCAATCTGGAGGCATACAGGAAGCAGATGGTGCAGCTGGAGCAGCTGGTGGACGCCCAGCTCAAACAGTTGCCCAACACCCATGAAGTGGCTGGATTGCTGGATGACATCAGTTTCATTGCCACCGACAACGGTCTCACATTGAACAGGATCAACTGGGAGCCGGAGATCAAACACGAGTTCTCGACCGAACTGCCCATGCGCATCGAAGTTGTGGGCACCTATCACGAGCTCGGCAAGTTCACGGCGGACATGGCCGCGTTGCCGCGCATCGTGATCCTGGATTCGTTTCAGCTCAGTCAGGGCAAGGGACAGGACGACGTGATCGGCATGTCCATGCAGGCCAAAACCTACAAATACAACGGTAAAAGCGTGGAGCAGAAGCCATGAGCATGAGAGTGAGCGCACTCCTCTTGTCGGCGCTGTTGTTGACGGCTTGCGGCGGGCAGGAGGACATGGATGAATACGTCAGACAGACCAAGGCAAGGAAGCCCATTCCGATCGAACCCTTGCCGGAGATAAAGCCGTTCTCGCCCATGGCCTATCAGCGCAACGATCAGCGCAGCCCCTTCATTGCCCCCCAGCCGGAGACCAGCTCCAGGATGGATGCCAAGGCCAAGCCTGATTGTGCCCAGATAGTGGCCAATCGGGAGAAGGAAGTGCTGGAACGTTATTCGCTGGCCAGCCTGAGCATGAAGGGATCCATCGGCAAGCAAGGGCAGTTATGGGCATTGATCAATACCCCGGACGGGCAAGCCGTGCGTGTCGGGCTCAATCAGCACATGGGGCTGGATCAGGGGAGAGTCATCAAGATAACGAATACGCATGTTGACTTGATGGAGACAGTACCGGATGGCAAAGGATGCTGGGTCACCCGAGAAACCCAGCTGGCCATGGCCAATCTCGACGCAAAACTATGATCAGGGATGAGCAGAGATGAGAACAACAATAAGAAGGATGACCGGTGTGGCGCTGTTGTGTCTGGGCGGATGCACTCAGGTATGGGCGGTACCCGCGTTGCAGGAGGTCAAGGTGAACCCCCTGCTGGCCGATCAGCTCTTGCTGGAGCTCAGTTTCAGCGAGCCCGTGAGCGGTTTTACCGACAGGCTATCGTATGAACCCAATCAGCTGCTGTTGCATGTGCCCGGAGCGGTCGGGGCATTGACGGTCAACCCGCTGCCCATCAAGCAACAAGGGGTGAACAATCTCAAGGTCGAGGGAAAGGGGCAGGGGCTCGACATCAGGATAGCGCTCGATCAGCTGACCCCTTATCAGGTTCATCAGCAGGGTAACAAACTGCTGGTGTCGCTGGGGGAGAAGGCCGGTCAGCCGGTGGCTTCTGCGCCCCCCCCTGCAGCGACCAGCCAGTCTGCGCTCGTCAGAAGTCAGCCGGTGACCCAATCCGCGTTGATCGACACCCAGCGGGTCGCCCAGAACCAGGCCCAGTATCAGGCACAACCTGTTGTAGCACAGACCCCGGCCGTGGTGCCGGCTCCTGCCGCTGCCAGCAAGCCCGTGTTGTCCGTCTCGCCCGCCAGCGCGGGAGGCGCCTATTTCAACTCGGTCAAGGGCGTTGATTTTCGTCGTGGCAAGGAGGGGCAGGGGGAGTTCCTCGTGACCCTGGACAACAGCTCGGCCGCCGTGGACGTCAGCAGCCGCGGTCAGAAGGTGTTTGCCAAGTTCCACGGCACCCGGGTTCCGGACGATCAGCTCAATCTCATCAATGTGCAGGACTTTGCCACCCCGGTCTCCCAGGTGGAGGTGTTCCGCCAGGGCAACGACACCCTGTTCGAGCTCTCGGTCAACGGCCAGTTCGATTACCGTTACGATCAGGCCGACAAGATGTTCATCATCGAGGTGAAGAAGCGGGTGGTCACCACGGCGGCCAGGCAGTATCAGGGCAAGCCGATTTCACTCAACTTCCAGGATATCCCGGTGAGAACCGTGTTGCAGATCATCGCCGATTTCAACAATCTCAACCTGGTGACCACAGACTCCGTCTCCGGCAACATTACCTTGCGTCTCGACGGCGTGCCCTGGGAGCAGGCGCTCGACATCATCCTCAAGGTGAGGGGGCTGGACAAGCGGCTGGACAACAACATCCTGCTGGTGGCACCGGCAGACGAGATCGCTGCCCGCGAGAAGCAGCAGCTGGAGAGCCGCAACCAGGTGGCCGATCTCGCGCCGCTCTACACCGAATACCTGCAGATCAACTATGCCAAGGCATCCGAAGTGGCCGCCCTGCTCTCCTCCGAGAGCACCAAGCTGCTCTCTCCCAGAGGGGCGGTGAGTGTGGATGAGCGTACCAACGTGCTGGTGGTCAAGGACACCGCAGACGTCATCGGCAATGTCAAACGGATGCTGGACATCCTCGACATCCCGGTCAAGCAGGTGGTGATCGAGGCGCGCATGGTGACCATAGACGACGGCTTCGACGAGGCGTTGGGGGTGCGCTGGGGCGTGACCAAGACGGACGGCCATGGCAACGGCACTTCGGGCACCATAGAGGGGAATGACGGCGCCGGCAACAATGACGGCAGCTCCACCATCACCCGTCCAGGTGTGGAAGACAGGCTGAACGTCAACCTGCCGGTGACCAATGCCGCCGGTACCCTGGCGTTCCAGGTCGCCCGCCTGGCCAATGGCACCCTGCTGGATCTGGAACTGTCCGCCCTCGAGAAGGAGAGCAAGGCCGAGATCATTGCAAGCCCCAGGGTCACTACCGCCAACCAGAAGCCGGCCCTGATCGAGCAGGGGACCGAGATCCCCTATGTGGAGTCCTCTTCCAGCGGGGCGACCTCGGTCACCTTCAAGAAGGCGGTCTTGAGTCTCAAGGTCACTCCGCAGATCACCCCGGACAACAGGGTCATCCTCGACTTGACCGTGACCCAGGACACCAAGGGGGAAACCGTGCCGACCGGTACCGGAGATGCGGTTTCCATCAACGCCCAGTCGATCACCACCCAGGTGCTGGTCAACAATGGCGAGACTCTGGTGCTGGGGGGTATCTATCAACAGACCATCAAGAGCGACGTCAGCAAGGTGCCGCTGCTGGGAGACATCCCTGGCCTCGGCTATCTGTTCAAGAAAACCACCAGTGAAAACAAGAAGCGTGAACTGCTGATTTTCGTGACGCCGAGGATAGTCACCGACGCCCTCTGAAAACTTTACATGTGAGAGCAAAACACATATAACCTTACGCCCCGATGAGGCTGGGGCGTAAGGGCTGCGGTTGCCAGTCCTGGTTTCTATTGAGATAATCCCCCTCCTGATCCATCGCAAGATAAGGTTCATAGGTACCCCGGTCGAGAGTTTACCGGGGCCATACAGTTTGTAATTACTAACGAAAAGACATGGCTGAGAAACGCAATATTTTCCTGATAGGTCCCATGGGTGCGGGCAAGAGCACCATAGGTAGACATCTGGCAGAACAACTGCACATGGAGTTTTTCGACTCGGATCATGAAATTGAGCGCCGCAGTGGTGCCGATATCGGCTGGGTGTTCGATGTTGAGGGTGAAGAGGGTTTCCGGATCCGCGAAGAGAAGGTGATCGGTGAACTTGCCGAGCATCAGGGTATCGTGCTGGCAACGGGTGGCGGTGCCATCAAGAGCCGCGAGACCCGCAACAAGCTCTCTGCCCGTGGCATCGTTGTCTACCTCGAAACCACCATTGAAAAGCAATTGGCGCGGACCCAGAGAGACAAGCGTCGCCCCCTGCTGCAAACCGAAGAGCCGCCCCGGGAAGTGCTGGAGCGTCTGGCTCTCGAGCGCAACGCCCTGTATGAAGAAGTCGCCGACTTTGTCATCCAGACAGATGATCAGAGTGCAAAAGTTGTCGCCAATCAAATCGTCAAGTTGATCGGCATGTAATCCATTAGAGGACGTCCATGGAAAGGTTGAAGGTCGAACTGGGTGAACGCAGCTACCGGATTGAGATAGCTGCTGGTCTGTTGCAACGTCCCGAGGTACTGGCGCAGACGATCAGGGGCAAGCGGGTCATGATAGTGACCAACACCGTGGTCGCGCCCCTGTATCTCGAGCAGATCATCCAGTTGTTGCCCGGCTTTCAGGTGGAACACCTGATACTGCCGGACGGCGAGGCCTACAAGACTCTGGCGACCTTCGAGCGGATCATGTCCGCTTTGCTGGAAACCAGCCATGGCCGTGACACCACCCTCATCGCTCTGGGGGGCGGCGTGATAGGCGACGTTGTGGGCTTTGCTGCGGCAAGCTATCAACGAGGCATTCCGTTTATCCAGGTGCCGACCACGCTGCTCTCCCAGGTCGACTCTTCCGTCGGCGGCAAGACCGCCGTCAACCATCCCCTCGGCAAAAACATGGTGGGCGCCTTCTATCAGCCCAAGCATGTGATCATCGACACCGACTGCCTCAAGACATTGCCGGCCCGTGAGTTTGCCGCCGGCATGGCCGAGGTGATCAAGTACGGCATCATCTGGGATGAGCCCTTCTTCTCCTGGCTCGAAGCCAACATGACGCGCCTGCAAGAGCTCGATGCCGATGCACTCTCCTACGCCATTCGCCGTTGCTGCGAGATCAAGGCCGAGGTGGTCGGGCAGGACGAGACCGAGCAGGGGGTGCGCGCACTGCTGAATCTGGGCCATACCTTTGGCCATGCCATCGAGGCAGAGCAGGGTTACGGTAACTGGCTGCACGGCGAAGCCGTAGCGGCGGGCACCATGCTGGCGGCGGACACGGCCCTGGCCCGTGGCGACATGACCGCAGAGGAAGTGGCGCGGGTCCGCGCCCTGTTGCTGGCGGCCAATCTGCCGGTGACGGCGCCGCCCGAGATGGACTTTGCCGCCTTCATTCGCCATATGCGCCGCGACAAGAAGGTGCTGGAAGGCAAGCTGCGACTGGTACTGCCGGTCGGGATCGGACGGGCACAGGTCGTGGCCGATGTGACGGATGCGCAATTGATGGCGGTGATCGAGTCTGGTCGTGACCACTAACAAACTGCTCAAACTGCCTTCCCAGCGGCAGCTGGTCGACCGGCTGCTGCACCTGATTGAGTTCAATCACCCCTTCATCTTCCTCTCTGGCAAACCGGGCAGCGGTCGTGGCACGCTCTGCGAGTCACTGCTTGCCCAGCTGCCCGAGTCGGTGCGGGTAGCGAGCCTCATCGGCAGCCCTGCCATGAAGATGGCAGATGTGCGCCAGCTGCTGCTGCAGCAGGTGGTGGTGCGTCCCCTGTTCAATCCTCAGGACGCGCTGGCGGACAGTTTCTTCCGCATGCTGGGCGACAAGCCCGCCAGCTTGCTGCTCATCATCGAGCGCGCCGACACGCTGCCTGCCGAGCTGGTGGGGGAGTTGTGGGCGCTCTGTCGTCACAATGACACCCTGGCTTCTCCCCATAAACTGGCCATCCTGCTCTCCGGCGGTGACGACTGGTGTCGCACCCAGAAGAGTGGCCTCAAGGGACGAGCCATGCCCGCCCTCGAGCTGGAGGTCGCGCCACTGAGCGCGCCGGAGCAGCGCATCTTCTTGTATGAAAAGGCCAAGGAGCTCAAGATACCGACGGCCCTCTTGCCCAAGCCGAAAGTGGAAGAGATCCTGAGTGGGGCGGGCGGACACCCTTCCGCCATCATGCAGTTACTGGAGGATATCATGACCGACAGAAGGCCCAAGAAACGTCCGGCCCCATTGCCCGTCAAGAAGATGGCAACCGTGCTTGCCCTGGTGGCGGCCGGCTTGCTGACCCTGAGTTACCTGCCCCTGTTCGATGAAGGGAGCAAGGATGATACCCAGGCATCGTCCCAGGGGATGGCGTTGCCCGACCCCGTCACGACGGATCCGCTGAACGTCGGCACGGCGAGTGCAGCCCAAGGCACCCAGGAGAGCGGCGCCAGCACCGGCACCTCGACAAGCAATCAGGTCGCCCGGGATTGGCAGTCCGATGCCAAGCCTTTGCCCAAGAAGGTCGAAAGCGAGACGGTCACCACGGAATCGACCAATTACGAGGGGCGCCGTGTGGTTATCTCCGACGAAGTGGTCGAGAAACTGATGAAGCAGCCCAGCGTCAGCGGCGCCCTGCCCACGACGGTGGTGGACGAGCTGGTGGGGGGCTCCCGGGCGGTGCCAACCCAGACGACGCAGCCCAATATGCAGCCCAATATGCAGACCAATGCGCAGACTAAGGCGCAAGGCAGCACGCCGCCAGCCAAACCGGCCGAGCAGGGGAGTGTGGCCAAGCCTGCTCCCGGCACGACGGCTGCGGCGCCGGCCCCCAGAGTGGCCTTGACGCCGGTCGCGACCCTCAACCAGAAGTCGAAGAGTCACTACAGCATTCAGCTGATGGGGGCGAGCAACACCAAGGCCGTCGACAGCTTCGTGGCGGAACACGGGCTGGCGGGCAAGGTCTGGGTCTACAAGACGAGTTTCCGTGGCAGTCCCTGGTATGTGGTGGTACAGGGAGACTACGCCAGCAGCACCCAGGCCAAGGCGGCTATTCGCAAACTCACCCCCGCCTTGCTGAAGGGACAACCCTGGCCCAAGTCATTTGCCCAGATACAAAAAGAACTGAAGCAATAGCCAGCCGCCCGGAGAAGGGGGTAGAATCACCCCCCTTTTTTGGGCATTGCCTTGTCAACACCGGATATCCATGAAAAAAACACGCGCGTTTTTAAAATGGGCCGGGGGAAAATACTCCCTGGTCGAAGAGATCGCCGAGCGCTTGCCGGCCGGGCGTGTGTTGCTGGAGCCCTTCGTCGGGGCGGGGTCCGTGTTCCTCAACACGGATTATGATGCCTATGTGCTCAACGACATCAATCCGGATCTCATCGGTCTCTACAACCATCTCAAGGAGCAGCCTGATCGCTTCATCGCCGAGGCGCGCAAGCTGTTCGTGGCCGAGCACAACCACAAGACCGCCTACTACCGTCTGCGCACCCAGTTCAACCAGGCCGAGGCCGGGTTCGAGCGTGCCCAGTTGTTCCTGTTCCTGAACCGCCACGGTTTCAACGGCTTGTGCCGTTACAACAAGAAGGGCGGGTTCAACGTTCCCTTCGGCTCCTACAAGAAGCCCTACTTCCCGGAGAAGGAGCTGTGGGCCTTCGCCGAGAAGGCGCAGAAGGCGACCTTCATCTGCGAGAGCTATGCCGATGCCATGGCGCGCGCCGAGGAAGACTGGGTGATCTACTGCGATCCCCCCTATGCCCCCCTCTCCACCACGGCGAGTTTCACCACCTACTCGGCGGGCGGCTTTACCCTGGACGATCAGGCCCTGCTGGCCCGGCTGGCACGCCATACCGCCGCCCACAAGGGGGTACCGGTACTCATCAGCAACCACGACATCGAGTTGACCAGGGAGCTCTATCGCGGGGCCCGGCTGGACGAGATCCTGGTCAAGCGCACCATCAGCCGCAACGGCGGCGGGCGCAACAAGGTGGCCGAGTTGCTGGCGCTCTATCCTCCTGGCATCGAGCCCGAGCAGGGCTATTATCCCGGCGAGGCGGAACTGGTCGTCGTCGGCTGAGTCATCAACGGTCCCTGCGGGGACCGTTGTCGTATCGGTGGCGTAGGCGGGGGATGGGGTTTGTGCGGTAGGGGCGTTGTCTGCCTCATTCGTGGGCCCTGTCTGCCGGCGGCAAGCACGGCGGCCTGTTTCCGTTGTAGATGCGGGTCGTTTTCATCGCCCTTTTGCGATAAAATTGCGCCGTTTTTTCTGCCACGCTGCCAATGGATGACGCTGATGAAAGACTTTCTGATTGCCCCCTCTATCCTCTCCGCCGACTTTGCCCGCCTGGGCGAGGACGTGGCCAAGGTGCTGGCCGCCGGAGCCGACGTGGTGCACTTCGACGTGATGGACAACCATTATGTCCCCAACCTGACCATAGGCCCCATGGTGTGCCAGGCCCTGCGCGACTACGGCATCCAGGCCCCCATCGACGTGCACCTCATGGTCAAGCCGGTGGATCGCATCGTGCCCGACTTCGCCAAGGCGGGTGCCAATCTGATCACCTTCCATCCGGAAGCCTCCGATCACGTGGATCGCACTCTGGGCCTCATCAAGGAGCAGGGCTGCCAGGCCGGTCTGGTGCTGAACCCCGCCACGCCGCTCACCTGCCTCGAATACGTGATGGACAAGCTGGACGTGATCCTGCTGATGTCGGTCAACCCGGGCTTCGGTGGCCAGAGCTTCATCCCCGGCACCCTCGCCAAGCTGCGCCAGGTGCGCCGTCTGATCGACGAGAGTGGCCGCGACATCCGTCTGGAGATCGACGGTGGCGTCAAGGTCGAGAACATCCGCGAGATCGCGGCCGCCGGTGCGGACATGTTCGTGGCGGGCTCCGCCATCTTCGGCAAGCCGGACTACAAGGCGGTGATCGACGAGATGCGGGCGGAGCTGTCCCATGTCCGTTGAGCGTCCCTTTGACCTGGTGCTGTTCGACCTCGACGGCACCCTGATCGACAGCGCTCCCCAGCTGGCGCTGGCGGTCAACCGTACCCTGGCGGATCTGGGTCTGGCCGAGGCCGACGAGGCCGTGGTACGCACCTGGGTCGGCAATGGCGCCGACAAGCTGATCCAGCGCGCGCTGGATTACCGCGAGGCGCCCACGCTGTTTGCCCGCGCCCGCGCCCTGTTTGACCAGCACTACCAGGCCTGCCTGCTGGAAGGGCTGGCCATGTATGAGGGGGTCGAGCAGAGCCTGCGTCGCCTGCAGACCCTGGGTTACCAACAGGCCGTGGTGACCAACAAGCCGAGCCACTTCGTGCAGCCCATCCTCGATGCCCTCGGCATCGGCGACTGCTTCGCCCTCTGGCTGGGGGGCAACTGCGTGCCCGTCAAGAAGCCGAGCCCGGAGCCGCTGCTGCACGCCTGCCACGAGCTCGGCGTCAGCCCCTCCCGCACCCTGATGGTGGGGGACTCCGAAAATGACGTGCTGGCCGCCCAGGCTGCCGGCATGAAGGTGGTGGGGCTCACCTATGGCTACAACTATGGCCGTCCCATTGCAGATTCCCGCCCGGACTGGGTATGCGAGCAGTTTGCACAGCTCGATGCCCTGCTGGCCGAATAACAAGGATCAACACATTCATGGCTAAACCAATCGTATTGAGCGGGGCCCAACCCTCGGGCCAGCTGACCATAGGCAACTACATGGGCGCCCTGCGCCAGTGGGTCAGCATGCAGGACGAGTTCGACTGCCTCTACTGCATCGTCGATCTGCACGCCATCACCACCCGCCAGGAGCCCGCCGCCCTGCGCAAGGCCTGCCTCGACGCCGCCGCCCTCTATCTGGCGGTCGGCATCGACCCGGCCAAGAGCACCGTCTTCATCCAGTCCCACGTGCCCCAGCACGCAGAGCTCGGCTGGATCCTGAACTGCTACACCCAGATGGGTGAACTTTCCCGCATGACCCAGTTCAAGGACAAGTCCGCCCGCTTCGAGAACAACGTCAACGTCGGTCTGTTCGGCTATCCGGTGCTGATGGCGGCGGACATCCTGCTCTACCAGGCCAATCAGGTGCCGGTCGGCAACGACCAGAAGCAGCATCTGGAGCTGACCCGCGACATCTGCACCCGCTTCAACAACCTGTACGGCGAGGTGTTCACCCTGCCGGAGCCCTTCATCCCGACCGAAGGGGCCCGGGTGATGAGTCTGCAGGATCCTACCAAGAAGATGTCCAAATCCGACGACAACGAGGCGAACTTCATCGGCCTGCTGGAAGATCCCAAGCAGATCGTCAAGAAGATCAAACGGGCGATGACCGACTCCGACGAGCCGGCTGTGGTGCGCTTCGATCCCGAGAACAAGCCGGGGGTCTCCAACCTGCTGACCCTGATGTCCGGGGTGACCGGTCGCTCCATCCCCGAGCTCGAGCAGCACTTCGAAGGCAAGATGTACGGCCACCTCAAGAGCGAGACGGCGGATGCTGTGGTCGCCTTGCTGGAGCCCATCCAGGCACGCTTCCGCGAGCTGCGTCAGGATGAGGCTCACCTGCAGGCCATTTTGGCGGCTGGCGCACAAAAGGCACGGGAAAGGGCTGAAAAAACCCTGGCCAGTGTATATGATGTCGTCGGCTTCGTTCCTCGAGCCTGACATACTGGGAAGGTGTAGTCGTAGAGAGCCGGGTATTTGCCTGGCTTTCTTTGTTTTACCCGTCCCCCGGTCTGTCGGTACATTTTTCAGCGTCACACACGGGCGATCGCCCCAAGAGAAAGCATGTCTGTCGAATCACATATCCTGACTGAAGAGCTGGGTGACAAGGGCCACTGGCTACGCAAGTTTCGCAAGGCCAAGAACCTCAACACCCTGCAGCTGATGGTCTCCAACGCCATCGACAAGCACCACAAGACCCCGGCCATCGCGGCAGCCATCTACCTGGCCGAGTGCCAGCGCGAGCGCGAGCTGGAACAGGGACGCCTGCTGGACCGTTGAGGTCTGCCTGACCGAGCATCCTCCGTGGCGGGCGTCTCTCCCCGCCGCTCAGTTTTCTGCCTTATCCTCTTCCGTGTGCCGTGTGCCGTGTGCCGTGTGCCGTGTGCATGCGCCAGCGCCCGTCCATATTCCCTGCCTGTTCTCTCTTCCTGCCAGCACCATCATGAAAAAAAACCGGGTGCATGGTGCACCCGGTTGATTTCCGATCTGGGTCGGCGACATCTTGCCACCGTGTCGTGCTCTGGCGTCAGTTGACCAGTCCCATCGCCTGGGGCAGTGCCATGGAGATGGCCGGCACATAGGTGACCAGCAGCAGCACCAGCGCGATGACCGCGAAGAAGGGCAGCAGCGGCTTGATGACCCCCTCAATCTTGATCTCCCCTATCTTGCAGCCGGTGAACAGGATGGGGCCGACCGGTGGTGTGATGGTGCCGAGGGAGAGGTTGAAGATCATCATGATGCCGAACTGCACCGGATCCATGCCGAACTGGGTGCAGATGGGCAGGAAGATGGGGGTGAAGATCAGCACCGCCGGGGTCGGGTCCATGAAGGTGCCCACCAGCAGCAGCACCAGGTTCATGATCAGCAGGATGAGCAGGAAGCTGTCGGTGAAGGAGAGCAGACCCGAGGCGATCAGCGCCGGGATCTTGGTGAAGGCCATCACCCAGGACATGATGGAGGAGGCCGCCAGCATCAGGATCACGATGGCCGTCATCTTGGCGGTCGCCAGGAAGATGGCGGGCAGGTCGGCCGCCTTGATGTTGCGGTAGCAGATGCCCAGGGCCAGGGAGTAGACCACGGCGATGGCGGACGCTTCGGTGGCGGTGAAGATCCCGCCCAGAATGCCGCCGATGACCACCACTATCATCATCAGGCTGGGTACCGCATCCAGCAGCAACTTGAGGTGCTGCCCCTTGAGGGAGCCCTTGTCTGCGACATAGCCGCGGCGCTTGGCGATGAAGCCGGCCACCAGCATGACCCCCAGACCCCACAGGATGCCGGGAATGTAACCCCCCATGAACAGGGCGGTAATGGAGACGCTGCCTGCCACTGTGGCATAGACGATCAGAGAGTTGCTGGGGGGGATCAGCATGCCGGTCGGGGCCGAGGCGATGTTCACCGCAGCGCTGAAGGCGGGGTCGTAGTTATCCTTCTTCTGGATCGGGGACATGATGCCGCCGATGGCCGCCGCGGAGGCGACGCCGGAACCGCTGATGGAGCCGAACAGCATGTTGGCCACCACATTGGTCTGGGCCAGGGGACCGGGCAGGAAGTTGCTGAGGATCTTGGCACAGTTGATCAGGCGGATGGCGATGCCGCCGTTGTTCATCAGGTTGCCGGCCAGGATGAAGAAGGGAATGGCCAGCAGGGCGAAGGAGTCCAGACCGACGAAGACCCGCTGGGCCGAGGTCAGGATGGCGCCGTCAAACGGCAGGATCAGCGCCATCGCCAGGAAGGAGGAGAGCCCGATGCTGATACTGATGGGGGCGCCGATGAACAGCAGGAAAAAGGCACCGATGAACATCACCAGCGCAACAACAACCGCAATATCCATGGTTACACCTTTTGCTTGAAGGAGAATTGCTTGGCCAACCCGTACTGGTTGTACAGGCAATAGAAGAGGGTCAGCGCGCCGCACAGGGGGATGGCGGCGTAGATGACCCCGACGGGGATCTGCAGCGCGGAGTCGAGCTGCCCCATCTGGCGATTCATGCCGATGTAGCCGCCCACCGTCAGGACCAGCAGGGCAAAGGCCGCGGTGGCCAGCTCGCCGAGCATCTCCATCAGGATGCGGACATTGTGGGGCATGCGATCGCGCATGAAGGTGATGGCCATGTGCTCGCGCAAGCCGAAGACATAGGCGCTCCCGATCAGCACCAGCCAGATGAAGAGGTAGCGGGAGAGCACTTCGCTCACCGCGCTCGGGCTGTTGAACAGATAGCGGGTCACGACCTGGTAGGTGACCAGCACGGTCATCACCCCCACGAGGGCGATGCAGAAATAGGCGACGGCGAGATCCACCCTCTGCTTGAACCTGGCCAGGGCGGCGCAGAAACCGCCCTGAAGGGGGTGCTCATGAGGTGCAGGGTGAGAAGCCGATGGGCGAGGGGATGTCATGATGGATCCTTATAGGAGGGGCCACCATGGCAGCCCCTGACTGCAGCAGGCATCAGTTGGCTAATGCGCGGATCTTGGTGAAGATGTCTTTCTGCTCCGGGGTGGTCAGCAGGGTCTCTTGCAGCGGCTTGCAGCGCGCCTGGAAGGGGGTGATGTCCACTTCGGTGAAGGTGGCCCCCTGGCTGGTGGCGTTCTGCTTGGCCGTTTCCAGCGCCTGGGCGAAGAGGTCGAACTCGGTCGCCGTACTCTCCTTGGCCAGCTTGCGGAAGGTGGCCTGATCGGCGGCATCCATCTGCTCCAGGAAGTTCTCGTTGACCACCAGTAGATCGGCCACCATCACGTGACGGGTGTAGGAGAAGTGGGGTGCCACTTCGTACTGCTTCAGGTCGGCGTAGGTGATCTCGTTGTTTTCAGCCCCGTCCAGAACCCCTTGCTGGATGGCGGAGTAGACCTCCCCCTGCCCCATGGGCACGCCGGTGCCACCCATGCAACCCAGCATCTTGACCATGGTGTCGGACTGCATGACGCGGATCTTCTTCCCTTTCATGTCTTCGGGCGTCTGGATGGGGGCACCCTTGACGTACATGCTGCGGGCGCCGGCGGTATAGGCGGTCAGTACCTCGAAGCCGTTGCCCTTGGTGGAGCTGAACAGGGCGCTCAGGGTATCGCCGGTAAAGACTCTGCGCTGGTGCTCCGGGTTGTCATAGATGTAGGGCATGGCGAGGACGGAGAAGTTCTTGTTGAAGTTCTCGACCAGGGGGTTGGCGACCACCGCCAGCTGGATGGCGCCGGACTGCACCAGCTCCAGCGCGGCACGCTGATCACCCAGCAGTTCGTTCGGGTGGATCTCCAGCTTGTACTTGCCGCCGGTGGCGGCTTCCAGTTTCTGGCTGAAGTCTTCGAGCGCCTTGAACTGGGGGTTGTGTTCGGACTGGTTGAACGCCGTCTTCAAGATCACGGGACCAGCAGCCTTGCTGTCTTCACCACATCCCGCCAGCAGCAGACTCGCGGCGACCACTGTGCCAATCAGAGACAACTTGGGCAGAGCATTCATTGTACGCATGTGTGACCCCTTCTGGGTTTGGTTATTTTGATGAGGCTCATGCTACGCGAATCCGGTGCCATTTCAGTGATCAAACTCAAGTTAATGAAATGGCGTTCCGGATTTGTGGAAATCAAAAATCAAAATTTGTGATTGCAGATTGCTGCCGGTATTGAAGGGCGATTCATTTGGGCTTTAGATGGCTTTTCTCGGGGGAGAAAAAGGGGAGCCTGGGCTCCCAAGGGACAACGGAAAGGGGGGAGAAAGTGCGGTGAGGGGAGGCCGGCTGACCGGCTTTGGCTCTGGGGCGGTCGGGAACACCGAACGCCCCTAGAACTTGGGAGCAGAGGGGCGCCTCACTGGGCGGCGAGCCACTCCTTGCAGATCTTGAACACGACCTTGCGGATCCTGGCCGGGGCGCCGACCTGGCAGGTGGGCCTGTGCACCTCGCCGGGGTAGAAGACGGCGAAGTCGCCGGCCGCCAGCAGCAGCCGGCTGGTGATCGCCGGGTTGTCCAAAAAGATAAGGTCGGGACGGGTCTCCTGATAGGCGTGGGGGGAGGGAACGGTGGGGCTGAGGGCGATCCCCTCCTGCCCGGACAGCACTATCTGGATATCCAGGTAGCGGTCGTGAAATTCGCTCCTCAGATTCGCCTCCTCGTCTGTGGTGGGGCTAGAGACGAGATAGAAGACGGCGTCGTCGATGACCTCGTGCCTGCCTTCCTCCTGCTGCTGCAGGCGCTGCAGGGAGAGCTCGGGACGGGAGAGGAGCCGCAGCAGGGCGGGGGGCAGCATGGCGATGTCGAGTTGCTTCAGGTTGCCAACGATCATGGGCAATGTCCTTGGGTGGGGCCATCGCCGCGGCGGGGATGGCGTCGGGAAACAGGGAAGGCGGGCCCGTTGCGGCGGGCCCGGCAGGGATCAGAGGGCCATCATGGCCTGCTTGGTAAGGGCACCAATCTTGTCCCATTCACGGTTGTCGATGAGGTTGGCGGGCACCATCCAGGTGCCGCCGCAGGCGAAGACCGCGGGCAGGGCGAGGTAGTCCTTCACATTGCTCGGGCTGATGCCGCCGGTGGGCATGAAGGAGACAGGGTAGACGGCGCTCATGGCCTTGAGCATGCCGAGCCCGCCGGAGGATTCCGCCGGGAAGAACTTGAGGGTGTTCAACCCGAGTTCCATGGCCTGCTCGACCAGGCTGGGGTTGTTGACACCGGGGATGATGGTCGCCCCGCGGGCCTGGCAGTATTGCACGATGCGCGGGTTGAGCCCCGGGCTCACGATGAAGTCGGCGCCCGCCTCGATGGCCTGGTCGACCTGGGCCGTGGTCAGCACGGTGCCGGCACCGATCAGCATCTGGGGGAAGGCCTGGCGCATGCGGCGAATGGCCTCGGCGGCGGCCGGGGTGCGGAAGGTGATCTCGGCGCTGGGCATGCCGTTCTCCATCAGGGTGCGGCCGAGGGCAACGGCGTCGTCGGCGTCCTGGATGGCGATGACGGGAATGACTTTCAGCAGGGCGAGTTGTTCAAGCAGTGTGGACATGGGAAACCTCGTTGGAGTGTTGGTCTGTCGTGACGGATTGCGGCATGGCTGCCAGGGGGATGATGGCGCCCCGATGTTGAATGACGGTGCTGGCCAGTTGATGGGCGTAGCGGGCCGACTCGGTCACGGGTTGCCCGGCCAGCCGGGTGGCGAGATAACCGGCGCTGAAGGAGTCGCCGGCCGCGGTCGTGTCGATCACGCGCGCCTTGGGCAGGGCCACGGCCGGCACCTCGCAGCGCTCCGCCTGGCGGACGATGAGGCAGGGCTCGGCGCCGCGCTTGATGACGATCTCGTCCACGCCAAGAGCCTGGGTCCGGGCCAGGCACTGGTCTTCATCGCTGTCGCCCCAGAGCGCCACGTCGTCATCCAGGGTCAGGAAGGCGAGATCGGTCAGGGCCAGCATGGCGCCATAGGTCTGCTGCGCGGCTTCCCGGCTCTCCCACAGGCGCGGGCGATAGTTGTTGTCAAAGGCGATCCTGACGCCGGTGGCGCGGCAGTCGGCCAGCAGCCGCAGCAGGGTCAGCCTGTCATCCGGTGACAGGATGGCGAGACTGATCCCGCTCAGGTAGATGTAGTCCACATCGTGCAACTGCTGGCAGATGGCGACGGCTTGCGGGGTCTGCAACCAGTAGCGTGCCGCCGCATCGCTACGCCAGTAGTGGAAGGTGCGCTCCCCCCTGTCGTCGGTCTCGATGAGGTAGAGGCCCGGCAGCTTGTGGCCGAGGCGCTGCACCAGAGCGGTGTGCACCCCCTCCTGTTGCCACTGCGTCAGCATGGCCTCGCTCATGGGATCGGTGCCGAGGGCGCTGACATAGTGCACCGAGACCTGTGGATTGGCCCGCGCCAGGTAGACGGCGGTGTTGAGGGTATCCCCTCCGAAATGGCGCACGATGCCTGCCTGGTTTTCCGACAGCTCGATCATGCACTCGCCGATGACGGCGACCTTGACTGACATAACTCCTCCCGCGTAATCCGCGTTGGTGACCTGGCCATTTTATTTAATGGCGCTTCAATAAAAAACTATTGAAACGTAATTTCATTAAATTTGTGACATTGGTCTTATGTCTGGCGGGAGAGAGGTTGTCCAGGGGGAGGCGAGGCGGCGGGAGGAGCGGGATGCGGTGGGACCCTGCGTGAGCAAGACCACATTCTCTACCTATAAATGATGGATTTGGCTGGATAATTGTCAGCATCCCTATGATGCCAGGTTCATTTTAAATACAATGAAACGGCCAACCATTTTTTTTGGAAATGAATCATGTCGATGATAGACAACTCACCAGAATCGGTGTCATCGGTACTCAAGGTATTCGGCATACTGCAGGCGCTGGGGGAACAGAAAGAGATCGGGGTGACCGAGCTCTCCCAGCGGATCATGATGTCCAAGAGCACCGTCTACCGCTTCTTGCAGACCATGAAGACCCTGGGGTACGTCTCCCAGGAGGGGGAGACGGACAAGTATGCCCTCAGCCTGAAGCTGTTCGAGCTCGGTGCCAAGGCGCTGGAGCACCAGGATCTGGTGCAGATTGCCGACGAGCAGATGTACCGTCTCGGCAAGCAGACCAAAGAGACCCTGCACCTGGGGATGCTGGACGAAGACAGCATCGTCTACCTGCACAAGATCGACTCCGAATACAACCTGCGGATGTACTCCCGCATCGGCCGCCGCCGCCCGCTCTACAGCACCGGCCTTGGCAAGGTGATGATGGCCTGGCTGCCGGAGACCGAGGTGCGCGCCATGCTGGCGGGCGTGACCTTCGAGCGCTTCACCGAGCACACCCTGGCGGACGTCGATGCCCTGCTGGTGGAGCTGGCCCAGGTGCGCGAGCAAGGCTATGCGGAAGACAGGGAAGAGATGGAACACGGTCTGCGCTGTTTTGCGGTGCCCATTTACAGCCGCATGGGGCGGATCATCGCGGGGCTCTCCCTGTCTCTGCCCTTGGTGCGCTTCCACGAGGAGGACAAGGCCTCTCTGGTAGCTCAGCTGCATGAGGCGGCGGCCAGGATCTCTGCCGGTCTCGGCTTCCACGACTACCCCTTCGGCCATCGCGGCTGAGGCGGCTTCATCGCAATGCAAAAGAGCAGGCTCCGGCCTGCTCTTTTTGTTTCTGCCCCGGCATCTGGCTCTGGTACTTATCCCCGGGCGTCCTGGGGGGCGGTCTTGTAGAGCCGGAAGATGGTGTGGCTGTTGATGACGAAGAAGATGCTCTCCTGCAGGATGCCGCCGATGGAGCCCGCCCAGATATTGTGGGTCAACCAGCAGACGGTGCTGCACAGCATGCACAGCCTCATGGCGACGCCGTTCAGGCGAAACAGGGCATAGGTGCTGAGGGTCGTGCCGATCAGGGTGAGTATCTGGACCGGGTGGCCAATCTGGGGAATGACCAGCAGCCAGGCCAATGTCAGAAACAGCACCATGACACCTAGGCCGCGGTAGTAACCGGACACCCAGTTGCGCACCGCACAGAGCAGGCAGTTGATGGCGGCCACCGAGGATCCCAGCAGCAGAAAGTGCAGCCCCATCAGGGTGCCATTGAGGGTGAGGTGGAGCCGAAGCTTGCTGTCCTGGCGCTGCATGAACGCCGTGGCACCCACCAGGCAGGCCAGCAGGCCGACCCCCTGGGCAAACCAGAGACTGTCGAGGAACATGGTGTCTTCCTGTCAGAGCAACGACAAAAGGCGCCGGGTGGCGCCTTGTCTATGAAACGGGGATCAACGGGCCAGCCAGCCACCGTCCACGGCGACGGTGTAGCCGTTGATGTAGTCCGAGGCGGAGGAGGCCAGGAACACCACGGGGCCCATCATGTCGTCCGGCACACCCCAGCGACCCGCCGGGATCCGCTCCAGGATGGCGGCGTTGCGGTCATCGTCGGCACGCAGGGCGGCGGTGTTGTTGGTGGCCATGTAGCCGGGGGCGATGGCGTTGACGTTGATGCCCTTGCTCGCCCACTCGTTGGCCAGCAGGCGGGTGATGCCCATGACGCCGCTCTTGGAGGCGGTGTAGGAGGGCACCCGGATGCCACCTTGGTAGGAGAGCATGGAGGCGATGTTGACGATCTTGCCACCCTCGCCCTGGGCCATGAACTGCCTGGCCACCGCCTGGGACATGAAGAAGACGCTCTTGATGTTGATGTTCATCACATCGTCCCAGTCCTTCTCGCTGAAGTTGATGGCGTCTTCCCGGCGGATGATGCCGGCGTTGTTCACCAGCACGTCGACGCGACCAAAGTGGGAGACCGCCTGATCCACCAGCGCCGGCAGGGTGTCCACCTTGCTGACATCCGCCTTCAGGCTCAGGAAGCGGCGACCGATGGCCTCGACCTTGGCGATGGTGTCGGTGGGCTCGACGATGTTGATGCCGACGATGTCACAACCCGCCTCGGCGAGTCCCAGAGCCATGCCCTGGCCCAGACCGGTGTCGCAACCGGTGACGATGGCGACCTTACCTTTCAGATCGAATGCATTGAGAATCATGTTGTTACCTCTAAGCCCCGGGAGGGCGTGGGATTAAGTGTCTCGCAGGAGCCGCCTGGGCGGCTCGCGAGGGGGAAGCCGGTCAGCGCAGGTCCTGGACGGCGACATGGTCCATGTCACCGAACACCTGGTTCTCGCCCACCATGCCCCAGATGAAGGTGTAGGCCTGGGTGCCGACGCCGGAGTGAATGGACCAGCTCGGGGAGATGACGGCCTGTTCGTTGTGCACCAGCAGGTGACGGGTCTCGTCCGGCTTGCCCATCATGTGGAAGACGGCGGCGTCTTCCTTCATGTTGAAGTAGAAGTAGACCTCCATGCGGCGCTCGTGGGTATGGCAGGGCATGGTGTTCCACAGGCTGCCCTCTTCGAGCTGGGTCATGCCCATGACGAGCTGGCAGGTCGGCAGCACGTCCGGCACCAGGTACTTGTAGATGGTGCGACGGTTGCTGGTAGCCGCATCCCCCAGGGTGGCCGGAGAAGCCTGATCCTGGGTGACCTTGCGGGTCGGGTAGCGGGTGTGGGCCGGGGCGCTGTTGTAGTAGAACTTGGCCGGCTGGGCGGCATCCACGCTGGCGAAGCTCAGCTCGCGGGCACCCTGGCCGACGTAGAGGGCCTCGGCCTTGCCCACTTCATAGGTTGTGCCATCCACCACCACCAGGCCGGGGCCGCCGATGTTGATGAGGCCGAGCTCGCGCCGCTCCAGGAAATAGGTGACCCCGAACGCCTTGCCGAGTTCGTCGGAGAAGGTGAGCGGTGCATCGAGGGGCATGATGCCGCCGAACACGATGCGATCGATGTGGCTGTAGGTCATGGTCAGCTGGTTCGGGGTGAAGATCTCCTCCACCAGAAACTCACGGCGCAGGCCCTGGGTGTCGAGCTGTTTGGCGTGATCGCTGTGGATGCTTTGACGAGTTTGCATGTTGAACCTCAGTGCCTGGCCGCAAGCGGCATGGATGACGATATGTCGGGAAATCCTGTCGTTGAAGGCACGATAGCAAAATGAAAAACTGCGATCAAATTAAAATGAAACTTCGTTTTATGTTTTTGCGATGAAGATTGCAGTTTTGAATTTCAAGGGGGCGTCTCGCCATTCACCATGGTATGCGGGCCGGCTCGTCGCCGATCCTTGTCAGGCCGCAGCGCCTCGCCCCGTCGTCGCCACAGGAGGCACCTGACCGTGACGAGGTGCGAGCATCACGACAAGGAAGAGGAGGGGCGATCCCGGCCGCAAGGGGCCGGCCGCCCAGGGCGGCCCTGCCGGCGGTTATCGGGCCGCAGGCGTTTATTAACCGGGGCAGACGTGCCAGAATGCGCGGCGTTTGTCTGCCGACGCTCGCAATGGGCTGTCCGATCACCGTCTCTGTTTACTCCCAGGGTTTTTGCATGCTGCTACTCATCGACAACTACGACTCCTTTACGTGGAACCTGGTGCAATATTTTGGTGCCCTGGAGCAGGAGGTGCTGGTGAAGCGCAACGACGAGCTGAGCCTGGAGGAGATAGCCCGGCTTGCCCCCCGCCATCTGGTGATCTCCCCCGGCCCCTGCACGCCGAACGAGGCGGGCATTTCACTGGCGGCCATCTCCCGTTTTGCCGGCGAGATCCCCATTCTCGGCGTCTGTCTCGGCCACCAGTCCCTGGCCCAGGCGTTCGGCGCCCGGGTGGTGCGTGCCCGCCAGGTGATGCACGGCAAGACTTCTCTCATCCGCCATCGGGGGGAGGGGGTGTTCAGGGGGCTCAACAACCCGCTGCGGGTGACCCGCTACCACTCTCTGGTGGTGGAGGCGCAGACGTTGCCGGATTGTTTCGAGGTCACCGCCTGGAGCGAGCACGCCGATGGCAGTCGGGACGAGATCATGGGGCTGCGACATAAAACACTGGCGCTGGAAGGGGTTCAGTTCCATCCGGAGAGCATCCTGAGCGAGCAGGGCCACCAGCTATTGGCCAATTTTTTGGCCGTTTCCTGAAAAAATTGTGACGTGCGCCTCAAAATCGAGATGAGGCGAAAAAAATTTTCCCTGACACTTTATTCACCCTCCTCCCTGTCCAAATTATCTCTTGCCAACACCCCCTGAGCCGTTATGCAATGCGGTTGCCTAAAATCTCACGGGCAATCGAACAATGTTCCTCATAGGCGGTCAAGTTACAGACTTTTTACTTTTTTTCTGTGATAATTCCGCCACGTTTACACGGATTTAACTTTTGGGCGGTGGATTATTCTGCCGCGGGATAGCAGGAGAGCAATATGTCAGAGTTGTTGGCAGTGACACGTGAAGTGTTTGATGAAGTGATGGTTCCCAACTATGCGCCGGCCAAGATCATTCCGGTCCGCGGCGAGGGATCACGTGTCTGGGATCAGGAAGGCCGCGAGTATGTCGACTTCGCGGGCGGGATCGCGGTCAATGGCCTGGGCCATTGCCATCCCAAGCTGGTCGAAGCCCTGAAAACCCAGGGTGAGAAGCTGTGGCACCTCTCCAACGTGATGACCAACGAGCCGGCCCTGCGCCTGGCCAAGAAGCTGGTCGCCGCCACCTTCGCCGAGAAGGTCTATTTCTGCAACTCCGGTGCCGAAGCGAACGAAGCCGCCCTCAAGCTGGCCCGCCGCTACGCCATCGAGAAGTTCGGGGCCCACAAGACCCAGATCATCGCCTTCCACCAGGGCTTCCACGGCCGTACCTTCTTCACCGTCAGCGTCGGCGGTCAGGCAGCCTACTCCGATGGCTTCGGTCCGAAGCCGGCCGACATCACCCACGTGGCCTACAACAACCTGGAAGAGCTGGCCTCCGTCATCTCCGACAATACCTGTGCCGTGGTGATGGAGCCGCTGCAGGGGGAAGGTGGCATCATTCGTCCCACCGACGAGTTCGCCCGTGGCGTGCGCGAGCTGTGCACCAAGCACAACGCCCTGCTGATCTATGACGAAGTGCAGTCCGGTGTCGGCCGTACCGGCGAGCTCTATGCCTATATGGGTCTGGGCGTCACGCCGGACATCCTCACCAGCGCCAAGGCGCTGGGCGGCGGCTTCCCCATCGGCGCCATGCTGACCACCACCGAGATCGCGGCTCACCTGAAAGTGGGTACTCACGGCTCTACCTACGGCGGCAACCCGCTGGCTTGCGCCGTGGCCGAAGCGGTGCTGGACGTGGTCAACACCCCGGAAGTGCTGAGCGGCATCAAGCAGCGCGAGCAGCTGTTCCGCCAGGGTCTGGAAGCCATCAACGCCAAGTACCACTGCTTCAGCGAAGTGCGCGGCCAGGGTCTGCTGCTGGGCGCCGTGCTGAACGATGACTTCAAGGGCCGCTCCCGCGACTTCCTGCTGGCCTCCGTCGATCAGGGCCTGCTGGCGCTGGTTGCGGGCACCAACGTGGTGCGCTTCACACCGTCCCTGGTGATCCCGGAAGCGGACATCAAAGAAGGTCTGGCCCGGTTCGAGAAAGCAGTCGCCCAGGTGGTCAACGCCTGAGGCTAGTTGAGGTGGGGAACCCGCCCGGCAGGAGCCGGGCCCCCACCTGTCGTCAATGAAAGGGAGTTGTCATTTATGTTGGTTATCCGTCCTATCGAGCAGCGCGACTTCGCCGGCCTCAAAACCTGTGCCATCGAATCCGGCACCGGCATGACTTCACTGCCGGTCAACGATGAGTTGCTGCAACGCAAGATCGATGCCTCGACCCAGACCTTCCTGGACAAACCGGCCGGCAAGGGAGATTGTCTCTACTTCTTCGTGGCCGAGGATCTGGAAACGGGCGAGATGGTCGGCACCTGCGCCATCGACGCCGCCGTCGGCCTGTCCCAACCGTTCTACAACTATCACATCGGCAAGGTGGTGCACTCGTCACCCAAGCTCGGCATCTACAACGTGGTGGAGACACTCACCCTCTCCAACGACTACACCGGCAATTCCGAGCTCTGCACCCTGTTCCTGCGTGAATGTGCCCGCGAGGGGCTCAATGGCCGCCTGCTTTCCAAGCACCGTTTCCTGTTCATGGCCGAGCACCCCGAGCTGTTTGACAGTACCGTCTTTGCCGAGATGCGTGGCGTCTCCGATGGCAACGGTCACAGCCCCTTCTACGAGTGGCTGCAAAAGCATTTCTTCTCGATGGATTTCCCCACCGTCGACTATCTGACCGGCATCGGCAAGAAGCGCTTCATCGCCGAACTGATGCCCAAGTACCCCATTTACGTGAACCTGCTGAGCAACGAGGCGCGCGCCGTCATCGGCCAGACCCATGAAAAGACCCGTCCGGCCATCAAGATGCTGCAGGACGAAGGCTTCGTGAACCGCGGCTATGTCGACATCTTCGATGCCGGCCCCACCGTCGAGTGCGAGGTGAAGAACATTCGCAGCGTGCGCCGCAGCCAGAAGCTGGCGGTGCTGGTGGGCGAGCCCATCGGCGGCCACACCTACCTCATCTGCAACGCCAGGTTCGAACAGTACCGTGCCTGCTACGGCAACATCCGGGTCGATCTGGACAAGCACGAAGCCATCATTCCGCCCAAGATGGCGGCCGCCCTCAAGGTGGAAAATGGCGACATGGTACGGGTCGTCGATCTGGAATAACGGGTAAATCCGCATTGAGACAGGCTGCCGAGGCGGCCTGTGCACCACAGGGAGTGAATTGATGATGTCTTTAGTCCAGTTTATCGATGGCCAGTGGCTGGCCGGTGAAGGCAAGCCGTTCGAATCAAAAGATCCGGCCAGGAATGAAGTGATCTGGCACGGGGAAGCCGCCAGCCAGACCCAGGTCGATGCCGCTGTCAAGGCCGCCCGCAGCGCCTTCTACCATTGGTCCGATCTGGCCCTCGAGGAGCGTCTGGCCATCGTGCGCCGCTACGCCGACCTGCTCGGCGAGCACAAGGAGGCGCTGGCCCTGACCATCGCCCGGGAAACCGGCAAGCCCCTGTGGGAGACCCGCACCGAGGTCGCCGCCATGCAGGGCAAGATCGCCATCTCCATCCGCGCCCATGACGAGCGCACCGGCACGGTCGAGAACCCCATGCCGGGCGCCAAGGCGTTCGTGCGCCACAAGCCCCACGGCGTGGTCGCCGTGTTCGGCCCCTACAACTTCCCGGGCCACCTGCCCAACGGTCACATCGTTCCGGCGCTGATCGCCGGCAATACCGTGGTGTTCAAACCCTCCGAGCTGACCCCCATGGTCGCCGAGGCCATGGTCAAGGTGTGGCAGGAGGCGGGGCTGCCCAAGGGCGTGCTCAACCTGGTGCAAGGGGAAGTGGACACCGGCAAGGCGCTGGCCGGCAATCCGGACATCGACGGCCTCTTCTTCACCGGCTCGTCCCGCACTGGCCACTTCCTGCACCAGCAGTTTGCCGGTCAGCCGGGCAAGATCCTGGCCCTGGAGATGGGCGGCAACAACCCCCTCATCGTCAAGGACGTGAGCGACATCGACGGTGCCGTGCACGCCATAGTGCAATCCGCCTTCATCACCTCGGGCCAGCGCTGCACCTGTTCCCGTCGCCTGTTCGTCGAGCGCGGCGAGCGGGGCGATGCCCTGGTCAAGCGGCTGGTGGACGTGGTCGGCCAGATCAAGGTCGGTCTCTATGATGCCGCCGAGCAACCCTTCATGGGCGCCATGATCAGTGAGCGCGCAGCGCTGGGCATGGTCGAGGCCCAGGCCAACCTGCAGCGCCTCGGTGGCGAGAGCCTGCTCTCCCTCAAGCACCTGGAAGCGGGTACCGGTTTCGTCTCCCCGGGCATCATCGACGTGACCGCGGTCAAGGCGCTGCCGGACGAAGAGTACTTCGGCCCGCTGCTGCAGCTCATTCGCTACGACGACTTCGACGCCGCCATCGACCAGGGCAATGCCACCAGCTTCGGCCTCTCGGCCGGTCTGCTGGGCGACAACGAGGCGGACTGGAACCACTTCTTCAAGCGGATCCGCGCCGGCATCGTCAACTGGAACAAGCCCATCACGGGCGCCTCCAGCGCCGCGCCGTTCGGCGGCATCGGAGCCTCCGGCAACCACAGGGCGAGCGCCTACTACGCCGCCGACTACTGTGCCTACCCGGTTGCCTCCGTCGAGGACAGCAAGGCCGCCATGCCGGAGCAGCTGTCTCCCGGCCTGACCTTCTGATAACAAGAAAATAAAAGAGGGGCACCCAGAGGTGCCCCTGTCTGTACCCGCAATCAAAGGAAAGAGAGATGCAAAAGGATATCGATACCCTGTTTGGCCATCTGTGGGACAACTACATTCGGGTCACCCCCAGTGCCCACAAGGTACATCAACTGCTTGGGGGCGGCGCGCCCATCATCAACGATCACGTGGCGTTCCGGACCTACAACCTGCCCAAGCTCGGTCTCGAGAAGCTGGCGGCCCACTTCCGTGCCCTGGGGTACGAGGAGAAGGGGGAGTACGTGTTCAAGGCCAAGAAGCTCTATGCCAAGCACTTCGAGCACGCGGACCCGGACGCTCCCAAGGTGTTCATCAGCGAGCTGAAGGTGGAAGAGCTCTCCGAGACGGCCCAGGCCATCATCCACAAGCTGGTGGATCAGGTGCCGGAGCACCTGACCGATACCGCCGCCTTCCTCTATGCCGGCGCGCCCTGGCAGGTTTCCCACTCCGACTACCAGACCCTGCTGGCGGAGAGCGAGTACGCGGCCTGGATGGCGGCCTGGGGCTACCGTGCCAACCACTTCACCGTCAACATCAACCGCCTGGCTGACTTCGACACCATCGAGCAGGTCAACGCCGCGCTCAAGGCGGCGGGCTTCGTGCTCAACACCGTCGGCGGCGAGGTGAAGGGGGATCCCGAGGTGATGCTGGAACAATCCTCCACCATGGCGGACAAGGCCGAGGTGGCCTTCAGCGACGGCGTGCGCGCCATCCCGAGCTGCTTCTACGAATTCGCCCTGCGCTACCCCCAGGCAGACGGCGTGCTCTACCCGGGCTTCGTCGAGGCCTCGGCCGACAAGATCTTCGAATCCACCAATGCCATGTGATGGCTGCCGTGAGCAAAACGCCCCGCCCGGGGCGTTTTTTTATGGATTTTCGCCGGCCTGACACGATCTTTACCTCCCCTTGACCCATCAGCCCGCGGCGAGCCGCTAGCATGATGCCGCCCGCTGCCGTGGGCCATCGCCGCACCGTGGCGGCGTATGCCACCTGTTTTGGAGTCATGTCATGAAGATTGTTCTGCCCTTGCTGCTATCCCTCACCACCCTGACTGCCGCCGCGGGCGATCAGGGCAGCCGTACCCCGCCCAAGCCCCCGCGTGAGATGTCGGCCGAGATGAAGGCGGCGTTCGAGAGTTGCAAGGAGCATGGCAAACCGGGGGAGTCGGAATTTGACAACTGCATGTCAGATCTGGGGTTTGAGCGGCCGGATGGCCCGGCCCCGACGGGTGGAAAAGAAGGGGAACCTGAGGCCGAGTAAGCTGGTGCGGACCCGCCGGTCAGGCCGGGCCCGCATCAGTCATACCCGTTGCAGCGCCCCTTCGGTGGCCAGCAAGGTGGTCATGCCCGCGGCCTTGCCCGCCTGAATGCCGATCCGGGTGTCTTCGAACACCAGGCAGTTGGCCGGGTTGGCGCCGAGCAGCTCGGCCACCCTGAGGAAGGTATCGGGATGGGGCTTGTGGTTGTCGACGTCGTCGGCGCTCACCAGCACGGGGATGAAGGCATCGAGCCCGGTCTGGCGCAAGATGTGCGCCGCATGCTCCCGGGATGAACCCGTGCCTATGCCCATGGGCACCTTGCCGTGGTACTGCCTGACCAGATCCCACATGGCGGGAAACACCCGGACGTCGTCGATCCGTGCCAGATAGAGGGCAACCTTGCGTTGGGCGAAGGCCTCCACGTCGATCTCCAGCCCGTGCTGCTCTGCCAGCATGGCCACTATCTTGCGGGTGGGGATGCCGCCGTACTCGTTGAGCTGGACGCGATCGAACGGCAGGCCGAACTCGGCGCTGGTCGCCTCCCAGGCATCCAGGTGCAGAGGCATGGAGTCCACCAGGGTCCCATCCATGTCGAAGATCAGGGCGTCGTAGTCTGCACATTGAGCGCGTTCAAATGGCGCGTGTTCAGGCTGCGAGTGTTCAAGCGGGGCATGTTCAGGCATGGGGCGTCCTCTGTGGCAAAGGCCCACCCTACCAGATCCGGGCCGCAGATGCCGTATCCCGGGTCACAATAGGCTGTGACCCAGGCCAGAGGCCCATTCGATCAGGGGCGCTCGCGTTCACTTGGCTACGGCTGTACCGGTACGGGGCGCCGCTTTTCGGCGCCGAGCATCCTGGCGCGCCTGTGCCCCTTGCCCCTGCTGGCGCTCGGTCTGGGCGTCCAGCTCCTTGCCGAGGAAGTAGTTCAGGAAGGTGCGGATCACCGCGATGATGGCGAGGCGGACCAGCTCCTCCTTGCTCGGCGCCACCGTGGTGGCCAGGATGTCGGCGGCGAGCTGGAACTCCAGCGCCAGGATGAGCCAGCTGCCGAAACAGAGCCGGATGCGGGGGAAGCCGGGCTCGTGATCCCGCACCCGCACCGCCAGCCAGAGGGTCTTGCCGAGCCCCATCACCACGCAGGCGATGGAGATGAGCTCCAGCAGCAGCTGGAACAGCTCGACCCCGTGCATCATGGCCTCTCTCAGGCTCGCTATCTCAAACACGCTTGGCACCTACCTGATTCAAAAGAGACACTTTTAGCACGGCGTCGAGCCCGGGCCAACTCAGATCCCCCTGAGCTGGGTGGCGATCAGGCTGATGAGCTGGCGCTGGCATGCGGCGGTTCACAAAATCAGGCTTCAATCAGCGCGAATTCAATCACATAGAGCGGCGGCAGGGCGGGGTAGATGTCGCGGATCACCTGTTTGAGCTCGGGCAGGGTCATGTTCTCCTGGCGGGCGTGCTCGTCATTCAGATCCTCGAAGGTGACCGCCTTGACCGACAGCACCTCTATAGTGCCAAAGGGCTGGAGCTCCGGGTTGGTGAACAGGGCCAGGCGCTGGCCGGGCTGCCAGTTGGCCTCGCTCTCGTCGCGGATGGTGATGGTCTTGCGGCCGGCCTGGATGTCGGCGACAAAGCGGCTGAAGAAGGTGAACTCGGGGTAGTTTGAGACGGACATGTTTGATACAGGCATGGGGACTCCGATGGTAAAGGAAGGTCAAAGTTCGAGATAGGCGCGCAGCCTGGCCAGATCGGCGATGACCGGGCCGTCGGGGCCATCGGCGACGATGCCCTGTTCGATCAGCTCCTTGAGGGCGCGCCGGTAGACCCGCTCCGTGGTGCCGAAGCGCGCCGCCTCGTGGGCCCGCTTGCGCGAGCCCAGCATGGGGGTGCGCTGGCGCTCGCGCCATAGCTCGAAGGCGATGTTGTAGGCGATGGGGTGCAGCAGCCGGCTGGTGGTGATGTCTAGGGTGTCGAGATAGTCGCTGGCGAGCGCCGCGGCGAAGAAGAGGGTCAGCTCGGGCTCGGCCAGCAGCCGTTTGGCCAGCTTGTCGGCGCAGATGACGGCGGCATCCAGCTCGGTCTCGGCCACCACGCTCCACTGCACCGGGGTGGCGCTGAAGAACTCCATCTCGCCGAAGATCTGGCGCTGGCACTCGATCTCGCCGAGCTGAAACAGCCGCCCCGAGTGCACCGCACTGTTGAGGGAGATGCGGCCCTGGGCCACCAGATAGAGGTGCTCGCACTGCTCCCCCTGGCGCATGATGGGGTCGCCCGGCAGGTAGCGGCGCGAATAGAGGGTGCAGGCCGCCAGCGCCACGGCAAAGCGCGGCTCGAGTGCGGCAAGCTCGGCGTGAAAGCGACCGAGGGGATAGGGCTGTTGCTGCATGGGGAAGGCCCGACTTGACGAGGGTCATGAGGCTAACAAGGCCGGGGGCAGGATGCCAGCGCTGGTGCCCCCGAATGTGCCGGGCTTAACGTTTTGCCGGGGCCGTTGCGGCCCCGGCAGACCCGCTCTATTGCGTCAGGGCGTGGAGGGCGGCGGCGATGGCCAGCCGCTCGCCGACCATCATGGCGGCTTCGCTGGCGGCGTAGTCGCTCACCCCCTCCTGCACGTCCTGCTCGAAGGCCACCACGTTGCAGAGCACGGCGGCCACCCGCACCTTACGCAGGCGCCCCACGGCGAGCAGGGAGGCGGTCTCCATGTCTGCCCCCAGCACCCCCCGCTGGTGCCAGTAACGACACACCGCCTGCTCGTCATCCCGGTAGAAGCTGTCGTGGGAGCGCACCAGACCGTGCCAGTGGGGATGCTCGCAGGTGCCGAGATGGGCGAGCAGGGCGGCCTGCAGGCGGATATCGGCGCAGGCGGGGTACTCAGGCGGCAAATAGGCCTGCGATGCGCCTTCGCTGCGCACCGCCCCCTCCACCACGATAAGATCCCCCAGCGCGATCTCATGCTGCAGGGCGCCGGCGGAGCCGACCCGGATGAGGGTGCGGGCGCCCGCCTGCACCAGCTCCTCCAGCGCGATGATGGCGGAGGCGCCGCCGATGCCGGTGCTGCACACCGTGACGGGCAGCCCCTGATGGCGGCCGTTGATCAGGCGAAACTCCCGGTGCTGGCCCAGCACGTCACACTCATCGAGCTGGCTGGCGATGCGCTCGACCCGGGCCGGGTCGCCGCACAGCACCACCCGTTCGGCGATCTGATCCGGGCGGCATTGCAGGTGGGGCAGAAGGCTCATGCGATCGCTTCCTGTTGCGGACGTTTGGCACTGAGCATCCACAGGCGAGTACCGTTGGCGGCGATAAACAGCAGGATCAGGTACTCCAGGGACATGGCATAGACCCCCTGGGCGGCATAGACACCGATGCTGATGATGTTGATGACCACCCAGAGGATCCAGTTCTCCACGTACTTGCGGGTCATCAGGATCTGGGCCACCACGGAGAGCACCGTCATGCTGGCATCCCAGAAGGGGAAGGCATCGGGGGAGGGCTCCGGGGTGGCGAGATTGGCGCCAAACAGGTTGAGCAGGGCGACCGAGGTGCGCGCCAGGGCGGCGAAGACCGGGTCGATATAGAGGGTCAACAGGGCGATGGCCAGTACGCTCACGGCGGCGGTGGCGATGAGCTTGGACTTGCTGAGCCAGCGGATCTGCAGGGTATCCCCCTGGGCGTTGGCCGGGCGGGTCCAGGCGTACCAGCCATAGAGGTTGGCGCAGAAGAAGAACAGCTGCAGCAGCAACAGGCCGTAGAGCTGGATCTGGAAGAAGATGATGGCGAACAGGCTGACGTTGATGAGACCGAACAGGTAGTTGATGGTCTTCTCCTGGCTGGCGCACCAGATGCAGGCCAGCCCGAACAGGGTGCCGATGGCCTCGATCCACGACATGGCGTAGCCACCGCCCAGGGGGATGGTCACCAGGGTGTGATTGATGCTGAACCACTCGAATATGCTCATTTTCGATTCCTTTGAAAATTGGGGGCGTGAACCGGGCGTATTCTAGGGGCGACGCGAGGGCGCTTGCAGGACTTTTGTCCGCCCCGGGCCGAGCCATCTCAAAGAATGAGCAAAGAGAAGGGCAACTTTAGGCCCCCGATGACACCCTGATATGCGATGATGCCCTGCCCCTTTATTGATATGTCACAAAAGGGGGATGAGCTGGCTGTGGTCTGATGGGATCCGCCCCGGTGCGCTCGGGGTGGCGAGGAACGAAAGGAGCGAGTGTGAATTCCGAGTTGATCTGGGTGCTCAGCATGCTGGTGGGCGCCATCTTCCTGTTTATTACCAACAAGGTACGCATGGATGTGGTGGCCTTGCTGATCATCATACTGTTCGTGGTGAGCGGCACCCTGACCCTGCCGCAGGCCCTGGCAGGCTTCAGTGATCCCAACGTCATCCTGATCGCCGCCCTGTTCGTGGTGGGGGAGGGGCTGGTGCGCACCGGCATCGCCTATCAGGTTGGGGACGCGCTGGTGAAGGTGGCCGGCAGCAGCGAGACCCGCATGCTGGTGTTGCTGATGGTGGCGGTGGCCACCCTGGGCGCCGTCATGAGTTCTACCGGCGTGGTGGCCATCTTCATCCCCGTGGTGCTGAGCGTGGCGAACAGGATGGGGATCCCGCCCGGGCGGCTGATGATGCCGCTGGGTTTTGCCGGCCTCATCAGCGGCATGATGACTCTGGTGGCAACGCCGCCCAACATGGTGGTGAACAGCGAGCTGATGCGCCACGACATTCACGGCTTCGGCTTCTTCAGCTTCACTCCCATGGGGGTTATCATCCTGGGGATGGGGATCCTCTACATGCTGCTGATGCGCACCTCCCTGGTGCGTGACGAGGAGGAGGGGAAACACAAGCAGAGCGGGCGCAGCACCATGCGCGATCTCATTCGCGACTACCGGCTGGCAGGGCGGGCGCGTCGCCTGGCACTGCGGCCCGACTCCCCCCTGATCGGTCAGACTCTGGACGAGCTGCAACTGCGGGCCCGCTACGGGGCCAACGTCATCGGGGTGGAGCGCTGGCGCAAGTTCCGGCGAGTGATGGTGACCGTCTCCGGTGTCACCGAGTTCCAGGCCAAGGATGTGCTGCTCATCGACATGTCCGATCCCGAGGTGGATGTGCGGGAGTTCTGCAGCGAGGCGCGGCTCGAACCCATGATACTGCGCGGGGAGTACTTCTCCGATCAGGCGCGGGAGGTGGGCATGGCCGAGGTGTCGCTTATCCCCGGCTCCCGTCTGCTCGGCAAGAGCATCCGCGAGGTGGCGTTCCGCTCCCACTACGGACTCAACGTGGTGGGGATCCGTCGCGCTGGCGAGGCGCTGACCGGCAAGCTGGTGGACGACGCCCTGCAGATGGGGGACACCCTGCTGGTGGTGGGGAACTGGAGCCTCATTCGCCAGCTGCAGACCCATCATCGCGACTTCCTGCTGCTGGGCCTGCCCGCCGAGGTGGACGAGATGGCGCCGGCCCGCAGCCAGGCCATTCATGCCCTGATCGCGCTCGGGGTCATGATAGTGCTGATGGTGACGGATCCCGTGCCCAACGTCATCGCGGCGCTCATCGCCTGCCTGATGATGGGCAAGTTCCGCTGCATCGATCTGGAGAGCGCCTACAAGTCCATCCACTGGCCGACCCTGATCCTCATCGTGGGCATGCTCCCCTTCGCCCTGGCACTGCAGCAGACCGGCGGGGTGGATCTCATCGTCGGCGCGCTGATCTCGGCGGTGGGGGATATGGGGCCGCGGGTGATGCTGGCCAGCCTGTTTGTGCTGTGCGCCGTCATCGGCCTCTTCATCTCCAACACGGCGACGGCGGTGCTGATGGCGCCCATTGCGCTCGGCACGGCCCAGCAGATGGGGATCTCGCCCTATCCCTTTGCCATGACGATCGCCATCGCCGCTTCGGCGGCCTTCATGACGCCGGTCTCCTCGCCGGTCAACACCCTGGTGCTCGGGCCCGGCAACTACAGGTTCGTGGATTTCGTGCGCATCGGCGTGCCCTTCACGGCGCTGGTGATGGTGGTGAGCGTCATCGCCATACCCTGGTTCTTCCCGTTCTGACGGCATCAAACGCCAAGGCGGCCTGCGGGTCGCCTTTTTGTTGCCTGACTCGCAGGGGCAGAGGCAGAGGGGGTCCAGGGAATATGCTGGCGTGTGAACGGGGGAAGAGAAACATCGGGAGGCAAACGCTGGACACAAAAAAACCAGCCTAGGCTGGTCTGTTTGGTACTGCTTTCGATGGTGCGGAAGGAGAGACTCGAACTCTCACGCCTAGGGCGCCAGAACCTAAATCTGGTGCGTCTACCAATTTCGCCACTTCCGCAAGAATAATGGTGGCTATGACGGGATTCGAACCTGTGACCCCCGCATTATGAGTGCGATGCTCTAACCAACTGAGCTACATAGCCGTCTTGTGCACGACTTTCGTCGAACACAAGCAAAAATGGCTGGGGCACTAGGATTCGAACCTAGGTATGGCGAGATCAAAACCCGCTGCCTTACCGCTTGGCGATGCCCCAACAGTGTTCTTTGCAATCAGTTGATTGAAGGAACGTTTTTCAAAAATGGTGGCTATGACGGGATTCGAACCTGTGACCCCCGCATTATGAGTGCGATGCTCTAACCAACTGAGCTACATAGCCATTGTTATCAACCACCGGAGTGGAAGAGAACAGAAAAATGGCTGGGGTACTAG
>NZ_CDDD01000065.1:41650-56538 GCF_000820165.1 Aeromonas taiwanensis
CCGCTTGGCGATACCCCAACTAGAGATGGTGGCTATGACGGGATTCGAACCTGTGACCCCCGCATTATGAGTGCGATGCTCTAACCAACTGAGCTACATAGCCAACCTTGCTTCCAGTGCTTCGTTGCCTCATCACTGTGCGGCCGGAATTATGCGTATCTGGCTCTGGGGCGTCAACCCTTTTTTCCCCAGAAAAACGCAAAAGCGGTGAGTTTGGCGACTTCTTCGCCCGTGCTGCACAAAACCCCAACAATTCTCGCATTTTCAGCCCTTGCCGAGGCATTTTCTGGTGAGTGTCACCCGGGGGCGGCAGGCCGATAGAGGGTCCCGGCAGCATGGAACCGGATGAGGGCGTGGCGGGACAAGGGGAGTTAATATCAGCGAAATCATGCCGTTGCTTTCATTTGTTGCCTGTTTTTCGCGCCGTCACTCGAGCCGCTGCATTCCGCCCAGCCAGAGGTGGGCACCGAATCTGCTAGGTGGGGTGGTCTTTGACGACAAGAGAGGTAAACGCCTGTTCAGGGGCCAAGCCGGCCTGCCACCTCCTCTCTGGCTGGCGATGACAGTGGTTTTCAACGATGGCGCCCTGTTTTTGGCTGAAACCGCGATCTTCTCTACACGCTCGAGGACCGGCAACGTGCCAGCTGTCTCTGCCATCGTGAGTGCGTGGGCATCTTCCTGCGTGCTGGCCTCGATAAGAGGGGATGAGTGGAGGCAATGTCTTGTACAGTAGTTTGAATGTTAATTATTTGTAGAAACTCTTTTGATAATGAGTTGAGAGCGCTTGCGTATTGAATTCAAAAAAGATTTTGGTTGGCAGGCCAGCGAGGGTCAATGTGGGCCTTGGCCATAAGGAGTCCTGTGCGAGCGACTGAACTAAAATGATACTCGCAAGTCCAGCCCATTGGCTGGACAGAGGACGTTGATATGAAAACGTTAAAGCTTGCCTTGCTAATAGCAGCACCGCTATTTCTCGCCGCCTGTTCCTCCTCGCCCATTCCCGATGATCCCACTTCATCGGGGGGGGCTTCTTGGGAAGAGATGAGAAGTCCTTATGGCAAAGGAGGGGGTCGAAATTACTTTGTGGCCATCACGCCACAGGTTGATCAGAGAGAAGTCGTTGTTGTAACAAGATAAGTGTACCGCCCTGGCTCGCTTCCCCGGGGCCTACACCCGTTGTTCTTCCCCGTCTCGGCATACTCTTCCCCAGCGAAAAGCCCGCTCTCTCCCATTCCCGATATCTGAAGAGATCACCCAGAGTGCTCTCTTCAGGAACCGTCTGTTTCGTGGACATTCGTTTTATTGATTCCTGCCCCACGCATGCCACAAAGCGGCGATCTCTCCTTGTACACGGGAAGCGGCAAAAAGGGAGCAAGAAAAGGAATTAAGAGAAGGGGGTGAGCAATCCCGATGACGTACAGAGGAGAGCCGTTGCAGGGGATGGTGATTGGTGGGGGAGATGGAAGGCTGGCTGGCCGGGGTGACTGATGAGGGCGGGACTATGGTCGCAGCCTGACAGCAAGCGGGGTTGCTTCCTGGCTCGAACGGTGCCGAGCTCAGGGAGCAACCCCGCCATCAATGCGCTTTGATGGCGCAGGTGATTACACGTTGAACAGGAAGTTCATGATGTCGCCATCTTTGACGATGTAGTCCTTCCCTTCGGCGCGCATCTTGCCCGCTTCCTTGGCGCCTTGCTCACCCTTGTAGGTGATGAAGTCGTCGAAGGCGATGGTCTGGGCGCGGATGAAGCCTTTCTCGAAGTCGGTGTGGATCTTGCCTGCCGCCTGCGGGGCAGTGGCGCCGACCGGAATGGTCCAGGCGCGTACTTCCTTCACCCCGGCGGTGAAGTAGGTTTGCAGGTTCAGCAGCTCGTAACCGGAGCGGATCACCCGGTTCAGGCCCGGCTCTTCGATGCCCAGATCCGCCATGAACTCGGCGCGATCTTCGTCGTCCAGCTCGGCGATGTCTGCCTCGATGGCGCAGCAGACCACGACTACCACGGCGTTCTCGGCGGCGGCGATCTCACGCACCTTGTCCAGGAAGGGGTTGTTCTCGAAGCCGTCTTCCGCCACGTTGGCGATGTACATGGTGGGCTTGAGGGTCAGGAAGTTGAGGTGGGCAACGGCGTCCAGCTCCTCCTTGTCCAGCTTCATGCCGCGGATCATCTGGCCGTTTTCCAGCGCCACCTTGATCTTCTCCAGCACTTCCACTTCCAGCTTGGCATCCTTGTCGCCGCCCTTGGCACGCTTGGACTGGCGATTGATGGCGCGCTCGCAGGCGTCCAGATCGGACAGAGCCAGCTCGGTGTTGATCACCTCGATGTCGTCGGCCGGGGAGACCTTGCCTGCGACGTGAACGATGTTCTCGTCTTCAAAGCAGCGCACCACGTGACCGATGGCCTCGGTCTCACGGATGTTGGCCAGGAACTGGTTGCCCAGGCCCTCGCCCTTGGAGGCACCGGCGACCAGTCCGGCGATGTCCACGAATTCCATGGTGGTCGGCACGACACGCTGCGGATTGATGATGGCCGCCAGCTGGTCGAGACGAGGATCCGGCATGGGGACCACACCCGTGTTCGGCTCAATGGTGCAGAACGGGAAGTTGGCGGCTTCGATGCCGGCCTTGGTCAGCGCATTGAACAGGGTGGATTTGCCTACATTGGGCAGGCCCACGATACCGCATTTAAAACCCATGGATTGTTACCTTACTTGATGGATGCTGTTTGAGGGCCGCGCGGGCGACCCGTCGTGTTGTTCGCGCCTGGCATCTTGCCAGGCTCCGTGTTCAGACTTTCTCGGCCTTGAAACTGTGCAGGCGGTTCATGGCCTTGGTCATGTCCTGCTTGAACAGGATGTCGGTGGCGCGCAGGGACTCGTCCAGTGCGGCTTCGATCAGGCTCTGTTCACTGCTGGGCGCCTTGGTGAGCACGAAGCCGGCGACCAGCTCCTTGGCACCGGGATGACCTATCCCCAGACGCAGCCGGAAAAAGTTATTGTTGTTGCCCATCCTGGCGATGATGTCCTTGAGACCGTTGTGGCCACCGTGGCCGCCACCCTGCTTGAACTTGGCGATGCCGGGGGGCAGGTCCAGTTCGTCGTGGGCCACCAGGATCTCTTCCGGGGCTATCTGGTAGAAACGCGCGAGCGCTGCCACGGCCTTGCCGGAGAGGTTCATGTAGGTGTTCGGGATGAGCAGGCGTACATCCTGCCCGTCCACCAGGATGCGGGCGGTGTGGCCGAAGAACTTGGGCTCTTCGCGCAGGCTGACATTGTGCCAGCGGGCCAGCTGCTCCACATACCAGGCCCCCGCATTGTGGCGGGTCTTGGCATATTCGGGGCCGGGATTTCCCAGCCCGACAATCAGTTTGATTTGACTTGTCACGCTTGATGTCTTCACTCGCTACTTGCCATGAGCGGATGGCCCGGGGCAATGGGACGCAATATTCTAGCCGCCGACTGGCGATCACTCAACCAAAGTGCGGCAACGGTCAGCGAAAAGCCGAGATCCTGTGGTCATGGGGCTGGCCCCTGATGGTTTTTCACGTTGACATGGTTGGTGTGTGCCCGGCTGCCTGGGAGGGGCGAAGCGCTAGCTCCGTGGCATCAAGCGTGAAGCGGGAGGCCGGGGTCAGCTTTGCGGGCGCAGGTGTGGCCACTCAGGTCGGCGCAGGATCCCGGGAGATTGCGGTGTGCAGGAGACCAAAAAACAAAAACCGCCGTTCGGCGGTTTTTGTCACAACGGGGTCTATCAATGCTCGAACATGGCAGAGATGGACTCTTCGTTGCTGATACGACGGATGGCCTCTGCCAGTACGGAAGAGAGGGTCAGCTGCTTGACCTTGCCGACTGCCTTCATCTCCGGGGTGAGCGGGATGGAGTCGGTGATGATCAGCTCGTCGATCACGGAGTTCTTGATGTTTTCAACGGCAGTGCCGGAGAAGACAGGGTGGGTCGCATAGGCGAACACGCGCTTGGCACCGCGCTCTTTCAGTGCTTCGGCCGCCTTGCACAGGGTGCCACCGGTGTCGATCATGTCGTCGACGATGACGCAGTCACGACCGGCAACGTCGCCGATCAGGTGCATGACCTGGGAGACGTTCGGGCGGGGACGACGCTTGTCGATGATGGCGATGTCGGTGTCGTCCAGCAGCTTGGCGATGGCACGGGCACGGACCACGCCGCCGATGTCCGGCGACACGACCACGGGGGATTCGAGGTTCTTGGCCTTCATGTCTTCCAGCAGCACAGGGCTGCCGAACACGTTGTCGACGGGGACGTCGAAGAAGCCCTGGATCTGTTCGGCATGCAGGTCAACGGTCAGCACACGGTCCACACCCACGCTGGAGAGGAAGTCGGCGACGACCTTGGCGGTGATGGGCACACGGGCGGAGCGGACGCGGCGGTCCTGACGGGCATAACCAAAGTAGGGGATAACGGCAGTGATACGGCCAGCTGAAGCACGACGCAGTGCGTCCACCATGACGATCAATTCCATCAAATTGTCGTTGGTCGGGGCACAGGTGGATTGAATGATGAAGATATCGCCACCGCGTACATTCTCGTTGATCTGTACGCTGATCTCGCCGTCGCTAAAGCGACCTACGGCAGCATTGCCGAGTTTGATAAACAGGCGATCTGCGATCTTCTGGGCTAGTTCCGGCGTTGCGTTACCAGCAAACAGCTTCATGTCAGGCACGGTTTGAAACCTCGGGGTTGCATCCAGTATGTGGGGAGTCTGATTCCAGACCCGGATCGTTTGGGGGCAAACGATTCAGCAAGATGACGGACAAGGTCACAGCACAGGAAAAATGGCCCCGCATCACCCCCTACAGGGTGGGTGGACAGGGGGGCGTCCACCTCTGATGCGTCATCATGCCAGTTTGGCTGGGGTACTAGGATTCGAACCTAGGAATGGCGAGATCAAAACCCGCTGCCTTACCGCTTGGCGATACCCCAATCACTGACTTGTTGCAAAGTGGCGAAGAGTGGTGATATGTTCTCGCCCTTGGCGACAAACCCATCCCAGCCTTCCGGCACTTTGGCCAACACCTTCCGAGCAGCCATTTCGTCTTCAAATTGAGCAAAGACGCAGGCGCCAGTGCCCGTCATTCTTGACGGCGCGTATTCTAGCAACCAGCCGAGCGCATTGGCAACCTCGGGGTGGCGCTTTTTCACCAGCAATTCGCAATCGTTTTTCCACTCTCCGTCCAGCAGGTTGTGCAATGCCATTTTCGGGGTATTTCTCGGCAGATCCGGATCCTGGAACACGGCCGCCGTTGCGACATGGCAGTCTGGCTTGAGCACCAGATACCAGGCAGAAGGCACCTCGACCGGCTGCAATCGTTCACCCACCCCCTCGGCAAAGGCGGCCTTGCCGCGCACGAACACAGGCACGTCGGCGCCGAGTTGCACGCCGAGTTCGGCCAGCTCGTCTTCACTCAAGCCGGCCCGCCAGAGATGATTGAGGGCCACGAGGGTAGTGGCCGCATCGGACGAGCCACCGCCGATGCCGCCACCCATGGGCAGCACCTTCTCCAGCCGGATGTGGGCCCCCTGGGGGCTTGGCAACCTGGCCTGGAGCAGGCGAGCGGCGCGGATGATGAGGTTCTGCTCATCGGGCACGCCGGGGATCGCGGGGCTCAGGGTGAGCTGGTCGCTGGCCGGGATCGGCTCGAACGCGAGCCAGTCGCCGTGATTGAGGAAGATGAACAGGGTCTGCAGCTCGTGGTAGCCGTCGGGGCGGCGACCGTTGACGTGCAGGAAGAGGTTGAGCTTGGCCGGTGCAGGCCAGCGGATCTGGCCCGGGCTCATCATGGTGCTGTGCTCCTGGGTCATCACTGTGCCAGCGTCCACTGGTTGATCTGCAGCTTGAGGCGGCTCTCCTGACCCGTCATGGTCAGCAGGTGCGGCAGGCGGTAACCGTCCTGATCCCGGTAGTCGCCATAGACGATCTGCCACTGGCCATCGCGCACGCTGGCGAGGCTGGCGTCGGGGTTGAGCTCGAACTCGGCGTTGCCCGGCAGCCCCTTGATCCACTCCGGCAGCCCGGCCACCGGGATGTGCCAGCCGGTGAGCTGGTAGACGAGCGCCTCGGCATCCTGGCTCTGGTGCAGCTTGCCGTCGTTGTCGAGCAGGCTCACCTCGCCCTTGCTGCGGGAGAGCTCCAGGATGTGGGTACCGATGAGGCTGGTGAGGTTGAGGCGGTAGTCGTCGCCATCCTGTTGCCAGTTGAGGCGTGCGCTGCCCTTCTGCCGGGCGGTGATGATGGCCATCTTGCCCGACAGCTGCCAGTGGGTGAGGCGCTCGAGACGGGCTCGCTCCTGCTGCCAGTTGACCTGATCCCGCTGGGGTTGAGTGGTGGTACAGCCCGCCAGCACCAGCAGGCAGGCGAGGGAGAAGATACGCAAGAACAAGGTCGTGCTCCGAACAAAAGGTTTGCCACAGTATACGGGGCGGCCGTATCGCTTTTAAAGACTTACCCTTTCTCGTACAATTGTCGGCCTTTACACCCTGTGCATGAAACGATCATCACCCATCCATGAGTCTGCTTGCCCTCGGAATCAACCACAACACCGCCAGTGTCGCCTTGCGGGAGCGGGTCGCCTTTGGCCCGGACCGCATCGATCGCGCCCTGCGTGAGCTGGTGGAGCAGCCTGGCGTCAGCGAGGCGGTGATCGTCTCCACCTGCAACCGCACCGAGCTCTACTGCAGCCTGGAGCAGGGGCAGGGGGAGCAGGTCCTGAACTGGTTGCAGCGCTTCCACGAACTGGAGGCGAGCGAGGTGCTCTCCGCCATCTACCAGCACAGGGACGAGGAGGCGGTGCGCCACCTGATGCGGGTCGCCTGCGGTCTCGACTCCCTGGTGCTGGGGGAGCCGCAGATCCTGGGGCAGATAAAGCAGTCCTACGCCCATGCACAGCAGGCGGAAGCGGTAAAGGGATCCCTGGAGCGGTTGTTCCAGAAGTCCTTCTCGGTGGCCAAACGGGTGCGGACCGACACCGAGATCGGCGCCAGCGCGGTCTCGGTGGCCTTCGCCGCCGTGAGCCTGGCCCGGCGCATCTTCTCCGATCTCTCCCAGACCAAGGTGTTGCTGGTCGGTGCTGGCGAGACCATCGAACTGGTGGCCCGTCACCTGCGCGAGCAGAACGTCACCCGCATGATGGTGGCGAACCGCACCCTGCAGCGGGCCCAACTGCTGGCCGAGGAGTTCGGCGCCCAGGTGATGACCCTGGAGGAGATCCCGGACTACCTGCACGAGGCGGACATCGTCATCAGCTCCACCGCGAGCCCCTTGCCCATCCTCGGCAAGGGCATGGTGGAGCGGGCGCTGAAGGCCCGCCGCTTCAGGCCCATGTTCCTGGTGGACATCGCCGTGCCCCGCGACATCGAGGCCGAGGTGGACGAGCTCTCCGACGCCTACCTCTACACGGTGGACGATCTGCAGGGCATCATCGAGCAGAACCTCGAGACCCGCAAACGGGCGGCCGCCGAGGCGGAGCTCATCGTCCAGGAAGAGCGCGACGACTTCATGGGCTGGTATCGCAGCCAGCACTCGGTGGATCTCATCCGCGATTATCGCCACCAGTCCCAACTGGTGGCCGACGAAGAGCTGCAACGCGCCCTGCTGGCCCTGCAACAGGGCGAGCATGCCGAGCAGGCCCTCAAGGCACTGGCGCACCGTCTCACCAACAAATTGATCCACGCACCGACCCAGGCCCTGCGCCAGGCCGCCGCCCAGGGGGATACCCACAAGCTGGCCCAGCTGCGTCAGGTGCTGGGGTTGTCACAAGAGTCATAGTGTTGGGGCGGCCTTTGGCCGTCCCGTCCTCCATCGAGAATCCAAGAGTTATGAACCCGTCATTGATCAGAAAGCTGGAAGGCCTCATCGAGCGCCACGAAGAAGTACAGGCCCTGCTCGGGGAGCCCGGGGTCGCCTCGGATCAGGACAGATACCGCGCCCTGACCCGGGAATATGCCCAGCTGGAAGACATCGTTCACGGCTTCCAGCGCTTCCGTCAGGCGGAGGAGAACCTCGAGACCACCCGGCTGATGCTGGAAGAGGAGGATGCCGACCTGCGCGAGATGGCGCAGGAGGAGCTGCCGCTGGCCAAGGCCGAGTTCGAGGCCCAGGAGCAGGCGCTGCAGGTGATGCTGCTGCCGCGCGACCCCAAGGATGACAACAACTGCTATCTGGAAATCCGCGCCGGCGCCGGTGGCGACGAGGCGGCCATCTTCGCGGGGGATCTGTTCCGCATGTATTCGCGCTACGCCGAACGCCAGGGGTGGCGCGTCTCCATCGTCAGCTGCAACGACGGCGAGCACGGCGGCTACAAGGAGGTGATCGCCAAGGTGGACGGAGAGCATGTCTACGGCCGTCTCAAGTTTGAATCCGGTGGTCACCGGGTACAGCGAGTGCCGGAAACCGAGTCCCAGGGGCGGGTCCACACCTCCGCTTGCACCGTCGCCGTGTTGCCGGAAGTGCCGGAAGCCGAGCAGATCGAGATCAACCCGTCCGAGCTGAAGATCGACACCTTCCGCGCCTCCGGGGCGGGCGGCCAGCACGTCAACAAGACCGACTCCGCCATCCGCATCACCCACCTGCCCACTGGCCTGGTGGTGGAGTGCCAGGACGAGCGCTCCCAGCACAAGAACCGCGCCAAGGCGATGTCGGTGCTCTCCGCCCGCCTGCAGGCGGCCGAGGATGAGCGCCACCGCGCCGCCGAGCAGAGCACCCGCCGCAACCTGGTGGGATCCGGCGATCGCTCCGAGCGTATCCGCACCTACAACTACCCCCAGGGGCGCCTCTCCGAGCACCGCATCAACCTCACCTTGTACCGCCTCGGCGAGATCCTGGAGGGGGATCTGGACTGCGTGATCACCCCCCTGGTGCAGGAGTATCAGGCCGACCAGCTCGCCTCCCTGGCCGAGAGCAACTGATGCAGATCCAGCAGGCCCGCGCCCACATCATGGCGACGTTGGCCTCCGGGGAGTCCCCCCGCGCCGATGCCGATGCCCTGCTGTGCCATCTGCTGGAGTGCCGGCGCAGCTACCTGATGACCTGGCCGGAGCGCGAGCTCGATGCGGCCCAGCAGGCGACCCTGCAGGGCTGGCTGGCGCGCCGTCTGAACGGCGAGCCCATCGCCCACCTCATCGGGGAGCGGGAGTTCTGGTCGCTGCCGCTGAAAGTGAGTCCGGCGACCCTGATCCCGCGCCCGGATACCGAGGTGCTGGTGGAGCAAGCGCTGGCGCGGCTGCCTGCAGGCCCCTGCGCCCTGCTGGATCTCGGCACCGGCACCGGTGCCATCGCGCTGGCGCTCAAGTCCGAGCGACCCGATGCCGATGTATGGGCCGTGGACAGGATGCCGGAGGCCGCCGCCCTGGCCCGCGCCAACAGCGCCGCGCTGGGCTTGCCCGTCACGGTGCGGGACGGCAGCTGGTTCGAACCGCTCTCGGGCGCCCCGCGATTTGCGATGATCGTCTCCAACCCCCCCTACATCGACGGAGCGGACCCGCACCTCGATCAGGGGGACGTGCGCTTCGAGCCCCGCTCCGCCCTGGTGGCGGACGAGCAGGGACTGGCGGATATCCGCCTTATCGTGGCAGGCGCACCTGCCCACCTGGTGTCCGGTGGCTGGCTACTGCTGGAGCACGGCTGGGATCAGGGAGCCGCAGTGCGTCAACTCCTGCTGCAGCAGGGCTACGACCAGGTGGAAACCGTGCGCGATTACGGTGATAACGAGCGAGTGACCCTGGGGCGGCTGGCTCAGTGATGATGACGGGCGGGAGGCTCCCGCCCTGGTGCAAGGAACTGTTATGTATGTTGCTCTCAAGCATCTGCACCTCGCCCTGATAGTCGGGGCCGTGCTGATGTTCATACTGCGCTTTTACTGGTTGCAGACCGGCTCCGCTCTGGCAGGGGGCGCCCGCACTCTCAAGGTGAGCGGCTGGCTCAACGGCCTGGTGGTGCTCACCGGCGTGCTGCTCTGCATGCTGCTGGGCCTCAATCCCTTGAACAACGCCATCCCCTGGCTCGCGGAGAAGCTGACCTCGGTGCTGGTGGTGGTGTTCCTGGCCATGATGGCCCTGCGCCTGGCACGCAGCAACGGCATTCGCTGGTTTGCCTTCCTGGGGGCCCTGGGGTGGATCTTCTTTATCGCCAAGCTTGCTGTCCTGAAACAGGCCAGCCTGTTCGGTTAGGGATGACGACGATGATACGCGTGGACGAATGGACCGATTTCGAAGCCCATGACATCGCCGAGCTGGCGCTGTCGGTGAGCGACGAGATCCGGGGACAGGGTGGGAGCGGGGAGGCCGAACTGGCCCGCCTCGACGCCTGGCTGGACGAGGCGATTGCCGAGGGGGACTGCGACGAGGTGCGCCGTCAGCTGTTGCAGGGGTTCTACCAGACCCTGGGGTTTCGTGGCGACTGGCAGGATTACTTCTCTGTGGCCAATTGCGACCTGAACCAGGTGCTGACCAGGCGCAAGGGCATACCGGTGAGTCTTGGCATCCTCATCATCCAGCTGGGCCGCAAGATCGGCCTGGATGTGGAGGGGATCTGCTTCCCCGGCCACTTCCTGCTGAGCTTCGCCGGCCTGGACGGGGAGGTCTATGTGGACCCCTTCAACGGTGACGAACTGAGCCGGCACCGCATCGAGCTGCTGCTGCGCGGTGCCCTCGGCAACCTGGCCATCCTGAGCGACGATCATTTGCAGCCTGCGGGCCAGTGGGAGATCATCGAGCGCCTGCTCAACGTCAGCAAGGGCGCCCTGCTGCGGGAGGAACGGATGACAGAGGCGCTGCGTTGCAGCGAACTGCTGCTGCGCATGAAGCCCGGCGATCCGCTGGAGACGCGGGACCGGGGCTTCATCTACGAGCAGCTGGACTGCCCGCGCTTCGCCGCCGACGATTTCGAATATTTTATCGAGCAATGCCCGGATGACCCTGTGGCCGACGTGCTGAAAACCCAGCTGGCCACGCTGGATCTGACCCCCAAGCCCCTCCATTGAGGAAGGGGCGAGATGAAACGTATCAAGGTCGACGTGCCCAGGCACAGCGGCTTAGCTTGGATTCGAACTCCAAGTCCCTTCACTGAGGAAGCCTGAGATGGAACAGAAGAATATCAAGGTCAATGGCATCGACGTCGCCAACGACAAGCCCTTCGTGCTGTTTGGCGGCATGAACGTGCTGGAATCCCGCGACATGGCCATGGCGGTGTGCGAGAAGTACGTGGAAGTGACCAGCCGGCTGGGCATCCCGTTCGTGTTCAAGGCGAGCTGGGACAAGGCCAACCGCTCTTCCATCCACTCCTACCGCGGCCCGGGTCTGGAAGAGGGGATGAAGATCTTCCAGGAGCTCAAGGCAACCTTCGGCATGCCGGTCATCTCCGATCTGCATGAACCGCACCAGGCCAAGGCGGTCGCGGAAGTGGTGGACGTCATCCAGCTGCCCGCCTTCCTGGCGCGCCAGACTGACCTGGTGGAGGCCATGGCCCGCACCGGCAACGTCATCAACATCAAGAAGCCGCAGTTCCTGAGCCCGAGCCAGATGAAGAACATCACCGACAAGTTCGAGGAGTGCGGCAACGATCGATTGATCCTGTGCGAGCGCGGCGTCAACTTCGGTTATGACAACCTGGTGGTCGACATGCTGGGCCTGGGCGTCATGAAGAAGAGCACGGGCGGCTACCCCGTCATCTTCGATGTGACCCACTCCCTGCAGTGCCGTGACCCCATGGGCGCCGCCTCCGGCGGTCGCCGAGAGCAGGTGGCCGAGCTGGCCCGTGCCGGCATGGCGGTGGGCCTGGCGGGTCTGTTTATCGAATCCCACCCTGACCCCAAGGTGGCCCGTTGCGACGGCCCGAGCGCCCTGCCGCTGGAGAAGCTGGAAGGCTTCCTCAAGCAGATGAAGGCCATCGACGATCTGGTCAAGGGCTTCGAGCCCCTCGACACCTCCGTCTGATCCCTCCGCTTTCCCGGACAACAATGCCCCGCCATGCGGGGCATTTTTTATTTTAAATATTCGAATGGCACTTGTTGTTGTCATATAACACTCATGTTTCCGTGGTGTTAATGATGTTAAATATGTTGTGTGATTGATGTCTCTTAATTGCCCTTTTTGACGTGCAAGAGTAGCGACCGTCTGGATGGTGAAAGGTATGAAGCGGGTGAGATAGCCAACTATCTCGCCGCGGATCGCTGCATGCATTTTTTGCCATCACCCGAGTCAATTAATTAACAGGACGTTGAGCATGCACAAGAAAATAGTCAGCAGCCTCTACTTTCAGGTGATATTGGCAATCACCATCGGCATATTGCTGGGGCATTTTTATCCAAGCCTGGGCGCCGATATGAAACCCCTCGGTGATGGCTTCGTGAAATTAATCAAGATGATCATCGCCCCCGTTATTTTCTGCACCGTGGTGACGGGGATCGCCGGCATGGAGAGCATGAAGGCGGTGGGCAAGACGGGGGCCATCGCGCTGATCTATTTCGAGGTGGTGAGCACCCTGGCCCTCATCATCGGCCTGTGCGTGGTCAACCTGCTGCAGCCCGGGGCCGGCATGAACGTGGACCCCTCTTCGCTCGACGCCAGCGCCATCTCGGTCTATGCGGATCAGGCCCAGTCACAGGGCATCGTCGCCTTCCTGCTGGACGTGATCCCGGCTAGCGTGATCGGGGCCTTCGCCGGTGGCAATATCCTCCAGGTGCTGTTATTTGCGGTCCTGTTCGGCTTCTCCCTGCATCATATCGGGGAGAAGGGAAAAACCATCTTCAATATCATTGATGGCTTCTCCCATGTTATTTTCGGGATCATCAACATGATCATGAAATTGGCACCGATCGGGGCATTTGGTGCCATGGCCTTCACCATAGGAAAATATGGCATCGGCTCCCTGGTACAGCTGGGTCAATTAATCGCAAGCTTCTATCTGACCTGCCTGCTGTTTATTTTCCTGGTGCTCGGCAGCATCGCCAAGGCCAATGGCTTCAGCATTGTTCGCTTTATTTCCTACATTCGTGAAGAGTTGTTGATCGTGCTGGGAACCTCCTCCTCCGAATCCGTCTTGCCGCGCATGCTGGTGAAGATGGAGGCGCTCGGCTGCAAGAAGTCGGTGGTGGGTCTGGTGATCCCGACCGGTTACTCTTTCAACCTGGATGGGACTTCCATCTACCTGACCATGGCCGCCGTCTTCATCGCCCAGGCGACCAATACCCCGCTGGACTTGTTCCACCAACTCACCCTGCTGGTGGTGCTGCTCATCTCCTCCAAGGGGGCGGCCGGGGTGACCGGGAGCGGCTTCATCGTGCTGGCGGCCACCATCTCGGCGGTGGGGCACCTGCCGCTGGCGGGGCTGGCTCTGATCCTCGGGATCGATCGCTTCATGTCGGAGGCCCGCGCCCTGACCAACCTCATCGGCAACGGCGTCGCGACCCTGGTGGTGGCCCGCTATTGCGATCAGCTTGATGAGGAGAAGATGCAGGAGGCCCTGGCGAAACCCGTGGCGGCCAAGCCGGTGGATCTGCGGGGCTGAACCGTCCTTTGAGCATGACGGTTACCCATAAAAAAAACGGCCCGCACGGGCCGTTTTTTCATTCGTTTTTTACGCAGAGTGACTTACAGGCTCTGGGTGAAGGTACGGGTGACCACGTCACGCTGCTGCTCCGGAGTCAGCGCGTTGAAGCGCACGGCGTAGCCGGAGACGCGGATGGTCAGCTGCGGGTACTTCTCCGGGTTGGCGATGGCGTCTTCCAGGGTCTCGCGGCGCAGCACGTTGACGTTCAGGTGCTGACCCCCTTCGACCACCGGCTCGCTCTGGACCGGCAGTTCACGGTATTCGAACTGGCCGAGATCAGCCAGGTTGACTTCCTGATCGGCGGCGAAGCTGTCGCCCTTGGCGCAGATGCAACGGGCTTGCTGCTTCTCTTCGTCCAGCAGCCAGAAAGAGTTCAGCAGTGCGGTATTGGCGGACTGGGTGATTTGGATGCCCTTGATCATGGTATGACTCCTCATAGGAAAGCGGATTCAACGGTAAGCACATTACCCTGATGTTTTTAAACCACCTGGATGACGGGATGATTTAACGGGGCCTTGCCTTACACCTTTACTTCGTTGGGGTCATATATATCACGATGGTAATAATACGAAAATTGATCCAAATCAATAAATGCGCGTTTTTTCGGCGCGGCAAGATATTAATTTATTGAGTTTAATCAAAAAGAGATCATTTTTGCGATTTTGTAAGATATATGAATTATGCATTTTTGAATATCTATATCTAGTAAATTAACTACATCTTTAGTCCTTTTTTCATGTCACGGGATGGCTGAGGGGGAGGGGGAAGACATGAACTCCCTCCCTGCCCGTGGCAGGGGGGAGCCGTCTCCCGGGCTATCCCCCTTGGTCGAATGCTCGTCTTCACACCCTGCAAGCAGGCAGCGCGAGCCGCACCCATGGCGGGCGGCCCTGGCCGGGCTGCGGTTGCGTCTTGCCGCCCGGGCCCCTATCCTGAGCCCCTTGCTTCGTTGACCGGGGTGACGCGGCGCCAGCCTGGACAGAAAGGTGGCGTCGGAGCAGGGGAGGCTGGTGCGCCAGCCTGGGTTGTCGGTGTGATTTGCGAAGAGAGGAGACGGGCGTGCTGACCTGGAAAGATGTGATTGGTTCGGAGAAAGAGCAGGAGTACTTCAAGACGACCCTGGCGACGGTCAGGGCCGAGCGGGAGGCTGGCAAGGTGATCTATCCGCCGGCGACCGAGGTCTTCAACGCCTTCAAGCTGACCGAGCTGGACGAGGTCAAGGTGGTGATCCTGGGGCAGGATCCCTATCACGGCCCGGATCAGGCTCACGGCCTCTGCTTCTCCGTGCTGCCCGGCGTGCGCACGCCTCCTTC
>NZ_CDDD01000066.1 GCF_000820165.1 Aeromonas taiwanensis
CACCCCTGCCCGCCGCGGGCGGGCGGGCGCCCAGCCCCTCGTAGCGCGCCCCCGCCCGCGCCCCCGCTGGCCGCGGCCCCCACCCCGCCGATGCCTCGGAAGTCCCCCGTCCCCCAGCGCCCCCCGTGCTGCTGCTGGAGCAGCGCCTGCGCAAGGAGGCCCAGCGCCGCCCCCTGATCAAGGTGGAGGAGCCCTGGTGATCACGAACATCCCCTCACGCCTGATGTGCGCTGGCACGGGCCTGTCGCGACTGTGCTGGCTGCTGCTGATCCCCCTGCTCGCCTTCCCGGCGCTGGCCGCGCCCCCACGGGCCGAGCTGCTGCCGGGGGCGAGCGAGCGCGACTGGCTGCTCATCATCGAGGCCGACGGGGTGCTGCACGATGACGCGCTCGACCTCCAGCCTCTGCTGCGCCAGTTTGCGGTGGGGCGGGTCAGCATCAGCCGCGCCAGCACCCAGATCAGCGACCTGACCCGCTGGCAGATCCCCCTGCACCTGCTGGACACCAGCCCGAGCCGGGTGCCGCCCCTCGCCCTCGGGGCCGGGCTTACCCCAGAACTGGCCGTGCCGACCGGCACCCAGACGGGCTCGGCGGCCACCCTGGTGCCTCGGCAGGATCGGATCTTCTCTCCCGTCGAGCTCCAGGCCCAGGTACTGCATCAGGGCCCGCTCTACCCGGGTCAGCCCTTCATCTATCAGCTGACCCTGTGGCTGCCGGCCAACCTGGACACCCCCAACCTCGGCGAGCCCATCGCGCCCCCCTTCACCATTCGCCGCCTCGGCGACGATCGCTGGGAGTCCCCTGCGAGCCCCGGCCTGCCGGGGCGTCTCACGCGAAAATGGCTGCTGCAGGCCAAAGCTCCCGGGCTCCATCCCGTCGAATCCCCCCGCTTTCAGGGGCGCTTGCCGCATCAGGACGAGGCTGGTGCGACCGCGCCGGGGAAGGCGGGAGATCTGCTGTCCGCCAGAGCGGCGACCCTCTTTATCAAGGTGGACAAGGCCCCCCTGGAGCCGGTGGCGAGCAGTCTGGTGCTGCGCCAGCACTTCAGCCCGGCGAGGGCCAGGGTCGGTGAGCCGGTGATCCGCACCCTCACCCTGGTGATGGAAGGGGGGGATGGCAACCGCCTGCCTCCCCTGCCGGCACCGCCCCTGCCCGCCGGCCTCTCCATGAAGCCGGACGGCGAGCAGCAGCAGGAGCGTTTCGTGGCCGAGGGGGCGCTGCGCGTCGAGCGCCAATGGCGCCAGGCCCTGACGGCCGGGGCGGCGGGCCGTTATGAGTTGCCGGCCCAGAGCCTGCGCTGGTTCAGCACCCAAAGCGGGCGCATCGAAGAGGTGCGGCTGCCGGCCCACACCCTGGTATTCGAAGAGGGGGCGAGCGAGGAGGTAGACACTGGGCCGGGCTCCTCCCCGGACAGCCTCCACTGGGTGGGATGGGCACTCCTGCTGCGCGCCTTGTGGCGGCGCGGGCCACGCTGGCTCGCCTTCTATCGCCTGCAGCGTGCCCTTGCCGCCCGTGCGCCGGACGCGGCCAGACAGGCCCTGCTGGCCTGGGCATCGCTGCGCTGGGGGGCCCCCTGCCAGCACCTTGTCAGCCTGCCCTGCCATCGGGATCCCGTCATGGGCCCCCTGCTCGATGCGCTGGATCGGGCCTGTTTCGGCCCGCCCGGGGGAGACATGCCCCACTGGCAGGCCCTCGCCCGGGGGCTGTGCGCCCGGGAAACTTTTGCGATAGCCTATGGTCTTGGCACGCTGGCGTGGCGACGCTTCTGATGCCTGCCACGAGCCACTCATGAACAAGGACACCCCTTCATGGCGTTAGGTTTTTTTAGAAAAAAAAATGCGGGAACGGGAAAGGATCCCTCGAATAGTCCGGTCTATCAGGAGATGGCAGACAAACAAATCAAATACGAGGCCCTGGTGCACGCCCTGCACGGGGACATCTACCGCTACGCCTACTGGCTGTGCCGGGATCCGCAAGTGGCCGAAGACCTGGTGCAGGAGACCTTCCTGCGCGCCTGGAAGGCGATCGACACCCTGCAAGACGACAAGGCCGCCAAGGCGTGGCTCATCACCATCTTGCGGCGGGAGAATGCCCGGCGCTTCGAGCGCAAGCAGTTCGACCTCATCGATCTCGACGAGCATCCCCAGAGCGATCCGGACGCGCTGCACAACGAGCAGGAGATGGAGCACGAGTGGCTGAGGCGCCACATCGCCCGCCTGCCCGCCGAATATCAGGAGCCCCTGCTGTTGCAGGTGCTGGGAGGATTCAGCGGTGAGGAGATCGCCGAACAACTCGGCCTGAACAAGAACACCGTCATGACGCGGCTGTTTCGGGCCCGCAACCAGATAAAAGAGGCCATGGAGTCTGCGGCTCAACAGAGAGGACACACCAATGGATGAGCTTGAATTTCGCCGCCGGGCCATCACCCATCCTTCGGACAAGGACCCCGCCTTCCTCGAGGCGGCAGAGATGTCTCCTGCCAATCGCAAGCACCTGGAGGAGATGAAGCAGCTGGATCGCACGCTGCGCCGCACCCTGGAGGTGGAGGTGCCGACCGGACTGGCCGAGCGGATCCTGCTCAGGCAGGCGATGGAGGCAAATGACGAGGTGGTGGTTCCCCTTCCTCCCCCGGCCCCGCGCACCGGCTGGCGATCTGTCGCCATCGCGGCCTCGGTCGCCTTCCTGCTCGGCATGGGAACCCGCTGGATAAGCTGGCCCCCGGCCGTGGAGCCCCTCTCCCTGGCCCAGATCGCCATGGCCCACGTCTACGGGGAGGAACCCTTCATCCACAATGTGGACGAGAAGGTGAGCCTGCAGACCATCAACGCCAAGATGGAGAAATATGGCGCCACCCTGACGGACATGCCGGGCATGAAGGTCACCTATGTCAATCACTGTGCCTTCTATCAGGGGCCGGCACTGCACATGGTGATCCAGGGCAAGATGGGGCCGGTCACCCTGTTCCTGGTGCCCAAGCATCTGCCACTGGCGATCCAGCCCGATTTCGCCGATGGCCGGCTCAAGGGGGAGATATTGCCGCTCAAAGGAGCCAACATGGTGCTTATCGGCGACATGCAGGAGTCACTCGCCCCGGTCGCCCGCCAGCTGGAGTCCCGCCTGCAGTGGTCCATTTAACAGATCTTAACCCCGGCTGACCCGGTCCGGCCGCTCGCCATGCCACAGGCAGACACCTTAGTTGTCTGCCTGTTCATCTCAAAATCCCCGCACGTTCCTGCTCATTGCCCACTCGAACTCACATTTCTGCCAATTTTTTTGAATGACACAAACGAAACCTTTTGTATCTTATTTATCCAATAATGGATAAAACAGACCAATAAAGCGGCTGATTCAAACAAATGATTAACATAATGGAAACTTTTATGTATTCTGCTGCCACTGGTCTGATTTCTTACCTCCTACCAGATCCATAGAATCACGCCAGAAATGTATGGGAAGAAGCTGACATAACAACAGATCTTGTCGTCTACAGGGGCCAAAGAGCCCGGATGTCGACAAAAAATCTGCTTACAAAACGAGAGAACACTATGACGACTGCCTTTTTCAAGAAAAGCCTGATCGCTGCGGCCGTGGCCCTGGCCAGCACCCAGACCTTCGCCGCCGCGTTCCAGCTGAACGAGCACTCGGCCTCCGGTCTGGGCCGTGCCTATGCAGGTGAAGCCGCCATCGCCGACAACGCGGCCGTGCTGTCCCGCAACCCCGCCGCCATGACCACCTTCGACAAGATGGCAGTGTCCGTGTCCGGTACCTATATCAGGCCCGACGTGGATGTGTCTGGCGACATCTATGCCGGCCCCAACAAGCTGACCCCGGCCAGCGAGAGCAACATCGCTCCCGATGCCTTCGTGCCAGCCAGCTATTTCATCCAGCCCCTGAACGATCAGTGGGCATGGGGGATCGGTCTCTTCTCCAACTACGGTCTCTCCACCGAGTACACCAAGACCTTCGCGGCCGGTGCCGGTGCCGGTGATACCGAGCTGCTGACCCTGAACATCAACCCCAACATCGCCTACCGCGTCAACTCCAACTTCAGCGTGGGCGCCGGCATCAACGCCGTCTACGCCGAGGCCGAGCTGAACCGCTATGCGGGTGCCCTGGCTGCCGCCATCCCGGGCGCCAACGCCGATACCCGCCTGGCACATTTGAAGGGCGATACCTGGGGCTTTGGCTGGAACGTCGGCACCCTGTATGAATTCAACGAGAACAACCGCCTCGCCCTGACCTACCGCTCCCAGGTGGACTTGAGCTTTGACGGCGACTTCCAGGGTGCCACCTCCGGCAACCGTGTCGTCGACGGCAACCTGAAGCTGGATCTCCCCGCCCAGGCCGAGTTTGCCGGTTACCACCGCCTGAACCAGCAGTTCGCGGTGCACTACTCCGTCAACTGGACCGACTGGAGTGCCTTCCAGGAGCTCAAGGCCACCAGCAACGCCTGCGCCAACGGTGTCTGCCTGCAGAAAGACGAGAAGTTCAAGGATTCCGCCCGTTACTCCCTGGGTGGCACCTGGTACGTCAACCCGTCCTGGGAAGCCCGCATCGGCTTCGCCTACGACAACAGCCCGATCGAGCCGGAATACCGCAGCCTGAGCATCCCCGACTCCGACCGTATCTGGTACAGCGCCGGCGCGACCTACCACATCAACCCGGACATGAGCGTCGATTTCGGCATGGCCTATCTGGACGGCAAGGAAGTGGACGTGAACGAAGGCCTGCGCAGCCACAGCGATGCGCTGCGCTGGAAGGGCACCTCCCACGGCAACGCCCTGCTGGCTTCCGCCCAGTTCAACATGAAATTCTGATTTTCATGTCATCGAAAAGAGCGCCCCCGGGCGCTCTTTTTTTATCCTGACGACCCTTCTCAGCGCACACCTGTAGCAAACAAGTGTACTCTTTTCGTTTTTTATCAACCTGTTACAGACATACCTTTCAGCATTTAATCCCGTTTTCCCCGCCCAGACCCCGCCCCGGTTGCCTTACTGGTCGTACCATATAAAATCCCGCCCCCAACCGAAAAATAGAATGAACACCCAGTTCATCCCGAGGAAAAACCATGCATTCGACCATCAAACCTTCCCTCATCGCCCTGGCGCTGCTCTCTGGTCACGCCCAGGGGGCCGGCTTCCAGCTGGCGGAGCAATCCGCCACCGGCCTTGGGCGCGCCTTCGCAGGCGAAGCAGCCATCGCCGACAATGCCAGCGTGCTCGCTCGCAACGCCGCCGCCATGACCCGCTTCGAGCGCACCGCCTTCTCCGGTGGCGTCATCCATATCCGGCCCGACGTCAACATCGAAGGCTCGACCCGGGTGCCCACCGCCCTGGGGCCGGTGGCGCTCGACGCCAGCGCCCACGACATCGCCGACAATGCCTGGGTGCCCAACGCCTACCTCGTCCTCCCGCTCAATGAGCAGTGGTGGCTGGGCCTGTCGGCGACCTCCTACTATGGCCTCGGCGTCCAGATGCCGGACAACTACAACGCCGGCCACTTCGGCAACGTCTCCGACATCAAGACGGTGGATCTCGGGGCTTCCCTTGCGTATCGCGTCAACCAGCACTGGTCCGTGGGCGGCGGGCTCGGCGCCATCCACGGCGAGGGAGAAGTGGGGGGCACCTTCCCCTCCAACAACAAGATTGCCAAGCACCTCAAGGGGGATGGCTGGGCCCTTGGCTGGCACCTGGGTACCCTGCTGACCCTCTCGGAGGCAACCCGCATAGGCCTCTCCTATCGCCACGACGTGAACCTGACCCTCTCCGGTGACGCCGTCGGCACCGATCTGCAGGGACGCACCTTCACCGACACCGGCAGTCTGGATCTGCCCCTGCCCGCCACCGCCGAGCTGGCCCTGTTCCATCAGCTGACCCCGGCCCTGGCGCTGCATTCGAGCATAAACTGGACCAACTGGAGCAAGTTCGTGCAACTGGAATCCGGGCTCGATCACCACGGCACCATGCACATCAAGGACGAGCACTGGCAGGACAGCTGGCGCTACGCCGTCGGCCTGACCTATCGGCTGACCCCCCAATGGCAACTGCGCTCCGGGATGGCCTACGATCGCAGCCCGGTGCCCGCCGATCGCCGTACCATCTCCATTCCGGATTCCGACCGGATCTGGTATAGCGCCGGCGTGGGCTACCAGATCGATCGCAACCTCTCCCTGGATCTGGGACTCACCATGATCGATGGCAAGCAGGTCGAGGTGCACGAGACCATGCAGCTCAAGCCCGGCATACCGCAGACCACCTCCACCTTCCGGGGCACTTCGGAAGGGGATGCCTGGCTCGCCGGTCTGCAGCTCAACTACCTCTTCTGATCCAGGGCTCTGCGCCACGGCACTCTGCCAGTTGTTGACCGCATCGACCCGCTCGACACTGGCATAGTGATCCGCTTCACCATAGAATCAAACCTGCCCTCATGGTGGAGAGATGCATGTATTCCTATGTAGCCAGGCAGCCCATTCTGGATCGGGACTTGAAAACCCAAGCCTATGAACTGCTGTTTCGCGACAGCCTGGACAACGTCTTTCCACCCATCTCCGCACAGCAGGCCACCTCCCGACTGGTGGCCGAACAATTCGTGCAGCAGAACATCGATCAACTGCTGGGGGATCACCCCTGCTTCATCAATTTCCCCTACTCCCTGCTGCTGGACGGTCTGGCCGAGTGCCTGCCCCGGGACAAGGTCGTCATCGAGATCCTGGAGGACGTCGACCCCGATGACGCCCTGCTGGCCAAGGTGATCCAGCTCTACGAGCTGGGCTATCGCCTGGCGCTGGACGACTTCACCCTGGTCTATGCCTGGGAGCGGTTTCTGCCCTATATCCACATCATCAAGTTCGACTTGCGCAGCACCTCCATCTCCAGCATCGAACGCTTCATGGCGAGTCACCGCCACCTGCCCCTCACCTATCTCGCCGAGAAGGTGGAGGACGAGGCCGAGTTCGAGCGGATGAAGCAGCTCGGGGTCCAGCTGTTCCAGGGCTTCTTCTTCAGCCATCCCCAGATCGTGCAGCAGGCCGCCATGCCGCCGGCCCAGCTGGTGGTGATGCAGCTGCTCAAGGTGGTCAACCAGGCCGAGCCGGATCTGGACAAGATAGAGTTGCTGCTCAACCAGGATCTCTCTCTCTCGTTCAAGCTGTTGCGCTACATCAACCACCTCAAGGGTTTTCCCCAGCCCATCGCCTCGTTTCGCCAGGCCGCGAGCGCGCTGGGCCATGTTCAGCTCAAGCGCCTGGTGGCCCTCATCGCCGCCACCAGCGCCGGCCACGACAAGAGCGCCGAGCTCCATCAGATGTCCCTCGTCCGGGCCCGGTTCTGCGAGCTGCTGGCCCAGACCCATGCCCCGGCCCAGCAGGCCCAGCAGGCCTTTACCACCGGGCTCTTCTCCCTCCTGGACGTCTTGATGGGACAACCCCTGGAGCAGCTGCTCGGCTCCCTCCCCCTGACAGACGAGGTGCGCACCGCCCTGCTGGAGCGCAAGGGCAACCTCGGGTTCTACCTCACCTTCTGCGAGGCTTACGAGCAGGCCGACTGGCAGCGGATCGCCGCCAATACCGCCCGCCTGGGGCTCAACGAGGAGAAGGTCAGCCACCTCTATCTAACCGCGACCACCTGGGTCAACCAGCAGCTTGAGGCCATGGAGGGCGAGTCAGGCCCCCCATAAAAGAAAACGCCCCTCCAGGAGGGGCGTTCATGCCGGTTACGCGGACACCGGGCCCGTGCGTCAATCCACCTCGATGGCCATGGCCGTCGCCTCGCCACCCCCGATGCACAGGCTCGCCACCCCCCGTTTCAGTCCACGGGTCCGCAGGGCGTGAGTCAGGGTCACCAGGATGCGGGCGCCGCTGGCCCCGAGGGGATGGCCCAGCGCGCAGGCGCCGCCATTGACGTTCAGCTTCTGATGGGGGATCTGGCACCCCGCCATGGCCAGCATGCTCACCATGGCGAAGGCCTCGTTCACTTCGAACAGGTCCACCTCCTCCACCGACCAGCCCACCCGGGCCAGCAACTTCTCGATGGCACCGACGGGGGCACTGGTAAATGCCGCCGGCAGGGCGGCATGGCTCTGGTAGCCCACCACCCTGGCCAGCACCGGCGCCCCCAGACGCCTGGCCGTGTCGGCCCGCATCAGCACCAGGGCCGCCGCCCCGTCCGAGATGGAGCTGGCATTGGCTGCGGTGATGGTACCTGTCTTGCTGAAGGCCGGCTTGAGGGTGGGTATCTTGTCGGGCCTCGCCTTCCCCGGTTGTTCATCCTCCGCCAGCAGCAGGGTCTGCGCCGCCATCACCGGGGTCAGCTCGGCCCCGAAGGCACCGCTCTGCTGAGCCGCCAGGGCCCGCTCCAGGGAGGCGATGGCGAAGGCATCCATGTCGGCACGGGTCAGTCCGGCCTTATCGGCACTCAGCTGGGCGTAGTGGCCCATCAGGTGCCCCTCGTAGGCATCCTGCAAACCGTCCAGGAACATGTGATCCAGCACGGTCGAATGGCCCATGCGAAAACCACTGCGCGCCTTGTCCAGCAGATAGGGGGCGCGGCTCATGCTCTCCATGCCCCCCGCCACCACCACCTCGACCTCCTCCAGGCGCAGGGCATCCGCCGCCAGCATGACTGCCTTCATGCCGGAGCCGCACACCTTGTTGAGGGTGGTGCAGGGCACGCTATCCGGCAGGCCGGCCTTGAGCGCCGCCTGACGGGCCGGCGCTTGCCCGACCCCGGCGCTGAGCACGTTGCCCAGATAGACCTCATCGACCCGCTCCCCGCCGATGCCCGCCGCCGCCAAGGCGGCGCGAATGGCACAGGCGCCGAGCTCGGGCGCACTCTGGGAACTCAGGGCCCCCTGGAACGCCCCCATGGGGGTACGCTTGGCCGCCACAATCACGATATCCATCGATAGCACTCTCCTTGTTACTTTGGGATAACATATGCCGCCGCCGCCACCGGAACAAGACTTGCGGGGAAGTTGACGTTTGGGTAAGGTGCCAGCCTGCATTGACAACCAGATGACAGCCAAGACAGCCCTATGACCAAATCCAAGGATGACACCCGTACCTTCAGCATCAGCGAGCTGGCCCGTGAGTTCGATGTGACCACCCGCAGCATCCGCTTCTACGAGGATCAGGGGCTGCTGAACCCGACCCGCCAGGGGCAGACCCNNGGGAGCAGCAGAAAAAGAAAGAGGGAGGCATGATGCCTCCCTCTTCTATTGGTGACGGAAGACCCGGTCTCAGGCCTCTTTGCTCCAGCGGTCCGGATCGTAATCCGGGCTGTAGCGGTCGACGATGATGGCACAAGCCGCGTCGCCGGTGATGTTCAGCGCGGTCCGTATCATGTCGAACAGACGATCCAGCGCGAACAAGAGCGGCAGACCCTCGATGGGAATACCGGCAGCCAGCAGCACGGCAACCACCAGGAAGCTCGGACCCGGTACACCCGCCTGACCGATGGCACCCAGGGTGGAGGTGACGATGATCGCCGCCCAGGCACCCATGGAGAGATCGATGTTGTAGACCTGGGCGAAGAAGATGGCGACCAGACCGTAATAGATGGCGTTGCCGCTCATGTTGATGGTGGCGCCCAGCGGCAGCACGAAGGAAGCGGTGGCGTTGGTCACCTTCAGATCATGCTCGCAGGTCTCCAT
>NZ_CDDD01000067.1 GCF_000820165.1 Aeromonas taiwanensis
GGTGAGCTGGATGTCGCCGGTAGCCAGCGCGAAGGCGAGCAGCCCCACGATGGCGAGCAGGACCTTGAGCGCGAAGTAGATGTGACTGTCTGTCAGCAGCCGGCGCAGCAGGCTTGAGAAATCCATGGGCATGGGATGGCGGCAACCCTTGAGCGAATCGAAAGCGAAAGCATAACCCGTCGACAGCGAAATGGCCCTGATTTGGATCAGGGCCATTTCGCATCATCTTCTTGATTTACTGGTTATCCTGACAGAAATAGGAGCCAATAAAAACCCCGCCGAAGCGGGGTTTTGTGCATCATCAGCATCCATCAGTTGCGGTTGCCGCCCAGGAGGCTCAGCAGGCTCAGGAAGATGTTGTAGATGGAGACATACAGGGTGACGGTGGCGGAGATGTAGTTGGTCTCGCCGCCGCGCACGATCTGCTGGGTGGTCAGCAGGATGGCGCCGGAGGAGAACAGCATGAACATGGCGGAGAGGGCCAGGCTCAGGGCGCTCATCTGCAGGAAGATGTTGGCAATCATGGCCACCAGCAGCACCCAGAAACCGACGAACAGCATGCCGCCGATGAAGGAGAGGTCACGCTTGGTGGTCAGGGCATAGGCCGACAGACCGAAGAAGGTGAGCGCGGTACCGCCGAGGGCCGTCATCACGATCTCGCCGCCGCCGTTGTTCATGTACATGTTGATGATGGGGCCGAGGCTATAGCCCAGCAGGCCGGTCAGGGCGAAGGTGAACACCAGCCCCATACCGTTGTCACGGTTCTTCTCGGTCAGGAACATCAGACCGTAGACCCCGATGAGGAACACGGCCCAGTGCAGGGGCGGCAGGTTCATCACGGTCGCTACCCCGGCTACCACGGCGGAGAAGCCAAGAGTGAGGGAGAGCAGCATATAGGTGTTGCGCAGCACCTTGTTGGTGTCGCGCACGGCACCCTGGGTGCCAGTGTAGATAGAACGGGTATCCATCTTGATGTCCTCTTGATTTCCGGGGGAAGCGGCAGAGCCCGCTTCGTTAACGCATTGTATGCACTGAATGTGTGGATGACGAGCGCTGTTTTCAAGCGCCTCCCCACCTGTATGGGACCCACTATTCCAGAGCAAAGATGTATTGCGCATGAACAAGGTGTTGTCACCGCCGGCAGAGTGCTCGGCAGAGTGCCCGGATGAGGGCCGTGCAGATCACGGTCCCGGCCTTGAAAACGGCAACGGACAAGCCTCCAGAAGTGCCATCCTCTTGCCCTGGACTGTGGGATCAGGATCCCGTTTTCTGGGCAACGCTCGCCGCGTATCCGGCAGTGAGGACCGGGGGCGCCTCTGTGGGGAGGGCGGGGGCCAATACCGATATCAGGAAAGATAAGAGCCGGCAACGCCGGCTCTTGGGGGGTATGACATCGGGTATTATTGCGGACCTTTCTGGATGGTGTCCGCGATGATGTTGGACATGTCGAAGCTGGTGCCACCCTGTACCGGCGGGTAGTCCTTCAGGGTCTTGACGTGCTGGGCAACCACTTCGCTGACGGGGGCCAGCAACCAGGACATCTTCTGCATCAGGTGACCCTGGGCATCAATCGTGTCATAGCTCTCGAACGGATCGGCCCGCAGGTTGTAAATCTTGGGCACGGTGAGCGGCACGACGTTGGCGTAGTAATCCTCCTTGGTGGAGAAGTGGAACTTCCACTGTCCCATGCGCACGGCGGTGAGCTTGTCCTCGTAGTAGTAGAGGATGGAGTTGCGTTTGGACTCTTTGGATTGGCCAGTCCAGTAGTCGAGGTTGTTGATGCCATCGATGTACTGTTTCTTCTGCTTCATCATCTCATCGGCCACGTTTTTCACGCCGGCGGCCGCGGAGAGGGTGGTGAACAGATCCTGGTGACCCTGGATGCCATTGAGCACCTCACCGGCCGGGATGTGATCGGGCCAGCGTGCCATCATGGGCACCCGTACGCCGCCTTCGTAGGTGGTCATCTTCTCGCCGCGGAAGGGGGTGGTGGCACCGTGCGGCCAGGAGGAGTGCTCCGGACCGTTGTCGGTGGTGTAGATGACGATGGTGTTCTTGTCCAGACCGTTCTGCTTGAGGTAATCGAGCACGACCCCGATGTCGTGGTCATGCTGCAGCATGCCGCTGCCGTGCAAATCGTACTCGCTCGTGTACTTCTCGGCGGCATAGCGCCACTTGTCGTTGAGTCGGGTATAGAGGTGCATGCGGCTGGTGTTCAGCCAGACGAAGAAGGGTTTCCCATCCGACTTGGCCTTGTCGATGAACTTGAAGGTGGCCGGAATGACCTCCTTGCCGTCGAAATCTTTCATCCGCTCCTGGGTCAGCGGGCCCGTATCGGTACACTTCTGCTTGCCGACTTCGCCAAAGCGCGGTTCGACCGTCTTGTCTTCGGTGCCGCTGGCGTAGCAGTGCAGCACACCACGTGTGCCGAACTTCTCGTCATACTTCTCGGCTGATCCGGCATAGGCCTTGGCAAAGTTCTGATAGTCCCGTTGTTCGGACTCTTCCTGGGTATTGAGGTGGTAGAGGTTGCCGAAGAACTCGTCGAAGCCGTGCGCCGTGGGCAGGGCGAAGTTGCGATCGCCCAGGTGGTTCTTGCCGAACTGGCCGGTGCTGTAACCCTGGGCTTTCAGTACTTCAGCGAGGGACGGGGACTCGGCCTTCAGGCCCAGCGCACCACCCGGCATGCTGACGGTGGTCATCCCCGAACGGATCGGATACTGGCCGGTGATGAAGGCTGCGCGTCCGGCCGTAGAGCTTGGCTGGCGCGGTCTGGCGATAGAGCTTGGGTTCGACCGCAGGGGTGAATTGCACCCGCCAGGTTCCGACCTCATCGACCAGAAAACGGTACACCTCTTTCGGGTGCAGGGCATTGAGGCGGTTGACCACGCACAGGGCAGCAAAGGGAATGTTCGCCTCCCTCAGGCGGGTGGCTGCGGCCATGACCTGCTCGAACGTGGACTTGCCGCTGCGGGTCTTGCGATAGGCATCGTGCAGTGCCTGCGGGCCATCGATGGAGAGGCCGACGTGAAAGTCGTGCTGGCGCAGGAAGGCAATCCAGCGATCATCCAGGGCGATGCCATTGGTCTGCAGATCGTTGGCGATGCGTTGCCCCGGCTTGGCATATCGGGCTTGCAGGGCGACGATCCGCTCGAAGAAGGGCAGCCCCATCAGGGTCGGCTCGCCCCCCTGCCACGAGAACACCACCTCGTTCCCGGTTTGTGCCTCGATGTACTGGCGGATGTGTTGCTCCAGCGTCGATTCGCTCATCTGGCTGTGCTGAGAGTGTTCCAGCAGCTCCGTCTTGTGCAGATAGAAGCAGTAATCGCAATCGATGTTGCAGCGGGCACCACCCGGTTTGACCATGGCGTGAAAACGGTAATGGCGCCCCGCCGGCAAGGGGGGCAGATTCAGTACAGGTATCCTCATGCACTCGTTCCGGGAAGAGTCGATTGTACCAATGTAAACCTAACGTTCTGATTTTCATAGCTATGGTCAGCACAAAAAGTGCCTCGCATGACGCTGGTTTCACGGGGGAATCGTCTCATCAGCCCCGGAGCCTTCCTCCTCTGATGGCGTCTGTCAGGCAGGGATGCGGCAGGGGCTGCGGCACTCTCTGCCCGATGCGGGTTGCAGGTGTCAGGTTCGGGAGGCGCAAAAAAGGTATCCGCAGGTGTTTTCCTGTGTCTGGAATCGTCACATCACCACCGGGTGGGGGCGGGGGAAGGCGATGTACTACTCTTCGCGCTGTCTGGCGATCCGCATCGGTGAGAAGCCGAACTGTTTTCGAAACGCCGTGATGAAGTTCGCCACATGGTCATAGCCGGCGTGGGCGGCGGCGCCTTGCAGGGAGAGGCTGCGCTCCTCCAGCCTGGCCCGCGCCTCCTGCAGTTTTCGCACGCGCAGGTAACGCTGCAGGCTCATGCCGAGCTCTTTTCTCGCGGCCCGCTGCAGGGTGGAGATGCTCATGCCGAGGGTGCCCGCGATGTCGGCCAGGGTCATCTTGTCCACCCTGTCATCCCTGAGCAGCATCTTCAGCCGTGTTGGCTGGTCGTTCTGGCGCTGGCAGGAGGGGGAGGCGGCCTGCTTGAGGTTGGTCATCAGGCTTTCCCACACGCTGAGGGCAAAGGCCTTGCGCATCAACATTTCGGGGGCGTTCTGGCTGCTGGTGAGGTTGAGCGCTTCCGCAATCTGCCCCAGCGGTGGGGACAGGGGCCAGTCGAAGCGGCTCAGATGGCGGCTGAAGGTCTGTGCGAAACACTTGCGATGATCCTGTGCCAGGTTGTGGGCGAGCCAGGCGTGGTCCAGGGAGAGGACGATGCTGCGGCTGCGCACCTGGGCTTTGGCCGCCCCCTGCACCATGTCGGGCTCGGTGTAGAGGATGGCGGTCGCCACTATGGGGTCGGACTCGTGGAAGCGGCACCCCTTGAGCCGGTGAGTGGCGCCATAGGTCATCAGGGCCCGGCTCTCGAGGGGAATAGCGATGATCAGCTGGGGCGGCAGCTCTCGCTCGGTGGCGAAGTCGGCCTTGTGAACGATGTCCTTGTTGTGAAAGCGAAGACCCTCCTGGATCACCAGGTTCTCCACCCTGCCGGTGAAGCGGCCCCGTTGGCGCGCGCTGGTATCCCTTGCCACTGTGTCAGTCATGTGCAATTTGACCATGTCGAAGAGTGAAATGACCACACCGCAAAACTGCGGCGGAAGATGGAGTGATATATTAGCCCCCGGAAAATTAAATGAAAATGATTATCATATCTATCTTGGGGTCACTCTTACTATGGTTGTCTTGAAGGATAAAGCGTTAAGCCCGCTGGCTCTGGCCGTCTCTGCCGCTCTGACCGTCACCCTTGCCGCTCCGGCCGGGGCACAAACACCGGACATCAGCCCGGATGAAACCCTGGTCGTCTATGGCAACCCGCTCTACGGGATGTCGCCGTCGGAGGAGACGGGCGGCTATGGGGTCGACTCGGCCACCGTCGGCACCAAGACGCCGGCGGCCCTGAAAGACATCCCCCAGTCGATCACCGTGCTGACCAACGACTACATCGAAGAGCGCAACTTCGTGGCGGTGGACGATCTGGCCAAGTACACGCCGGGTCTGCGCACCCTGGTCAACGACAGCGGCCGCTCCTCCATCTTCTCCCGCGGTTATGAATACGACGAGGTGAACCTCAACGGCCTGCCGTCGCCCATGCAGAGCAAGTACGGCACCCTGCCGTCGCTGGCGGCGGTGGATCGGGTGGAGATCATGCGCGGCCCCTCCGGCCTCTTCAACAGCACCAGCGAGCTGGGGGGCGTGATCAACATGGTGCTCAAGCGTCCGACCGACGTCTTCAAGGGCTCGGTCACGGCGCGCTATGGCAGCTGGGACAGGCACTACCTGGAGGCGGACATGGGGGGCGCACTCAACGACGAGGGCTCAATGCGCGGTCGCGTCGTGGTGGCCAACGCCGACATCAAGAACCAGGTGGACTACAACAACAACGACAACGGCACCTACTACGGCACCCTGGAGTTCGATCTCTCGGATCGTACCCGCCTCTCCGTCTACGCCCTGCACCAGACCAAGGACATCCTGCCGACCAACGGTCTGCCGGCGTACAAGGACGGCACCCAACTCGACATTGGCCGCAGCACCTACCTGGGGTCGGACGAGGACTTCTTCGACGCCGACACCACGGATGTGGGTGCTTCGCTGCAGCATGCCTTCGCCAACGGCGGGGTCGGCCAGGTCTCGGCCCGCTACATGGATCACGACATGCGGCTGGAGCAGACCTTCACCAACGGTCCCGTTGACGCGGCGGGTAACACCGGGCTGATGTTCAACGGTCAGGGGAACCAGCAGAAGAACATGGCCTTCGATGCCAACTACAGCCAGATGTTTGGCTTGTTTGGCCACAAGAGCGAGTTCGTGCTGGGCTCTGACTACAAGCGTTATGAGTCGGATATCCAGACCTACACCAACCGCAACCTCGGCAAGATCAACGTGTTCGACTTCGATCCGACCACGGTCGCCAAACCGACCTACAGCTACACCAAGAACGATCACGAGGAGCAATCCGAGCTGGGCCTTTATGGCAAGGTGACCTGGCGGTTGATGGAGCCGCTCGCGGTGATCACCGGGGCTCGCGTCTCCTGGTACGATCTGGATGTCGTCAGCACCACCCTGAGCTCGGGGGCCCAGAGCGGCGAGTCCGCCGCGTTCAATGGCAAGTTCACCCCTTACGCGGGCGCCGTCTATGACCTGAGCGACGAACACGCTTGGTATGCCAGCTACTCCAAGGTGTTCAAGCCCCAGACCAGTCAGGACGAGAGCGGCAACCTGCTCAAGCCCCGGGAGGGCAGCCAGTGGGAGACCGGCATCAAGTCCTCGCTGCAGGACGGCCTGCTCAACACCCGGGCGACCCTCTTCCTGATGAAGGACGACAACATCGCTGCCCAGGCCTACGACGATCAGGGCATCGCCATCACCAATACCTACTGGGCCACCGGCAAGGTGGAGACACAAGGGGTGGAGCTGGAGGCGAGCGGCTACCTCAGCCAGAACTGGATGGTGATGGTCGGCTATACCTTCACCGACATCGAGGAGAAGGCGGGGGATCACAACCCGAAATTCGACACCATCCCCCGTCACGCTCTCTCACTCTGGACCGACTACCACCTGGCCGACTGGGTGCAGGGGCTGCACCTTGGGGCCGGGATGACGGCGGTGAGCGACTACGGCTTCAACCAGAAGGGAGTCGAGACCCACCAGGGGGGCTATGCCCTGTTCGATGCGGCGGTGCGTTACGAGATCAACGACAGGATGCAGGCGACCCTGAACCTCTACAACCTCTTGGATCGCGAGTACTTCTACCGGGTCGGCTCCACCAGCACCTTCAACATGTACGGCGAGCCGGCGAACCTGATGGCAGGCTTCACCTACAAGCTGTAACGACCGACGACAGCAGGGCCTGCGGGCCCTGCTGCCTTCTCTGTGTGCCGCCCGGCGCGGGATCCCCAAGGCTGGCGACACGACTCTGGTTCATCCAATGACAAGACTCATCACCCTGCTGCTCACCATGATCACACTCTCTTCTGCCCACGCAGACATGCTCCACTACGCCCAGCGCTTCACCCATCATTCGACCCTGCTGGAGGAGACGCGGCAATACAGCGTCTCTCTGCCCCAGGAATATGAACGCGAGCCCGGGGCGCGCTTCCCCGTGCTCTATCTGCTCGATGGGGAGAAGAGCCTGTTGGAGGTCGCCGGCATCACCCGGGCCCTGCGGGCCGGGCTCAATCCGGCGATCCCCCCCCTCATCATCGTCGCGGTGCACAACACCGACCGGATGCGGGATTACACCCCGAGCCACACCATGACCTTGCCCAATGGGGCACCGGCGGGGCCAGGCTATGCCGTGACGGGGGGCGGCCCCCGGTTCCTGCGCTATCTGAGCGAGGAGCTGCGCCCCCTCATCGAGGAGAGGTTCCGGACCCAGGCGCCGGCCCTGCTGGTGGGCCACTCCCTCGGCGGGCTGCTGGCGCTCGATGCACAGGCGCGGGATGGCGGCCAGTTCCAGGGGGTGATCGCCATCGACGCCAGCCTCTGGTTCGACTATCCCCACAACGAGCAGCGCATCGCGAAGGGGTTGACCGGGCCGCTCAGGCACGCCTCCTCGCTGTTTATCGCGGTGGCCAACAACCCCTTCACCCCGGGATTCGGGCGCTCGGCGTTTCACCGGGATCGCCTGCAGCAGTTTGCCCGGCAGGTGGTGGGAGCTCCCGGCCCGAACCTGCACGTCACCAGCCGCTACTTCGAGGAGGAGGATCACCACAGCGTCTACCACCCCGCCGTCTATCAGGGGTTGCAGTGGCTGTTTCGGGGCTACCGGCTGGATGTGGCGCCCGAACTCTTCAGCCGTCAGGCGGTGATCGCCCGTTTTGATGCCCTGAACCGCCACCTCGGCGGTGCACTGCGCCCGGAGTTGGGGAGCCTGAGGGACATCAGGGAGAAGGCCGCGCGCTGGCCGCAGATGGCGATCCCCGTGGCCGAGGTCGATGCCCTGCTGGCCCACTACTACGGGCCTGAGCAGTGAAGGGCTGGGGCCGGGTGTTTTCTGCCTGTGTCTGGAATCGTCACAGCGCCGCCGGGCGCGGGTGTCGGCCCGGGGGCGTCGCTGGGTACACTGCCGGAACAAGGGGCGCCGGTTCGGCACCCCGACAGAGGCAGGGAGTGAGCTATGGCGGTTGCAGGAAAGAGGGGGGGCGTGCTGGCACTCTGGTGTGGCGCACTCCTGATGTCGGGGTGCAGCGTGCTCGCGCCCGTGCCCATCACCTATCTGAGCCAGGATCCGCCCCCCGGCAGGCTGCCCCACGGGGAGACGGTCTATGTGGATGACGGCCGGTGTCCGGCGGGCCAGGTGAAGCGGCTCATCGGCGGGGATGCGAAGCAGAACATCCCGCGCAAGGTGGAGTGCGTGCCACGCCCACAACAAGAAGGGGAGTGGTGGACAGGGTTTTAAAAAACAAGCCCGGGCGCGGGCCCGGGCTTGTTCGTCTCCAGGGGGAGGCTTGCCGGGCTAGAAGGCATCCCCCGGCACGCGCACCCAGCCCTCCATCAGGATGCGGGCGGAGCGGGACATCACCGCCTTGGTGACCGTCCACTCCCCGTCAACCTGCCGCGCCTGGGCCCCGACCCTCAGGGTGCCGGACGGATGGCCGAAGCGCACCGCCTCCCGCTCGCCGCCCCCGGCGGCCAGGTTGACGAGGGTGCCCGGTATGGCCGCCGCCGTGCCGATGGCCACGGCGCAGGTGCCCATCATGGCGTGGTGCAGCTTGCCCATGGAGAGGGCCCGCACCAGCAGATCTATCTCGCCAGCAATAATCTCCTTGCCGCTGGCGGTGCGGTAATCCTTCGCCGGCGCGACGAAGGCAATTTTCGGGGTGTGCTGGCGGGTGGCCGCCTCTTCTGCGGTCTTGATGAGCCCCATGCGAAGGGCCCCGGCGATGCGGATCGCCTCGAAGCGGGCCAGAGCCTCGGGATCCGTGTTGATCTGCTCGCGCAGCTCCGTGCCCATATAGCCGATCTCCTCGGCATTGACGAAGACGGTGGGGATGCCGGCGCTGATCAGGGTTGCCTTCAGCACGCCGCTCTTTACAACAGACGCGGGCACCTCCAGCTCGTCCACCAGATTGCCGGTGGGGAAGAGGGCGCCCTCTTCGCCGTCATCGGAGGGGTCGAGAAACTCCAGCACGATCTCGGCGGCGGGGAAGGTGACGCCGTCCAGCTCGAACGCGCCGGTCTCCTGCACCTGGCCGTTGCTCACCGGCACCTGGGCAACGATGGTCTTGCCGATATTGGCCTGCCAGATCCGCACCACGCAGATGCCGTTGTCCGGGATGCGGGCTGGATCTACCAGGCCCGCATGGATGGCGAAGGCCCCCGCGCCGGTGGAGAGGTTGCCGCAGTTGCCGCTCCAGTCCACGAACGCCTTGTCGATGGCGACCTGGCCGTAGAGGTAATCCACGTCGTGATCGGGCTGGCTGCTCCTGGAGAGGATCACGCACTTGGAGGTGGAGGAGGTGGCGCCCCCCATGCCGTCAATGTGGGCGCCGTAAGGGTCGGGGCTACCGATGACGCGCAGGAAGAGCGCGTCCCGGGCCGGGCCCGGCACCTGGCAGCGTTCGGGCAGGTCCTGCAGCCGGAAGAAGACTCCCTTGCTGGTGCCGCCGCGCAGATAGGTGGCCGGGATTCTGACTTGTGGTGTGTGGGCCATAGAGAATGTCCTGAGAAGAGTCATAGTTCCTTCTCCCTCTGGGAGACGGTGCCCGAAGGGCGGATGAGGGGATTTCCCCTCACCCCAACCCTCCCCCAAAGGGAGAGGGTGCTTTTACGCCTTCCCCTTTTTCAAAGGGGCGGAGCGGGGTTGCGAGTTAGCTTGCGGCCTTGTGCGCTGTCGACGCCAGGAAGTCCTGGGCGAAGCGTTGCAGCACACCGCCCGCCTCGTAGACCGCGACCTCCTCGGCGGTGTCGAGGCGGCAGGTCATGGGTACCTCGACCACCTCGCCGCTCTGGCGGCGAATGACCAGCGTGAGATCGGCGCGGGGCTGGCGCATCCCCACCACATCATAGATCTCGGTGCCGTCCAGCCCCAGGGTCAAGCGGGTGGTGCCCGGCTTGAACTCGAGCGGCAACACCCCCATGCCGATCAGGTTGGTGCGGTGAATGCGCTCGAAGCCTTCCGCCGCTATCACCTCCACCCCGGCGAGCCGCACCCCCTTGGCCGCCCAGTCACGGGACGAGCCCTGACCGTAGTCGGCGCCGGCGACGATGATGAGGGGCTGCTTGCGGGCCATGTAGGTTTCGATGGACTCCCACATCCGCATGACCCGGCCGTCCGGCTCGACGCGGGCGAGGGACCCCTTCTTCACCGCGCCGTTCACCACCGCCATCTCGTTGACGAGCTGGGGGTTGGCGAAGGTGGCGCGCTGGGCGGTCAAATGATCGCCGCGGTGGGTGGCGTAGGAGTTGAAGTCCTCCTCCGGCAGGCCCATCTTCGCCAGGTATTCTCCCGCCGCGCTGCTCGGCAGGATGGCGTTGGAGGGGGAGAGGTGGTCGGTGGTGATGTTGTCCGGCAACACCGCCAGGGGCCGCATGCCGCGCAGGGTACGCTCACCGGCCAGGGCCCCCTCCCAGTAAGGGGGACGACGGATATAGGTGCTTTGGGGACGCCAGTCGTACAGAGGCGCCACTTTCGGTCCGTGGTCTTCCTCGAGGGTGAACATGGGGATATAGACCTGGCGGAACTGGGCCGGCTTCACCGAGGCCTTGACCACGGCGTCGATCTCCTCGTCGCTCGGCCAGATGTCCTTGAGGCGCACCTCCTTGCCGTCCACCACCCCCAGCACGTCCTTCTCGATGTCGAAGCGGATGGTGCCGGCGATGGCATAGGCCACCACCAGGGGCGGGGAGGCGAGGAACGCCTGCTTGGCATAGGGGTGGATGCGGCCGTCGAAGTTGCGGTTACCCGACAGCACCGCCGTGGCGTAGAGATCCCGGTTGATGATCTCCTGCTGGATGGCGGGATCCAGGGCGCCGGACATGCCGTTGCAGGTGGTGCAGGCGAAGGCCACGACGCCAAAGCCGAGCCGCTCAAGCTCGCTGTCCAGCCCCGCCTCTTTCAGGTAAAGCGCCACTGTCTTGGAGCCGGGCGCTAGGGACGACTTGACCCAGGGCTTGCGCACCAGACCGAGCCGGTTGGCGTTGCGCGCCAGCAGGCCCGCCGCAATCACGTTGCGCGGGTTGCTGGTGTTGGTGCAGCTGGTGATGGCGGCGATGATCACGGCGCCATCCGGCAGCAGGCCGTCCGCCTCCTGGGCGCGGGCCTTGTCCAGATCCACCGCGATGCCCCGTGTGGCGAGTTCGGCCACCGGCAGGCGGCGATGGGGATTGGAGGGGCCGGCTAGGGTACGCACCACGCTCGACAGGTCGAAGTGCAGCACGCGCTCGTACTGGGCGCCCGCCAGGGCGTCGGCCCAGAGGCCCGCCTCCCTGGCGTAGGTCTCCACCAGTTTCACCTGGTCGTCATCGCGACCGGTGAGCTTGAGGTAGTCGAGGGTCTGCTGGTCGATGAAGAACATGGCCGCGGTGGCGCCATATTCCGGCGCCATGTTGGAGATGGTCGCCCGATCGCCGAGGGTCAGGGCCGCGGCCCCCTCGCCGCGAAACTCCAGATAGGCGCCGACCACCTTCTCCTTGCGCAGGAATTCGGTGAGGGAGAGCACCAGGTCCGTGGCGGTGATGCCGGGCTGCGGCTTGCCGGTCAGCTCCACGCCGACGATCTCCGGCAGCCGCATCCAGGAGGCGCGGCCCAGCATGACGTTCTCTGCTTCGAGACCGCCCACCCCGACCGCGATGACGCCGAGGGCGTCCACGTGGGGGGTATGGCTGTCGGTGCCGACGCAGGTGTCGGGGTAGGCAATACCGTGGTCCGCGTGGATGACGGGGGACATCTTCTCCAGGTTGATCTGGTGCATGATGCCGTTGCCCGGCGGGATCACCTCGATGTTCTTGAAGGCCTGCTTGGTCCAGTTGATGAAGTGGAAGCGATCCTCGTTGCGGCGATCCTCGATGGCGCGGTTCTTCTCGAACGCATCGGGGTCGAAGCCGCCGCACTCCACGGCCAGCGAATGATCGACGATGAGCTGCACCGGCACGACCGGGTTGACCTTGGCGGGATCGCCCCCCTGATCGGCGATGGCGTCGCGCAGGCCCGCCAGATCCACCAGGGCGGTTTGGCCCAGGATGTCGTGGCAGACCACCCGGGCCGGGAACCAGGGGAAGTCCCGATCGCGCTTGCCGTGCACTATCTGGCCGAGGCACTCGGTGAGAATGGCCGGATCGCACCGGCGCACGAGGTTCTCGGCGTGCACGCGGGCGGTGTAGGAGAGCCGGTCCCAGCTGCCAGGGGCGATGGCGTCGACCGCCTCACGGGCGTCGAAGTAGTCCAGAGCCGTGCCGGGCAGGGGCTTGCGGTATTGAGTGTTGATCATCACTTGCGCTCCTTGAGCGGCACGAAGGCCAGATCTTCCGGGCCGACGTAGTTGGCGCTCGGGCGGATGATCTTGCCGTCGATGCGCTGCTCGATGACATGGGCCGACCAGCCGGCGGTGCGGGCGATGACGAACAGCGGGGTGAACATGGCGGTGGGCACCCCCATCATGTGGTAGCTGACGGCGCTGAACCAGTCGAGGTTCGGGAACATCTTCTTGGCATCCCACATCACGGCCTCGAGGCGTTCGGCGATGTCGAACATCTTGGTGCTGCCCTGCTCCTCGGCGAGCTCCTTCGCCACCTGCTTGATCACCTTGTTGCGGGGATCGGAGATGGTGTAGACCGGGTGGCCGAAGCCGATGATGACCTCTTTTCTCTCGATGCGGGCGCGGATGTCCGCCTCCGCCTCGGCCGGGTTCTCATAGCGCTTCTGGATCTCGAAGGCCACCTCGTTGGCACCGCCGTGCTTGGGGCCGCGCAGGGCGCCGATGGCGCCGGTGACGCAGGAGTACATGTCGGAGCCGGTGCCGGCGATGACACGACCGGTGAAGGTGGAGGCATTGAACTCGTGCTCGGCGTAGAGGATGAGGGAGGTGTGCATGGCTCGCACCCAGGAGTGGCGCGGCTTCTCACCGTGCAGCAGGTGCAGGAAGTGGCCGCCGATGGAGTCGTCGTCGGTCTCCACCTCGATGCGCTTGCCGTTGTGGCTGAAGTGATACCAGTAGAGCAGCACTGAGCCCAGGCTTGCCATCAGCTTGTCGGCGATGTCCCGGGCGCCCGGGTGGTTGTGATCGTCCTTCTCCGGGGCGAGGCACCCGAGCACAGAGACGGCTGTGCGCATCACGTCCATGGGGTGGGCGGAGGGGGGCAGCTGCTCCAGGGCGGTTCTGACCCCGGTGGGCAGGCCGCGCAGGGCCTTGAGTTTGGCCTTGTAGGCGGCGAGCTCAGCCACGTTGGGCAGGTGCCCGTGCACCAGCAGGTGGGCTATCTCCTCGAACTCGCAGCTGGTGGCTACGTCCAGGATGTCGTAGCCGCGATAGTGCAGATCGTTGCCGGAGAGGCCCACGGTACACAGGGCGGTGTTGCCGGCGGGGGTGCCGGAGAGGGCGACGGATTTCTTCGGCTTGAAGCCGGCGGTGGTTTCAGAAATGGCGCTCATCACATATCTCCTTGATTCAGTCCGTTGAGGCACCGGCCGCCGGCATGGGCAGCCGATGGTCGGTTATTCCTTGGTCGACGGGTCCTGGGTGAACAGTCTGTCCAGGGTCTGTTCGTAGTGGTGGTAGCCGAGGAAGTCGTAGAGGGACTCCCGGGTCTGCATGGTGTCGACCACGGCCCGCTGGTGGCCGTCACGGCGAAGCGCCTGATAGACATTGAGGGCGGCCTGGTTGGCGGCGCGGGCGGCGCTCAGAGGGTAGAGCACCATGTCGACGCCGTGGGCCGCGAGCAGCTCCTTGTCAAACAGCTCTGTCTTGCCGAACTCGGTCATGTTCGCGAGGATGGGCACCCCGGCCACCTGCTTGAAGCGGTCGTACTGGTCCAGTTCGGTGACCGCCTCGGCGAAGATCATGTCGGCGCCGGCCTCTGCATAGGCGGCGGCGCGCTCCAGGGCCGATCCCAGCCCCTCTACCGCCAGGGCGTCGGTGCGTGCCATGATGACGAAGCTTTCGTCCTGGCGGGCATCCACCGCCGCCTTGATCCTGTCCACCATCTCTGCGGTGGAGACCACGGCCTTGTTGGGCCTGTGGCCGCAGCGCTTCTGGGCCACTTGATCTTCCATGTGCACGGCAGCCACACCGCCACGCTCGAAGGCGCGGATGGTGCGGGCGATGTTGAAGGCGCCCCCCCAGCCGGTGTCGATGTCCACCAGAAGCGGTACCCGGGTGGCGGCGGTGATGCGTTCGGCATCGATCAGCACGTCGTTCATGGAGGTCATGCCGAGATCCGGCAGGCCATAGGAGGCGTTGGCCACCCCGGCACCGGAGAGGTAGAGAGCCTTGAAGCCGCTGCGCTCGGCCATCAGCGCCATGTAGGCGTTGATGGTGCCGACGATCTGCAGGGGCTTCTCGTTGGCCAGGGCAGTGCGAAAACGCGTCCCGGCCGAGGGGGAGAGGTTGGACATGGTGACTCCTGTCATGGTGTTCATGTGTGGCTGTGGATACTGGCTGTGAATACCACCATCTCACACTACGTTTACGTTAACGTCAATTATGCTTAGGTCCAAGGCCCGTCCGCCTGTGGGCGTGAGGGCCTTCCTCTCTTATTAATCCAGGTAATTCAATAAGCTATCTATCCATGCCCCGGGCGGAGCTGGCCAGATGCCTCTGCTTGTTGTCGATGAGACAGCGGGAAAGGTGTCCCATGACGGCAAGTTCAAGGGAGAGGCGAGGGAGCCCGACCCTATGCGGTAATCCCCGGGACCGGCACCGGCAAGGTGGGCAAGAAACGGATCCGGGTGCAGGATCTCGGCGGGGCGGGCGAGGGTTGAGCCCCCATCACAAGACCGGACGAGGCCCCTCAGCCATCCCTACTCTTTGCGGGGGCATATTGTTGTGGCCGAAACGCTTGACTACGCTAATTGAGCCATTACACAAGAGGCATGCGCTATGGGTAAACAACAGGTTCATCTTGTCAACGAAGAAGTGGATTTTTCCGTTCATGAACAGCTGGTCTCCACCACGGATCTGCAGGGGGTCATCACCTATGCCAATGATAACTTTTGCCGGGTGGCGGGATACAGCCGGGCGGAGATGATTGGCCAGCACCACAACATGGTGCGCCACCCCGACATGCCCAAGGCGGCCTTTGCCGATCTCTGGAGCAAGCTGAAACAAGGCAAACCCTGGCGTGGCATGGTGAAGAACCGTTGTAAGGATGGACGCTACTACTGGGTGGATGCCTATGTCACCCCCATCTTCGAGCAGGGGCGGATCAACGGCTACCAGTCGGTGCGCAGCCGCGCCGTTCCCGAGATGAAGGAGGTGGCCGCCCGCACCTACGCCAGACTGAAGGCGGTGGAGCGGGGGGAGCGCAAGGCCGTGCTGAGCCTGCGCCCAATGCGCCACGGGCTCGCCATCGTCGGTCTCTTGCTGATGCTTGCCGGTGGCATTTACGCGATGGGACCCTGGGCCCCCCTGTTCACCCTGCTGCCCCTGGTGTGGCTGGGGCTGCTCTACCGTCATGCCCTCTTCTCCACCCCCCGTTTCCTGCGCCAGCTCGCCGAGGAGTACGACAGCCTGACCCGGCTCATCTATTCGGGGGATGAGCCCAGCGCCATCGCCGACTTCCATATCAAGTTGCTGCAGGCCAGGATCCGTACCGTCCTTGGGCGGGTGGATGACGCGACCCTCTCCCTGCAGGAGCTGGCGGCCCATCTCAAGACTGCCTCCAGCGAGGCCAGCGCCGACATCGCCGAGCAGGATATCCAGACCCAGCAGGTGGCGACGGCCATCACCGAGATGGCGGCGACGGCCCACGAGATCGCCCGCAACATCCAGGAGACGGACAACCAGATCGCCCATGCCAAGGCCCACTGCGAGCATACCGACCAGCAGCTGGAAGAGACCCAGCAGCGGGTCACCGAGCTCGCCACCCAGGCGGAGCACGCCTTCACGGCCGCCGTGGCGCTGGCCGAGGAGTCGGATCGCATCGGGGTGTTGATGAACGAGATCCAGGGGATCGCGGATCAGACCAATCTGCTGGCGCTCAACGCCGCCATCGAGGCGGCGCGGGCGGGTGAGCAGGGGCGCGGCTTCGCGGTGGTGGCGGACGAGGTGCGTACCCTCTCCACTCGTACTCACAAGGCGACCGAGCAGATCCAGGGCAGCATAGGGCAGATCCAGCGCACCCTGAACAGCTGGAAAGGGATGATGCAACAGAACCTGCAGCAGACCCAGTCCTGCGTGGCCCTGACCCGGCAGGGGTCGGAGAGCCTGCACGAGGTGCTGACGGAGATAGAACGGGTGGTGGATCTCTCGACCCAGATTTCGGCGGCAGCCGAGCAGCAGCAGGCGGTGGTGGAAGACATCAGTCGCAACGTCAACGCCATCTCCCAGCACTCCCATACCAACAGCAGCAAGATGCAGGACATGGACGCCTCGAGCGACATCCTGCTCACCAAGGCGTGCCAGCTCAAATCCCTGGGGCAGACCTTTGGCTAGGTTTCGTCATTTCCGTCATGCAAGAAGGCCACCCCTGGGGTGGCCTTCTTGCATTGGATCGCGGCAGTGGTGAGAGTTGTTCTGCCTGTCTGCCTGTCTGCCTGCCCTGCTGCTCCGTCAGCCGGATTGCTCCGCCAGGGTGATGAAGCTGCCGCTCTTGTCGCAGTACATGGCCTTGTCTGCCTGGATGAGCCACTGCTCCGGGCTCCAGTCATGCTGGTAGTGGCTGATCCCTATGCTGATCCCGACCTGCATGGGCTGGTCGTTCACCACGAAGGGGGCCTGCATGGCCTGGCGGATCACCTCGGCTATCTCCTCTGCCTGATGGGTGGTGTACGCGGGCAGCAGCAGAATGAACTCGTCCCCCGCCAGACGGGCGAAGTAGCACTGGTGGCCGATGGCATCATGGATCCGTCTGGCCAGCTGGCAGAGGATGGCATCCCCCTGGCTGTGGCCGAAGTTGTCATTGATGCGCTTGAAGTCGTTGAGATCGCAAAACAGCAGGCAGCCCGGGTTGGCGCTCTGTACCTGCTCCTTCAGCTGCTCCATCAGGCTGAGCCGGTTTGGCAAGCCGGTCAGGGGATCGAGGCGGGCCAGCTGCAGTATCTCTTGCTCGCGCTGCTGGCGCAGGGCCACCTCCCGGTTCAGGCGCTTGTTGCAGAGCAGCAGATAGAGGGAAAGCAGCAGGATGAGGGCGCCCACTCCCAGGCTCAGCAGGAACCAGGGGCGCCAGAATATCCACTGATCCGACGGCACCTGATAGAGGAAGCGGCGCAGGGCCACCGGTTTGGCCACGAGCCCTATCTCGACGAGCTGCTGCATGATATGGGCGAAGCGATCCGGATTCATATACCCGATCTCCACATAGAGCGGCTGGATCATCTCCTTGCTCATCTGCAACTCGTATTCCATGTGGGCTTGGCTGCGGTTGACGCCATATTCCGTGCGCAGCAGGGCGATGGCCTCCTCGGGGTGGGCGAGGGCGTAGCGCCATCCCTTCAGGCTCGCCGCCCGAAAACGCGCCACCCGATCCGGGTTGAGCTGCTCCTGTGCCTGGGTGGTGAAGAGGATGTCGCTGTAGAAGTCGACGCCGTAGTTGCGGGGGTTGATGACGGAGACCGAGATACCGCGCTCCTCCAGATAGAAGGGCTCGTTGCTCAGGTAGGCGTTGAAGATGTCTATCTTGCCCGTGATGAGATCGTCGATGTTGACCGAGGTCGGCACCGGGATGAGCTGGCGTTCGTGGAGCCCCTGATAGTAGAGGGTGGCCATCAATTCGGCATCCTGATGGCCGGGAAACATCATGATCCGTTTGCCACGCATGTCGGCAACGGTGAGAATGCCGCTGTCGCGGCGGGCCAGGAAGATGGACGGAGAGTGCTGGTAGACACTGGCGAGCGCCAGCAGAGGCTCTCCCCGGGCATAGCCGGTCAGCACCTCGGTATTGCCGACCCCGAAGTCGGCGCGCCCGGCCAGTACCTCTTGGACGGGGCTGATCCCCTTGCCGCCGGGACGGATCTCGACATCCAGTCCGGCATCGGCATAGAACCCCTTGGCCTTGGCCATGTGATAGCCCACAAACTGGGGCTGGTGCAGCCAGCGCAGCTGCAGGACCACCCGGTCCGGCTGTTCCTGGGGGCGTTCACTGGCCAGGAGGGGCGACGCATAGCTGGCGCCAAGCAACAAAAGCCAAAACAGGCATCTTCTCATTCGTGCGATTCTTGTGCTGAGGGTCCATGGGGATGGCCAGCAGGCCCGCATTCAATTTTTTAACATATTACATTCTAAAGGGTTATACATGTACCGGATACAGCTGCAGCACAAAGATTTCTTGGTGATCAACAAGAGCCCGGGTCTTGGCATGCACGACGACGCCGGCGAGCCGGGTCTGGTCAATCTGGTGCGAGCCGACACCGGGCTGGAACTCTACCCCGTTCACCGCCTCGACAAGATGACGTCCGGGCTGGTGCTGCTGGCCCGCACCCCGGAAGCGAACCGCGCGCTCAGCATGGCGTTTGCGGCGAGGGAGGTGAGCAAGCAGTATCTGGCGCTCTCGGATCGCAAGCCGAAGAAGAAGCAGGGTTGGGTGAAGGGAGACATGGAGAAGGGGCGTGGCGGTAGCTGGATGCTGACCCGCACCCAGGAGAACCCCGCCATCAGCTGGTTCGATTCGGTGTCGGTGCTGGAGGGGTTGCGCCTCTATCGCATCAAGCCCCAGACCGGCAAGACCCATCAGATCCGGGTGGCCTTGAAGAGCATAGGTGCCCCCATCCTCGGGGACGAACGCTACGGCGGGACCGCGGCCGATCGCGGCTACCTGCACGCCTGGCGCCTCGCCTTCACCCTGGCAGGGGAGGCGTTCGACCTCGTCTGCCCGCCCGACGAGGGAGAGCGCTTCTTGCTGCCCGAGTTGCACGCCGCCATCTCGGGCCTGGCCGAATGAGCGATCAAAAGCGGATCCCCGGTTCGGGCTGGATCCTGGCGGATTTTGACGACACTCTGGCCCCGGGAGACAGCCACGCCGGCTTGCTGCGCCATATCCTGCGCCGCCGTGGCTGGCCGCTGCTGCTGTGGCCGGTGATCGGGCTGGGCGGGCTCGTCTATCTGCTGCCTCACCTGCGCCGGCAGGGGCTCACGCTTATCTGGTGGGCCATCACCCTGGGGCTCTCTCCCCTGGCGTGGCGCGCTCTGGTGCGGGAGTACAGCCTCACCCGGCCCGGCCTGTATCCGGAGGCGCGCGCTCTCCTGATGGGGGAAGGAGCGCGTTGCTGGATCATCTCCGCGAGTCCCCGTGCCCAGGTGCGCGCCCAGCTCCATCGGCGTTTGCCAAAGCTGCCTCACCGAATCATCGGCTCACGGATGTGCTATCGCTCTGGCGGCCTGGTACCCCGTGTCTACTGCCATGGGCCGCACAAGCTGCTGCCGGAAATCCGGCAGCTCGACGTCGCCCTTGCCTTGAGCGACAGCCTGCACGATCTGCCGCTGCTGGCGCTCGGGCGAGAGGCCTGGCTCGTCAATCCCACTCACCGTCGCCTGCAACAGGCCCGGGCCCGTCTGCCTCACCTCAGGGTGAAAACCTGGCGCCTGTAAGGCAAAGCTGACAGCCTGGCGACCCCGCCGGAGGCTGTCCACAAGGGCGCGGCCTCAATGTCACATTTCATTTACATCTTGTGGCGGCGACCTCCGACCAACTATCTGATGCCTGCCTCTTCTCTTTCGTGGTGCCGATACCTCTAATGAAACAAGTTATTAACAACGCCGGTGGTGGCTGTCTGTAGCGTCCTTCCGGTGTGACCCGTTTCGTCATCAGCCCATCGCAAGGAGCGCATCATGACCACCCCCTCTTCCCGTACTCACACCATCAACCCCCTCGGGACCGATGGCTTCGAATTCGTCGAGTACACGGCCCCGGATCTCAAGGGCATTGCGGCCCTCAAGGCGCTGTTCGTCTCCCTGGGGTTTGCCGAGGTGGCCAAGCACAGGCACAAGCAGTGCTGGCTCTATCGCCAGGGTGACATCAACTTCGTGGTCAATGCCGAGCCCCACTCCCAGGCGGAGGAGTTCGCCAGGGCCCACGGACCGAGCGTGTGCGGCATGGCGTTCCGGGTGGCCGATGCGGGCCTTGCCCAGCAGTATGCCATCGCCCAGGGAGCCAAGCCGTTCGTCGGCAAGATAGGGCCCATGGAGCTCAATATCCCCGCCATCTACGGCATCGGCGAGAGCACGCTGTCGTTTGTGGACCGCTACGGCGAGCGGGGATCCATCTATGACGTGGATTTTGTCTTCTACCCGGACTGGCAGGCGCGCATGGCCGAGGTGGACGCGGGACTCTATGAGATCGATCACCTGACCCACAACGTGCACCGCGGCAACATGAACCTCTGGTCGAATTTCTACGAGCGGATCGGCAACTTCCGCGAGATCCGCTACTTCGACATCGAGGGCAAGCTGACGGGGCTGCACTCCCGCGCCATGACGGCTCCCTGCGGCAAGATCCGCATCCCCATCAACGAGTCGGCGGACGACAAGTCCCAGATCGAGGAGTACCTGCGCCAGTACAAGGGGGAGGGGATCCAGCACATCGCGCTGGCCTCCAATGACATCTATCAGACCATCCGCACCCTGCGTGGGCGGGGCACCGGCTTTATGCCGACCCCGGATACTTATTACGAGGGGGTAAACCGCCGGGTCGAGGGGCATCAGGAGGATCTGGCTGCGCTGAAAGCGCTGCGCATCCTCATCGATGGCTCGCCGACGAAGGACGGCATCCTGCTGCAGATCTTCACCGACACCGTCATCGGCCCCGTCTTCTTCGAGATCATCCAGCGCAAGGGGAACGAGGGGTTCGGGGAGGGCAACTTCCAGGCACTGTTCGAATCCATCGAACTGGACCAGATCCGCCGCGGCGTGCTGGATGGCGCCACGCAGGGCGAGAAAAACGGAGCACAGCGCGATGCGTAACTGGATAAGCTTCCCCCATCGGGAGGGGACCCACTCCCGCCAGGCCCACGCCGATCTGCCCGAGCAGGCCATCTACGAGCGCGAGCTGGGTCGCTCGGGCTTCTTCGGCCCTGCCACCCACATGCACCACAAGCACGCCCCCACCGACTGGACCCAGTGGGAGGGGCCGCTGCGACCGCGGGCCTTCGACCTCAACAACTTGCAAGAGGAGGTCCGCTCCCTCTCCCCCTGGATGATGCCGGACATCCTCAGCAACCCCCACTGCCGTTACCGGATCTGGCGCCTGAATGAGCCCATGCCCTTCCTGGTGCGCAACGCCGACGGGGACGAGCTGCTGTTCATCCACGAGGGGGGCGGCGAGTTCTATTGCGACTACGGCCATCTCACGTTGAGAGATGGGGACTACGTGGTGATCCCCCGCGGCACCATGTGGCGCATCGAGCCCACGGCGCCGCTCTTCATCCTGATGATAGAGGCGACGGACGACAGCTATCAGCTGCCGGACAAGGGGCTGGTGGGTAAGCACGCCATCTTCGATCCGGCGGCGCTGGACGTGCCCGCCATCAACGAGCGTTTCCTGGCCCAGCAGGACGAGAACCCCTGGTCGCTGCAGATCAAGCGCCACAACCAGGTCTCGGTCGTCACCTGGCCGTTCAACCCCCTGGATGCCCAGGGCTGGCACGGGGATCTCTGCGTGGTGCGCCTCAACTGGCGGGACATCCGCCCGCTGATGAGCCACCGCTACCACCTGCCGCCCTCGGCCCACTCCACCTTCGTGGCGAGCCGGTTCGTCATCTGCACCTTCGTGCCGCGTCCCATCGAGAGCGACCCCGGTGCGCTGCGGGTGCCCTTCTACCACAGCAACGATGACTTCGACGAGGTGCTCTTCTACCACGCGGGGGACTTCTTCAGCCGGGACAACATCGAGCGGGGCATGGTCACCTTCCACCCCGCCGGCTTCACCCACGGCCCCCATCCCAAGGCGTTTGCGGCGGGCCTGGCCCATGCCAAGACGTTCACCGACGAGGTGGCGGTGATGCTCGATACTCGGGACGCCCTCACCGTCGGCGAGATCTGCGAGAAGGCCGAAAACAGTCAATATGTCACCAGCTGGCAGCGTCCAGGCACCAGCGGCAAATAAGGAATTTCCCATGAAATTGGCAACCCTGAACAATGGCAAACGGGACGGCGTCCTGGCGGTGGTCAGCCGCGATCTGACCCGGGCGGTGCACGTCAGCGAGCTGGCGCCCACCCTGCAGGCGGCCCTCGACGAGTGGGCAGAGCTCTCGCCGCAACTGGCGCTCGTCTATCAGCGGCTCAACGACGGCGACTGTCCCGATGCCTTCCCCTTCGATCAGAATGCCTGCCTCTCCCCCTTGCCACGGGCTTACCAGTGGGCGGACGGCAGCGCCTACGTCAACCACGTGGAGCTGGTGCGCAAGGCGCGCGGCGCCGAGATGCCGGAGAGCTTCTGGCACGATCCCCTGATGTACCAGGGGGGCTCGGACAGCTTCCTGTCGCCGCGGGGCCCCATCGTGATGGGCTCCGAGGAGTGGGGCATCGATTTCGAGTCTGAGGTCGCCGTCATCACCGACGACGTGCCCATGGGCACCAGCCCGCAGGCGGCCGCCAGCCACATCAAGCTGCTGATGCTGGTCAACGACGTGAGCCTGCGCAATCTCATTCCCGGCGAGCTCGCCAAAGGATTTGGCTTCTTCCAGTCCAAGCCCTCCAGCGCCTTCTCGCCGGTGGCCATCACCCCGGACGAGCTGGGGGAGGCGTGGCACGATGGCAAGGTGCATCTGCCGCTGCTGACCCATCTCAACGGCGCCCTGTTCGGTGCCCCCGACGCCGGGGTGGACATGACCTTCAACTTCCCCGAACTGGTCGCCCACGCCGCCCTGACCCGACCCCTCGGGGCGGGCTGCATCATCGGCTCGGGCACCGTCTCCAACTACGACAGAAGTGCCGGCTCCTCCTGCCTCGCCGAGCGGCGGATGCTGGAAATTATCGAGTCTGGTCAAGCCACTACACCCTTCCTGCGCTTTGGTGATACAGTGTCCATCGCGATGCAGGATCGCAACGGACTGAGTCTGTTTGGCACCATTTTGCAGCGGGTCATGCCGGCGGACGCCAGCCAGACGAAGTAAGAAAGCCGGCAAGGACAGAGGCCGGCCAGCGAGCGGCGGGTGCCCTTGCACCTGCCAACACAGGGACAGACTATGTTGCAGTTGTTTGGATATTGGCGTTCATCGGCAAGTTATCGGGTGCGGATCGTGATGCAGCTCAAGGGGCTCGACTACGAGCAGCATCCGATCAATCTGCGGCAGGGAGAGCAGCGGGAGAAAGCCTACCGCCGGATCAATCCCCAGGGGCTGGTCCCCTTTCTGGCGGACGGCGAGGTGCAGGTCGGCCAGTCGGTGGCCATCATGGAGTACCTCGACGAGACTTACCCCGCCCACCCCCTGATGCCGTCCGCCCCCCTGGAGCGGGCCCGGGTGCGCCAGATCGTCAACATG
>NZ_CDDD01000068.1 GCF_000820165.1 Aeromonas taiwanensis
TCGATGCGCTCTATGGTGCGGGTCACCGGGTGCAGACCGCCATTCTCGATACGGCGGCCCGGCAGGCTGACGTCGATGGTCTCGGCGGCCAGCTTCTGGTTCAGCACGGCGGCTTCGAGGGCCTCACGACGATCGTTCAGGGCATCCTGAACCTGCTGTTTGGCCTGGTTGATCACGGCGCCGGCGGCCGGACGCTCTTCAGCGGACAGGGCGCCCAGGCCCTTCATCTGCTCGGTAAAAAAGCCCTTTTTACCCAGATATTTGACCCNNTTTCGGCCTTGGCCTGGCCGACTACTTCTTCAAGCTGTTGCATGTCTTCCTCGTCACCACTCCCGGAACAGGAGCCTTTAGGCTAAATAAGGTCAAGAGGGGAATAATACAAAAAAAGCCCCTTCACTGACCATAGTTAAGGTGCCCTTTTCTCCCTGCAAATCATTTTGTTATATCAAGCGAGCCCCAAGTGCTTCCCCACTCGCCTGAAATAATGAGTGTTTATTCTAGTTTGTTGGCATATGTCGTTGATAGCAGGTGCTGTGAAGCATGACCCGCCGTTGCACCACTCACCACGAGCAGTAAAAGAGAGGATTTATTCAACCTCATATATCCATCAAATCAGCAAGATGCATATCAACGCGTGATGCGCCAATCGATAGCGAGCCAGGGGCTAGCGACGACGCTTGGGGAGCAATTATCGGGCACTTTCTCTCATGCAGCAGGCGACGAATATGCCTATGAACCCAGGCAAATAGCATCGCTGAGGTGCTTCTTGTGCATAACCCCCCTGCTTTCAGTAGCTGGCCATGGCTGCACCACCAAAGTTCGATGGTCCAAGAGAGCAACCGGGTAGTCACCTGACAATACCCTCCACTCCCCCTTCCTTGCGGGAATAGGCGGCATCANNGATCACCGCATTGTTCACCGGCCCATTGAGTGCCAGCAGCGAAGACCTCATGCATGATCGCGGCCGTTATCTGCTCAAGATATCGGGCTGCAACGATTGTCATACCCCCGGCTATGCACAGAGCGGAGGGGCCGTGCCCGAGCAGGAGTGGCTGACAGGCGACAGCCTTGGCTGGCGAGGCCCCTGGGGCACCACCTACCCGAGCAATCTGCGCCGCTACATGCAGACGATCAGCGAAGAGCAGTGGCTGGCCCAGGCAAAGACCCGGCAATACCGGCCGCCCATGCCGTGGTTTGCGCTCAGGGATATGTCGGAGGACGACCTTCGCGCCATCTACCGCTTCACCAAGCATCTGGGGGCTGCAGGCGCTCCGGCCCCCGCCTACCTGACGCCGGAGCAAATGCCAGAGGGGCCCTTCGTGCAGTTCCCTGCCC
>NZ_CDDD01000069.1 GCF_000820165.1 Aeromonas taiwanensis
CTGACACCTCCCCTGCAGCCCTCCCACTTATCACGGCAAAGCCCGCGAAAAATCCCTGCTGCTGCGCCACCCCTGGTTCTTCTCCAAGGGCATCGAGCGGGTTCAGAGCAATCCCATCGACGGCGACACCGTCGAGATCTACACCAACGATGGCAAGTGGCTCGCCCGGGGCGTCTGGTCCGGCAGCTCCCAGACCCGCGCCCGGATCTGGGAGCTGCCGGACCGGGCGCCACGGGCGAGCCACTTGCCATCGTTGGTGTAGATCTCGACGGTGTCGCCGTCGATGGGATTGCCCTGAACCCGCTCGATGCCCTTGGAGAAGATCCAGGGGTGGCGACGCAGCAGGGATTTTTCGCGGCCTTTGACGAGATAGATGGAAGCGCTCATGGGTAGTTGCCAGATGGTCAAAAGAAAAGGGTCCACATTTTATGTGGAGCAGCATATCTAAGCCAGTTTTTTGCGGTGTTATCTGGAGAAGATGCAGCCATCACCATCTGGCGAAACAAATAGACAAGGGACTTGGATCGTATTCCTGTTCAATGAAACGTCGCGAAACCCAGGGGGCTAACAGAAAGCTCATGGAGAGAAAGTGATCTCCTCAGCAGTTGAGCTAGAGGCGTTGGTTATCGTTAGATATTCCCCCTAAAGAGTCATTTGGCGATGCCGATAGATTGGTTAGGCCACATTGAATCCTTTGGTGTTGATTGAGTATTTTATGACCCTGTCCATTCGTTCCAATGTTTCTGCTATTGCGGCATTACGCCACCTTGATAGATCAGCCACGACCCTAGACTCTGTATTCAAAAGACTCTCTTCAGGTTTACGCATCAACAGTGCTGCGGATGACGCAGCCGGTCTGCAGATAAGCAGCCGTCTGACCAGTGAAATCAACGGTACCAATGGTGCCATTCGCAATGCCAATGATGCCATGTCCGTCATCAATGTGGCTGATGGAGCGCTTGATGAATCAGTGGGATTGATGCAGCGAATGAGAACCCTTGCTTTGCAAGCGGGCAGTGGTGTCAATACGGATGAAGATAGAAAGGCGCTTAATGTTGAGTTTCAACAGTTGCGGCTGGAAATGGACCGTATAGCCACCGGTACCCGGTTCGCCGGACAAGAGCTCTTGGCGGGCACATTTAAGGGGGCATTTTCTATCGGCGCTTACGCAGGGCAAAATATCGTTATTACCGACTTGAATGCACAGACTGAAAATCTCGGAGAAATGGGATGGCTGGCTCGTAGCCCTGCAGGCAGTAGGCCAGGTGCTTATAGTATTGATAGTCTAAAACTTGCGTCACAACCCATTACGCTCAATGGCGTGAGCTTTGACAAGGATTATGGAACTCTGGAAGAGTTTGTTGCCGATATCAATGCTACCCAGTTTCCCAATAACCAAGGGCCAGTAGAGGCCAGGCAGAGGCCTTTCTCTGTAGCCTCATCCGTTGATTTATCTATGTTGCCTGCCTATATCGATATCGGAGGTCAGACAGTAGACCTTATGAACGGTATTAACATGACAGGTTGGGATCCCATTAATCCGACAACTAAAAATAGCAGTTTGATGTCAACTGTTGTTAGCAAGATCAATTTGGTAGCATCTTCTCTAGGGTTAGGTTTTTATGTCAGTGGTTCATTTAACAATAACCCTGCTAATAATCAAATCACTATCAACAGTCTTCAGGGCAATAGCGTCACCCTGGGTAACGGCTCCAATCATCCACCACAACCTCCTCTCCCTCCTCCTCCTCCCCCGCCAGACTTACCACCTCCGCCACCTCCGCCGATAGTGGCTAATCCGTCACTCAGTGCTCTATTGACCGACATCAGTGAGACGACATATATAGGGCAACTTGAGCTATCGTCATCGGGTGATCAATATTCAAATATTGATATGACAGGGGGCACTCTCAGCGCACTGGGCTTGTTCCCACAAGATAAAATGAAGTACACCGTCGATAACATCGATGTACTAAATGGCAATAATGCAAGCCAAGCGGTGAAGACACTTGATACAGCGATGAGGCAGCTAGGGGTACAACGTTCCCGAATCGGTGCGCAGGCCAACGCCCTTGATGCGACTGTGCGTAATCTGAGTAGCAGCCATGAAAATCTGAGTGCTGCCCGTTCGCGGATCCGTGATGCCGATTTTGCCAGTGAGTCTGCTCGCCTAGTGCGAACCCAGATTTTGCAGAAAGCCAGCTCAGCTATCCTGAGTCAGGCCAACAGTCGCCCCAATATAGCGCTCAACTTGCTGCAAGTCTGAGTCGTATTAGGGGGCGTGAATGATCGAGAGAATTGATCTTGCGTGACTGAATATTGAAACTGATAAAGGAAAAGGGCCGTCATGATGATGGCCCTTTTCTATGAGGTGATGTCAGATCCTGAGGCCGGTCAACGCCTGACCAAGCTCGCTGGCCGTGCCCTTGAGGCCCATGGTGCCGGCCACCGCAGCGCTGGCTGACTCTTCCACCCGGCACGCCTCTTGCCGCACCTTGTCCAGACTGCGGGTGATCTCCTCGGCCACCGAGCTCTGCTCCTCGCTGGAGGTGGCTATCTGGGTGCTCATCTCCAGCACCGCATCGCTGTGGCTGCTGAGTTTGTCGATGTCGAGACCGACCTCGGTGATGAGCTGCTGGCTGCTGGCGGCGCGGCCAACCGTCTTCTCCATGATGTCGTTCAGCGCCCCAGTGCCGGCCTGCAGCTCTTCGATCATCTGCTGGATCTCCACCGTGGCCTGTTGGGTGCGGCTGGCGAGGGTGCGTACCTCGTCCGCCACTACGGCAAAGCCGCGGCCTTGCTCGCCGGCCCGGGCCGCCTCGATGGCGGCGTTGAGGGCCAGCAGGTTGGTCTGCTGGGAGATGGCGTTGATGACGCTGATCACCTCGTTGATGCGGTTGGCGTTGTGGGTCAGCCGCTCGACGGCGCCGGAGGCGTTGCCTATCTCGTCTGCCAGGGTGGCGATGGCATTGATGGTGCGGGCGACCCGCTGTGCGCCGTGGGCGGCTTCCTCGCTTGACTGGCGGGTTTGAAGCAGGGGGTCGTTGGCATTGCGGGCCACTTCCCGGATGGCCGCAGACATCTGCTCCATGGCGGTGGCCAGGGAGTCCATGTGCTGGCGCTGGGCGCGGGCCTGGGTCTCGCCGTCACTGGCGTGTTCGCGAAACTCGTCCGCCGCCAGGGTGAGTGCCTCGGCTGACTCTTCTACCAGCTGCACTATCTTGTGCTGGCGATCGGTGAACTTGTCGATGCTGCCTGCCAGGATGGAGAACTCGTCCCGCACCGGGAAGAAGTTGAGGCGGAAGGTGAGATCGCCCCCGGCTACTGTCTGCAGTGCCTTGTTGGTGGAGTAGAGGGCCCCGGAGACGAAGGTCATCAGATAGTGCGTAATGAGGGCCAGCAGGGCCGCCAGCACGGCGATGATGGTGAGGGTCGTGCCCTGGCCATCCCAGAGGGAATAGCGGCCGGTGTCCAGGGATCCGGTCAGGAAGCCCGCCTGGCCTGCGCTGGCGCTATAGTGATAGACCTCTCCCTGCTGGTTCAGGCCGGTCGTGGCGGCCGGTGTCAGGACGAGATCCGCCGGCAGGGTGAGGGTCGGCTGCTGGCTGACCAGCTGGGCTGTGGTGTCGACCCGCTGCTGGAGCTGATCCAGCCTGATCCGCATCTCTTGGTCATGACCGTCGGCCAGCAGATACCAGGTGAGGAAGGCGATGAACAACAGGGGAAACCAGAAGGTAATGAGAAATTTCTCGTTAATCGTGAGGTGAATGAGATAACGGTCAACCCACCGGAATTTAACTTCTTTCATAATGGTATTGCGTCCTGCAAGGGGAGGAAATGTCGCGTTAATTATCGCCCCGGAGAGAAATTACTTAAGCGAAAGGTGTGATAAATGGGAGAGCAATCGTTTGTCGTGCGGGTGTGGGGCCAGGTGCAAGGGGTGGGGTTTCGTTACTTCACCCGGGAGCGGGCGCTGCAACTGGGGTTGCGAGGCCACGCCTACAACCTGGAGGATGGGTCGGTTGAGATCCTCATTGCCGGCCCGGAGCAAAAAGTACAGATGATGCTGGGCTGGCTGGAGCATGGGCCCCGAACCGCCACCGTGACCCGGATGGAGTGCGCCCAGGCGTTGCCGCCCACGGGATCGGGTTTTCATACCAACTGATCGGGAGCGGAGGATGACGACAGGGGGGATGGAGCAGGCCTGCCGCCTTATCGGTGAATACGGGGCGGCCACCCTGGCTGTGCGCCAGCGGGCCGGCACGGACGAGGTGCACGCCTACCGGATTGCGGCGCGCCGCCTGCTTGCCCTGCTCGCCCTGTGGCGGCCCCTCGTCCATGCCCCCGGTCTGGAGCGGCGACTCGAGTGCGCGGTGGGCCGGCTCTCCACCCTGCGCGATGCCCAGGTCTATGCGGCACACTTTGGTGCGTCCTCCCGCCATGGCGATGCCCCCCGGGTGCCCATGCTGACGGTGCGCCTGACCCGCTGGCTGGAGAGGCTCCGGCAGGTGCCCGCCGACTTCAACCCCTTGCCATTGTTCCAGCTGCATCTGGCGCTGGATCTCGCCGATTGCCTGGCGGAGCCCGCACCGGTTTCAGCGGGGCGCAGGCAGCGGCTGCGTCATTGGCACAGGCTGCGACTGGTGTTGAAGCAGACCCGCTACGGGGTGGAGTTGCTGCTCGGCCAGGGGGCGGGGGAGTCGGCCTGGCTTGCCATGCTGGTGGAGTGGCAGGACAGGCTGGGTCAGCTGCAGGATTCGCGGCAATGGCTCAGGCGTCTCGATAGGGAGCCAGGGCACGGCAGGCAGAAGCGGGCCCTGAAAGAGGGCATCCTTTGCCAGTTGCGCCAGCTCGATTGTCGTCAGGCAGAGCTTGTCGGCCTCAGGCTGGCGTTGCAGCGTTAGCGTCTGGGGAACAATCAGGCAAAAAAAGAGAGGCCATTGGCCTCTCTTCTCATGTCATGTTGCGTACAGCTTATTTGACACGCATGCCGGGCTGGGCGCCTTCCTGGGGCTCCAGGATCCAGAGATCCTTGCCGCCCGGGCCGGCGGCCAGCACCATGCCCTCGGACATGCCGAAGCGCATCTTGCGCGGGGCCAGGTTGGCCACCATCACGGTCAGCTTGCCTTCCAGATCTTCCGGGTTGTAGGCAGACTTGATGCCGGCGAACACCTGACGGGTCTCGCCGCCGATGTCGAGTTGCAGTTTCAGCAGCTTCTCCGCTTCCGGCACCGCTTCGGCCTTCTTGATCAGCGCCACGCGCAGGTCAATCTTGGCGAAGTCGTCGTAGGCGATGGTCTCGCTGATGGGGTCGTCGACCAGGGGGCCGGCCGGCTTCTGGCTCTGCTCCTTGGCGAGATCTTCCTTGGAGGCTTCGATCATGGCTTCAATCTTGGCCGGCTCGATGCGGGAGAAGAGGGCCTTGAAGGGCGCAACGGTGTGGTCGACCAGGGGGGCAACGATGCCGTCCCAGGTCAGGGTCTCGCCCAGGAAGGCCTCGGCGCGCTCGGCGAGCTCGGGCATGACGGGCTTCAAGTAAGCCATCAGCACGCGGAACAGGTTGATGCCGACGGAGCAGACCGCTTGCAGCTCGGCGTCCGCGCCCTCCTGCTTGGCGATGACCCAGGGGGCCTTGTCGTCCACGTAGCGGTTGGCCTTGTCGGCCAGTGCCATGATCTCACGGATGGCACGGCTGAACTCGCGGCTCTCGTAGGCTTCCGCGATGACGGCGCTGGCGCTCGCGAACTCGGCGTAGAGCTCTGGCTCGGCGCAAGTGGCGGACAGCTTGCCGTCAAAGCGCTTGGCGATAAAGCCGGCGTTGCGGGAGGCGAGGTTCACCAGCTTGTTGACGACGTCGGCGTTGACGCGGGAGACGAAGTCTTCCAGGTTGAGATCCAGGTCGTCGATGCGGCTGTTGAGCTTGGCGGCGTAGTAGTAACGCAGGCACTCCGGGTCCAGGTGGTTCAGGTAGGTGGAGGCCTTGATGAAGGTACCCTTGGACTTGGACATCTTGGCGCCGTTGACTGTCACGTAGCCGTGCACGTTGACCTTGGTCGGTTTGCGGAAGTTAGCGCCTTCGAGCATGGCCGGCCAGAACAGGCAGTGGAAGTAGGCGATGTCCTTGCCGATGAAGTGGTAGAGCTCGGCGTCGGAGTCTGCCTTCCAGTAGCTGTCGAAGTCGATGTCGCCACGCTTGTTGCACAGGTTCTTGAAGGAGGCCATGTAACCGATGGGGGCATCCAGCCAGACATAGAAGTACTTGCCCGGGGCACCGGGAATTTCGAAGCCGAAGTAGGGGGCATCGCGGGTGATGTCCCACTGCTGCAGGCCGCTTTCGAACCACTCCTGCATCTTGTTGGCCATCTCTTCCTGGATGGCACCGGAGCCGCGCACCCACCCAGCCAGCCAGGCTTCGAATTGCGGCAGGTCGAAGAAGTAGTGCTCGGAGTCCTTCATTACCGGGGTCGCGCCGGAGACGGCGGATTTCGGTTCGATGAGCTCGGTCGGGCTGTAGGTGGCGCCGCAGCTGTCGCAGTTGTCGCCGTATTGCTCGGGGGACTTGCACTTGGGGCAGGTGCCCTTGACGAAGCGATCCGGCAGGAACATGGATTTTTCCGGATCGAACAGCTGGGAGATGGTGCGGATCTTGATCTTGCCGGACTCTTTCAGACGACCGTAGATAAGCCCGGCCAGCTCGCGGTTTTCGTCACTGTGGGTCGAGTGATAGTTGTCGAAGCTGATGTTGAAACCGGCGAAGTCACTCTGGTGCTCCTGGGAGACGGCGGCAATCATCTCTTCCGGCGTGATCCCCATCTGCTGGGCCTTGAGCATGATGGGGGTGCCATGGGCATCGTCGGCACAGACGAAGTGCACCTGATGGCCGCGCATTCGCTGATAACGAACCCAGATATCGGCCTGGATGTGTTCCAGCATGTGACCGAGGTGGATGGAGCCGTTGGCATAGGGGAGGGCGCAGGTTACCAGCATTCTACGAGGATCAGTTGCCATAATACGTTCTTTATGTGCCTGTTGGGATGATACAGTGCCGTGCATGTTACCCGAATTGGGGGCGCCCTGCCTAGGGTTGTGGCCCGCCCGGCCATGGCCTGTGGCGCCACGCAGGCATCGGCAAGCCACTGATTTGTGTGCGGTAACCGTCCACCTCAGGATAACGACAACATAATGGGGAGTTAATGGTGATTGATTCAGTAAAAAATATCCTGGCCGAATTTAAGCCGGCCGGATGGGGCAAGGATCTGGTCGCAGCCGGTTTTGTGCGAACCGTGGAGCATCAGGGGCAGACCCTGACCATCAAGCTGGTGCTGCCCTTTGCCGGTCAATCCCTGTTTGAACAGATAAAAGAAGCCTTCGATGCGCGGCTGCGCAGTGCCACCGGGGCGACCCGCATCGACTGGACGGGGGATATAGAGGTGGCCAGCATGCCGCGTGCGCAGCAGCTGGCGGCGGTACAGGGGATTCGCAACATCCTGGTGGTCGCCTCCGGCAAGGGTGGGGTGGGCAAATCCACCACGGCGGTCAACCTGGCGCTGGCGCTGCAAAAAGAGGGGGCCAGGGTGGCCATCCTCGATGCGGACATCTATGGCCCCTCCATCCCGACCATGACGGGGACCCTCAAGGAGCGCCCCGTGAGCTTCGATGGCAAGATGATGGAGCCTGTCATGGCGTGTGGCATCAAGAGCAACAGCATCGGCTATCTGGTGGCCGAGCAGGATGCCACCATCTGGCGCGGTCCCATGGCGAGCAAGGCGCTGGGACAGATCCTGCACGAGACCCGGTGGGGCGAGGTGGACTATCTGGTGGTGGACATGCCGCCGGGCACCGGCGACATCCAGCTCACCCTGGCCCAGCAGGTGCCGACCACGGCCGCGGTGATCGTCACCACTCCGCAGGACGTGGCCCTGGCCGATGCCCGCAAGGGGATCGCCATGTTCAACAAGGTTAATGTGCCCGTGCTCGGCATCGTCGAGAACATGAGCTATCACGTCTGCAGCGCTTGCGGCCACCACGAGCCCCTGTTCGGAACCGGCGGCGGCCAGAAGATGGCGGAGCAGTATCAGGTGGCGCTGCTCGGTCAGCTGCCGCTGCACATCGACATTCGCCAGCACATGGATGACGGCTGTCCCACCGTGTTCGGGAAGCCGGACGGCGAACTGGCACAGACCTACCTGAAGTTGGCGCGTCGGGTGGGCGCCGAGCTCTATTTCAGCGGTAAACCGATTGCGACCCCGCTCTACACGATGGCGCTGGACGAATAATCGGCTGTCGACCGCGCGAGGCGGATTTGGGGTGGGCATGGCCCACCCTTTTTCATATAATGGATCGGTTTAAACAATCCCCAGTGCTCTTCTCTTTAGGTATTTTCAATGTCTGATACTCAACATTCCTGTGTGATCATCGGTATTGCTGGTGCATCCGCTTCCGGCAAGAGTCTTATCGCTCAAACCATCTATGAAGAGCTGGTGGCCGAATTGGGGGCTGGGGAAATCGGTGTCATCTCCGAGGATTGCTATTACAAGGATCAATCCCACCTGACCATGGAAGAGCGGGTCAAGACCAACTATGACCATCCCAGCTCCATGGATCACAGCCTGCTGGTAGAGCACCTGGGTTCTCTGCTCAAGGGGGAGGGGGTCGAGATCCCGCAATACTCCTACTCCGAACACACCCGGATGAATGAAGTGACCCGCTTTGCGCCACGCAAGGTGATCATTCTGGAAGGGATCCTGCTGCTGACCGACAACCGGCTTCGGGATCTGATGGACGCCTCCATCTTCATGGATACCCCGCTGGACATCTGCCTGCTGCGCCGCCTGGTGCGCGACGTGCAGGAGCGTGGCCGTACCATGGACTCCGTGCTCAAGCAGTACCAGAAGACGGTGCGCCCCATGTTCATGCAATTTATCGACCCGTCCAAGCAATATGCGGACGTGATCGTGCCCCGCGGTGGCAAGAACCGCATCGCCATCGACATGCTCAAGGCGCGTATCCGCCACATGCTGATTGGTTGAGTGAAAACAAGCCGGGTGATGCCCGGCTTTTTCAAATGAATCATTTCTCAGGAGTGTCGCACAATGCGTCTTTGTGATACCGATATCGAACGGCATCTGGATGAAGGCAAGATCGTCATCGAGCCTCGGCCCGGTGTTGAGCGGATCAGTGGCGTCAGCGTCGACGTGCTGCTCGGCAACGAGTTTCGGGTGTTTCGCGATCATACCGCACCTTATATCGACCTCGGGGGCACCAGTGCCGAGATGGCCGATGCCATCGAGCGGGTGATGAGCGAGGAGATCCACATTCCCGACGGCGAAGCCTTCTATCTGCACCCGGGCCAGCTGGCACTGGCGGTAACCTATGAATCCGTGACCCTGCCCGCCGATATTGTCGGCTGGCTGGATGGTCGCTCCTCCCTGGCGCGCCTCGGCCTCATGGTGCACGTGACCGCACACCGCATCGATCCGGGCTGGTCCGGCCGTATCGTGCTGGAGTTCTACAACGGCGGCAAGCTGCCCCTGGCCCTGCGTCCCAAGATGAAGATCGGTGCGCTGAACTTCGAGATGCTCTCGGGCACCGCGGCCCGCCCGTACAACAAGCGTGAGAACGCCAAGTACAAGAGCCAGCAAGGTGCCGTGGCGAGCCGGATCAACCAGGACTGAGCCGCCACATATCGTCTTGCCTGTATAAAGAGGGTGCAATTGCACCCTCTTTGCATGTCTGACAAGCGAGGCGTTGATGGCAACAGGATGAAATAAAGGGGGGCCGTCGACTTGCTATTTTTGATGAATTAGCCTCTTATGAGGCTTAAATTGAGGGTGGTGAGGGGCTTTAATTAATCTTCGACAAGCCTCACTCCGAGAGGGGCTAAGACATTTTCTGTCGGAATGCCCTTTTTTTTTCTTACTGAAATATTTCAACAACGGGTATGGCGCATCGAGCCTTCTGGCATAATCCGCCGCAACTCATAAACAGGTTCGTTTTTATGTTTGAAATGTTTAGTGGTTTGGGTTTTTGGTGGTCAATCGGTTTGGTATTGGCCGTTTTTTTTGTGCTGGCCTATGAGTTCATCAATGGCTTCCACGATACCGCCAACGCGGTAGCAACGGTTATCTATACCAAGGCGATGCCTGCCCATATGGCGGTGGTGGCCTCCGGCCTGTTCAACTTTGCCGGGGTCATGCTCGGAGGGTTGGGGGTGGCCTATGCCATCGTCCATTTGTTGCCCATCGATCTGCTGCTGGGGATGGACTCCACCCAGGGCCTGATCATGGTCTTCTCCCTGCTGTTTTCAGCCATTGTCTGGAATCTGGGGACCTGGTATTTCGGCATCCCGGCGTCCAGCTCTCACACCCTGATCGGCTCCATCCTGGGGGTAGGCGGTGCCTATGCCCTGATCAGCGATCAGCCCCTGAAAGAGGGCATCAACGTCGGTAAAGCCATCGACATCATGCTTTCCCTCATTATTTCTCCCACCGTGGGCTTCATCATTGCCGCTCTGCTGCTGTTCGCCATGAAGCGGATCTGGCTCGGCAGCAAGATCCACAAGACCCCGGAAGAGCGCCTGCTGGTGGATGGCAAGAAGCACCCGCCATTCTGGGCCCGTCTGACGCTGGTGGCCTCCGCCATGGGGGTGAGCTTCGTGCACGGCTCCAACGACGGTCAGAAGGGGATCGGTCTGGTGATGCTGGTGCTGATCTGCATGGCGCCCGCCTATTTTGCCCTGGACATGAACAGCCGCTCCTATGATCTGGACCGCACTCAGGATGCCAGTCAGCGCATCATGGAGATCTACCAGCGCAATCAAGAGCAGGTCTCCCATCTGGTGAACTTCAGCGTACCGGCCAAGGCCCAGGAAGAGCTGATGACCCACTGTGAGGCCGGTGAGGCCCTGCAAGCCATGGCTACCCTCGACAGTCGTCTTGGCCAGGTGCGTACCTATGAGGAGATGAGCCTGGTGGATCGCCGCGAAGTGCGTCGTCTGCTGCTGTGTATCGACGATACCGCTCGCAAGGTCTCCAAGTTGCCGCTGCCGGCCAAGGAACTGACGGATCTTGCCAAATGGCGCAAGGATCTGACCGCCACCGCCGAATATGCACCGACCTGGGTCATCGTTTCCATCGCTCTGGCCTTGGGCTGCGGCACCATGGTGGGCTGGCGTCGCATCGTCTACACCGTAGGCGAGAAGATCGGCTCTTCCGGCATGACCTACAGCCAGGGTATTGCCGCCCAGATCACGGCGGCTGCCTCCATCGGGGTAGCCAGTCTGACCGGCATGCCTGTTTCCACCACCCACATCCTCTCTTCTGCGGTGGCGGGAACCATGGTTGCCAACAAGTCTGGCCTGCAGAGCCAGACCATCAAGACCATTCTGCTGGCCTGGGTGCTGACATTGCCGCTCACCATGCTGCTCTCTGGCGGCCTGTTCCTGGTGAGCAACAATCTGTTCGGCGGCTGATGACCGGATAAGACACACGATTTAAAGGGCCTGCGGGCCCTTTTTTCTTGTCCCGGAAAGGGTCTTGAGGATTTGGAGGATGTCAGGGGGAAGCTCGCCGGCTTCATTGCTTGGAATTTGCAGCTATCAGAGGCTATGCAGGAGAAAATGGCTGTAATGGTTGGCCTGACAGGGTTGATAGCCCCGACCGCGCACGCCATGAAGTCTCGCTTCTTCTATGCCTTCGATACAAGACAATATATGCCATCAAACTAGATTTTTAATAACCAACGTCTCCCACCTTAACACTCATGTTTTCCTCAAAACACCCTCGTAGCCAATAAGAGAAACAGCACGGCAAGCGCGGGGGAGGTGCGTTGATGAGAGGGCAGATACCCCTCGGATACGTCCTCCAGGGATGTGCCCGCTCCAGATTGCGAAGATAGGGTTCGGCATTGCACAAGAAATACATGCTTGGTCGTTCGCAGGCCACTACTCTAGCCCGGCTGAGCGGTGGCTCGACAATATCGGGTGGGCTGATGAAGCGCCAGGGCGCTGCCAACGGTTCGGGGGACAATGAAAAGGCGAGGCATCAATATGTGCGGAGAATGAACATCTGCCAGGGATACTTTGAAGACTGGCAACAAGCGTGGGATGTTTGGTTGGGTACTCACGCGATGGAGGTCTGGTTTCTCTGAGCACCAGAGAACCCTGAAGAAAGCAGGGCACCGCTAAAATGGTATTTACCAGTCAAAAAAAAAGAGCCACACATTGTGTGGCTCTTTTGTCAGGCTAGCGAGTTTGCTCAGGGGCGACCGGCCGGGCTGGTTGCCACGTTGCTGGCAGAGGTGCTGCCACCGTGACGGCCGGAGGTCGCGACCGCGCTACGCACCAGAGGAGCGTATTCAATCGGCTCGCGAGGCGTCGGCGCGGGGGCCGCAGCCGGGGTTGCCATGGGCGCGGAGGCCTTGCGAGCGCGGGCCAATACACCGGCCCCCTTGCTCACGACCTGGGTCACAGGCTCGGCGGCTTCAACGACGGCTTCGGGCTCTGCTGCTGCAGATGCCTTGGCGGCGACGTCGGCAACAACTGGCGCCACGGGAGCAACCGGCTCGGCGATCACGGCAGGGGCGGCGTCCACGTTGGTGACGTCGTCAGCCACGGATTCGGCCACGACAGCTTCACTTTGCGGGGCTTCCTCGGCCTTGGTCTCCACGTTGACAACCGCAGGCTCGGCAGCAACCACCTCGGCGGCGGCTTCCACGACCACAGGGGCAGCAACGACAGGTTCAACCTGCGCGGCAGCCTCGACGGTGGCAGACTCGGCAACCTGTGCGGCTTGTGCCTGTTCTGCAGCCTCTTCGGCAACAGCTTCAGCAACCACGTGCTCGGTCAGCGCGGCGGAAGCCTGCAGTGCGGCAGCCACGGCTTCCGCGCTCGGGATGGTGATGACAGGGACGGCAGGCTCTTCCACCTTCACCTGCGCTGCGTCGGCCTGAGCGGCGGTAGTCAGTTGTACGTCGCCCTGGGCTTCGTCATCACGCTGACCACGCGCTTCCTCGTTGATGCGCTTGCGACGTTGACCCTCGATGCGCTGATTGCGAGGAGTGCGACGGGAACGGCGCTGGCCTTCACCCTGCTCCTCTTGCTGCTCAACGGCAACGGCTTCCATCTCGGCGACATCAGCAGCCTGCTCGTCTGCGGGCAGGGCAGGGGTGTCGGCGGCGACATCGACGCGGATCTGCTTGCGCAGCTGGCGACGTTCGCGGCGTTCGGCCACTTTCTGCTCTTTTTCCTGGCGCGGCTCAGCGCTGGCAACGGCGGTCTCTACGGTATCGAGCGCTTCAACCACGACCTCGGCACGGGGCTCACGCGGGGCACGGGGCTCGCGGGCCGGACGCGGGGCGCGCGGTTCACGTTCCTGACGGGGCTCGCGGGGCTCACGCTCCATGCGCTGTTCGCTGCGCACTTCACGTTCCTGACGCGGTTCACGCTCTTGACGAGGCTCACGTTCTTTGCGCGGACGGCGATTGCGATCACCGCTCTCGCGGCTGGCAGCGCCTTCGCGCTTCTCACCGGCCTCGACACTGCGGTTGCCGCGATTGTCGTCACGACGACCACGCTGACCGCGGCTGCGAGACTCGTCGCGTTGATGGCGATGGCCTTCGTCCTTGCGCGCTTCGCGCTGGGCGGCCGGCTTCTCGGCAGGAGCCTTCACCTCGGCAGGGGCGGCATCGGTGGAAGAGCCGAACAGACCGGAGATGGCCTTGACCAGCTTGCCAAACAGACCGGTTTCGACCGGTGCCGGAGCGGCAACAGGTGCTGGCGCGGCGACGGGGGCGACAGGCTGGGGAGCCTGGGCGAAGCCTTGCAGCAGGGGCTGCTCACGTTCGATGACCTGAGCCTGGCGCGGCTGGTACACCGGCTTGGCAATCTCGGTCTTGAGCTCGTAGCTGGCCGCTTCCGGGATTTCGTTCTGGCGGATGCGGGTCACTTCGTAGTGAGGCGTTTCCAGATGCTGGTTCGGAATGATGTAGACACGCACATCATTGCGCTGTTCCAGGTTGGCGATGGAGGTGCGCTTCTCGTTGAGCAGATAGGCGGCAACATCGACCGGGACCTGGGCATGCACCTGCTCGGTGTTGTCCTTCATGGCCTCTTCTTCGATGAGGCGCAGGATAGACAGGGCGAGGGATTCGTTGTCACGGATGACCCCCTGACCCTGGCAACGGGGGCAGATATGGCTGCTGGACTCGTTGAGGGAGGGACGCAGACGCTGACGGGACATCTCCAGCAGACCGAAGCGGGAGATACGCCCCAGCTGGATGCGGGCACGGTCCTGATGCACCGCTTCACGCAGGCGGTTTTCCACCTCGCGCTGATGGCGAACCGGGGTCATGTCAATGAAGTCGATGACAATCAGACCCCCCAGGTCGCGCAGACGCAATTGACGGGCAATCTCGTCGGCCGCTTCCAGGTTGGTCTGCAGCGCGGTCTCTTCGATATCGCCGCCCTTGGTGGCGCGGGAGGAGTTGATGTCGATGGAGGTCAGCGCCTCGGTCGGATCGATGACGATGCTGCCGCCGGAGGGCAGACGCACTTCACGCTGGAAGGCCGACTCGATCTGGCTCTCGATCTGGAAGTGGTTGAACAGGGCGACGTCACCCTTGTACAGCTTCACGCGATTGAGGAAATCGGGACGAACCAGCTCGATATGTGACTTGGCACGTTCGAAGATGACCGGATTGTCGATCAGGATCTCGCCCACATCGCGGCGCAGGTAGTCACGAATGGCTCGCACGATCACGTTGCTCTCCTGATGGATGAGCACCGGCGCGGAGCGATTCTGTGACGCCTTGTGGATGGAGTCCCAGTGGTTCAGCAGAACGTTCAGATCCCATTCCAGCTCTTCCGGGGACTTGCCGACACCGGCGGTACGCACGATGAGGCCCATGCCGTCCGGCACGGTCAGACCACTCAGGGCTTCTTTCAGTTCAGTCCGCTCGTCACCCTCGATGCGACGGGAAATGCCGCCGGCACGGGGGTTGTTCGGCATCAGCACCAGGTAGCTGCCGGCCAGACTGATGAAGGTGGTGAGGGCCGCACCCTTGGTGCCACGCTCTTCCTTGTCGATCTGGACGATGACTTCCTGGCCTTCGCGGACCACTTCTTTGATGTTGGGACGACCCTGATAGGAGTAACCGGAGGGGAAGTAATTGCGGGCGATTTCCTTCAACGGCAGGAAACCGTGGCGCTCGGCGCCATAGTCGACAAAAGCAGCTTCGAGACTGGGTTCTACACGGGTGATTTTACCCTTGTAAATGTTCGCTTTTTTCTGCTCATGCCCCGGACTTTCAATATCCAAATCGTAGAGCTGTTGTCCGTCAACCAGCGCTACGCGCAACTCCTCTTCCTGAGTCGCGTTGATTAGCATTCTTTTCATTGAGTTCTCATTATTTTGTCATTTTGATTCCTCCACAGGGTCCTGCCGGCGCCGGCCTCGGGTCTTCAGCATGCTGGGGCAACCTCCCGGTTGGGGCATGCATGAGGCGCAAACTAAGGGCACTCTGGTTCAGCCATCTCGAGAGGGCGTGAATTAAGGATACCGGTGTGGAGACAATTTACGTCGGTTCTGTTTGCGTTCTCCATGCGTTGTACCTCGCACCCGGGAACCGTCATGTTCTTGTATACACGGTGTTTCGGGATTGGGTGGCATACATTTTGGCCACTTAGTACAAGGCTTGAACACAATGACAAAACCTTGTTTATTATCCCATTTAAACCACTTTTATAGCAAGACGCCATTTTTTAACAAAGCATGCAGCCAAGGGCTGTCGGCGGTGTTAAAATCCGCGCCATGACACAGATACATCAACAAGTGCAGCTGCTCACCATCGAAGCTGAGCATGACGGGCAGCGCATCGACAATTTTCTCAAGACTCAGTTAAAGGGCGTCCCCAAGAGCCTGATCTATCGCATCCTTCGCAAAGGCGAGGTGCGCGTCAACAAGAAACGCATCAAACCGGAGTACAAACTCTGCACGGGCGACGAGGTACGGGTGCCCCCCGTGCGCGTGGCCGAGAAGAACGAGCTGCCCTCCGCCAATCTTGGCAGCATCCAGCGTCTGGAGAGCCAGATCCTGTTTGAAGACGACGCCATGATAGTGCTCAACAAGCCATCCGGCATGGCGGTGCACGGCGGCAGCGGCCTCTCCTTTGGCGTCATCGAGGGGTTGCGTGCCCTGCGCCCGGAAGCCCGGTTCCTCGAGCTGGTACACCGGCTGGATCGCGATACCTCCGGCGTACTGCTGGTTGCCAAGAAGCGCAGCGCTCTGCGCAGCCTGCACGAGCAGCTGCGGGTCAAGACCATGCGCAAGCAGTATCTGGCGCTGGTACGCGGCCAGTGGCAGCCCCACGTCAAGGTCATCAATGCGCCACTGCGCAAGAATGATCTGCAGTCCGGTGAGCGGGTGGTGCGAGTCAGCAGCGACGGCAAGCCATCCGAGACCCGTTTCCGGATTGCCCGCCAGTTCGCCGAAGCCACCCTGGTAGAGTGCAGTCCGATCACCGGGCGTACGCACCAGATCCGGGTTCATACCCAGCACGCCGGCCATCCCATCGCCTGCGATGACAAGTACGGGGAGGCGGCGTTCGATGAGAAGATGCGCGCCCAGGGCTTGAAACGGCTGTTCCTGCATGCCTGGAAGCTCAGCTTCACCCATCCCGCCGACGACCGGGAGATGCAGGTGGAGGCGCCGCTGTCACCGGAACTCGAGGCGTTCCTCGGCAAGCTGCCACGCTGAAACTAGAACGGGAGCCAAGGCTCCCGTTTTCCATTGCCATCGCCCCCTCGTCTCAGGGCAGATGCAGGCCATGGCGCCCTAGCAGGTCGATCAGGGCAATAAGAGGGAGGCCGATCAACGCATTGGGATCCCGCCCCTCCAAGGCCTCGAACAGTACTATTCCCATCCCCTCGCACTTGAAACTGCCGGCGCAGTCGAGGGGCAGTTCAGCCTCCACATAGCGGCGGATGGCGGCCTCGTCCAGAGAGCGAAAATGCACGGCGAAAGGTTCCACCATCTGTTCGGCATGGCCGCTTGCGGCATCGATCACGCACAGACCGGTGAGGAAGGTGACATGCTTGCCTTGCGCCCTCATCAACTGAGCCACCGCATTCTCCACCGTACCCGGCTTGCCAAGAATCTGCCCGTCACAGACACACACCTGATCCGACCCGATGATCAGCCCGTGATCATGACGCTCGGCAATGGCCATCGCCTTGGCCTGTGCCAGCCGGCTAACCAGGGCTTCTGCCGATTCTCCGGGAATGGGGGCTTCATCCACCTCTGGAGAGGCGCACTGGAATGGCAGGCCGAGTTTTTCCAGCAGCGCCTTGCGATAGCGTGACGTGGAGGCGAGGATCAGGGGCATTTGCATCTTCTAGGGATATCCATTTATAAATCAATTGCTTGATTCTATCTTCGGGCAACGGTCGGCGCAAATATCCCCCGGCATGGGCCCATGAGCGGTGGTGACAGCCTCTGAGCTGGAAGCCTGCACGCCGGCGGTCAAGAATGACACAGGGACGACATGACGAGGGCGAGGAGAGATGACGAGATACGCGGTGCTGATCCTGATGCTGTTCCCCTTCACCGCCTGGGGCGCGGGATGGCAATACCGTCAGGGGGAAGGGGGGATCCTGCTCTGGACACAGCCACGCCCTCCAGCCGCTTTTCTGGCGCTGCGTCTGGAGATGATCGTCAGAGCCGAGCCGGCCGCGCTGCTGGCCGTGCTGCGCAACACAGCGCGCCACCGGGAGTGGTTGCCCCAGAGTCGTGAGGTACGGCTATTGGCAAAGTCAGGCCCCGATGACGATCTGGTTTACACCCGGCTTCATGCCCCCTGGCCGGTGCAGGACAGAGAACTGATCACCCGCTCTCATCTGATCAGGAGTGCCGACTGCGGATTGACGCTCGAGGTCTGGGCAGAGCCGGATGCCTTGCCGCTGCATCACGGGCTGGCCCGGATCCGGGAGAGCTCAGGTCGCTGGGAAGCCAGGCCCAGAGCGGATGGCACCACCCTGATCCGGCTCGAAACCTACACCAATCCGGGCAACAACCTGCCTGGCTGGCTGGTTAATTCCATGGCCATCAAGGCCGCCATGGAGAGTTTTCAAGCCATACGGCGCCTGATGGAAGAGCAGCCCAGGGTTGCCCCTTCGCAACGTTTACTCGGCGGTGGCCAGCGCTGTCCCGATATTTCCTGAGGGAGGAGGGGAGGGGCCATGGCCCGTCCTCGCTCTGGCGATGCAGGATCCTGTGCGGGATCCTGCGGCTTGTGGCATAATCGGCCACCGATGAACACAAGTTCCTGCCTGCAGGGGCCTGTGCAGTTAAAATCATCGGCGGTAAGGACTTTTTCCTTTGACTATCCCTTGTTGGACCTATAATATTCGCGCCCTATGCAAAAGGTGAAGTTGCCCGTTAAGGTTGATCCAGTCCGTAATGCCTTGAAGCTACTCGATTATGTCGGGATAGTGGAAAAGTCGCAGATGCCCAGGCTGGAGGAATCAACCGAAGGCTTGCGAAGTGATGTGGATGTCACCCTGCACTTTGGCAAAGATGTCCAGAAGTTGACCGTTATGAAAGGCACTGCCCATGCCAAGGTTGACCTGGTTTGCCAGCGTTGTGGAGAGACGTTCGAACACCTTTGTGAAGCTAGTTTTATCTACACTCCGCTGTTCGAAAGGACAAACGAGGAAGAACTGCCGGAAGCTTATGAGCCCATTGAGTTGGACGAAAACGGCGAGATAGATCTTCATCAAATCCTGGAGGATGAACTCATCCTCTCGTTACCTCAGGTGGCCATGCATCCAGTGGATGTCTGCCCGCGAGGTAACATGGAGATGACCTGGGGTGAAATCGAACCTGCTGATGAGCGGCCGAATCCCTTTGCAGTTCTTGAAGCGCTCAAACGTAAGTGAATTTTAGGAGTTAGCCTACCATGGCCGTACAACAGAACCGTAAAACCCGCGCCAAGCGTGGCATGCGTCGTTCCCACGATGCACTGACCACTGCAGCCCTGACTGTTGATCAGACCAGTGGCGAAATTCATCGTCGTCACCACGTGACTGCCGATGGTTTCTACCGCGGTAAAAAGGTAATCGCTTAAGGATTGCCTTTGTCTACGCAAACTGTCGCGCTAGACATAATGGGGGGTGATATCGGCCCCTCGGAAACAGTGCCTGCCGCCGTGCAGGCACTGTCTCTTCTGCCCCAGCTACATCTTGTCCTGGTCGGTGACCAACACCAGACCGCACCTCTGCTGCAGCAACATGGCTTGCTGAATCATCCTCGCGTTCGACTCGTGCATGCCTCCCAGGTTGTGGGAATGGGCGAAAAGCCGATCGTGGCACTGCGTACCCTGAAAGACTCCTCCATGCGCGTGACCCTGGACTTGGTCAAGAGCGGCGCTGCCGATGCCTGCGTCAGTGCCGGCAACACCGGGGCCCTGATGGCCATGGCCAAGTGCGTGCTCAAGTCCCTGCCCGGGGTCGACCGCCCCGCGCTCATCAAGGCGCTGCCGACCGTGAATGGCAAGCGCACCGTGATGCTGGATCTGGGGGCGAACGTGAGCTGCGATGCCGATACCCTGCTGCAATTTGCGGTGATGGGGGCCGTGGTCGCGGAAAAGGTCGAAGGTATAGCTTCCCCCCGGGTGGCGCTGCTCAACGTGGGAGAGGAGGAGATCAAGGGCAACGACCTGGTCCGCCACAGTGCCGAGCTGCTGCGCCAGTGCCGCGCCCTCAATTTTGCCGGTTTCATCGAGGGGGACAGGATCTTCAGTGGCGACTGTGACGTCATCGTCTGCGACGGTTTTGTCGGCAACGTGGCGCTCAAGACTGCCGAGGGCGTTGTGCGCATGATGGCCGAACTGGCCGGATATCCTCGCAAAAAACGCAGTATTCTTGGCCGACTCGCCGGATTTATGTTCAAACGGCGTTTTTCTTACCTGAACCCCGACCAGTATAATGGCGCGAGTCTGTTAGGATTGCGCGGCATTGTGGTAAAAAGCCATGGGCGGGCCGAACGGCGCGCTCTGTGTCATGCGATCCTGCTTGCCGCACAAGAAGCCAAACATCAACTTCCATTGCAGATAGCAGATCGCCTTGAATCTGTCTTTTCCGACAGGGATTTATAAAACTCTATGCATAGCAAAATTCTGGGTACTGGCAGTTATCTGCCGAGTTCGGTTCGTACCAACGCCGATCTTGAACAGATGGTTGAGACCAGTGACGAATGGATCGTGGAACGCACCGGGATCCGTGAACGCCGCATCGCGGGCAACGACGAAACCGTCGCCACCCTTTCTCATCAGGCGGCCTTGCGGGCGCTGGACGCCGCGGGTCTGACTGCGGCCGATCTGGACATGATAGTGCTGGCCACCACCAGTGCGGAGAATGCCTTCCCTGCCGCCGCCTGCGAACTGCAGGGGCTGCTCGAGGTGCCGGGGATCCCGGCCTTTGACGTCGCCGCCGCCTGTGCCGGCTTTACCTATGCCCTCGCCATCGCCGATCAGTTCGTCAAATCCGGTGCAGCCCGCCACGTCCTGGTGGTCGGTGCCGACGTGCTGTCCCGCATGTGCGATCCCGATGATCGCGGCACCATCATTCTGTTCGGTGACGGGGCAGGGGCCGTGGTGATCGGCGCGAGCGAGACGCCGGGTATCCTCTCCACCCATCTGCACGCAGATGGCCGTTACGGCGAGCTGCTCAAGTTGCCGCAACCCCGTCGTGGCATGCCGGGTGCCGAGCTCGAAGCCTACATGTACATGAAGGGGAACGATGTCTTCAAGGTCGCGGTGACGCGCCTGAGCGAGATCGTGACCGAGACCCTGGCCGCCGCCAACATCGATCCGAGCGAGCTGGACTGGCTGGTGCCTCATCAGGCCAACTTCCGCATCATCAACGCCACCGCCAAGAAACTCGGCATGGGGCTCGACAAGGTGATCCTGACCCTGGACCGCCACGGCAACACCTCTGCCGCCTCCGTGCCCATCGCCTTCGATGAAGGGGTGCGCGACGGTCGCATCAAACCTGGTCAGCTGGTATTGCTGGAAGCCTTCGGCGGCGGTTTTGCCTGGGGCTCTGCGCTGGTTCGCCTCTGATACCGAGCGGTGCCCGGTCCTCGGGCGCCCGCTTCCCAAATTCGTCTTACCTTAAAGGAATCAATGATGACCCGATTTGCCATTGCCTTCCCGGGACAAGGCTCCCAGAGCGTCGGCATGCTGGCCGAGCTGGCCGAGCAACACGCCGTAATTAAAGAGACCTTCGCCGAGGCTAGCCAGGTGCTGGGTTATGACCTGTTTGCCCTGGTAATGGAAGGGCCGGCCGAGGATCTGAACAAGACCTGGCGCACCCAGCCGGCGCTCTTGACCGCCTCCGTTGCCCTGTGGCGCCTGTGGCAGCAGCAGGGCGGGGCGACCCCGGCCGTCATGGCCGGTCACAGCCTGGGTGAGTATTCCGCCCTGGTGTGCAGTGGCGCGCTGGCCTTTGCCGATGCCGTCAAGCTGGTCGAGCTGCGCGGTCTGGCCATGCAGGAAGCCGTGCCGGAAGGCACCGGTGCCATGGCTGCCATCATCGGCCTGGACAATGAGAGCATCGCCGCCAACTGCGAGAAAGCTGCCCTGGGCCAGGTGGTCTCCCCGGTGAACTTCAACTCCCCGGGCCAGGTGGTCATCGCCGGCCACAAAGAGGCCGTCGAGCGCGCCAACGTGCTGATGAAGGAATCCGGCGCCAAACGCGCGCTGCCGCTGCCGGTTTCCGTGCCGTCCCACTGTGCCCTGATGAAACCGGCCGCCGAAAAACTGGCCGCCGCGCTGGATGGGATCGAGATCAAGGTTCCCGCCATCGCCGTCATCAATAATGTCGACGTATCCTGTGAGCAGGATCCGGCCGCCATCAAGCAAGCTTTGGTACGCCAGCTGTTCAGTCCGGTCCGTTGGACCGAGACGGTAGAGCGGATGGCCAACGACGGCGTCACCCTCGAGATCGAGATGGGGCCGGGCAAGGTGCTGACCGGGCTGGCCAAGCGCATCGACGCACGCGTGGAAGGCATTCACGCCAACGACGCCGCCTCATTCGAGCAGGCGCTGGCCCAGATCAAGTAAACAGGAGCAAGTCATGAGTTTTACCGATAAGGTTGTGTTGGTCACCGGTGCCAGTCGTGGCATCGGTCGTGCGATTGCCGAGACATTTGCGGCCCGTGGTGCAAAAGTCGTGGGCACGGCGACCAGCGAGAGCGGTGCCGACGCCATCAGCGCCTATCTGGGCGAGCAGGGCTGCGGCATGGCGCTGAACGTGACCAGCCAGGAATCCATCGAGGCCGTCTTCGCCGCCATCAAGGAGCGTTTCGGTGAGATCGACATCCTGATCAACAACGCCGGCATCACCCGCGACAACCTGCTGATGCGGATGAAGGATGACGAGTGGAACGAGATCATCGACACCAATCTCACCTCCCTGTACCGCCTCAGCAAGCCGGTATTGCGCGCCATGATGAAGAAGCGCAACGGCCGTATCATCAGCATCGGCTCCGTGGTCGGTACCATGGGCAACGCCGGCCAGGTCAACTATGCTGCTGCCAAGGCGGGTCTGGTTGGCTTCACCAAGTCGCTGGCCCGTGAAGTGGCATCCCGTGGCATCACGGTGAATGCGGTTGCCCCCGGTTTCATCGAAACCGACATGACCAAGGCGCTCAACGAAGAGCAGCGCGCCGGCATCATGAGTCAGGTACCTGCCGCCCGTCTGGGCGATCCGAAGGAAATTGCTGCCGCTGTGGTATTCTTGGCATCAGATGATGCCGCCTATATTACCGGCGAAACCCTGCATGTTAATGGCGGGATGTACATGGTGTAATCAATTTGTCGTGAGTTCTGTTCAAATTTGCGATAATACGCCGAAGTTTGGCACATTTCGTGGTTTGACCAGCGGCAAGTCACTTGCAAACTCACGTCAATTGAATACACTACCCCAACCAGACGCAATAGCGTATTTTTAAAGGAAAATTCAGGTCATGAGCAACATCGAAGAACGCGTAAAGAAAATCATCATCGAACAACTGGGTGTTAAAGAAGAAGACGTGAAAAACGCTGCTTCCTTCGTCGACGACCTGGGCGCTGACTCTTTGGATACCGTTGAACTGGTAATGGCGCTGGAAGAAGAATTCGATACCGAAATTCCTGATGAAGAAGCCGAGAAGATCACCACTGTTCAAGCGGCTATCGACTACATCACCGCTAATCAGGAATAAGTTCCTGTTCTGAAAGAAGCGGCCCAAGGGCCGCTTCTTTTATGTTTACCCCCTTTCAAAACACCTCTCGGAGACTACCTCAGTGTCAAAACGCAGAGTCGTGGTGACCGGCTTGGGGATGCTTTCCCCGGTAGGCAACACTGCCGAATCCAGCTGGCAAGCCCTGCTCAACGGGCAGAGCGGCATTTCCCTCATCGACCATTTTGATGCCAGCGAGTTTGCGACCCGTTTCGCAGGCCTGGTCAAAGATTTCGATCCCGAACAGTTCGGCATCAACCGCAAAGAAGCCCGCAAGATGGATCTCTTCATCCAGTACGGCGTGGCGGCGGGTGTGCAGGCACTGGACGATTCCGGCCTGGTCATCAACGAAGAAAATGCCGAGCAGGTTGGCGTCGCCATCGGCTCCGGCATCGGCGGCCTGGGTCTCATCGAGCAGAACCACAGCAGCCTCGTCAACGGCGGTCCCCGCAAGCTGAGCCCCTTCTTCGTACCGTCCACCATCATCAATATGGTGTCCGGTCATCTCTCCATCATGAAAGGCCTGCAGGGCCCGAACATCGCCGTCACCACCGCCTGCACCACAGGCACCCATGCCATCGGCATGGCCGGACGCATGATCGCCTATGGCGATGCGGACGTGATGGTGGCCGGTGGCGCCGAGAAGGCATCGACCCCCATGGGCATGGGCGGATTTGCCGCTGCCAAGGCACTCTCTACCCGCAATGACGAGCCGCAGAAGGCGAGCCGTCCCTGGGACAAGGATCGCGATGGCTTCGTGCTGGGTGACGGTGCCGGAGTCCTGGTGCTGGAAGAGTACGAGCATGCCAAGGCCCGTGGCGCCAAGATCTATGCCGAGCTGGTCGGTTTTGGCATGAGCGGCGACGCCTATCACATGACGGCGCCCCCCTCTGACGGTGACGGTGGTGCGCGCGCCATGAAGAACGCCATCAAGGATGCCGGCATCGCGCCCGAGCAGGTGGGTTACATCAACGCCCACGGCACCTCCACTCCGCTGGGCGATGTCGCCGAGCTGCGCGGCATGAAGAAGGTGTTTGGCGAGCACGCCAAGTCCCTGATGGTCAGCTCCACCAAGTCCATGACCGGTCACCTGTTGGGGGCGGCGGGGGCCATCGAGGCCATCATCACCGTGCTCTCCCTGCGTGACCAGATGGTGCCTCCCACCATCAACCTGGACAATCCGGATGAGGAGTGCGATCTGGATCTGGTGCCCCACGTGGCCAAGGCCGGTCAGTTCGAGTATGCCCTGTCCAACTCCTTTGGTTTTGGCGGCACCAATGGCTCCCTGATCTTCAAACGCGTATAATTCGCCCTGGGCGGCTTGCTACGCAAAGAGTCGGGCCCGATACCATGTATCGGGCCTTTTTTATCGGAGGGATCCACTTGCTGATTAACGGAATACCGACAGAAACCCTCAGCGCCAGGGATCGTGGCTTGGCATATGGCGATGGCCATTTCACTACCATGCTGGCGAGGGAGGGGAAGGTGGTCTGGTGGCCGGCCCATCTGGCCCGGCTGCAATATGCCAACGCCCGGCTCGGCATGGCCGATCAGCCCTGGGATCTTCTCGCCACCGAAGTGGCGCAATTGGCAGCAGGGCAGACGCAGGCTGTCGTCAAGATAGTGCTGACCCGGGGCGCCGGCGGACGGGGCTATGACTGTACCGGATGCGACACGCCGACCCGCATCGTCTCCCTGGCGCCCTACCCGGCGCATTATCATGGCTGGCAGCAGGACGGCATCACCGCCCTGGTCTGCCAGCAGCAGCTGGGAGATGTCCCCATGCTGGCGGGCCTCAAGACCCTCGGGCGTCTGGAACAAGTTATGCTGAAGCGCGAACTTGCGGCGCGTGGCGGAGTCGAAGGTATAGTATTGAACAGTCGGGGATTTCTGGTAGAAGGGGTCAGCGCAAATCTGTTTTGGCGTCGTGGCAGGACGGTGTTCACACCGGATCTCTCCCGCGCCGGGATTGATGGCATCATGCGCAAGCGTGTGATGGCGATGCTTAAACAGATGGGCATTGAACTGCGTGTCGTTGAGGCTCCTTTGGAGTCTTTATGGCAGGCCGAAGAAGTATGGTTGACCAATACCCTGATGGGTATAGTACCGATCACCCGCATCGGGGATGTGCACTATCCCAGCCCGGTATTGATCCGCCGTTTACAGGAGCGTTTGGTCATTGAAGTTTAATCGGCTCTACACCCTGATCGCGGGGGCGGCACTGACCGTTGCCGCCGCGGGAGGGTATGTATATTACAAATGGCAACAGGTGGAGACCCTCACCAACAAGGGGCCGACCCGCCTCTTTACCGTCGAAAAAGGCGCCCATGCGGCGCGCCTGATTGCCGAATTGGGGGAGGGGGATACCAGCCCCTGGGCGGTGCGCCTCTGGTTGCGCGGCCACCCCGAACTGGTGGCTATCAAGTCCGGTACTTACGAGATCAAGGAGGGGGCTCCGCTCAAGGAGACCCTCTCCCTGTTTGCATCGGGCAAGGAGTTTCACTTCAGCCTGACCTTCGTCGAGGGCTCCCGTTTTGAAGACTGGCTGAAGCAGCTCTCCAGTGCACCCTATCTGGAGCGCCTGACCCTGGAGCAGAGTGAGGCGGACCTGGCCCAGGAGCTTGGCATCGAAAATGGCAAGCTGGAGGGCTGGTTCCTTCCGGAAACCTACGCCTACACCACCCATGCCAGCGACATCTCCATCCTGCGCCGCGCCTATCAGGACATGAAAGCCTTCCTGGATGAATCCTGGGAGAAGCGTCAGGCCAATCTGCCCTACAAGACTCCGTATGAGGCGCTGATCATGGCCTCCATCATCGAGAAAGAGACGGGTCAGCCGGATGAGCGGGCCCAGATCGCCTCTGTGTTCGTCAATCGCCTGCGCCTTGGCATGAAGCTGCAGACCGATCCCACCGTCATCTACGGAGTGAAGGACAGGTACGATGGCAACATTCGCCGCAGCGATCTGACCGACGTGAACCCCTACAACACCTATGTGATCGACGGCTTGCCGCCGACTCCCATCGCCATGCCGGGCAAGGCGTCCATCGAGGCTGCGCTCAATCCCCTGTCGACCGACTATCTCTATTTCGTTGCCAAGGGGGGCGGTGCCCACTATTTCTCCAAGACCCTCGATGAACACAATCGGGCGGTACGCGAATACATATTGAAGAAGCCCTAATGTCTAAATTTATCGTGATTGAAGGATTGGAAGGGGCAGGGAAGAGCTCCGCGGTGCGCTACGTGACCGACTATTTACGGGCCCATGGCATCGAGCGGATCGAATGCACCCGTGAGCCGGGTGGCACGCCGCTGGCGGAGCGGATGCGGGCCATCGTCAAGGAGGTGCACGACGAGCGCCTGACCCTGGAGGCCGAACTGCTGCTGATGTATGCCTCCCGGGTACAACTGGTGGAGACCCGGATCAAACCGGCGCTGGCCGACGGCGTCTGGGTGGTGGGCGATCGCCACGATCTCTCCTCCCAGGCCTATCAGGGGGGCGGCCGCGGCATCGATGCGAACCTCATCGGCGCCATCAAGCGGGCCGTGCTCGGCGATTTCAAGCCGGACTTGACCCTCTACCTCGATATCGATCCCGCCATCGGCTTGCAGCGTGCCCGTCATCGCGGTGAGCTGGACAGGATTGAGCTGGAGCAGATCGGTTTCTTCGAGCGCACCCGTCAACGCTACCTCGAGCTGGCGGCCGCCGATGATACCATCCAGGTGATCGATGCCGGCCAGGCTCCGGCGCAAGTCAAGGTCGCCATCGAAGCGGCGCTGGCGCACTATCTGGCAAGCGAGGGACTATGTATCCCTGGTTGATCCCGGACTGGCATGCCCTGAGCCAGACTGCCCAGGCCGGACGGCTCGGGCACGCCTGGCTGCTGCTCGGGGATCCCGGCCTTGGCAAGGAGCAGCTGGCCGAGCGCCTGGCCCGACTGCACCTGTGCCAGCAACCACAACGGGGCGAGCCTTGCGGTCAGTGTCACTCCTGCCAGCTGTTCGAGAAGGGCCATCACCCGGATCTTGGCACCATAGGGCCCGAGGGCAAGACCATAGGGGTTGAAGCCATCCGCGAGATCTGCGGCCGTCTGCAGAGCACCTCCCAGCTCGGTCGAGGCAAGGTGGTGATCATCCGGGATGCGGAGCGCATGACGGAATCCGCCGCCAACGCCTTGCTGAAAACCCTGGAAGAGCCGGCAGGGGACAGCCTGCTGCTGCTGATCGCCTCCCAGGTCTCCCGCCTGCTGCCCACCATCCTCAGTCGTTGCCACAAGCATGTCTGCCAGCTGCCGTCGGAAGGGGATACCCTGGCCTGGCTGGCAGATCAGGGGCATCAGGCCACCCAGGCACAGGTGCGGATCTGCCAGGGGGCGCCGCTTCGGGTTTTGAATTACATCGAGGAGGAGCAGGACAGCGCCAGGCGTACTCTGCTCGAGGGCTTCATCTCCCTGTCGCAGACGCCCAGCCGGGCGACGAGCGTCTGTGCCCAGCTGGCTGATGCGACCCAGGTCCGGTTGCACTGGCTGCAGCTGTTCTTGTGCGATGCCCTCAAGACCCAGGCGGGCTGTGGCCACCACCAGCTGGCGATGCCGGATCTGGCGGTGCTGAGCCAACAGCTGGCGGAACGCCACGGCAGCGAACGGCTGCTCGAAGCCGAGCAGCAACTGGTCGCGCTCAAGGCGGCGTGCCAACCAGGCCAGCTCTCCAACCCCACCATCCATCTGATGAACTGGCTCAATCGCTGGTTATAAACAAGGTTGTCTATGTTACTCGTTGATTCCCATTGCCACCTCGATCGCCTTAGCTATGGCACAAAGCAGACAGACATTGCCGATGTGCTGGCCAAGGCGGCGCAACAGGACGTGGGATACTTTCTCTGTGTGAGCGTGACCCAGGCGCAATTCCCGACCATGCTGGCCGCCATCGCCCCCTATCCCCAGGTGTTTGCCTCCTGTGGTGTTCACCCGCTCAATCAGGATCCCGGTGTCGATGCACCCTTGCTGCTGACCCAGGCTGCGGACGACAGGGTGGTCGCCATCGGGGAAACCGGGCTCGACTACTTCTACTCACCGGAAAACAAGGACGTACAGCAAGTCTCCTTCCGGGAGCATATCCGGGTGGCCCGGGCCCTGAACAAGCCGCTCATCATCCATACCCGGGATGCCCAGGAAGACACACTGAGGATCATGCGGGAGGAGGGGGCGGAGCAGGTAGGTGGTGTGCTGCACTGCTTCACCGAGTCCCTCGAGATGGCCGAGGCCGCGATGGCCATGGGGTTCTATATATCCATCTCTGGGATAGCCACCTTCAAGAATGCAGCCGCCCTGCAGGCCGTGGTCAAGGCATTGCCACTGGAACGCCTGCTGGTCGAAACCGACTCGCCCTATCTGGCGCCGGTTCCCCACCGGGGGAGGGAGAACGAACCCGCATTTGTGCGGGACGTGGCCCAGTTCATTGCCGATCTTCGCCAGATCCCGCTGGCCGAATTGGCAGAGGCCACCAGTCACAATTTCTTCACGCTGTTCAAACTGGCAAAGAAATAACCTCAATCAGCCCCGCTTGTCGGGGCTGATTATTTTAAATATCCAGGCATCATCCCTCCCGGTAAAAATCAACTATCCACATCGTTATCTCTTACGACGATATCTAGCTCATGTATTTTCCGATGGACTCAGGCATCGGTATCAGAGGATGCTACGAATAGAATCCGAGAGGAAAAGGAGACAGTAAATAGAGACATCAAGTATCGATAATGAATATTATCGATACTTGATAACCTTGAAAGATCCTGTAAGATCCTACGCAACTTCACATAAAATCATCAACTTACGTGACCCATCCAACCCTCTCAAGTTCAGCAGCCCACTCATTGCAAAGTGTCTTCGACGCGCAGCTCAATAGCAGGGCGAGGCGGTTTTTACGCAGTGCCAAAGCAGGCTCTACCCTCAATGCCTACCAGGCTGACACCCGTATCTTTGTCTGTTGGTGCCAATTGCACGGGCTTGATCCCCTGCAGACTACCCATCACGACATCATGAATTTTCTCGCGGATCAGGCCGACGGTATTCTGGCGGACTGGGTGTGGCTGGACAAAGAAGAGGGGAAGGGAGAGCTGCGCAACGGGGAACCGCGCAAACCGGCGACCCTGGTGAGACGGCTCGCCGGCATCCGTTTTGCCTTCAAGCAGAAGGGCATCCACCCCATGCCGACCGAACATGCCGAGATAAAGGAGATGATGCGTGGCATAGTGCGACTCGGGGATAACCGCAAACGCAAGACGGGCGCCCTGACCCTGCAACCTCTGGCCAATGTGCTCGACGAGATAGACACTTCCAACCTGGCGGGACTGCGGGATCACACCCTGCTGCTGCTGATGTTCAGCGGTGCCCTGCGCCGCTCGGAAGCCGCCAGGATAGAGGTGGATGATCTGCAATTCGTGGGGCAGGGGATACGGCTTCGTCTCAAGCCGAGCAAGCATCAGCTCCACGAAACCGAAATCGCCCTGATCCCTGGCAAGCAATACTGTCCGGTGTCGGCGTTGCAGCGTTGGCTCACCCAGAGCAGGATCCGCGAGGGAGCCCTGTTTCGCAGGATGACCCGCTGGGGACAGCTCACAGCTGACCCGTTAGGGCCACAGGGTATCAACCTGATGATCAAGCGGCGAACCGGTCAGGTCATCAATGATCTGCATGTGAGTGGCCACAGTCTCAGGCGGGGATTCATCACCTCGGCGGTGACGGCGGGCAAGCCCATGAACAAGATTATCGAGGTGACCCGTCACAAGGACATGCGCACCCTGCAGGAGTACTTCGACGATGCGCACAAGTTCTCCGATCATGCTCTTGCGGGGCTGCTTTAAATAACCGCGTCACTGATATTTTTATGTTAAATGATATCCCATTGATCTGATGATATATTTATCCCTTCATTTGGTTCCTGAGTCGGGAGGTGAGCATAATGCTGTCATCCTTGCCTTAACACGGGAATAAGTGAGAGATAACAGCCTCCATTTTTCTATCCAGCAAGGTCATATGAGCCAAGAAATGAAGATGCGCGAGGCACAAGACAATGCCGAGCGACAGCGTCAACATGTGAAGCGCAAGCAGGAAACCCACAGCCGGCTGCAATGCTGGATTAGCAATCGCCATGCCGAGCGGTTGCAGGAACTGGGTCTCCACCTGGAAGACAGCCAGGCCTCCCTCATCGAGCAGGCGATCGATCTGCTCTACCAGCATGAGCTGGTGCCTCATGTGCGTTCGGAGAGATCGCCGGTGGAGACCCTGGAGTAGGGAAGAGAAAGGAGAAACAGGGATGCTTCGAAAAGGCATAGGGACAAAAAAAGCCAGGTACGAATTCCTTGTACCTGGCATAGGGGAATTGGCTCCTTGCAGAGCCGTGCGCTAACTGGTATGTGGATAGCCTTAAGCTTAGACAAGGCTAGAGGCATTTCAAGAACCGGCTAAATGTTCAACCAGAGTGTGGGTTTTTAAGACTCGAACAGGCGCCTTTTACCGGCGCCCGAGCTCACTCGTTGAATAGGTTGTTGTCCCGTACCAGTTCGCGGGGCAGGGCATTCTTGATGCGACTCCCCACCCATTTCCCCATGCCGAGCGGATGCCCCTGATAGCGGACGATGACCTCGCCGTTACCCGCCTCTTGCTCGGGCCAGACATCCCGCCCCATCATGAATTCCCGCGCATTGGCGACATCCAGATCGATGCATCCCCGCGTGGCCAGCGCGCCATAGGCAAGCGCCCATTCATGGGTCAACCGATATCCCTTCTTGAAGGTTTCCGCCAGCTTGATGCCGATGCGATCGAAGCGCAGCTTGCCCTGTACCTGCTCGAAGGCATCGGGGAAGAGCCAGATCTCGTCGTTGCGGCCAAACAGCTGGCCACGGGGAGCGGTCCCGAAGCTCCCCTCGATCTCCCGCAGCATGGGAACGGCTTCTTTCTCCGGCAGGGGAGAGAAGGGGAATTTGCCGAGCTTGCCCGGCTTGAACATGGTGTTGGGTACGGAGTGGTGCTTGCGCAATCTGGCGACGAAAAAACCTTCAGAATCGAAGATCTGGGGCCAAACGTGCAGGTATCCTTCCGTCGAGCAAGCCTGCTCCGCTCCCGGGAAGAGGTCTGCCAGGGAGTCGAAACTCAGGGCATCGCCGAATTTGTCCAGCAGGGATTGGCACACGGCCTGGTTCTCCTGCTCACTCAGGGTACAGGTGGAGTAGACCAGGACGCCGCCAGGCTTGAGCGCGTGGAAGGCACTCTCCAGCAAACCCTGCTGCACGGCCGCGATCTCCTCGATGCTCTCGAGGCTCCAGTTGCGCAGGGCATCTTCATCCTTGCGCACCGTCCCCTCACCGGAGCAGGGGGCATCGAGCAAGATGGCGTCGAAGGTCTCCGGCAACCACTGGCCAAAGACCTTGGCATCGAAGTGGGTCATCCCCACGTTGGTCACACCGCAGCGCTGGATATTCGCACTCAGCACCTTGAGCCTGCTGCTGGAAAACTCGTTGGCGATCAGCATCCCCTGGTTCTCCATCAGGGCCGCGATCTGGGTGGTCTTGGAGCCGGGGGCAGCGGCCGCGTCCAGCAACATGCCATCCCGTTTGATGCGTTCGCTGGCAAAGAGCGCCGTCACCGGCAGCATGGAACTCGCCTCCTGGATGTAGAAGAGGCCGCACAGGTGTTCGGCGGTGTTGCCAAGGGGGACGCTCTCGTCGCTGCGGGTCAGCCAGAAGCCGGTCTCGCACCAGGGAACGGGGTCCAGTTGCCAACCCAGGGGGGCCATGCGGGCGACAAACTCGGGCACGGCGATCTTGAGAGTGTTGACCCGGATGCTGCGCCGCAGCGGGCGACGACAACTCGCCACGAACTCCTCCATGGAGAGATGGGACGGCATGATGGCCGCAATGTGGCGGAGGAAGTGATCGGGAAGGTAGGTGTTGTCGTGCACGTCGCAATCTCGCTGACCCAAAATGAGGGGCGACATCTTACCACAGTGCGAGCATTTCCTTCAGGCGCCTTTCGCCCGGCGGTGAAAGGAGGGCCCATAAAAAAACCGGCACACGGCCGGTTTTTCATATGAGCAAGGGATCAGGGCTGGATGCGGGGGCTCCACTCCAGCCACTCCTTCTCCGCTTTGGAGTGCAGCGGATAACGGTGACCGGCCTTGACGGTGGCCCCCATCTCCCGCTCCGGGGTATTGAAGGCGATGCCGCCGGCCAGCAGGCTCTGCACGGTTTCCACCTCTATGGTGCCACCGGTCAGGCCGATGTCGGCCTTGACGCCGGAGACGTTCCAGAAGCGGCTGTTGGCTCGCACCAGGTGGGCGTACTGCCCGTCGACGTTCACGTCGATCAGCACCTCGCTGCCATCGCGGGCCAGCACCACGCCGGTGACGCTGCCCACCACCATCTTGCGAAACAGCAGAGGGCTGCCCACGCTGACGCCGTCGACGGCGGGGCTCCTGAGGGTCAGTGCCAGACCGACGGGGCCGCTCTCGCTCAGCGGGAATCGCTCCTTGCCCGCGCCCTGGCCCGGGGTGGCCTCCACGAAGGCGCCCTTGATCAGGGTGTCGAGGTGGGCGACGCCCCCCAGCCCCACCTTGGCCTGCACCAGGGTATAGCGCGCCCCGGATTGCAGGAAGCGGGGGGCATACTGCTGCGCCAGCTCGGCCTTGAAGCGCACCTGGCCGAGGGAGGGATCCAGCTCGATCTGCTCCACCTTGCCGATGTCGACTCCCCGATAGCGGATGGGACTGCCGACCCCGAGCCCCGGGTTATGATCGGCGGTCAGGGTGAGGGGTCGCACCTGGGTGCCGGCCTGCTCCTTACTGTCAAAAAGCTGATGACTGCTGCGACCGGTGCCGAGGCTGTCGAACTCGATGGCACCGCGCAGCAGGGTGGCGAGGTTACCCATCTTGACCTGTACCCCGTCGAGCCGGATCTTGCCGTCGATGGCGGCCTTCTTCCAGAACTGGGGCTGCAGCTTGAGGAGGGGGGCATAGGTGGCGTCGATCTCCAGGGTGATCGCCACGCCACCATCCTCGGCTTTCAGCCCTTTGACCTTGCCCGCTTCCAACCCCAGGTAGAACACGGGGGAGCCAATACCGATGCCGTCAGCCTGCTCTGCGCGCAGTGTCCAGCGTGCCGGCCTGGCGTTGCGACTGCCGAGCAGGGCCAGCTCCTGGCTGGGGTAGAGGCGATCGATACGCTCGCCCTGTGGTGCCTGTACCAGTTTGATCCCGCCCGCCAGCCAAGCACTCGCCGGACTGGCCTCCACCTTGAGCCCGCTGAGATCGGCCTCGACCTGCAGGGGGGACGCACGGTAGAAGCGCGCCCGCTGCAGCAGGTGCTGATAACCTTCGTTCACCAGCAGGTCGACGCGGGCATTGCCCCCCGCATCCAGGGTCAGCGTCCCCAGCTGGCCTATCTGCAGCCCCTTGAACCAGAGCGGTGCGCCCTCGCTCAAGCCGGCGAGATCGTCCGCCTGCAGGGTCAGCCTGGTGCCGCCACGCTGTGCCTGCTCCGTCAGCGTCATGGTGTTGACCTGCTCACCTGCCACGTAGTCAAGGCGGATGGCGGGCCCGGCCAGCAGGCGATCCGCATGCTTGACGCCGGACGGGGAGAGGGAGACCGTCTCCCAGAGGAGGCGGCTCTTGCCGGTCATCCGAAATGCCTGTTCAGGGTTGATCAGCGCCGTCACGACCCGGCCCTGCTCGGTCAGGCGAATGGGGTCGACCCGGCCAATCTCGATCCCTTCATACAGGATGGGCATGCCCTCCTTGATGGGGAGTTCGCCCGCCTGGATGGTGATTCGCTCGCCCCGGGCCGCCTCGGCCAGCCCCTTGTAGAGGACAAAATTCACCCCCTTCTGGGCGATGGGGGAATCCTTGGGGGAGTCAAAGGCGATGCCGCCGCTCAGGATGGAGGTAAGGCTGCCGGCCTCCACGCTCACGCCCGCCAGGCTGAAGGAGCCCTTGATGCCGCTGATGTTCCAGAAGCGGCTATCCGTCTTGACGAGGTGTTCGAAGCGCGGCTCTATCACCAGATCCAGGATCACGTTCTGGTTCGCTTCCCCGAGGCGGGTATTGATGACACTCCCCACCTCCAGCCCGCGGAAGTAGATCTTGGCCCCGATACCGACCGACCCCAGCGAGTCGGCGGTCAGGTGCAGGGTCCGCCCCTGGGCCTGATAGCCGGGGGGAGGGCCGTCCTGGGCATCGAACTCGTCCTCCAGCGGGTTGTTCTCCCGGCCGGGCTGCACGTTGATGTAGTTGCCGGAAACCAGGGTATCCAGGCCGGAGATCTCGGTGAGCGACGCCTTGGGGCTCACCAGCCAAAAGTCGGACCCCTTGCGAATGAGCGGGCGGGCGCGACTGTCGACCTTGGCCAGCACTGCTATCTTGCGACCATCCTCCGCCAGCCCCAGCTCCTGGACGACACCGATGGCCACCCCCTGATAGCGCAGCTGGGTCTTGCCCGGCAGGATGCCGTTGCCCTGGGCAAAGTTGATGCGGATCATCTGGCCGCTGCTTGCCCACTGCTGGTAGAGGAAGCCTCCCGCCAGCAAGAGGGCGATGAAGGGCAACAGCCAGACCGGGGATAACCAGCGATGTTTCTTAATGACGGGTTCAGCCCCGATCATACGGACTCCTTACATTGGCTGTGATCACAGCACATCCGACACAAAAGACATTAACGGGCCGCCTTGTCCCACAACAGGCGGGTATCGAGCATCCGGGCCGACATCATGGTGAGCACCACCACGCCGGCAAAAGCCGTCGCCCCGGGACCGGCACGCACGTTGAGCAGTACGCCGCGATCCACCAGGGCCACCATCAGCGAGATGACGAACAGGTCCAGCATGGACCAGCGCCCGATGAAATCGATGATGCGGTACATGATGAGCTGACGCTTGCGGCGTACCGGCTTGCTGCGCTGCAACTGCCAGCAGATCCACCCAAGACCCACTATCTTGCCGATGGGGACTACGATGCTCGCGGTCAGCACTATGGTGGCGATGCCGGACATCTTGCTGCGATAGAGCGCCATGATACCGCTGAAGATGGTATCGGACTGCAATAATCCCTTGTTGTAGAAGTGGGTGATGGGCAAGAGATTGGCCGGCAACAGCATGAAGGTGGCCAGCGCCAGCAGTCCCCACGTCCAGGCGAGGGAATGGGGAATGCGCATCTGCAAGGGTGTCTGGCAACGTGGGCAGCTCATGGCGCTCTGGTAGCGCACCAGCAAGCCGCAGGTATGACAGCGACAGAGCCCCAGTTTACGTGCGCTGGTCAGGGTCATTGTCTGGCTCCGTGGCCTGTTGCAGCGGGATCCGAGCCCAGTAGGGGGCGGGATCGAAGAGGATGAGCAGCGTCATGTTGAGCAGCATCAGGCAACCCAGGCTGAGCAGGCCTCCCCCCAGACGCACGTCGGCGATATCGACCAGCTTGAACAGGGCGACCAGCAGGCTGACGATGTACACCTCCAGCATGGCCCAGTGGCGGAAGACCTCGACCGATTTCAGGGTCAAGGCCAGCAGGTGCCAGCGTTTGGCGAGCCCGGATGCCAGCGCAAACACACCGAGCAGCAACCCCGTCGGTGACACCACGGCGCACCAGAGCACCAGGCTCGCCACCCAGACCTCGCTCTCTGAGAACAGCATCAGAATGCCCTTCACCAGGTTTGCCTCGGAATTGACCCCGGCCAGACGCAGGTAGATCAACGGCTCAAAAAACGCAGAGGGCAAAAGCAGGAAGCCGGTGATGGTCAGCGCCATCAACTGGGAAGGGCGAAAGGCATAGCGCCCGTAGAGGTGCTGGTGACAGCGGGGACAATGGGCGTGACGCCGCAGCGGCAACAACTTGCGTTCGATCAGCAAGTCGCAGGCCGGGCAGACGATCACGGAATGCGGATCCGACATACAATTCAACCTGTTGAAGGAATTGATAAAATTTACCCTAAAATGCCCTTCCTGTCTTGCCGCACCGCACGCCGTACCCAAGAAAAGGGGCAGATCGCCCAGTGGAGTGGGGGAGCGGCAACAATCCTGATACCACGCCCCGACTCGCCACAGCGGGCTGACCTGAGGCCCCTCACAGGGTCACCGCGGCCTTCTCGCCGACGCGGCTTGCGATACTGTATATCCATACATATACTGTATTCACTATCAAGAGGAGGACGCCGCGATGGCCGTTGAAATCAAATATGTTGTGGTACGTGGGGGAGTGGAGAAGATGACGTTTACCAGCAAGAAGGAGGCGGATGCCTATGACAAGCTGCTGGATACTGCCGACGAGCTGATGACGCTGCTGGCGGGTGCCCCCGTCGCACTGTTGCCTGAGCAGCAGGAGAGCCTGGCCTTTTACCTGGCAGAACAACGGGACCAGCTGCAACACGTGCTGCGCGGGGGCAAGGGGCAGGGGAGTGCACCAAGCGCCAGCAAAGAAGAGAAGATAGATACCATCCCTGCAAAGGAAAAGTCCCTCAAGAGCGTGGCCTGATGCGGGCGCGGGCAGGGGAACCGTCTTCTTCTGCCGCGTGATATGCATAAAAGCAGCAAACAAAGTCACTTTCATCGGTATTTACCCCGAGAATTTTCCAACCACATTGCATATTCATTGAATATTTTCATGTGCAGCGTGTTCGTCGCCATACGATATGCCATATCGCATATTGTGACAGCCGCCCTCTGGACGACCTGTGAGCCCTGATGCCGATAACCCCATTTATCGGCATCAGGATGGCGTGACACCCACTCAGTTCCATCGGCTCGAAACACAAACATCATCATGACCCATCCTCAACTTCCACCCGCCATGCCGCTATTCGACAGCGTGACCCACCTGGAAGCGGGCAATCCCCAGGTCAACCAGTATCTGGCCACCCTGAGTCTTGGCAATATCCCCGATGCAGGGCTCGTCTACGAGCTGGCCGTCGACTGGCTGCTGGAGCAGCGTCACAGCGAGAACAACTACAAGACCTACCGCAGCGAGCTCACCACCTTCCTGCATTGGTGCTTCTGCGAGGTGGCCATCAGCCCCAGGGATCTCACCAGGCGCATCATGATGCGCTATCTCGACTATTGCCAGGCGCCACCATCCGAGCTTATCGCCTATCGGAACGTGGCCCAGTTCGTGCTCGACAAGGAGTGGGGGGAGAGGCTACCCAACCCCCTGTGGCGTCCTTTCCTGGGCAAACGGGATCTGGGCCGGGAGTTGCCGTATAGCCTGAGCGAACAGGCGATGAAAACCAAGCTCGCCATCTTGTCAGCCTTCTTCCAGTTCCTTATTCAGGAGGAGTACATGGATCGCAACCCGGCACTCCTGCTGCAGCGGGTGAAGCGGCCACTCAACCAGGATGCCGGCGACGAGGCGCAATCTTTCACCGAGTTGCAGTGGTCCTATGTGATGCAGGCCACCGAACAGCTGGCAGCCGAGGACCCGGCTCAGCACGAGCGCAGCCGCTTTCTCATCTGCCTGATGTACGCCTGTTATCTGCGTATTTCGGAGGTAGCCGCGAGGCCGGGGTTCAGCCCGGTCATGAGCCAGTTCCGCCGTGATGGCAAGACGGGCGTCTGGGGCTATGACATCCCGCGCAGCAAGGGTGGCAAACGCCGTACCGTGGCCGTCTCCCAGGCGCTGCTCGAAGCCTTGGCTCGCTATCGTACCTTTCTTGGGCTCTCGCCGATGCCGGCACCCGGCGAGCAGACTCCGCTCTTCGTGCGCCACAAGGCCGCGGCCCATGGCCGCGAACAAGGCGAGCTCAATGCCAATCTCGGCATCCGTCAGCTGAGGGACCTGGTCATGGCGGTGTTCGAGCAGGCAGCCAGGTTGGCCGAGCAAGACGGCTTTGCTCAGGATGCGGCCGAGATGCGCAACCTGACCCCGCATTCCATCCGCCACACCGGCATCACCCATGACATCAACCTGCACGGTCGACCGCTGTCCCACGTGCAAGCCGATGCTGGTCACGACAGCATCGACACTACCTCCAAGTATCTGCACACTGGCAGCAGCGAACGCCACGAGAGCGCCAGCAGAAAACCGCTGGACCGGTTGCTCGACTAAGCCTGTGCACGTGAGAGATAACCAGTGACCAACAGCAGATTCATGCTCATGGGGAGGCACTGCGTCGTAAAGGCGATATTTGCCTGGATACACAGCTGATACGCCTCAAACACAATACCGCGCATAATGTATATTATGTTAAATGAAGTATCTTGGTATTCTGTCACCCTCAACCGAACTGTGTATAATAGTGGCAAATGATCCTATCCTCGACCGGATGTCTTAAGTGGCTGAATTAACATCAGAACAATTAAAACCCGCTTTCACGATTGAGCAGTTCCCTGCGCTCGGCGAACTCGAACCCATTCCTTTTGCTGCGCTGCAACCCAGAGCCATTTCGGGCATCAAGCGGTTGGCCAGTTTTGATGGCGACTGCCCGGTCATGATCCTCAACGGCTTCCCCGGTGCGGATTATGAAAATGTCTGCCAGACCCTGATTGCCTCATCCAACGGCAAGGATGGCGACCTGTTCGACCTCTGCTACACCGAGAACCTCAACAACCCGTTCAAGCCCATCTGGCTGCGGCTGCAACCGGGCTCCGGTTTCGAATTCTGCGAAATGGTCGGTGAGCTGCTCAAGCTGATGAGTCATCACCTGGATGCCGAGCGCCTGGTCACCCGGATCATTCGCAAACAGAACAATGACCCCAAGATTGTGGACTTTCTCTCCGATCTGGCGGCCCATGTGGCCCAGGGGCTCGAGTTCCAGCACCCCGTGCTCATCAACCTGCTGATCCACCATGAGGATCAGCAAGCCCCTGTCATCTATGGCCGCGACTTGAACTGGGACACCCTGTTTGGCTCCATCAACTACCAGACGGAACAAGGCTCCGTCTATGCCAACCAGCATCTGCTGGAACCGGGCCTGCTGCGCGAGGCCAACGGTGGCTACCTCATCCTGCAGCTCGACGAGTTGCTGGATCAGCCTCACCTCTGGTTCAAGCTCAAGAATGCCATGCAAAAAGGCGAGCTGGACTGGAATGCCTATCAGGAAGGCAAGACTCTCACCCCCTTCTTCACCCCGGAAGCAACGCCGATACGGTTCAAGCTGATCCTGGTGGGTGATCGACTGGATGTGGCCGAATTCCAGATGTTGGACAGAGACATGGCGGAGCGCATCTTCCTGCGAGCCGATCTGGTCTCCGAGGTGAACATAGAAGAGGACTTACCCGCGTTTCTGCAATATCTGGCCTGGTTGCGCGAGCGCTGGGAGTTGCTGGATTTCACGCCAGGTGCCCTCCTCGCCCTCTGTCGCCACGCCAGCCGTCTGTGCGATCACCAGGAGTGGCTCTCCCTCTCCGAGGTACAGCTCGGCGCCATCATGCGCATGTCCGACAGCCTGGCCCGCGAGCTGGAGGCAGACTGCGTGACCGAGGAGCACATCATGCTCGCCCTGGAGGAGCAGGATTACCGCCTCAACTATCTGGTGGAGCAATCTGATCAGGGGGTCATCGACGGCCAGATCCTGCTGCAGACCGACGGTGAAGAGGTCGGCCAGATCAACGGTCTCTCCGTGATCCAGGTCGCGGGGCACCCCTATGACTTTGGCGAGCCGGTACGCCTGACCGCCACCGTCCACCTGGGTGACGGGGACGTGGCGGATATCGAGCGAAAAGCCGAGCTCGCCGGCCACATCCACGCCAAGGCGATGATGATCATCCACGGCTACCTCTCCAACAAATTCGGTGCCGAGAACCCCTCGCCGCTGTCGGCCAACCTGGTGTTCGAGCAGTCCTACCACGAGATCGACGGCGACAGCGCCTCTCTGACCGGCCTGTGTGCCCTGCTCTCCGCCCTCGCCCGCCAGCCCATCTACCAGCACTTCGCCGTCACTGGCGCGGTGGATCAGTTCGGCAATGTGCAGGCCGTTGGCGGTGTGAACGAGAAGATTGAAGGCTTCTTCCGGGTGTGCAAGATCCACGGCCTCAACGGCAAGCAAGGCATATTGTTGCCTGGCACCAATGCCCAACAGCTCAACCTCTCCGACGAGGTGATCGCCGCCGTCGAGGCGGGCCAGTTCCATATCCACCCGGTTGATCACGTGGAAGAGGCCATCGAGCTGCTGACCGGTTGCGTCGCCGGCGAGCCCGACATGCCGGATACCCTGTTTGGCCGGATCCAGGATCGGCTGGACGAACTCAACGGCACGACAGCCAGGAGCGGCGTGCTGCGCCGCTTGCTTGATCGGCTTCTCGGCCATTAATAAAGTGATCGGAGTTGTTTGGCGAACAACTGTAAGCTAAATTGGCCCGGCTTTGACCCATATGAAGGATAAACAGCGTGACCCTAGACAACGACACCACTGCTCCCCGCCTCTCCCTGTGTGAACAGGGCAAAGAGTCCTTTACCCGTGAAGAGCTGCTTGCCTGCAGCCGTGGGGAACTGTTTGGTGAGGGTAACAGCCAGCTGCCCGCCCCCAACATGCTGATGATGGATCGCATCGTCAAGATCAATGACCACGGTGGCGAGCATGGCAAGGGCGAGATCCTGGCCGAACTCGACATCACTCCGGATCTCTGGTTCTTCGATTGCCATTTCCCTGGCGATCCCGTCATGCCGGGCTGTCTGGGTCTGGATGCCATGTGGCAGCTGGTCGGTTTCTTCCTGGGCTGGAAAGGCGGTCCGGGCAAAGGACGCGCACTGGGGGTTGGCGAGGTCAAGTTCACCGGCCAGATCCTGCCGACGGCCAAGAAGGTCACCTACAAGATCACCTTCAAGCGTGTCATCAACCGCAAGCTGGTCATGGGCATCGCCGATGGCGTGGTAGAAGTTGATGGCCGTCCCATCTACAGTGCCACTGATCTGAAAGTGGGTCTGTTCAAGGACACCACCGCATTCTGATGACTCTGGCTCGCGGCCAGAGGGATAACGTAAAGGGGCCGTCATGGCCCCTTTCCTTTTTGCAATGAGTGATGAAGCAGGTTACTTCATGAAGAGGCCTGAGCCTCGCCCTTCCATGGCGTCGCGCCAACCACCAAGCCAGTGCCCTCTGGCATCCAGGCATTGATACGGACACGCTTCTTTCTGTTTGCCGACTACGCCAGCCTGATAACCACGAGCGCGAGCTCTCTCCAGACGGTCCCGTTTCTGTCTCTTCATCATCTACGACCCTCTTCGTGGAACAAAAAAAGCGACCAGTTTTTCACCGGTCGCTTTCATCTTTACCCCAGGGGGGAGGCAGGGTCAAACAAAAAATTCCATGCTATTCAGGCGTTGTGACACAAGATACTGAACCGCATTAATTTTTCATGACACGTATTTTTATCGCTGGTGGCGGCGCAGCCAGGCGAAGGGCAACGCCAGCAGCGTCAGCCAGAACAGGCTGCCACCGCCACCACCGTCACCATCCTGACCGGTCTGGTTGTTGATCGGGGCATTGCTGACCACATAGCTGGCCGGTGTATTGCCCTGGTAGTCCGCGACAGCGGGCTTCAGCTTGACGGCCACCACGGTGGCATTGCTGCGGTTGTTCAGTTCGCTCTCGCTGTTGTAGCGATAGGCAGTTGCCGCAATAGTACCATCGCTGCTGATGCCGCTGGCGTAGGCGATGTGGTAGTAGTAGCCATTCTGGGCGCACTGCTTGTTACCAGCATCATCCGTACCACAGATCAAATCGTTGAGGTACCAGCTGTTGGCCGGGGCAGCAGCGTTGAGCAGGAAGGCCTCCTGCATGCGGTTGGTGCCATTGACCACGGGCTGGGTCTGATGACGGGAATCGCGCCAGCCAACCACCATGTTGTGATCGTTGATGGCCGCCGCCTCGGAGCCGGAGCCGGAGAGCGGATTGTCCTGCAGGGGCACCACGGCCGAGGTAGTCGGGGTGTTCAGGTTGAAGAGGAACATCTCCACCGGGCGGTTCTGGCCCTTGTTGAGGCGATAGCGCTGGTTGCCGATGACATAGCCATTGTCGTTGACGGCCACCGCCCAGCTGTGTTGCAGCTTGGCGTCGTCCTTGCCTGGCTCCCCTTCTGGCAGCGGAATGATCTTGGTAGCCCCTACGGTGCCGGCACTCAGATCCAGAGTCCAGTAGCTGGCAATGTTGCGGCCATCCAGATCCCCAGACCCTACTTCGCCGCTAGAGCTGTAACCCACGCCATACAGGGTGCCGTTGTACTCGGCAGCGCCGAGCGCGGAAGCCGTCTGCAACACCTCATCACGCTGATGGGCATAGTCGCCGGCCTGGATCAGCGTGTTAAGTGCGCCAGAACTATTAAGCAACCAGAAGCTGGCCTGGGTATCGACCCCGGGGCAGTAACGGGAATCACCGTACTCGCTGTCGTTCCCCTCGAAGCACCACTTGTAGAAGTCGCCCCCGACCTTGTGGCGATACTTGTCGCTTGCGGCGGCCCCGGTCACCAGATACTGACCGTTGTCGAGCTTCTTGATGGCGGTCGGAATGCTCAGGCCATGGGTGCTGGCCGCATCTTTCAGATCGACCGCATTGCCGTCATTGACGATGGCAAAGGCGGTGCGCAGCTTGCCATCCATCTTGTAACCCACCCGATCTGCCGTTGTCTCACCCAGCGCGGTGACTAGGCCGTCGGCCTCGGAGCCCACCACATAGCCGACGTTGCTGCGCTGGTCGACATTATCGAGGAAATCACGGCGCCATTGGTAGGCAAAACCGGCATTATCATCCCAGAAGGAGTCGCAGACGGAGCTTGAGAGGAAACAGCCCTGCTCGAAGCGGAACCGATCGACCAGGAAGTCGGCAAAATGCACGGTCGAGAAGTACTCGGCCTGCTGGTTCTTGGTATTGATCCCTATGAGGCCGCTGCCATCGGCGCTGATCACGCTGGCATAGCCTTTGACTTCGTCGTCAACGATGGTGAAAAAGGAGCTCTGTGCCGCCTGCGCATTGAGGCTGGCGCCGACCAGGATGGCCAGCATGGATAATTGCTTTTTCATCTACTTCCTTAGTCTTGATGTTTCAACGCTTCCAACTCCTCCCAACGGGAGAAGGCGTGTTCCAATGCGGCCTCTGCCGCATTCAATGCATCCAGTTTGGACTGGGTCTGCTCCGCCGGCAGGGAGAAGAAACCGGGATGGTTGATCTCCCCCTGCAAGGCATCGAGTTCCGCTTCCAGCTGCTCCAGCCGTGCTGGCAGATTATCCAGTTCCAGTTGCAACTTGTAAGAGAGTTTTCGTGTTTTTTTCGCCGGCTCCGCCGCCTGCACGACAGGCTCTGCCACCTTGGCCGGTGCCGCCTTGGCTGCCAGCAAGGAAGCCTGCTGGGCGCGGGTGGCCATCATGTCGGCATAGCCCCCGACATAATCGCTGATCCGCCCATCCCCTTCAAACAGCCAGCAACCGGTCACGGTATTGTCGATGAAACGGCGATCGTGGCTGACCAGCAGCAGGGTGCCCGGATAATCGGTCAGCAGCTCCTCCAGCAGTTCCAGCGTTTCGACATCCAGGTCGTTGGTTGGTTCATCCAGAATCAACAAGTTACTGGGTTTGAGGAAGAGTTTGGCCAAGAGTAGACGGTTTTTCTCGCCCCCTGACAAGGCCTTGACCGGGGTACGCGCCCGCTTGGGCTCGAACAGGAAGTCCTGCAGATAGCCGAGGATGTGTCGGGAGCGACCACGCACCATCACCTCCTGCTTGCCCTCCCCCACGTTGTCCACCACCGTCTTCTCGGGATCGAGCTGCTCGCGGTACTGATCGAAGTAGGCCACCTCCAGGTTGGTGCCCTGGCGTACCGACCCGCGGCTCGCCTCGAGCTGGCCGAGCAGCAGCTTGATCAGGGTCGACTTGCCGCACCCGTTCGGGCCGACCAGGGCAATCTTGTCCCCGCGCAGCACCTGCAAGTCCAGCCCCTGGAACAGGGTGCGATCCTCGAAGTCCAGGCCCAGCCCCTCGGTCTCGAACACCAGCTTGCCGGAGCGGCTCGCCTCGTCCAGCTGCAACTTGGCCTTGCCCTGCAGCTCCCGGCGCTGGGTACGCTCCATGCGCATCGCCTTGAGGGCGCGCACCCGCCCTTCGTTACGGGTACGTCGGGCCTTGATCCCCTGGCGCACCCACACCTCTTCCTGGGCCAGCTTGCGGTCGAACTCGGCGTTTTTCAGCTCCTCGACCCGCAGCCACTCCTCCTTGCCTTGCAGGTACTCGTCGTAGTTGCCAGGCCAGGAGGTGATCACGCCGCGATCGAGATCGATGATCCGGGTCGCCAGCTTGTGGATGAACTCCCGGTCGTGGGAGATGAAGACGATGGCGCCACGGAAATCCTTCAGGAACTCTTCCAGCCAGTTGATGGCGTCGATGTCCAGGTGGTTGGTCGGCTCGTCCAGCAGCAGCAGATCCGGGTCGCACGCCAGGGCGCGGGCCAGGGCCACCTTGCGCAGCCAGCCGCCGGAGAGGCTGTCGAGGGTCACGTCGGGGTCGAGATCGAGCAAGGTCAACACCTGGTTGATGCGGGTCTCGTACTGCCAGCCATTCTGGTAGTCGAGCTGCTCCTGCAACTGGCTCATGGTGCGGATGTTGGCATCGGAGGGGTCGGTCGCCAGCGCCATGGAGACGTGGTGATACTGCTTGAGCAGCTCCCCCACCCCGGCCAGGCCTTCGGCGGCATAGTCGAACACGGTGAGTTCGCTCGAGGCAGGGGGATCCTGCTCGAGACGGGTCACTTTCAAGTCCTGCTGCAGCACCAGACGGCCATCATCCAGCGGCAGTTCGCCGGCGATCACCTTCATCAGGGTGGACTTGCCCGCCCCGTTGCGCCCCACCAGACAGAGGCGCTCGCCCCGCTCTATGGTGAGTTCGGCCTGGTCGAGCAGCGGGAAGTCACTGAACGACAGGGAGGCGCCGTGCAATGTCAAAAGAGCCATGTTTGTTCCTTGTTGCTTATGAAAAAACGGGCGGCAGACTGGATCTCCCCCCGTTTCATCGTCAAATCGGTATCACCCCTGGCCGCGCAGCCAGGTCCTGAGCTCAGCCAGGGTAAAGGGCCAGCCCAGCTCACGCCCGGCGTCATCGCAGAGCACCGGGATCCGCACCCGGTAGGCAGCGAGCCAGGCATCATCCTCCAGGATGTCGCAGCGGTGGGTCTCCCCGGCCAGCCCGGCCTGTTCCACCAGAGTCCAGGCCTGCTCGCACAGGTGGCAGCCGTCGGTGTGAAACAGGGTCAGCATCAGCCTTGCGCCTCGGCGTGGGTGATGATCCAGCAGTTGTGGATGTGCTGATTGCGCTCGAAATCCTTCGGCCGGGTCTTGCCGGTGATGTTCTGTGCCTTGAGGCCGATGGCCTCGAGACCGGCCAGATCCATCTTGAAGTGGCGCTTGTTGTTGGAGAACACCAGGGTGCCACCAGCAGCCAGCAAGCGCTTGAGGTGCTGCATCAGCAGCAGGTGATCCCGCTGCACGTCGAAGCTCTCTTCCATCCGCTTGGAGTTGGAGAAAGTGGGCGGATCGATGAAGATGAGGTCGTACTGCTCGTCGGCTTCCGACAACCACTTCAGGCAGTCCGCCTGCACGAACTTGTGCTCACGGCCCACCAGCGCGTTGAGGCGCATGTTGTCCTGCGCCCAGGTCAGGTAGGTGCGCGACATGTCCACCGTGGTGGTTTCGCTGGCACCGCCAAGCCCCGCGTGCACTGTGGCACTGCCGGTGTAGGCAAAGAGGTTCAGGAAGCGCTTGCCACGGGCCATCTCCCCCAGCATGCGACGGGTCTGGCGGTGGTCGAGGAAGAGACCGGTGTCCAGGTAGTCGTAGAGGTTGACCCACAGACGGGCGCCGTACTCCTGCACTTCCATCCGGTGCTGCTCTTCGGAGAGCTTCTGATACTGCTGCTTGCCTTCCTGACGCTCACGCACCTTCAGGATCACCTTCTCGCCGTCCATGCCGGTCACCTTGATGGCGGCCTGGACCATGTCGAGCAGGCGCTGACGGGTCTTCTGGGCGGGGATATCCTTGGGCGCCGCGTACTCCTGCACCACCAGATAGTCCTGATAGCGGTCGATGGCGGCGTTGTATTCCGGCAGATCCGCGTCATAGAGACGGTAGCAGTCGAGGTTCTCTTTCTTCGCCCACTTCTCGAGGGCCTTCAGATTCTTGCGCAGACGGTTTGCAAAATCCTGGGCCACCTCTTTCTGGGAGGCGACGGAGTCCAGCGCGATCTGGTAGTTGCGCAGCTGGCATTCCAGTGCCCCGTTGAACAGACGATACTGCTTGTCGGCGCGCAGGCGCAGGCAGCTCAAGAGCTCCGGCGAGGCGGAGAGGATGGTGACCTTCCACCCCTGGAAGCTGCGACGCAGAGCGTCGCCAAGGGCCTGGTGCACTTCCAGCAGGGCCGGAAACTCGCCGAGACGCTCGCCATAGGGCGGGTTGGAAATGAGCATGCCCACCTGACGCGTCTCCCCTTCCGCGGCCATGGGCAGCGGGTTTTCCAGGGCGGTCGCATCGGCCTGCTTGAAGGTGATGAGGTGAGCTACGCCGGCCGCTTTCGCGTTGTCGCGCGCCTTCATCAGCACGCGGGCGTCCGCATCGCAGCCGAACAGCTTCACTTCACAGCGCTGCATGCCGCGTTTAGCGCGCACTTGCGCCTCCATCATCAGGCTCTGCCACAGTTCACTGTCGTGCTGCAGCCAGCGATCGAAACCGAAGCGCTCCCGGCGCAGGGCCGGCGCCATGTCGGCGGCGATGAAAGCCGCTTCAATCAGCAGGGTACCGGAGCCGCACATGGGGTCCATCATGGGCTCGCCTGCCCAGCCGCTACGGGCGATCATGGCCGCGGCTAGGTTCTCCTTGAGGGGCGCCTCACCGGTGCCCTGACGGTAGAAGCGCTGGTGCAGCGCGGGGCCTGACAGGTCCAGCGTGATGTTGGCCTTGCCCTTGCCCAGGTGCGCCATGATGCGAATGTCCGGGGACTTCTTGTCCACGTCCGGGCGCACATGGCCGCGTTTGGTGAAGCGATCGACGATGGCATCCTTGATCTTGAGCGCCCCATACTGGGTATTGCGAATGGAAGCGTTGGTACCGGTAAAGTCCACGGCAATGGTGGCGGTGCCGGAGAAGTGCTCCTCCCAGGGGATGGTGTGGGCCCCCAGATAGAGGTCCAGATCGTCGTTCATCTGGAATTCGGAGAGCACCAGCACGATGCGGGAGGCAAAACGGCTCCACAAACAGGCCTTGTAGCCGACGGCCAGCTCGCCCTTGAAGTGGACGCCAGCCACGGTCTCACGGACCTGCTCAGCGCCCAGGTTGGTCAGCTCGACGGCCAGCAGGTTTTCCAGCCCCTTGGGGCAGGTTGCAAAAAATTCTTTCATCACGCTCACGGGGATGCCATAAAAATAGTGCCGCATTATACCTTATCGGCCCGCACTCGGCACCCGAACCTTGGGCATCACACGAATATTCACGGGAAGGACACGGCAAACTCTCCCCTCCCCCTTGCGGGCGGCAGGATCCGGCAAGAGGATCCCTCCCCTGACTGGCATCTGTCTACCATGGCATTCGTAAAGAATTTGAAAATCTTGTCCGGGCCGGACAGAAAACGGTCGTGACGACCAGACGAAGAAGAAAGGAGAAATAATTGAACAAGACAGCAGCGCAGCGCCCAAATATCAGACCTATATAACGGGACTATTCATCGTCATATAACGAGCCCGTCGTCAGCCGACTTCCCGGTATTGTGTCTGTGCCCGCACCCTGGCTTGCATCCGGTTATTCATCACCTTGATCACGGCGAACCGTGGCAGGATCTTGCTGGTGGTCAGCACCAGTTCATCGGTCAGGTTCAGGCAGACGCTGGCCTGCTCCCCGGCTTCGATGATCATGAATTCTCCCCGACCATGGGGCGTATCCATCCACACCAAGGAGCCCATTTCCGGCATAAAGTGGGTCGACTGCTCATGAAAGAACCAGCTCTGCGGCATCAGGGGTTTATAAAAGCGGCTGACGGCGATGGCATTAAGCACCAGCTGCACCTGATGGGGCGTACTCCAGTCGAGTTCGGATGCCTTGTCCATCAGCTGATAATAGAGGGCCGCATCATCCACGCAAAAAGGCTGGGTGGTGAAGGAACAGGGAACAAGCTGCCGACCTTTATATTCGGTGGCAAATATCATGCGATCGGATAAATCCAGCATCAGACGATCATCCTGAGCGTCATAATGCCACTGCCAATTGTCATTGGGTTGGATACACATGGAGATGCCCTTATCTAAGCGGTTACTCGACTTTATTCCATGTCGAGAAATTGAGCAACTTTAAATAAGGGCAGTCGATTACTTTTTAAATATGGGTAACGATTTCTTTCACCAGACTCGGGCCCTTATAAATAAAGCCACTGTAAATCTGGACAAGACTGGCACCCGCCGCCAGTTTCTCCCGGGCGGCCATGGCGCTGTCGATACCGCCCACACCGATGATGGGCAACGCGCCGTCGAGTGCCTTGGCCAGCTGGCGGATCACCTCGGTGCTCTTGTGCTGCAGCGGACGACCGCTCAGACCACCCGCCTCCCCGGCATGGGGCATGTCGTAAATCATGTCGCGCTCGAGGGTGGTATTGGTGGCGATAACTCCATCGATGCCATTCTTGATCAGGGATGTCGCAACCTGGTTAATTTCATCCTGGGAGAGATCCGGGGCAATTTTAACGGCGAGCGGCACATACTTCTTATATTTTGCTGCCAGCTCCTGTTGGCGCTGCTTCAGTGCGGCCAGCAATTCGTCCAGTGCGTCACCGTATTGCAATTGACGCAGCCCAGGGGTGTTGGGTGAGGAAATATTGACGGCAATATAACCGGCGTGCTCATACACCTTGTCCATGCAGATCAGATAATCGTCCTTGCCCTGTTCGATGGGGGTATCCTTGTTCTTGCCGATATTGATGCCGATGACCCCCTGATATTTGGCCTCCTTGACCCTGGCCACCAGATGATCGACCCCCTTATTGTTGAACCCCATCCGGTTGATGATCCCCTCCGCCGGAATAACCCGGAACAGCCGCGGCTTGTCATTGCCACTCTGGGGCTTGGGGGTCACGGTACCGACTTCAATAAAGCCAAACCCCATGGCCCCGAAGGCATCGATACACTCCCCGTCTTTATCCAATCCTGCGGCCAGCCCCACCGGATTGGCAAAATTAAGCCCCATGACGGTGACGGGGCGTTTTGGCAGGGTGTTGCGGAAGAAACAATCAAGCGGGGTACCGAGAAGGCGGGGCAAATATTTGATGGAGAGATCGTGAGCCTGTTCCGGATTGAGTTTGAACAGGAAATGCCTGGCGAGTGGGTACAGCATGCTTGCTCCTTAAAAAAAGCCCCGGCAACTGGCCGGGGCTTTTGGGGTTATGCCGAGGTTCGGCAATTCAACTGGAGCAGGTTCAACTCTCGCAAGGCCACCGAGAACTTGGCGAACTCGTGGGTGCTGGTAGTCTTGAAGTCGGCCAACATGTGGGTCCAACGGGACAAGAGCTGCTCATGCTCCGAAATCCAGTCGGCCAGTATGGTAGCGCATTCTCCCTGCTCTTTGCACCCTTCCAGTACCACGGAAGTGAGGCTGCGTTGTTGCCAGTCCAGATCCTCGCGGAAGGAGGAGCGCGCCATCGCCTGCCAGTGGTTGCCCACCGGCTGATGGTTGATCTGCTCGAGGAACCAGTGCAGATCCAGCTTGGCACCGAGACGGTAGTAGACGTTGGCGGCACGCAGGATGTCAGTCTTGTGCTCCGCGGCGATCTGAGCCAGATCCAGGCAGGAGAAGAGGCTGCTCATGTGGGCCACCTGACGGGCGATATGCTCGGGAACCGCTCTGGCCACCAGGGCAGCGACCGCCTGCTGGTGCTCGGCCACTTCGCTCTCGTCCATCACCTCGTAGAGATGCTCGGCCAGGGTCTCGAAGGCCGGGCGGAAGAAGGCGATGTTCTCGCCGATGCTCCAGCTGCGGTTGCGGGCGCGCAGGAACCAGCGGGTGGCGCGGCGCACGATGCGGCGGCTGTAGAACATCAGCTCGAGCTGGGTGTTGGCATCCACCTGGTTGTCACACCCTTCGATGTCACGCCACAGGGTATTGAGACCGAACACTTCCCGGGCCATGGCGAAGCAGCAGGCCACTTCTGCCACCGAGGCACCGGTCTCGTCCTTCATCCGGCTGGCGAAGTTGAGCCCCATGTCGTTGACCAGCATGTTGGCCACCCGGGTCGCGATGATCTCGCCGCGCAGCGGATGCTGGGCAAGGGCCGCGCCGAACTGCTGCTGCAGCTGGGTCGGGAAGCTGGTGACCAGCATGTTGGCGAGGAAGGGCTCGTCGGTCACTTCCGGGCAGTTGAGCTGCTCTTTGAGCACCATCTTGCCGTAGGCCACCAGCACCGCCAGCTCGGGTCGGGTCAGCCCCTGCCCTGCTGCCATTCGCTCGGAGAGCTCCTCGTCGGAGGGGAGGAACTCGAGGCCGCGGTCCAGCTTGCCTTCCCGCTCCAGCCCCTGGATGAAGCGCTGCTGCTCCTTGAGCTGCTCGTCGCCACGGAACGCCGTGACCGAGATGGACTGGGACTGGCGATAGGCGTTGGTGATGACCACCTGCGCCACCGCATCCGTCATCTCGTAGAGCATCTGGTTGCGCTGCTTGAGGGTCAGATCCCCGGCGGCCACCAGCTGGTTCAGCAGGATCTTGATGTTCACCTCGTTGTCGGAGCAGTCCACGCCGCCCACGTTGTCGGTGAAGTCGGTGTTGATGCGACCGCCCTGGCTCGCATACTCCACCCGGCCGAGCTGGGTGAAGCCCAGGTTGCCACCCTCGCCCACGATGCGGGCACGCAGGTCACGACCGTTGACCCGCAGCACGTCGTTGCTGCGATCCCCGACGTCGGCGTCGCTCTCGCGGGCACTCTTCACATAGGTGCCGATGCCGCCGTTCCAGAGCAAGTCCACGTTCAGACAGAGCAGGGCCTTGATCAGCTCGTTCGGTGCCATGCTGGCCTTGTCGGTGCCGAGCAGGGTCTGCATCTCGGGGCTCAGCTTGATGGACTTGGCCGAGCGCAGGAAGATGCCACCCCCCTTGGAGATGAGCTCGCGGTTGTAGTCATCCCAGCTGGAGCCCGGCAGTTCGAACAGGCGCTGGCGTTCGACGAAGCTCCTGGCCGCATTCGGGGTCGGGTCGACGAAGATGTGCATGTGGTTGAAGGCGCCCACCAGCTGGATGTGCTCGGAGAGCAGCATGCCGTTGCCGAACACGTCGCCGGCCATGTCGCCTATGCCCACGCAGGTGAAGTCCGTGGTCTGGCAGTTGACGCCGATCTCACGGAAGTGGCGCTTGACCGACTCCCAGGCGCCGCGGGCGGTGATGCCCATCTTCTTGTGGTCATAGCCGACCGAGCCGCCGGAGGCGAAGGCATCGCCGAGCCAGTGGCCATATTCCAGGCTGATTTCGTTGGCAATGTCGGAGAAGGTCGCGGTGCCCTTGTCGGCCGCCACCACCAGGTAGTAGTCATCCTCGTCGTGGCGAACCACGGATTTCGGCGGGATCACCTCACCCTTGATGATGTTGTCGGTGACGTCCAGCAGCCCGCGGATGAACAGGCGGTAGCAGGCCTTGCCCTCTTCCTGGATGACGGCACGGGACGCGCCCGCCGGCATCTGCTTGCAGTAGAAGCCGCCCTTGGCGCCGACCGGCACGATGACGGTGTTCTTCACCTGCTGCGCCTTCACCAGACCCAGCACCTCGGTGCGGAAGTCTTCCTTGCGATCGGACCAGCGCAGGCCGCCACGGGCCACCTTGCCCCAGCGCAGATGCACCCCTTCCACCCGCGGGGAGTAGACGAAGATCTCGAACTTGGGCAGCGGCAGCGGCATGTCGGTGATGCTGGAGGGGGCCAGCTTGAAGGAGATGTAGGGCTTGATGTTGCCCGCACCGTCCGGCTGGTAGTAGTTGGTGCGCAGGGTCGCGTCGATCATCTCCACGTAGCGGCGGATGATGCGATCGTCGTCCAGGTTGGCCACCTGATCCAGCTTGGCGGCGAGCTGCTCGTGCAGCTTGGCCTGTACCTTGGCGTCCTGCTTGCCGGCGGGATCCAGACGCTGCTCGAACAGGGTGAACAGCAGCTGGGCGATATCGGGATAACGGGTCAGGGTCTCCTCGATATAGGACTGGCTGAAGGATACGCCGGTCTGGCGCATGTATTTGGCATAGGCGCGCAGCACGGAGACCTGGCGGCCGCTGAGGCCGGCCCCCAGCACCAGGCGGTTGAAGCCGTCATCTTCCAGGGTCTTGTTCCAGATGGCGGCGAAGGCCTCCTGGAAGCGCTGCTGGCTCTGCTCCAGATCGAACGGCTGTTCGCCGCGCAGCAGCATGGAGAAGTCGAGGATCCAGAACACCTCTCCGGTCGGGGTACGCACCTGATACGGGGTCTCGCCGATGACGCGCAGCCCCATGTTTTCCAGCATGGGCAGGACGTCGGAGAGGTGGATGGGCTCGGTGCGGTGGAACAGCTTGAGGCGCACCCGGCGATCGTTCTCCTCCTCCTGGGCGCGGTAGAACAGCATGCCCAGGGGCTCGGCTTCACTCAGGCCATCGAGGGCCATGATGTCGGCCACGGCGGAGCCCGGCAGCACGTCTTCCTTGTAGGCACGGGGGAAGGCGGTGCTGAAGCGACGGCGCAGTTCGTTGCCGCGGGCCTCGCCATAATGGGAGAGCAGCACGGAATCCAGACGGTCATCCCAGCTGCGGGCCGCTTCGATCAGGTTGTTCTGTACTTCGTTCACATCGACATCCACGTTGTTGTTGTTGACCCGCACTATGTAGTGGGTCCGTGCCAGCACGCCCTCGGTGAAGTAGACGTTGAATTCCACCTCTTCGCTGCTGCCGAAATATTTTTGCAGGATCTGCTGGGTCTTGATGCGCAGCGCCGTGTTATAGCGCTCCTTGGTGACATAGACCATGCAGGAGAAGAAGCGGCCGTAGACGTCGCGGCGCACGAACAGACGCAGCATGTCGCGCTCCTGCATCTCCAGCACGCCGAGGCCGGTGGCCAGCAGCTCCTCTTCACGGGCCTGGATCAGCTCGTCGCGCGGGTAGGTTTCCAGCACGTTCAGCAGCGCCTTGTAGGCGTGAGAGCCCTTCTCATGACCGGAGGCGGCCATGATACGCTCGAGGCGGTGGCTGATGAGGGGGATCTGGGTCGCGCTGGTGTTGTAGATGGAGGAGGCATACAGACCGATGAAGCGATCTTCCCCCACCACCTTGCCGTGCTCGTCGAAGCGCTTGATGCCGATGTAATCCACATAGGCCGGGCGGTGCACCCGGGACTTGCTGTTGGACTTGGTGAGGATCAGCAGGTCGGAACTCAGGGCGGCGTGGCGGGCGCTGGCTGGCATGGTGCCCAGGCGCTGCCCCTCGTCCTTCATGGAGTTCTTCATCAGACCCAGGCTGGAGTCCGGCTGGGGCAGGATCTCGTGATCCCCCTCCACCGCCTTGACGTCATAGCGGCGGTATCCCATCAGGGTGAAGTTGTGAGCGGCGACCCATTTCAGGAAGGCGACGCAGGAGTCCACCTCGGCCTTGCTGACCGGGTGCTTGCGTTTGGGCAGCTCGTCGATGATCTCGTTCAGGCGCGCCAGCATCGGCTGCCAGTCCCCGACCGCCAGGGCCACTTCCCGCGCCACCGAGTTCAGCTCGGCGGTCAGGGCCTCCATCTCCTCTTCAGTGGTCAGGTGGTCGATCTCGATGAGGAAAGCGGTCTCTACCGAGGTCTGGGACGCCGTGTTGTCCAGATCCAGGATGGCGCTGATCTTGCCCCCTTCGCTGCGGATCAGGTGCAGCGGCTGGTGCAGCATCATGTGCGCCGTGATGCCGCGACGCTTGAGCGCCATACGGATGGAGTCCACCAGGAAGGGGGAATCCTGCAGGATGATCTCGACGATGGTATGGGGAGACTGCCAGCCGTGACGGGTCAGCTCGGGGTTGTAGACCCGGATGTAAGGGTCGGTGTCGGTACGCTGATTGAGGGCATTCCACAGGCTGAGCGCCGCCCCGTAGAGATCGCTGTCATTGCGATCGTGCAGGTCTGTGCTGGCCATGTTGCCGTAGAACTTGGCGACGAAGCATTCGACCAGAGAGGCACTGTTTCTGGGCAATTTCTGATGGATCAGGCTGAGAACGTTTTCGAGCAGAACTGAGGTAGGGGCGTCTTTCAATGCCATTGCTAGTTTCCTTATCGGACGACATCACAGACACGGCGACATCCACCCTGGATGCCCACCGGTACAGAGTTGCAGCGAGTGTAATGTCTTGGATCAAGGAAGGCGAGCAAAGGTGATAACGGGATGTTAAAAACAAGGGGCAGATCACGGCTTGGGTTGTGATAAATTTTGCCAAGTTGGCAAAAATCAGAAAATCACACTGGATGATGCGAGATTTGCCGGATAGATAGTGACTTTAAGCAGATAATTACCCGGAAAAATGTTCAAGTTTTGTTAATTTATGCGTTCCAGGGAAATGAAGCGATGATCGTCCTGGGTTGTCAGCCGAAAGTAGCCATAAACCCCATCCTGTGACACGAAGCCACGGATCTTCTCCAGCCCCAGCTCCAGGGTCAGCCCCTGCTCGGTGCGCACCACCAGCCGCCTGACATGCCCCTGATACATCAGCATGATCTCGTCCCGGCCGAGGGCCAGCCGAAAAGTGTATTGCCTCATTGCTTCTCCCCTCTCTGTATTCCATGTAAAAACGGGCAGGAGAGCCTGACTCCCCTGCCCGCCATCAGGACGCTTACTGGGCCAGCGCCTTGCTCACCTTCTCGAACAGATCCCGTGCCAGCCCGTCCAGGTTCGCCAGGCGGGTCAGCTCGGCGCGGACAAGCGCCTTGCGCCCCTCATCGAGCCGCTTGAACTGGATGAGCGGGGTGATGAGGCGGGACGCCACCTGGGGATTGACCTCGTTGAGCTCGATCAGCAGATCGGTCAGGAAGCGGTAGCCGCTGCCATCCACGGCGTGGAACTGCACCTGGTTGCTCATGGCGAAACTGCCCACCAGCGCCCGCAGCCGGTTCGGGTTGCGGATGCTGAAGGTCGGGTGGGCCATCGCCTGCTTCACCTCGCCGAGCACGTCGGCGGCGGGTTTGCTGCCCACCAGGCGCAGCCAGTTGTCCAGCACCAGGCCATCGTGCGCCCACTTGCCCTCGAAGTCGGCGAGGAGCTCGGCACGGCACGCCAGCAGGTGGCCGTTGGCGACCTGCAAGGCGGCCAGAGTGTCGGTCATGTTGTCGGCACGGCTGTACTGCTCCCGCACCAGGGCGTCGGCCTGCACCGGATCCAGGGCCGCCAGGTAGCCGAGTACCACCCCCTTGAGGGCGCGCTTGGCCATGTCCTCATGCACCACCCGGTATGCCGGCAGGCGCAGGCTCTCGTAACAGGTCAGCAGCGCAGCGCCGAAGCCTTCGGCCAGCGCACGCTGGATCTCGCCGCGCACCCGATGGATGGCGTCAATGTCGGCCACGTCGAACAGCTCGGCCAGGGTTGCCTCTCCCGGCAGCGCCAGGATCTCCGCCTTGAGGGCGGGATCCAGGGCCCCGTCCGCCAGAATGTCCTCAAAAGCCGCCAGCAGCGTCCGGGAGAGCGCGACCTCCTGCCCTTGCTGCACCCGGGCCACGCCGTCGATCACCGCCTTGTTGATCAGCATCTGGGCGGCATCCCAGCGGGCAAACTCGTTACGGGCATGGCTCATCAGGAATGCGAGCGCCTCGTCGCTGTAGTCAAAATGCAGCTTCACCGGCGCGGAGAAGTCCCGCAGCAGGGAGGGCACCGGCTTGACCGGCACTTGATCGAATTCGAACGTCTGCTGTGCTTCCAGCACGTTGAGGACGTTGCCGATGGCCTTGCCCTGGTACTGCAGGGCGATGACGGCACCTTGCTCATCATAGAGCTCGATGTCGAGGGGAATGTTCAGCGGCAGTTTTTGCGGCTGATCCTGGGTCGGCGGGGTGTGCTGGCTCACGTGCAGGCGATAGACGCCGCTTGCGGCGTCGTACTCGTCGGTCACGGTGAGCTCGGGGGTGCCGGACTGGCTGTACCAGCGGCGGAAGCGGCCGAGATCCACGCCGGAGGCATCCTCCATCGCCTGCACGAAGTCGTCACAGGTGGCTGCCGAGCCGTCATGGCGCTCGAAGTAGAGGCGCATGCCCGCCTGGAAGGCGTCTTCGCCCAGCAGGGTGTGCATCATGCGGATCACTTCAGAACCCTTTTCGTAGACGGTCAGGGTGTAGAAGTTGTTCATCTCGATCACCACATCCGGGCGGATGGGGTGCGCCATGGGGCCGGCGTCTTCGGCAAACTGCGGGCCGCGCACGGTGCGCACGTTGTTGATGCGGTTGACCCCGCGGGACCCCAGATCGGAGGAGAACTCCTGATCCCGGAACACCGTCAGCCCCTCTTTGAGGCTTAACTGGAACCAGTCACGGCAGGTGACGCGGTTGCCGGTCCAGTTGTGGAAGTATTCGTGACCGATCACCCGCTCGATGCCGTGGTAATCGCCGTCGGTGGCGGTGGCCGGGTTGGCCAGCACGAACTTGGAGTTGAAGATGTTGAGCCCCTTGTTCTCCATGGCGCCCATGTTGAAGAAGTCCACCGCCACGATCATGTAGATGTCGAGGTCGTACTCGAGGCCGAAGCGCTGCTCGTCCCAGCGCATGGAATTGATGAGGCTCTCCATGGCAAAGCCGGCTCTGTCCAGGTTGCCCTTGTCCACGAAGATCTCGAGGGCCACCTGGCGGCCGCTTTTGGTGACGAAGTGGTTGCGCTCCACGTCGAAATCCCCCGCCACCAGGGCGAAGAGATAGCTCGGCTTGGGGAAGGGATCCTGCCACTGCACGAAGTGGCGGCCACCGTCCAGATCACCGCTCGCCACCTTGTTGCCGTTGGAGAGCAGGAAAGGATACTTGGTCTTGTCGGCGCTGATGCGGGTGCTGTAACGAGCCAGGATATCCGGCCTGTCCATGTAATAGGTGATGCGACGGAAGCCCTCCGCCTCACACTGGGTGCAGTAGGCTTCGCCTGACTTGTAGAGCCCTTCCAGCGCCGTGTTGGCGGCGGGGTTGATGTCGGTGACTATGGTCAGCACGCACTCGGCGGGCAGGTTGAACAGGGTCAGGCTGCCCTCCCCCTGCTCGTACTGGCTGAAGGGAACGCCATCCAGGCTGATGCTGACGAGGTCCAGCCCCTCGCCATCCAGCACTAGGGGCTCGTTGTGAGCACCGTTGCGGCGCAGCCGCGAGATGGCAGTGACCCGGGTCAGGGGCTCCTGCAATTGGAAATCGAGGTCGATGCTGTCGCACCAGTAGAAGGGAGCCCGGTAGTCCTGGCGATACTTGGCCGTCATGGCCTGGGAGAGATCGGTCATTATTGTGTGCTTCCACGCTTTGTTATTGACGTGTCAGAGGCTGTCACAAGGCTCGGACAGGGTCAAATAGTTTGCATTCAGGCAAAAGAAAGGGCGACCTGAGTCGCCCTTGTCAATCTGCATGGCATGGCCATGATCAGCTCTTCTTGCTGAGACTGGCCAGATCCGCCGTGATGTTGGCCGCTTCGACCTGATACTCGTCGGGCGCCTCGAAATCGGCGGGCAGTTCATCCAGGCTCTTCACCACAGGCTTGCCAAGACGGGTCAGACGTTCGTTGGCTCGCGCCAGCGCCTTCTCGTCCTGCTTGGCCTGTTCGGCCAGCCGCTCGGCTTCGTTCAGGGAGACCGACTTCTTGTCCTTCTCCGCCTGATACTCCTTGATGTCCTGCAGCACGTAGGCGAACTCCGGATCCTTGATGATCCGCGCCTCGTGTGCCGACTTCAACCTGGGCAGCATGCCGGAGAAATCACCCAGCTTGTCGTAGCTTGCCGAGGCGATCTTGTCCCAGGGCAGGGCGTTGAACTCGCGGCTCTCCCCCGTCTCGTCCGGCGCCACCGCCGTCGGGAAGGCGATGTCAGGCGCCACTCCCTTGTTCTGGGTGCTGCCGCCATCGATGCGGTAGAACTTGGCGATGGTGTACTGGACGTGGCCCAGCGGCTGCTCGTAGAAGTCGTATACCTTGGCCAGGCTGCGATGCTGCTGCACCGTGCCCTTGCCGAACGAGTTCTCGCCGAGGATCAGGGCGCGGCCGTAATCCTGCATGGCGGCAGCGAAGATCTCGGAGGCCGACGCGCTGTAGCGGTCGATCATCACCGACATGGGGCCGCCGTAATAGACGTTGCCGTCGTCGTCACCGTTGACGGTGATGCGACCCATGTGATCACGGATCTGCACGACCGGACCGCTCGCGAAGAACAGGCCGCTCAGGGCGGAGGCTTCCGTCAGGGCACCGCCGCCGTTGCCGCGCAGATCCACGATGAGACCGTCGATCTTCTGCTTGTTGAGGCTGGAGAGCTCCTTGATCACGTCGTCGTGCAGGTTGACGTAGAAGCTCGGGATCTCGAGCACGCCAATTTTCTTGCCTTCGGCGGTGATCACCTTGGACTTGGCGGCCCTGTCTTCCAGGCGCACCTTGTCACGGGTCAGCTCCACCAGCTCGGTCTTGGCGCTGGCGCCCTTGCCGCGCTGGATCTCCAGCTTCACCTTGCTGCCTTTCGGGCCCTTGATGAGCTCGACCACGTCGTCCAGACGCCAGCCGATCACGTCGACGATCTTGCCGTCGTCCTGCCCCACCCCGGTGATCTTGTCATCGGGCTTCAAGTGGTTGGACTTGGCGGCCGGACCACCGGGCACCAGGGAGCGGATGACGGTGAAGTCATCCTCCGCCTGCAGCACGGCGCCAATCCCTTCCAGTGAGAGGTTCATCTCGGTGTTGAAGCGATCGGCACTGCGCGGCGACAGATAGCTGGTGTGCGGCTCGATGGCACGGGCGAAGGAGTTCATGAAGAGCTGGAACACGTCCTCGCTCTCGGTCTGGGACATCCGCTTGATAGCGTTGTTATAACGCTTGCCAAGCAGCTCCTTGATCTCGGGCCACTCCTTGCCGCTGAGTTTGAGGCTCAGGGCATCGAACTTGACCCGCTGACGCCACAGCTCGTTGAGCTCGGCTTCATCCTTGGGCCAGGGAGCCCCTTCCCGATCGAAGACGTAATTGTCTTTCTGGGTAAAGTCGAAGGGGGTGTCGAGCAGCTTGAGGGCGTATTCGAACCGCTCGTAACGTCGCTGCTGACTCAGGTTGAACATCTCGTAGGCCGGAGCCAGCCGCCCTCGTTCGAGGTCGGTGTCAAAACCGGTACGGTACTTTTCAAAACGGCTGATGTCAGAGGCCAGAAACAGGTTGCGGCTGTAGTCCAGATTCTCCAGGTACTTGTCAAAGACCACGGAGGAAAAGGCATCGTCCAGCTTGAACTGTTTGTAGTGGGAGCGGGTAAACAGGTTGGCAATTCGCTTGCTGGCCGTAGCATGTTGGCTCTCCTGAGCCAACACAGGCAAATCACTCTCCTTGAGCACCGGCTCGATGGCCTGCGCGAGCCCGGCGAGCGCCAGGCCACAGGCTACGAGGGAAAAACGAATTACGCCATGCTTCAACATGCGTCTCCTTAGAGAACCAGATGCTCGAACTTGACCCGCAACATCATGCCGGTCTGCAATTGAACCTGTACGTCATCCTTGGTCACTTCCTTGATGGTCGCGGGCACCGGGGACTTGCCCAGCACGACGCGCACGCCCTGATCCACTTTCAGGGTAGCGGCATCCACCTTGACCAGCGGGGCTTCATCAGCCACCGGAGCGGCCTTGGGAGCGGCTTTCGGCTTGTCGGCACGCGGAGCATCAGCCTTGCGCTGCGCGTTGCGGCGCGGCTGCTTGGGCTTGTCTTCCTTCTCCTTGGTGTTGGTGCGACGGCTGGCGAAGACGCGCTCCTTGCTCTCCTTGAGCGCCTGCTTGGCGTGTTCGATGTGCTCTTCGGTCAGCAGTTCACCCGGGTTGCCGTCCAGATCGACACGGGCCTGGCCAGCCTTGAGGCCATGCAGGTAACGCCAGCTGGAGGTGTATTGACGCAGAGCAGAGCGCAGCATGGTCTTGGAGACTCTCTCGTCGTCGGCAAGACGCGCAGCCAGATCCTGGAAGATGCCAATCTTGAGTGGCTTGGCCTCTCCTTCAGCGATGAAGCAGGCCGGGAATTTCTCGACCAGGTAGGCGACGATCTCTTTACTGTTCTTCAGCTTTTCAGTGTTTTCCATGTATAACCTTGGCTTTCATATAGACGCACGGGCATGCCCGAACACAACAAAGGCCCCATTATAGAGAGCTTGGGACCTTTTGCGAACCATCTAGCAATGACTTAGAGCATGCTTTCCAAAATTTGCACCGTTTCTTCAAGGCCGATCCGGTCTTGTTCATCGAAGCGGCTAAAAATCGGGCTATCGATATCCAGTACCCCGATGATCTGGCCGGCACGGCGCAGCGGGATCACGATCTCCGAGTTGCTGGCACCGTCACAGGCGATGTGCCCCGCAAACTGGTGCACATCGTCCACCAGCTGGGTCTTGCCCTCGGCGACCGCCGTGCCGCACACCCCGCGCCCGACCGGGATCCGCACGCAGGCAGGTTTGCCCTGGAAGGGCCCCAGCACCAGGGTCTCTCCCTGCAACAGGTAAAAGCCGACCCAGTTGATGTCGGTCAGCTCCTGATTGAGCAGCGCAGAGAGGTTCGCCAGGGTGGCGATCATGTCGGGCTCGCCCTCGAGCAATGCCTGGGCCTGCTGGTTGAGGGTGCGATAAAATGCTTGTTTTTCAATCATGATTAAATGAACTTCACTCCTTGATAATGGATGCAAGGTACCGTCCTGCCTGAAAAATTCAAATCAATTTTCACTTTCCCCCCCTTCCCGGGTCATGGCTGGCCGCCCGTTCACCGGGAAACGCTTAGCGCCAACTGCTGGCGCTGGCCACTGTTCCACTCCAGATTGAGCAGCCAGGTCATGGTCGCCGAGGTGCAGGCGCCCACCTGTGCCCTGGCCTGCCAGCCGCCGCTGCCTGCCTCAAACTGCACGGGGATCCGGCCCATGAACATCTCCTTTCCCTCCAGCCAGGCCGCCTTCGGCGCGATGGCCTGCGCGCTACTACCCTGAAGACGCAAGACAAAGTCATGTTCAGGGCGGATCGGCAGGTCATCGATACTGGCCGTCAGGGCCGCATCGCCCACTCGCAGCGGACAGGGGCTGTGGGACAGATCACAAATCTGATCATTTGTGCCCCTCGAATTCTCGCTTTGGGGGCCCGAAAACCAGGTCCGATAGGCCATCAGGGAGAGCAAAATGGCAAGCACCATGGTCAAGTGCGCGATTTTGCGTGAAGTGAGTCTCTCTTTCATGAAAAAACAACCCTGTAAGGTACTTTAAAAATGTGATTTTCGTGATCTGGCGCATGGCAAAAACTGGCAGGCACGAGACCCGCTGGAGCCAAATATATCACTGTTTGTACTGTTATTTTACCGACCAGTTCAGTATCATTCTCAATGAATTTTCATTTATCCACCTTTTGCTTTTCCTTTTATTAACAGATGTTAACGAGAGGATTTTGCAAAAACGGGGTGAAAATGGCCCTGAACATCTGGGCAAAAACAAACAACAGCATCGGAAGCGGAATACAACGATGAGCCATACAACAAACCACCCTGAGTACAACTACACCGTTGTGCGCCAGTTCACCGTCATGACGATTGTCTGGGGAATTGTCGGTATGTCGGTTGGTGTACTGATCGCAGCCCAGTTGATCTGGCCTGCCCTCAACTTCGATACCCCCTGGCTGACCTACAGCCGTCTGCGTCCCCTGCACACCAATGCGGTCATCTTCGCATTTGGTTGCAGCGCCCTGATGGCCACCTCCTTCTACGTGGTGCAACGCACCTGTCAGACCCGACTGTTTGGTGGCCCCCTCGCCTCCTTCGTGTTCTGGGGCTGGCAGGCGATCATCCTCTCCGCCGCCATCTCGCTGCCCCTGGGATACACCACCTCCAAGGAGTACGCCGAGCTGGAATGGCCGATTGACATCGCCATCGCCGTGGTCTGGGTCAGCTATGCCATCGTCTTCTTCGGCACCCTGGTCAAGCGCACCACCTCCCACATCTATGTGGCGAACTGGTTCTTCGGTGCCTTCATCATCACGGTCGCCGTGCTGCACATCGTCAACAACATGGAAGTGCCGCTCTCCGGCATGAAGTCCTACTCCATGTACTCCGGTGCCATGGATGCCATGGTGCAGTGGTGGTATGGCCACAACGCGGTGGGCTTCCTGCTGACGGCTGGCTTCCTCGGCATGATGTACTACTTCGTGCCCAAGCAGGCCGGGCGTCCGGTCTACTCCTACCGTCTCTCCATCGTGCACTTCTGGGCGCTGATCTCCCTCTATATCTGGGCCGGTCCGCACCACCTGCACTACACCGCCCTGCCTGACTGGGCACAGTCCCTCGGGATGGTGATGTCCCTCATCCTGTTCGTCCCCTCCTGGGGCGGCATGATCAACGGCATCATGACCCTGTCAGGCGCCTGGCACAAGCTGCGCTATGACCCCATCCTGCGCTTCCTGATCGTCTCCCTCTCCTTCTACGGCATGTCCACCTTCGAAGGCCCCATGATGGCGATCAAGACGGTCAACGCCCTCTCCCACTACACCGACTGGACAATCGGTCACGTCCACTCCGGTGCCCTGGGCTGGGTTGCCATGGTCTCCATCGGCGCCGTGTATCACCTGATCCCGAACCTGTTCGGCCAGGGCCGCATGTACAGCATCAAGCTCATCAACGTCCACTTCTGGCTGGCCACCGTGGGCACAGTGCTCTACATCGTCGCCATGTGGATTTCCGGTGTGATGCAGGGTCTGATGTGGCGTGCGGTCAACGACGACGGCACCCTGACCTACAGCTTCGTGGAGGCGCTGCAGGCGTCCTATCCCTTCTACTTCGTGCGCTTCCTGGGTGGCTGCTTCTTCGTCACCGGCATGCTGCTGATGGCCTACAACGCCTATCGCACCGTCACTGCACCCAAGGGTTCCCTGGAACCCGTCGCACAGCCAGCCTGATTTGAAGGGGTCTAACGCATGAGCAACAACAACCGTCACGAAATTTTTGAAAAGAGCGTTCCCATGCTGGTGGTCGGCATCATCTTTGCCATCAGCCTCGGGGGCCTGGTCGAGATCACCCCGCTGTTCTTCCAGAAGCAGACCACGGAGCCGGTGGAGGGCCTCAAGCCCTACACCGCCCTGCAGATGGAAGGCCGCGACATCTTCATCCGCGAAGGGTGCAACGTCTGTCACAGCCAGATGATCCGCCCGTTCCGCGCCGAAACCGAGCGCTACGGGCACTACTCGGTCGCCGGCGAGAGCGTGTGGGAGCACCCCTTCCTGTGGGGCTCCAAGCGTACCGGTCCGGATCTGGCCCGCGTCGGCGGCCGCTACTCCGATGACTGGCACCGCGCCCACCTCATCAACCCGCGCGACGTGGTGCCCGAGTCCAACATGCCCGCCTTCCCCTGGCTCGAGACCAACGTGCTGAGCGGCGAGCTGACCGGCAAGAAGCTGGCCCTGTTCCGGGATCACTTCGGCGTGCCCTACACCGACGCCGATATTCAGGGTGCCGGCGAGGCGGTCAAGGGCAAGACGGAGCTGGATGCCCTGGTGGCCTATCTGCAATCCCTGGGTCATGCCCTGAAATAAGGAGTCGGAATATGGATTACGGCACCTTCCGCGGTCTGTACACCCTGCTGCTGATGCTCATCATGATCGGCATCATCGTCTGGGCTTACAGCAAGCGCCGCAAGGCCTCCTTCGACGAGGCCGCCAACCTGGTTTTTGCCGATGACGAGCAACCCAGTGCTGATAACAAGAACGCAGGAGCGAAGCAATAATGAGCACTCTGTTTAGCATTTTTGTGACCGTCATAAGCCTTGGCACCATTCTCGGCTGCTTCCTGCTGCTGGCTTGGTGCATGAAGGACAAGATGGGCGCCGAAGAGGGCAAGCCCATGGGCCACACCTTCGACGGCATCGAGGAGATCAACAACCCGTTGCCGAAGTGGTGGTCCTACATGTTCCTCTTCTTCATCGTCACCGGGCTCATCTACCTGCTTGCCTTCCCGGGCCTTGGCAACTTCAAGGGTCTGCTGGGCTGGCAGAGCTCCAACCAGGACGTTCGCTCCCTGGCGGAATCCAAGGCCGCGGCAGCGTCTGCCAAGGCGGAAGGCCGTGCGGTCGAGTACGACCGTGAGCTCGCCAAGGCCGATGAGGTCTACGGCGCCAAGTTCCGCGAGCTGACCTATCAGGCGGACGGCAAGAGCTACAAGGAGATCACCGAGATCGCCAAGGATCCGGAAGCCCTGAAGGTGGGTCAGCGTCTGTTCCTGCAGAACTGCTCCCAGTGCCACGGCTCCGATGCCCGCGGTGGTCGCGGCTTCCCCAACCTGACCGACAGCGAATGGCAATGGGGTGGTCAACCCGACCAGATCAAGACCACCATCATGGGTGGGCGTCAGGGGGTCATGGCCGCCTGGGGCGAGATCCTGGGTCAGGACGGGGTGAAGGAGGTAGCCTCCTACGTGCTGAGCCTCTCCGGTCGCAAGGTGGATCTGGTGGAAGCCAAGAAGGGTGAAGCCCGCTTCGCGGTCTGCGCCGCCTGCCACGGCCCGGATGCCAAGGGCGGCATCGCCGTCGGTGCGCCGGATCTCACCAACAGCACCTGGCTCTATGGCGGTTCCCGTCAGGTGGTCGAGCAGACCATCACCCACGGACGTCACGGCGTGATGCCGGCCTGGAAGGATATCCTGGGAGAAGACAAGGTCCACCTGTTGGCATCCTATGTCTATAGTTTGTCCCACCAGGCGCAGTAAAATAAGCAGTAACATGTGATAAGCACGTGATTACTCAGCAAAAAGCCTCGACTCTTCGAGGCTTTTTGTTATCTTGTGTTGGCTGAATTACCGCCATTTCGTTAACCATTTGTTTCGGTAGCACCATGACTCAACCCTGGTATCGCCAATTCTGGCCCTGGTTCATCATCGCCCTCCCCTGCGCCGCCGTGATCGGCAGCATCGCCACCGCCATCATCGCCAGCCAGGACGGTGTCAATCTGGTGGCGGAAGACTATTACAAGCAAGGCAAGGAAATTAACCAGGATCTCAGCAAGTTCGATCGCGCCGAGGCCCTCGGCATCCGCATCGAGCTGACGGTCAACGACAAGGAGCTGACCCTCAAGCCCCTGTCCGGGGAGCTCCCCCCCGGGCAGGCGCTGCGCCTCTCCCTCTTTCACCCGACCCTGGCGGGCCTGGACAGCGAGCATCTGCTGACGGCGGATGGCAAGGGCGTCTACCGCCTGCTGCTGGACAAACCCGTCACCGGCAAATGGCATATCCGGGTCGATGCCTTCAATCACGAATGGCGCCTGCAAGAGACGGCACACCTGCCGACCCGGGCCCCCGTCGAACTCGATCCCAAGGGACGTTGAGCCATGGATGAGCGGCTCACGTCGCCCCGGCAGACACGCCTCCCCCCTTACCTTGCCCACGAGGGCAGCATCAGAGAGGGATGATGACCATGACCGGCTGTTTTCACTGTGGTGAACCGGTTCCCACTGGCAGTAGTTTTACCCTCGAGATCAAAGGCATAGTGCAGCCCATGTGCTGCCCTGGTTGCCAGGCCGTGGCACAGACCATTCTCGAATGCGGTCTCGCCAGTTACTACGAACACCGCACCGCACCCGGCAGCAAGGGGGAGCTGGTTCCCGCCGAACTGGCCGCCCTCACCCACTACGATCTCGCCGAGGTGCAGCAGGAGTTCGTCACCGAGGCGGGGACCCTGCGGGAGATCCAGCTCACCGTGGAAGGGTTGACCTGCGCCGCCTGCGCCTGGCTCATCGAACGCCATCTGATGGGATTCCCCGGCCTGCACTATGTCAACGTCAACACCACCACCCACAGGGCGCGCATCAAGTGGGATCCGGTCTGGCTCTCTCTCAGCGACATTCTCAAGGGATTTGCCAAGGTTGGCTATCGCGCCTACCCCTTCCAGACCCACCAGCAGGAGGCGCTTTACGCCCGTGAGGTGCGCAGCTACATGTTCCGCATGGCGCTGGCGGGGCTCGGATCCATGCAGGTGATGATGTGTGCCGTGGCGCTCTACATGGACCTCTTCATCAGCGTGGAAGAGGAGTTCATGATCTATTTCAAGTGGATAAGCCTGCTGCTCTCCACCCCCATCATGATCTACTCGGCCCAGCCCTTTTACGTGGGGGCCTGGAGAAGCCTGAAGCAGGGTCACCTCTCCATGGATGTCTCGGTGTCCCTTGCGCTGATAGGCGCCTTCGTCGCCTCCATCTGGGCCACGGTTTTCAACACCGGCGAGGTCTATTACGACTCCATCACCATGTTCGTCTTCTTCCTGTTGCTGGGGCGCCTGCTCGAGCTGCGGGCCAGGCGCAAGGCGTCGGAGTCCAGCTCCAACCTGGCGCGCCTGGTTCCTATCATGGCCACCCGCATCGATGACGACGGCGAGCACGAGGTGGCTGCCAAGACCCTGCGGACAGGAGACCGGGTCCGGGTACTGGCCGGGGCCACCCTGCCCGCCGACGGCATCATCCTCCAGGGCCAGGCCAGCCTCAACGAAGCCATGCTGACCGGCGAGCAGTTGCCCCTCTTCAAGCAGGCGGGGGATCCCGTCTTTGCCGGCACCATCAACACGGATGCGCCGCTGGAGATCCGGGTCAGCCACGCCATCGAGGAGTCCCGCCTCGCCCAGATCATGCGGCTGCAGGATCATGCGCTAGACGACAAGCCCGCCATCGCCCAGCTCGCAGACGTACTGTCGCGCCACTTCATTCTGGTGCTCTTGCTCATTGCGGCGGCGGTCTGGACCTTCTGGCACTTTCATGAGCCCGAGCGGGCGTTCTGGGTCACCCTGGCGGTGCTGGTAGCGACCTGCCCCTGCGCCCTCTCGCTGGCCACCCCGACCGCGCTCACCTCGGCGACCGCTCACCTCACCCGCAGCGGTATCCTGCTGCGCCGCGGCCACGTGCTGGACGTGCTCACCCGCGCCAACCGCATCGTGATGGACAAGACGGGCACCCTGACCACGGGCAACATCAGCCTGGTGAGCGTCCAGCCATTGGCCGAGCTCGATGACGCCCGCTGCCTTGCCATTGCCCAAGCCCTGGAAGCCTACTCCGAGCACCCCATCGCCCGCGCGTTTCGCAGCCAGCCGGTGGCGGACGGAGTGCTGCTCGCCGCAAGCGACGTCACCCCCGTCATCGGCCACGGCATTCAGGGGCAGATCGAGGGCGCCTCGTACCGGGTAGGCAGTGCCCGCTGGCTGGATCTGTCCGATCAAGAGCACGCCGACATGGCAAGCCCGCGGGAGGTGCCCGGCGATCTCGTCGTCTATCTTGCCGACGACCACAGGCTGCTCGCCCGCTTCACCCTGGCCGACACGGTGCGTGCCGATGCCGGCGCCCTGATCCGGGCTTTCAGGCAAGCCGGCCTGCAGACCACCATGCTGACCGGGGACGGCTCGGCCCAAGCAGACAAACTGGCCCGCGAGCTCGGGGTCGACGAGCTGGTCAAGGGGGTGACCCCGGACGGCAAGCTCGCCTACCTCAAGGCCCGGGAAGCGGCCGGGGATATCAGCATCATGGTGGGTGACGGCATCAACGACGCTCCGGTGCTCGCGGGAGCGCACGCCTCTTTCGCCATGGCGGGGGGCACGGATCTCGCCAAGAACAGCGCCGACGCCATCCTGCTGGCCGACGATCTCTCCCGCCTGCTGGCGGCCCGCGCCCTGGCGCTGCGTACCCGCAAGATCATCAAGGAGAACTTCGCCTGGTCCATCGGCTACAACCTGCTGGTGCTGCCGCTGGCGGCGAGCGGCTGGCTGCCTCCCTACCTGGCGGCAGCGGGGATGTCGCTGAGCTCCCTCATCGTGGTCACCAACTCCATGCGGCTCAACCGATGAACCGCTCAGACGGCGGTGCCTCCCTTTTCTGGCCGCGGGTATCCAGCCCCCGCCGGGTGGTCATGACCGTTTTCATCACAGGGCCCTTGCCATGAACATCATCTTCGTCCTCATCCCCATCGCCATCCTGTTCGTCATCATCGCGGGCGTTGTCTTCTTCTGGGCCATTCGCTCCGAGCAGTTCGAGGATCTCGACAGGCAGGGATCCAACATTCTGTTCGACGAGGAGCAGCCCGCCCAGCAAGAGAAAAAGTCAGACGATCACGGCGAAGATGATGGCAAACAATCTTGATCTCCTGGGGGCCCTGCTGGTGGGACTGGCAGGCTCCGGCCACTGCATCGCCATGTGCGGCGGCGTCTCGGCGGCCCTCTCCATGGCCATACCCGCCGACCGGCAGCATTTCTGGGGACGGCTTTGCTACCTGCTCAATTACAACCTCGGGCGGATCCTGAGCTATGTGCTGGCTGGCGCCCTGGTCGGCGGGCTGCTCGCCACCACCAGCGAGCTGGGGGCAGGCAAGCATGCCCTGGCGGGCCTGCGCGTCATTGCGGCCCTGCTGATGATAGCGCTTGGCCTCTATCTCGCAGGCTGGTGGCAGGGCGTACTGCTGCTGGAGCGTATCGGCGCAAAATTCTGGCCACTCATCAAGCCGCTGGCGGGCAAGTTCATCCCCTTCACCAGTGCCCTGCAGGCCCTGCCGTTTGGCATGGTATGGGGCTGGCTCCCCTGCGGCCTGGTCTACTCCATGCTGACCTGGAGCGCGGCGGCTGGCTCTGCCGGCGGCGGGGCGCTCATCATGCTCTTTTTCGGCCTGGGTACCCTGCCAACCCTGTTTGCCCTGGGGGGGCTTGCCGATCGGCTGCGCTACTGGCTGACCCTGCGCAGCCTGCGTCTTGGGGGCGCCCTGCTGCTCATGGCATACGGACTTCATACCCTCTGGATCGGGCTGGCATCCTTTTGAAGCCCTATCCAAAACGGATGAGTTGGTGGTAAACTTGTTTGATATAAATCAATTATTCATATGAGCCTATGATCCCGGACAAGAAACCTGGCAGACGTATTCAGAGCGGTGGCTGTGCAATTCATTGCCAGGATTGCAGCATCAGCCAGCTCTGCATCCCCTTCACCCTGAACGACACCGAGCTCGATCAGCTGGACAGCATCATCGAGCGCAAGAAGCCGATCCAGAAGGGCGAAGAGTTGTTCAAGGCCGGCGACGAGCTGAAGTCGCTCTACGCCATCCGTTCCGGGACCATCAAGTCATATACCATCACCGAACAGGGTGACGAGCAGATCACCGCCTTCCACCTCGCCGGGGATCTGGTCGGTTTCGATGCCATCCACAAGCAGGCACACCCCTCCTTCGCCCAGGCGCTGGAAACCGCCATGGTGTGCGAGATCCCGTTCGACGTGCTCGACGATCTCTCTGGCAAGATGCCCAAACTGCGCCAGCAGATCATGCGTCTGATGAGCAACGAAATCATGGGGGATCAGGAGATGATCCTGCTGCTCTCCAAGAAAAATGCCGAAGAGCGCCTCGCCGCCTTCCTGCACAACCTGTCGGTACGCTTCTCCGAGCGCGGTTTCTCCGCCAAGGAGTTTCGCCTCTCCATGACCCGGGGCGACATCGGCAACTACCTCGGCCTCACCGTCGAGACCATCAGTCGCCTGCTCGGCCGTTTCCAGAAATCCGGCCTCATCAGCGTCAAGGGCAAGTACATCACCGTATTGGACCACACGGCCCTCGGCATCATGGCCGGTGCCACTCGTCCCCCCTGCGGCTGACCTGCTCTCCGCCCACCTGATTCTCAGCCGGATCTGTTCGCCCTGAAATTTGATCCGGCACACCTTCCCGACGCCCCCCTTGGACTAAGCTGTAATGGCTAAAGAGTTGCCATCATTGGCCTTTTTGCCAAGGAGGAGAACATGGTCAAGTACCGAAACATTCTGGTGGTGATCAACCCGGAAGAGGAGCGCCAGATCGCCCTCGAGCGCGCGGTCAAGGTCGCCGAGCTGGAGCAGGGCGCCCAGCTGACCCTGCTCCTGACGATTTACGACTTTTCGTATGAAATGACTGCCATGCTGTCGGCTGACGAGCGGGAAGAGATGCGCCACGGTGTCATCGCCCAGCGTCGGGAGTGGCTCGACGAGATCCTCCAACCCTACCGAGACAAAGGGGTGGAGTGCGAGGTGAAGGTGCTGTGGCACAACCGCCCCTTCGAGTGCGTCATTCAGGAGGTGCTGGAGCAGCGCCACGATCTGGTGGTCAAGGCGACCCACAAGCACTCCTTCCTGCAAACCTTCATCTTCACCCCGACCGACTGGCACCTGCTTCGCAAGTGCCCCTGCCCTGTCCTGCTGGTGAAGGAGGGTCACTGGCAACGGGGTGGCAGCCTCATCGCCGCCATCAACTGCTCGAGCGATGACAAGGAACAGAAGGTCTTGAACGATCGCATCACCCGCGAGGGGATCGCCATCGCCGAACTGCTCGGCGCCAACCTCTATCTGGTCAACACCTACCCGGGGACCCCGGTCAACGTGGCCATCGAGCTGCCCGAATTCGATCCCAACGCTTACAACGACGCCATTCGCAAGCACCATGAAGATCTGCTGCGGGAACACGCAGATCAGTTCGGTATCAACCACATGTGGACCAAGGTGGCGGAAGGCCTGCCCGAAGAGGTGCTGCCGGACATGGCGGACGAGCTCAAGGCCACCCTGATGATCATGGGTTGCGTCGGTCGTACCGGGCTCTCCGCCGCCCTGCTCGGCAACACGGCGGAACACGTGGTCGACAGGCTCAACTGCGACATCCTCATCCTCAAACCCGACGATTACAGCTGCCCGGTGGATGACAGGCGGCATACTGCATAAGCGTTTCTTGCCCTCCCCCGGGACATGGCTATAATAAGCCGCTTATTTTTGTCCCGGGTTTGAGGCCATGCTAGAAGAGCTTAACGCCAAAGAGAAATACAGTTTCAACAAGCTGCAGAAACGCCTGCGGCGCAACGTGGGCCAGGCCATCGCCGACTTCAACATGATTGAAGAGGGTGACAAGATCATGGTGTGCCTGTCTGGCGGCAAAGACAGCTTTGCCATGCTCGACATCCTGATGAGCCTGAAGGCCAGCGCCCCCATCCATTTCGATCTCGTGGCCGTCAACCTGGATCAGAAACAACCCGGTTTCCCCGAACACGTGCTGCCGGAATACCTGACCTCCCTCGGCATCGACTTCAAGATCGTGGAAGAAGACACCTACTCCATCGTCAAGGAGAAGGTGCCGGAGGGCAAGACCACCTGCGCCCTCTGCTCCCGCCTGCGTCGCGGCATTCTGTATCGTACCGCCCAGGAACTGGGTTGCACCAAGATCGCGCTGGGCCACCACCGTGACGATATCCTCGAGACCCTGTTCCTCAACATGTTCTACGGTGGCAAGCTGAAATCCATGCCGCCCAAGCTGGTGAGCGACGATGGCAAGAACGTGGTGATCCGACCGCTCGCCTACTGCAAGGAGAAGGACCTGGTGCGCTATGCCGAGGTCAAGGCCTTCCCCATCATCCCCTGCAATCTGTGCGGCTCTCAGGAAAACCTGCAGCGCCAGGCCATCAAGCAGATGATGCAGGAGTGGGATCGCCGCTTCCCCGGTCGTCTCGAGACCATGTTCACCGCCATTCAGGACGTGATCCCGAGCCACCTGCTCGATCACCAGCTGTTTGACTTCAAGAGCATCAACCGCGACTCCGGCATCATCGACGGTGGCGACAAGGCATTCGATCCGCCCGAATTGCCCAAGGCCCCGCTGCTGGACATCGACGAGATGGACATGCTGGACGTAATCGAGGTGCGTTGAGCCCCGTCACCCACAAAAAAGGAGCGCCTGGCGCTCCTTTTTTATTCTGCTACATAAGCAATAAACGGCTTGTCGCCCTTACCCCTTGCGCAGCCAGGGGGTCAGACGCAGGACTTCTCCCTGCAGTTGCAACTTGCCACCGGCAAACGCTGCCAGCTGTGCGTTGCTGAGAAGCAGCTGCCCCTCCTGCCAGGAGACGGCCTCCTGACGGGCGCCATCGACCAGGTAGGCCGTCCCTGAAGGCGCCACCAGGGAAAGACGCACTCCTTCCATCTTCGGCAGGAAATACTTGCCGACCATGCCGGCCATCTTGTCGAGCAACTGCTGCATCTGCTGCTGACGCAGGGTGATCTCCGCCAGCGGCATCTCGGGGGTGGCGGGCGCATCGGCCATCACCTGCACCGACATGTCGCAGGCTACGTGCGGCTCGCTGAGCCCGACCACCACGGTCGCCTTGTCGAGGTTGAGATCGTCGTCATTGGGCAGCCGCAGTTCGCTGTCCACCGTGACCTCGGCGGGCACGTCCCTGTCCGGGGTCGATACCCTGGCCGAGGTGAGCAGGCAACGCTGGCCGTTTTGCTGACTGGTCAGGTAAAAGCCCAGCCTGGCGTGACCGAACTCCCCCTTGGCGAACGTCTTCATCTGGCTGTAGAAGGTGCCGTACGCCAGCTCCAGCGACGGCGCCGCCTGCCCCAGCATGGGAGCCAGCAGCAGCGCGGCCGCCACCCCGTATCGATTCTGCATGTGCCATCCTTTTTCATCGCGCAGCATAGTGCGCCGACATTGGCGACAGCCTGACAACCCTGTCCGTCAGGCGTTGAAGTGATCCGGCCCCTGCCCGCCGGCGTTGTCCGCCACCTCGGTCACCTCCACGGCGACCCCGCACAGATCCCGGTAGAGGATCCCCTTGCAGTTGAAGTAGAGGGGTGCCACCCAGATAAGCCCCAGCCCCATGGGGATGAGCGCCAGGAAGAAGAGCGCCAGCATGACCCCGTGCAGCAACACTATGCTGGGCCAGCCGCGGGCAAACAGCTTGAGGGAGACCAGAATGGCCTGGGCCGGCGACAGGCCGCGCTCCAGCACCAGGGGCACGGTGAACACCAGCCCCATGCCCACCAGGGCTGAGGGAATGAAGGCCAGCATCACCGGCAGGCCCACCAGTTCGAACAGGGGGCCGAACAGGCTGGTGATGAGGCTGCCGAGCAGGCTCAGGCTGCCCAGACGCAGGAAGTGGCGGAAGAAGTCGAACACCTGGCCGGGCCGGGCACGGACGCCGACCGACTGTTGCAGCCCCAGCATGTCGAGGGAGGAGGTCATGGGAGACATGATCACCGTAATGAGCAGGCTGAGGATCAGGGCCATGTCCATGTCGCCTCCCTCCTGGGCAACATAGGGGGCCAGCAGGGTGTTGCTCAGCAGGATCCAGATTGCCATGACCCCGACGATAGCCAGCGCCAGACCAAAACCGGTGCGCCGGGTCTGTTGCCACGCCTCTTTCAGCACCCCTGGCAAGTCCAGACGGTATCCCTGGCTGAGGGACTGTTCGAGGGTACCACCGATCCGCATTCTATTACTCAATTGACTATCCAACATTCACTGACGACTGATCCAAGGTGGCACATTATAGCGGTTTGACCGGGCATGCGTAGCCGTTTTTCCTGTTATCTTCCGTTCAGAAAGCCATTGATACCAGCGGCAAAAACCCTTGTTCCCCCTGCTTGGCCCCTGGTGACGACGAGCGTAGGATGACGGCTGGACCCGGCAGACGCCGCGCCTCTCATTCACGGAGTCTTTCCCCTCATCGTTCACACAAGGAGTACGCCATGTCCGAACTGACCCTCTATCTTGCGCCAGGTACCTGCGCCATGGCGGTGCGCATCGCCCTGGTGGAGGCCAGCGCCCCGCACCGAATCCAGCGTCTCGACCTCGCCGCCGGCGAGCAGCGATCCCCCGCCTATCTGGCCATCAACCCCAAGGGCCGGGTGCCGGCGCTGGTGACCGAGCGCGGCGTGCTGACCGAAACGCCGGCGCTGCTGCTCTATGTCGCCCAGCGCTTCCCAGAGGCGCAGCTGGCCCCCCTGGACGATCCCTTCCTGCTGGCCCGCATGCAGGAGGTGCACAGCTTCCTGGCCTCCACCGTCCACGTCGCCCATGCCCACGGGCGCCGGGCCAGCCGCTGGGCCGATGACGAGCAGGCCATCGCCGCCATGCAGGCCAAGATGCCCCGGAACATGCGCGACGGTTTCTCCGAGATAGAGCACCACTACCTGGCCGGCCCCTGGGTGCTGGGGGAGCGCTTCAGCCTGGCCGACATCTATCTGTTCGTGGTCGCAGGCTGGCTGGCGAGCGACGGGGTGGACATCACCGAGTTTCCCAAGGTGGCGGCCCATCATGAGCGCATGCTGGCACGCCCCACCGTGCAGGAGGCGCTCGCCGTCTGATCCTCTCCTGCAGGTATCGCTGTTCCTTCCCGGGGCAGCGGTGCCCATGACCAAACGGGTGCTCTTCTGGCACCCGTTTTACGTTTTCCCAGCGCCTCATTGAGATCGTTTTCACATTTTCTTCATCTGTGCCTAGACCCGTTAACGGTTAGCGCCTATCTTTCGCATCAACGACGCAACCGGTTGCGTAACCGGTTGCCCCGCTCAATATCCGATATGCGGTCACAGACCGCCGAGGTGCTGTATGAAACGAGGCAAGCTGCTCAATGCTCCCCTGAGTGCCCTGGTGGCCCGAATGGGTCACACCGACGAGATCACCGTCTGCGACGCGGGCCTGCCCATCCCGGCCGGCCCCGAGCGCATCGATCTGGCGCTGATGGCGGGCACCCCCAGCCTCACCACTGTGCTGACCGCCCTGCTCACTGACCTGGTGGTGGAGAAGGTGATCATGGCGAGCGAGATCCGGGAGATCAGCCCCGACGCCCACCAGGCTTTGGTGGATCAGATAGAGGCCCACGCCCAGGCACAGGGCAAGCCCATTGCCATCGAATACTGCCTGCACGAGGCGTTCAAGGCCCGCTCCCACCAGAGCAAGGCCATCGTGCGCAGCGGCGAGGTCACCCCCTACGCCAACCTGATCCTCTGCGCCGGCGTGGCGTTCTAAGCCTTGAAGGAATCAGCCATGAGTACAACCCCCTCGCCCATTCTGTCGCTCAGCGGGATCGTCAAGACCTTCCCCGGCGTGCGGGCGCTCGATGAGGCAGGCCTCAAGGTCTACCCGGGCCAGGTGATGGCCCTGCTCGGCGAAAACGGCGCCGGCAAGTCCACCCTGATGAAGGTGCTGACCGGCATCTATCAGGCCGACAGCGGCACCATCAGCTATCGCGGCCAGCCGGTCCACTTCAAGGGACCGCGCGACTCCCAGGATCAGGGGATCAGCATCATCCACCAGGAGCTGAACCTGCTGCCGGAATTGTCGATTGCCGCCAACATCTTCCTCGGCCGCGAGCCGCGCACCCGCTTTGGGAGCATCGACCACAAGCAGCTGCGCGAGCGGGCCAGTGGCCTCCTGGCGCGCCTCGGGGTCAAGCACGGGCCGGACACTCGGCTCGGGGATCTCTCCATCGGCGAGCAGCAGATGGTGGAGATCGCCAAGGCGCTGTCGTTCGATGCCAGCGTCATCATCATGGACGAACCCACCGATGCCCTGACCGACACCGAAACCGAGCAGCTCTTCAAGGTCATCCGCGAGCTGCGCGAGCAGGGCTGCGGCATCGTCTACATCTCCCACCGCCTGAAGGAGATCTTCGAGATCTGCGATCGGGTCACCGTGCTGCGGGACGGCAAGTGGATTGGCGAGCAGGCGGTAAGCGATCTCGACGAAGACAGGATCATCGAGATGATGGTGGGTCGCAGGCTGGAGGAGCAGTACCCGCGCCTGGTGCGCGAGCTCGGCCCGGTCAGCCTGCAGGTAAAAGACCTGGCCGGCCCCGGCGTGCGAGGGGTGAGCTTCTCCCTGCGCCAGGGGGAGATCCTGGGCTTCAGCGGCCTCATGGGCTCAGGGCGCACCGAGCTGATGAAGCTCATCTACGGTGCAAGCCCCATCAGTGCCGGCCAGGTGACCGTGGATGGCCATGCCCTGGCCCCCAAGGGACCGGCCGATGGCCTGGCCGCCGGCATCGCCTACATCTCCGAGGATCGCAAGGGTGACGGCCTGGTGCTGGAGCTCTCGGTGCGGGAGAACATGAGCCTGTGCGCCCTCGGCGAGTTCATCCGCGGCGGCAAGATTGACGGCCAGGCCGAACGCCAGGCGGTGGGCGACTACGTACGCCTGTTCAACATCAAGACCCCGAGTCAGGACCAGCTCATCAAGCTGCTCTCGGGCGGCAACCAGCAGAAGGTGGCCATCGCCAAGGGGCTGCTGACAAGGCCCAAGGTCCTCATCCTGGACGAGCCGACTCGCGGCGTGGACGTGGGCGCCAAGAAGGAGATCTACCAGCTCATCAACCAGTTCAAGAAGGAGGGGATGAGCATCATCCTGGTCTCCTCCGAGATGCCGGAAGTACTCGGCATGAGTGACCGCATCCTGGTGATGCACGAAGGGCGCATCAGCGCAGAGTTCAATACCCGGGACGCCAATCAGGAGAAACTGATGGCGGCCGCCGTCGGTAAACAGTGGCAAGCAGAGCAAGAGGCAGCACAATGACAACCCAAACCCTTCCCCGCCGCGGCATCATGAGCAAGGCCTGGTGGATCGAGAACAAGTCCCTGGTGGCCCTGCTGGTGCTGATCGGCGTGGTCTCCTTCCTGAGTCCGAACTTCTTCACCGCCGACAATCTGCTCAACATCCTGCGCCAGACCTCGGTCAACGCCATCATGGCGGTCGGCATGACGCTGGTCATCCTCACCGCCGGCATCGATCTGTCGGTCGGCTCGGTGCTGGCCCTGTGCGGCGCTCTGGCCGCCAGCATGGTCGCCATGGAGCTGCCCATCATGCTGGTGATCCCTCTCACCCTGGGGGCCGGTGCCCTGCTCGGCGGCGTCAGCGGCCTCATCATCGCCAAGGGCAAGGTGCAGGCCTTCATCGCCACCCTGGTCACCATGACCGCCCTGCGCGGCATCACCATGGTCTACACCGAGGGGCGCCCCATCTCCACCGGCTTCAGTGACGGCGCCGATCACTTCGCCTGGATAGGGACCGGCTACCTGTTCGGCCTGCCGGTGCCCATCTGGCTGATGGCCATCGTCTTCCTGCTCGCCTGGTACCTGCTCAACCACACCCGTCTGGGCCGCTACATCTATGCCCTGGGCGGCAACGAATCGGCCACCCGCCTCTCCGGTATCAATGTGGACCGGGTCAAGCTCGCGGTATATGGTCTGTGCGGTGCCCTCTCCGCCCTGGCCGGCCTCATCGTCACCTCCCGCCTCTCCTCGGCCCAGCCGACCGCGGGCATGGGGTACGAGCTGGATGCCATCGCCGCCGTCGTGCTGGGAGGCACCAGCCTGATGGGGGGCAAGGGCCGCATCATGGGGACGCTGATCGGTGCCCTCATCATCGGCTTCCTCAACAACGCCCTCAACCTGCTCGACGTAAGCTCCTATTACCAGATGATCGCCAAGGCCAGCGTGATTTTGCTCGCCGTGATGATCGATAACAAAAGCAACCGTTAACAAGCCACGCCACACACAAGGAATGAAATGATGAAAAAGCTCAATACCCTGCTCGCCGCCGCCATCATGTCCGTGCTGGGCACCGCCCAGGCCGCCGATCACACCCTGGCGATGGTGGTCTCCACCCTCAACAACCCCTTCTTCGTGACCATGAAGGAGGGGGCCGAAGCCAAGGCCAAGGAGCTGGGCTACGACCTGGTGGTACTGGACTCCCAGAATGACCCGGCCAAGGAGCTCTCCAACGTGGAAGATCTCACCGTGCGCAAGGTAGGCGCCATCCTGATCAACCCGACCGACTCCGAAGCCGTGGGCAACGCCATCCGCCTGGCCAACAAGGCCAGCATCCCGGTGCTGACCCTGGACCGCGGCGCGGCGCAGGGTGAGGTCAAGGCCCACATCGCCTCCGACAACGTGGCCGGTGGCAAGCTGGCTGGCGACTTCATCGCCGAGAAGCTGGGCAGCGGCGCCAAGGTGATCCAGCTCGAAGGGATCGCCGGTACCTCCGCCGCCCGCGACCGCGGCGAAGGCTTCGCCCTGGCGGTCACCGCCAACAAGCTGCAGGTGCTGGCCTCCCAGCCCGCCGACTTTGACCGCACCAAGGGTCTGAACGTCATGGAGAACCTGCTGGCCGCCCATCCGACCGCGCAGGCCGTGTTCGCCCAGAACGACGAGATGGCGCTGGGCGCCATCCGCGCCGTACAGGCCGCCGGCAAAGAAGTGATGATCGTCGGCTTCGACGGCACCGACGATGGCAAGGCTGCCGTGGCCAAGGGTAAACTGGCCGCCACCGTGGCCCAGCAACCGGCCCTGATCGGTGCCATCGGTGTGGAAACCGCCGACAAGGTGCTCAAGGGCCAGGCCGTAGATCAGTCCATCCCGGTCCCGCTGCAAATCGTCAGCAAGTAAGCGCGAGGGGGAGGTTCGCCTCCCCCCTTTCTCCATCAGAGCCTCCCGGCCTGGGCCCACTCAGGCCAGGATGTTCTCAACAAGGGTGATAGGAATGAATCGTCTCGTAGTCCTCGGCAGCGTGAATGCGGATCATGTGCTGCGCGTCCCCCACTTCCCCCGCCCCGGTGAAACCCTGACCGGCCACAGCTATCAGGTCGTGCCAGGCGGCAAGGGTGCCAATCAGGCGGTGGCCGCCGCCCGGTTGGGTGCAGAAGTCTCCTTTATCGCCCGCATCGGTGATGATGCCATCGGCCACCAGATGAAAACCGGGTTTGCCAACGACGGCATCGATGTCAGCGCCGTCGAACTCGACCCCAGGCTCCCCACCGGCATCGCCATCATCTATGTGAGCGACGAGGGGGAGAACAGCATCGGCATCTCCGCCGAAGCCAATGGCGCCCTCTCCCCGGCCGTGGTCAAGGGCCACGAGACCATGATCGCCAACGCCCACACCCTGCTGCTGCAGCTGGAAGTCCCCCTCGAGAGCGTGCAGGAAGCGGCTCGCCTGGCCAGATCCCACGGCACCCGGGTGGTGCTGAACCCGGCCCCCGCCCGGCCCCTGTCGGCCGAGTTGCTGGGGCTGGTGGACCTCATCACGCCCAACCAGACCGAGGCCGAGCTGCTGACCGGCATCAAGGTCACGGACGAAGCCAGCGCCCGGGAAGCGGCCAAACGCTTCCACGAGATGGGGATTACGGACGTGATGATCACCCTGGGCTCCCAGGGCGTCTATTGCAGCAACGGGAAACAGCAACAGCTCATTCCAGGCTTTCGGGTCAAGGCGGTGGACACCACGGCCGCGGGGGATACCTTCAACGGCGCCCTGCTGGCGGCAGAGCTCGCCGGCGCCGACTTCCACGACGCGGTGCGCTTCGCCCACGGCGCGGCGGCGCTCTCGGTAACCCGTTTCGGTGCCCAGAGTTCCATCCCGGGCAAGCAGGAGGTCGATGCCTTCCTCCAGGACCAAGCGGCGCAGGGGCACTGATGGCCAATATCAAGGAGGTGGCGGCGCGGGCGGGGGTCTCCACCACCACCGTCTCCCACGTCATCAACGAGACCCGTTTCGTCGCCGAGGAGACCCGGGAGCGGGTCTTCGCCGCCATGCGTGACCTCAACTATGCCCCGAGCCTGGTGGCCCGCAGCCTCAAGGTGAAGGAGACCCACAGTATCGGCATGCTGGTCACCACTTCCAGCAACCCCTTCTTCGCCGAAGTGGTGCGCGGGGTGGAGCGCTACTGCTTCGAGCAGGGCTACAACCTGATGCTGGGCAACACGGAGGGACAGGTAGAAACCGCCCTCTCCTACCTCAGGATGATGCTCAGAAAACGGGTGGATGGCCTGCTCATCATGTGCAGCGAGGGGCAGCAGGAGATGTTCAACCAGCTCGCCTGGCTCAAGAGCCTGCCGGTGGTGGTAATGGACTGGGGCATGGAGAATGGCGAGGTGGATCTCATCGCCGACAACTCCCACCGCGGCGGCTACCTGGCGACCCGCCACCTGCTGGCGCTGGGTCACACCGCCATCGGCTGCATCACGGGCCCCCAGCGTCGGGCCCCCGCCAACCAGCGCCAGGCAGGCTTCGAGCAGGCGATGCAGGAGGCGGAGCTCAGTGTCAATCCGGCCTGGGTCCAGGAGGGAGACTTCGACTGTGCCAGCGGCGCCGCCGCCATGACGCGTCTGCTGGCACTGCCCGAGCGCCCCACCGCCCTCTTCGTCTGCAATGACATGATGGCCATGGGGGTCATCAGCGCCGCCCATCGCGCCGGGCTCGTCATCCCCCGGGATCTCTCTCTGGTCGGCTATGACAACGTGGCTCTGGCCCAGTACATGTCGCCCGCCCTGACCACGGTCAACCAGCCCAAGGAGGAGCTAGGCCGCCTCGCCGTCACCCGGCTGCTGGCCCGCATCAACGGCGAGCAGATAGACAATCGCCGGATCACCGTGGAGCCGGATCTGGTGATCAGAGACTCCTGCGCTCCCCTTCCCCCGGCCCCCGCAGCCTGATCCACGAACACGAAAAGGGCGGCTCGGGCCGCCCTTTTTCGTCTTATCTGCCCGTCAACGGGGCTCTTGCTGCTTGCGCCTGTCGCCCAGCTCCGCCGCGCCCAGGCGGCTCAGGCGTCGCAGCCCCAGCTGTCTGGCCAGGGGCTGCAGCAGGGCGTCGTGATCCGAGGGGTCCGGCAACCAGTAACGAACCGGCCAGCCCGCCCGCAACAGGGTGGGTACACGGCTGCCGAGCTCGCACAGCGCCAGCACGCAGTCATGCCGGCGCACCGTCTCGAGCAGGGCGGCATCCTCCACCAGGGTGGGCAGGGCCAGGATCAGCGCTCCGGGGGGCAAGGGTGGCAGGGAGGCCAGCACGTGGACCAGTTGCGACGGCTGGTTCAGTTCCAGCAGCAGGGGCTGCCGATGAGCCTCTTCCAGCAGCAGCCTGGCCATCACGGGACCCAGCACGCCGCGCTCCTGCATCCAGCCCACGTCGCACGCCTGCTGTCCTACCTGCCAACGCGCGCTGATGGCCGTCACCATCTCCCCCCGCTCGTCCTTCAGGGTTTCGCACACCGTCTCCAGGGGCGAAGGCGCGGCGCCCCCCAGCCACTCCCGCAACTGGTGCAACTGCCGCTGGTTCATGCTGAGGGCAGCCTTCATCGACGCCTGGTACCAGACCAGGGTCTCATTGTCCCGTTTGGCGTGGTTCAGGGCCAGGATGGCCTGCTCCAGCAACTGCTCGGCATCCGCCTCCTCCTCGGCCCTGGCGACCCCGAAACGGCAGGCGAGATCGAAGCGACTCTCCCGGGTCACGAATTCGAACTGCAACAACGCCACCATGGCCGCCATGCGGGCGTCGAGATCACCGGGTTCGGTGGTCAGCACCACGGCGAACTCGTCCCCTCCCAGCCGGTAGGCGTGACCGGGATAGGCTTGCCGCAACCTGGCAGCAACCGCCTGCAGCAGGCGATCACCGACCTGGTAGCCGAGCAGATCATTGACCTGTTTGAACCGCTTCAGATCGAGCACAGCCAGAGCCTGGACCTTGCCGCGCAGCAGGGAGGGTTTGAGCTGCCCCTGCAGGGCCCGGCGGTTGCCGAGCCGGGTCATGGGGTCCAGCAGGGAGAGGCGGCGATTATGCAGGTTGGTGCGGATCAGGGCAAAGACCAGTATCCCCCCCATGATCAACAGGATGAGCTGCCAGATCTGGATCCAGAACAGGCTCTGGCGCAGCTGGTTGAGCGACGCCTCCCGCTCCTGGCCGGAGAGGATCTGATCCCCTATCAGCTCCACCTGGCGGGTGAGACCGGCAATCCTGGCCAGCGACTGGTCGAGGGCCTTCCCCTCTTGCAGCGCGCCGGCCTGGATCTGGGGGTCCAGCGCCTTGACCTCGGCAAACAGACTGGTCAGTACCTCGCCCAAGCCATGGCGGGAGCGGGCATCCGCCGTCTCCGAGCTGACCAGAAACACATCCAGCCGGTTCCAGAGCAGATCGTAATGCAGGCTCAGGGTCTCCATATCGAGTCCCCCGGCCCGATAGAGGCGCAGATCGTAGAGGAGGCGCTGGGACTCCTGCATCACCTGGCTGATGTTCCAGTGGATATTGCGATAGAACTTGTCGACGAGCTGTTCGTGGCGGCTCTGCAGCAGCAGGCCCCAGACGGATGAGAACAGAAACAGCAGGGAGATGGCTGCAAGCAGCAGGTTGTGGCGCTGTCGACGGCTCACTTGACGACCTCGATGCGGATCGTCTGCCAGACCATGTTGTTGTGGATGGTAGAGACATCCATCTCGGGATGGGCCGAGAGGGGGATCAGCAGCCAGAGGGGGCCCTTGTTGCGCCGGGTGAGCGGCTTGTCATCCTGATAACGCACCAGGGTGAGCGGCACCTTGGCAAACAGGGAGAGATCGACCCGCTGCCGATAGCCGTTGAGCGCCACCACGTCGAGCAGGCTGGCATCGGCGACATGATGCGCCGCCAGCACACTGGCCAGGGTCGGACCGCGGTAGCGGTGAACGCCGACAGTCCAGGGGGTAGCCGTCTCGAACTCGGCCTGGGGCAAGGCGGCCAGCGCCGCCTCATCGAGGAAGATCTCCTGCTTGTCAGGCAGGATCAATCGCAACAGGGGAGAAGCGGCCTCGGTGCCGAACGACATCAGCGCCAGGAGAAGAGAGAGGAACCCGTATTGTCGAATCTTCATGATGGTCTTGCCAGTTGCACCCGAGTCTAAGGGCCAGTGTGGCGACTTCACCGGGTCAATGCAACCGTGCTCACTTTCAATCGTTATGAACCACGCATTTCCATCCAGTTGTGACCATCGATCGGTTTGGGCTGGTGTACACCGCAGCTTTGCAGCAACTCGTCCACGAAGGCCGGTACCAGCAGGGAGGCCGGGCCATAACGCTTCTCGTCGAACTGGCTGCCCACTTCACTGGGTTCCAGATTGAGCTCCACTGTGTGGGCACCGTTCAGCCCCGCCTCATGCACGAAGCCAGCGGCAGGATAGACGGCGCCAGAGGTACCGATGGAGATGAAGAGATCGCACTGGGCCAGAGCCGAGTAGATGCGATCCAGCCCCAGAGGCATCTCGCCGAACCAGACCACGTGGGGGCGCAGCGGCTGGGGCAGCTGGCAGCAGGAGCAGAGCTCGTCCTGGTGAAGATCCCCGCGCCACTCGATCACCTGGCCCGACCCCGGGCAGCGGGCCTTGAGCAGCTCCCCGTGCATGTGGATGAGGTTCTTGCTGCCGGCGCTCTCGTGCAGGTTGTCGATGTTCTGGGTGATCAGGGTCACGCGTCCCGGCAACAGGCGCTCGAGGCGGGCCAGGGCATAGTGGGCAGGATTGGGATGGACCTCGTCCCGCTGCAACTGATGGCGTCTCGCGTTGTAGAAACGCTGCACCAGTTCGGGATCCCGTGCATAGCCCTCCGGGGTGGCCACATCCTCCACCCTGTGCTCCTCCCACAGGCCGTCGCAGGCCCGGAACGTCTTGATACCGGACTCGGCAGAGATGCCGGCACCGGTGAGGATCACGATATGTTTGGCTGACTGCACCATGGTTGTTCTCCTCCAACGGGTAACAGGCTGACCTTAGCACAGGAGCAAGGGACGGCACATTCGCCCTTGGTCTTAGGGCTGGGGAGGAAACCATCCTCGCAGGACGCCCAGATCCAGTCTGGCGAAGACCATCTCCCGCCCCGTCACCAGGGTCAGCGGCAGCCCCAGCCCCTTCAGGAGCGACAGCATGGGGCGGTTCTGGCCGAGCACTTCGGCCGTCCACTCCCGTATCCCCTCCCCGTAAGCCAGCAGGGCCAGCGCCATCAGGATGCGCCGCCCGGCGCCGCGATGCTGGAAATGATCCGCCACTATGCAGGAAAACTCGGCCCTGTCCGGGTGCAGGCGCCGGCGCACGGACTGGGCCATGGCAAGCGGTGCCCCTTGTTCGTCGGTCAGCAGCAACCCTATCTGGGGTTCTCTGGGGTAGTCGAGAAAGAAGGCGAGCTGCTCGGCCGTCGCAGGCTGCTTGGCCCGCATGAAGCGCAGATAGACGCTCTGCTCGCTGAGCGCATCATAGGCTGCCCGGATGGACTCGGGGTCGCTCCCCGCCAGCTCCCGCAGACGGCAGGGCACGCCGCCCACCTCCATCGCCATGGGCAGGGCGGCGCGCGAGGCGGGGGCCGTCCAGCCCGTCAGCCCCCGCACCAGACGCCCCTCGTCGAGGGGCCAGCAGAGGTAGCGCGGCACGGCTTACCAGCGCCCCGCTATGCCGCGATCCTGCCACTGGGTAGGGTCGAGCAGGTTGAAAGGATCGTCGAGATAGAGCGCGATGCCGAGATCCCTGGCGCGCTGGATGAAACGGGCCAGCAGGGAGTCTCCGGCCATGGCCTCGATCTCGGACTGCATATGCTGTCCCAGCAGCAGGGATTGCAGCGGCAACCGCTCCAGCAGATCGAACGGCAGGTGCTGGGCGTTGTCCTGCAGCAGGGCGAGCCTCGCCCCGGCCAGGCTCGCCTGGAGCACCAGGGCGAAGCGATCCGCATGGTTCAGCAGGTTGTCCCGTCGATGGATCACCAGGGTGAGTTCGCTCGCCGGGCGCCCATGCTGCTCCAGCCAGGCCTTGAGCGGTTCCCAGTGGGGAGCCAGGCCACTTAAGCTCAGCCAGACGGGGAGCATGAACGCCCCCGCCTCCGCCAGCAGACCGAGCTCTCCCCTCGCCTCCCCCTGCCAACTGCGGATGGTGCGCCTCAGGCCACCCAGTCTGCGCCGGCGTTGTGGCCCCAGATAGAGCGCCTTGAGCAGGCGCAGCAGATCATCGCTCAGCAAGGGTTTGGCCAGTGCGGCCAGCACGTTGAAGCCCGCATCGTGCAGCAGGCGCCTGGCCCCGTCGATCAGGGTCTGATCATGGGCGGAGAGCAGCACGATGGGCAGGCCGCTGTGGCGATACTGGGGGTGGCTCATCAACAGACTGATGGCATCCTGCTCCGCCAGGCTGAGATCGCAGATAAGCAATCCCACCTCACCCTCTTCCAGCGCCTTGAGGCAACCTTCACCCTCCTGCACCCATGTGCAGGGCAGCCCCAGCGCCTCTATCTCCTGCTGGATGCAGGCTCCCTGGAAGGGGTGATCCTCGAGCAGCAAGACCTGCAACCGGGAGAGCCAGGTCCGCCACTCCTGCTCCCGCGCCTGGAGCTCTTCCAGCCAGGGGTCAGAGAGGCGATAGATACCCGCCCCCGGGGTCAGCAACTGCGGCAGGTAGTCGGCACCGGCATGAGAGGCGGGCTCGAACAGAGCGATGGCTCCGGTGGCAAACAGCCCCTCCCATTGCCAGCCGGCATCGGGACGGGTGCGGTGCAGACTGGCATAGGCCGGCAAGCCGGCGGCCTTGACCGCCTGATAGGAGGCGGCGTCCAGGGCATAGACGCTGACGGGGTGAAACACCGGCTCCTGACTGTCATCAGACTCCAGCAAGGCCAGCAACTCTTCCTCTGTGATGATCATCTCATGCTCTCTTGCCCAGTTGTCGGCAGACCTCTTCCACGGTCAGCCGCAACTCTGCTGCTAGGGGGTGTCCGGGGGCCTCCTGCCAACGGTCGATCACCTGGACCAGCGGGCTGGCCCCCACCATTTTGGCGGCCCCCTTCATCTTGTGTAAAGCCGAATCGAGGGCGGCCTGGTCCCCTTGTGTCACGCACTGCTCGATGTCCGCCAGCTCCTGGCGAAGCGAGGTCAGGTAAAGCGCAATGAGGGGCGGGGTCAACAGGGGCGACAGGGTCATGACCGCGGTCGGCAACGCCTGCACCTTGCCATCACTGCGTCGACCACCGAGGGTACGCAGCAAGGTGGCCAGCTCCTTCAGAAGCACGGGCTTGTCCAACCGCCCCTGACAACCGCACTCCGCCAGCCGCTGCGCCGCCTGCTCGCTGAGATCGGCGGTGATCACATAGACCGGCAGATGTTGCCAGCGCACATCGGCGCGCAGTTGCCTGCACAGCTCGGCGCCGTCCATCACCGGCATCTGCAGATCGGTCAGCACCAGATCCACCGTTTCCGAGCGCAGGATGTCGAGGGCCAGGCGGCCGTTGGCAGCGCTCAGCACCCGTGCCCCCAGCTGACTCAGCTGCATGCTGATCAACACCCGGTTCACCTCGTGATCTTCCACCAGAAGCACCCGCATGCCGGCGCCCG
>NZ_CDDD01000070.1 GCF_000820165.1 Aeromonas taiwanensis
TGGCTGCGGGCCTCGCCCCCGTCCAGATCCTCACGGGGGGCGAGGCCCGCAGCCACCAGTCCCTTGCGATCCCGCACCATGGCGCCCTCGGTGTCCTGGGCCGCGAAGCGCTGGCGCGCGGCATCGCGCCAGAACAGGGCCGTCTGCTGGGACGCCGGTTGTGACGCGACCAGGGGCTCGTAGGCCACGAAGATGGCCTCGGCCGTCTCCTCCTCCCCCAGCCCCTGATAGAGGTTCGCCACCCGGCGGTAGTAGTTGAACTCATCCGCAGGCAGCGGGCTGACAGGCCAGGCCGGCAACCACTGGCGGGCCTGGGCCCTGTCTCCCCTGGCCAGGGCCAGCTCGGCCAGGCCAAGCCGGGCCTCTGGCTGCCGGGGCGTGCGGGCCAGCACCTGGCGGTAATACTCCTCGGCCCGGGCCCACTCCTCCCGCCCGGCGGCCCACTCCGCCAGGGTCAGGGTCACGGCGTCATCGGGTTGCAGCGGCAGGAGCAGCCGCTCCGCCCCCGCATCATCCCCGGCATCGTGGCGTGCCCTCGCCTGGGCGATCACCTCGTCGCGGGCGAGGCGCTGATCCAGCTCGCGCATCTCTGCGGTCCACCCCGCCCGGGGGGCGGCGGCCAGCACGCCTCTCGCCTCTGTGCCCTTCTCCTGTCCCGAGAGGTAGAGGGCAGTGGCGTAGCGCAGGGCGGCATCCTGGGGCCGCGCCGCCAGTTGCTCCCGCAAGAGCCGCTCCCCGCTCTCCGCCAGCCCGAGACGGGCCCGGGTGTCGGCGACCTGGTAGGCCAGCCAGGTCTCCTCCGGCGTCAGCGCCAGGGCCTGTTCCCGCAGGCGCAGGGCCTCCTGCAGCTTGCCGGCCCGACCCAGCTGGTCGGCCTCGTCCTGCAGCAGACCGGCCTTGAGCCGTCGCCCTTCGGCCTGCATCCCGGGGGTACCCTGCTGCGCCAGCAGGGCCAGGGCCCGCGACGGGTCCTGCTCCTTGTAGAGATCGAACAGCCGGGCCAGGGCTCGCTCCCTGGCCCCCTTCATGGCGAGTGCCTTGCGATAGGCGGTCTCGGCCTCGGCCTCGTGCTGGCGGCCCAGCTCGCTGTCCCCCAGGCCAAGCCAGGCCTCGGGCTCCTGGCCGTCCTGGGCGATGGCGCGCCGATACAGGATCGCGGCCTCCCCCCACTGTTCGCGATCGAGGGCGCTGCGCCCCTGGCTCACCAGCAGCCAGTAACGGTTGGTCGCCAGCAGGCTGCGCCATTTGTCCTTGTCGGTGACATCGGGGTTTGCCAGCACCCGTTCGAACTGGGCGATGGCCAGCGCCCGCTGATCGTTGCGGGAGTAAGCCTGCCCCAGGGCGCCCATCAGCTCGGGATCGTCCGGGTTCGCGGCCAGGGCCCGCCGCAGCTGGGCGACGGAGGCCCTGCCTCCCTCGTTGCTTGCCAGGGCCTGCTGGCGCGCCCGGTAGGCCGGCGACGCCCACATCGCCTCCTGCTCGGCGAGCAGCGCCATGCCCTGCTGCACCTCCGTGCCCGTGCCGAAGGCCGCGACATAGTGCTGCAACTCGGCCAGGCTCCGGGGCCCGACGGGCAGCTCCTTGATGCTGGTCAGCCAGATGTCGGCGGCGTCGTCGCGTTCGTAGTCACTCCTGGCCATCTGCTGCAGCAGCCCCCTCGCCTCCTGCCAGCGGCCATCGGCGAGGTAGCTGCGGGCCAGTCTGGCCCGCACCCCGGGGTGCCCCGGGTAGAGGCGGTTCAACTCCTCCAGCGCCGCCATCCCCCTGGCCCGCTGGCCGGGCAGGCGCAGCTGCAGGGCCGCGTATTCGATCGCTACTTCCAGGTTGGGAGCCATGCCATCCACGAACAGGGTGCGGTAGAGCTTGTCCCCCTCCTCCAGCCGGCCGGCGCTGACCAGCAGCCGCGCCTGCTGCAACTGCTGGCGCTGCGCCGCATTGTTCATCGCCAGGTTCGCCATCCCCAGGCGATAGAGACGCGAGTCCGGCGCCAGCTTGCCGAGCCTGCCGAGCAGCGCCTCGGCCTCCTTGACCTTGCCGTTGCGCAGGGCCTGACGGGCCTGGGCCGCCAGCAGCTCGGGATGATCCGGGTCCACCAGCGAGAGGGAGTAGAGGGCGTTGCTGACCAGGTCCTCCCGGCCGGTCGCCTCCCCGAGGCGCACGCGCTCCAGCAGGGACGAGACGGGTTCGACGGCGGCCTGGGCCAGGTTGCCGCTCACCAGGACGGCGAGCAGGCAACCCAGGGTCAATCGGTTTGACATGATTCACTCCAGCGGGGTTGCAGGGTGCCATCCTCGGCGAAGCGATAGCGGCCCTGATCCCAGCCGGCGCCGAACAGGGTCAGCACGCTGCCATAGTAGGCGTCGCGCCGCACCCCTTGCCGCTTGACCTGCTCGCGCAGCGTCTCCAGAGTCGGCTGTCCCTGCGACAGGGGGAGCAGGGCGGCGGAGAACCCGGACGGCCCCTGCCCCTGGCTCAGCCCCGTCTGGCTGTCGACCCGCTCGGGCACGGCGCCGAGTTCGGCGATCCTGGCCTGCATGGGCGCAAAATGGGCCACCAGCGCCCCCTTGGCGGGGTCCTTGTCGCTCAGCATGCCGAGCCAGAGATAGACGCGAATGGCGTCATAGCTGCCCTGGGGGCCCTTGCCGGCCGTGGTCTGCCACCCTTCTCCCGCTTGCCAGTCCACCCAGTCGGGGGAGAAGCCCCGGGGCGCGCTCTCGCGCAGCAGGCGTGGCAGCAGGGTTCGCATCTCGGCCCAGGGCCCCTTGAGGGAGGCAAAGCGGGCCAGCAGTTGGGGGGGCAGGTAACTCGGGTTCAGGGTCCAGCGCCCCTCCCCCTCATAGCCTTTCGCCCCGGGCAGCAGCACGGGTCCGAGGCCAGGCAGGGTGGCGACCTCCTCCCGGGCGATGCGGCGCAGCAGCAGGGTGCCGATGGCCGAGTAGCTGTGGTTGTCCCACAGGCGCCCCGCCTCGAGCAGGTTGTACGCTATCCAGAGATCCGAGTCTGCGGCGCTGTTCTCGTCCAGCACGCCCCAGCTGCCGTCCTCCCGCTCGCCCCAGAGCCAGGATGGCAGGAAGCCGGTCAGATCCCCGCGGGCGAGCTGGCGCTCGGTCCAGTCCAGCAGGCGGGAGAAGGTCTCCCTGTCGTCGTTGACCAGGGCGAAGAAGAGGCCGTAGCTCTGCCCCTCCGAGGTGGTGATGCGGCGCCCGTCGGCAGGATCGATGACCCTGCCCTCCTCGCTGATGTAGTGCTCGCGGAAATGGTCCCACTCCGGCCACTGGCAGGCGGCCAGCGCCGGCAGGGAACACAGGGCCCAGAGCAGCAGGACCCCACAGACATTCTTCATCTGAGTCATCTCTTAGTCTTCCTTCAGACGGCGACGGCTGGCGCTGGCGAGCAGCACCCTCAGGCCCCAGCCCAGCGCCAGCATGCAGATCAGGGTCAGCACGGCGAGGCGCAGCGGATAGCGGGCGAACAGCTGCCAGAGGCGCTCCCACCACGGCAGATAGCCCACCTCGTAACGATCCCCCACCTCCAGGCTCTTCACCCCGGACTCCCGGATGATGCTCACCGAGCCCGCGACCTTGTCGCGCTGCGCGGGGTTTTGCAGGGTGTCGTTGAGCAGCTTGCCCCCCGCCGGCCCGTCCGCCAGCAGGGCCACCAGGCTGCGCTGATCGTGGGTCGGCGATTGCAGGCCGAGGATGACGGCGATGGCCCGGTTGCCCGTCATCCCCACCCGGGCCTGGGGCTCGCGGTCGGCCATGGTGTGGAGCAGATCCCCCTGGTGCTGGCGTGCGGGCTGGTTGACCCAGGAGCGCGTGGCCTGCAGCAGGGCATCCGGCTCCACATCCCGCCGGAACTCCTCGGGCAGGGTGCCGATGAGCAGGGTGTCCAGATCGGCGGTGCGCGCCTGCTCCCAGTCATCCAGGATCCGCAGGGAGAGGGCCGGGTAACCGGTCTCGGCCCCGATGGCGCCCAGGGTGTCGAGCAAGGTGGTGATCTGCTCAGGGTGGGGTTTGGCGGGCATGACCACCTGGGTGTCGGCGAGATCCGCCATCCGGCTGAACGGGAAGCCCGCATAGGAGAATGCCTTGAGGTTGGGCATCTCGATGAAGTGGCGATAGCCACTGAAGTCGATGGTGGAGCCGTCGTCGATGCGCACCTGATGGGCGGGCGGCATCACCAGATCGCAGCGACCGTCCGCCGAGCCGCCCATGGCGTACTGGGCATACTCGAAAGCGAAGCTCAGGCTGTTGGCCTGGGTGGTCTTGAGACCTGGCATGCGCAGGGTCGTGGCGTCGTCGTCCGCGGCGAACCAGAGCGGCAGGGTGAGCCACTGCTCACTCTTCACCTCGCCCGGCTCGAGGGGGTAGGACTTCATGAACTGGCCGTTGACCGCCACATCCAGCCGGGAGCCGTCCCGCAGAGTCGGCGAGGAGTAGTGGTACTTGAGGTTGGCCTTGATGCCGCGCTCACCCATCAGATAGAGATCCGGCGGCAGGCGCAGGGTCAGGTTCATGGGCCAGAGGCGACGACCGGTGGCCTGCAGCTGGTTCGGGTAGTCCATCAGCTCGTCGAAGCGCGTCGGCCGATCGAGGCGCACCCAGTTCGGCGCGTCGTATGGCTGGCGGGGCGCCAGGGGCTTCACCTCGTCCACCTGTACGCTCTGGCCGCGCAGCAGCACCTCACCCCGGGCCAGCCCCGTGGCTGCGGTCAGCAGATCCTGCTGATCCCGCCCCAGGATCAGCAGCAGCTTCACATAGGGGTTGTCGGGGGAGCTGATCATGTCGATGGTCGGCCCCTTGACCTCGGGATAGTCCGCCAGGAAATCCGGGCGAGCGTCGTTGGTGGCGAAGATCACCCCGTTGCGCTCGGGCAGCCGGTTGATGAGCACGGGGAAGTGCTGCCCCCGCCACTGCGCCCTGGTGCCGAACCAGGAGGCCAGCACGGCCGCCGCCTGCTGCTGTTCGAGGGGCACGTCGCCGCTGAACACCATGGGCAGGATCAGCTTGCCGTCGTCACGGACGTCGAGGAACGGCATGGGGAAGAAGGAGAGCTCGTTGCGCACCGGCAGGGTCTGCAGCTCAAGGGTCAGCTTGCTGTCCCGGTTCACGTTGAGCCAGAGGGTATCGCTCGCCGGGTTCTCGCACACCTGCTGGTAGTGGCCGACGAAGCTCACCTTGAGCCGGTTGAAGTCCTTGGCGTAGCGCGGATCCAGCTCGATGCGGGCATGGGTGCGCGCCCCCATCTGCTCCCGGGTCAGGGCGGTCACCCCCATCAGCTCGTCATTGAGGTAGACCTTGACCTGGGAGATGAGCGGCAGCAGGGAGGGCGAAGGCGTGAAGTCGAGGTCCAGCGTGGCCCCGGTGACCACCTCGTCGCGCCGCACGGTGAAGTCCGCCTGACCGTCCGGGACATTGCCGCGCAGGGACAGGGTGCCCGGTGACGAGGACATCTGCTCGAAACTCAGGGACAGGTTGCGCACCGGTGCGGACACCGGCGCCAGGGGACCGGTGGCCTCGGCGGCCGCCGCCCCCTGCGCCATCAGCAGGAGAGGGATAAGGTAGCGTTGTGGTTTCATCATCCTTTCACTGTCTGTGTGGTCGGAGCCCCGGACCGGAAATCCGGCGAGACGCGACGAGGAACGAAGGAGAGCAGCCAGCGAGCCAGCTTCTCGAGGAGAATGCAGATGCCCCCGAGGGGGGAGGTACGGAGCAGGCGCCAGTAGGCCCCCCACCCCAGCAACGTGATGTCGAGCAGGCTGTGGAGCGGGCGATCCTTGCCCAGGCGCTGCTGCCACAAAGACCAGGTGTCGGCCCGGGCGAAGGTGCACTGGATGAAGGCGACGTGCTGCCCCTGATCCATGGGGGCCAGCTCCAGCCCCAGCTTGCAGCCGAACGCCCGCTGCACCTTGGCGGCGAACGCCTGCTCCCGCTGGTCATGGCGCAGCAGCAGCCAGACCCGCTCCTTGGGGGCCAGCGGCAGTGGGGTCTCGAGCAGGACGCCGACCCCGCCGTTGGAGTAGTCCTTGACGGTGCAGGGGTAGAGGTGGCCGTTGGCCAGCTTGATGGCCGCCGGCATCACCATCTCCACCCGCGGGTTCGCGCGCACCTGGCGCGACTCGAACGCTACCGCCAGTGCCCCGCCCAGTATGGTCATGTTGTAGAGGGCCCACAGCATGCTGAGGATCAGGGTCGGCACCTCGTCCGCCGGCCCCGTCGCGATGCGCCAGATACCGAACCCCAGCCCGCACAGGTTGAGCAGGATCAGCAGCAGATAGGGGCGGGAGACGGCGAGATCCAGGAACACCTCCTCCGTCATGCCCCCCTTGGCGGTCACGTTGAACTTGCCCTTGTGGGGGGCGAACAGCGCCACCGTGGTCGGCCGCGCGATGTACCAGGCCAGCACCGTCTCGTAGACCTCCCCCCAGAAGGAGTGGCGCACCTTGCCCTGCAGCCGGGAGTTGGTCAGGGCGCTGTGGAAGATGTGCGGCAGCATATAAAGCGCAATGGCCGCCGCCGGCGCGTAGATGATGTAGGCGTGCAGGATGAGGAAGGCGAGCGGCGCGGTCAGGAAGATGAGGCGCGGGATCCCCGACAGGAAGTGCAGCATGGCGTTGAAGTAGCAGAGCCGCTGCCCCAGGTTCAGCCCCTTGCCGAACAGGGGGTTGTCCAGGCGCAGGATCTGCACCATGCCCCGCGCCCAGCGGATGCGCTGGCCGATGTGGGCCGACAGGCTCTCGGTGGCGAGCCCCGCCGCCAGCGGGATCCGGATGTAGGCCGAGGTGTAGCCGAGGCGATGCAGCCGCAGGGAGGTGTGGGCATCCTCGGTGACCGTCTCCACCGCGATGCCGCCAATCTCGTCCAGGGCCGAGCGCTTGATGACGGCGCAGGAGCCGCAGAAGAAGCTGGCGTCCCACATGTCGTTGCCATCCTGCACCAGACCGTAGAAGAGCGCCCCCTCGTTCGGCATCTTGCGAAACCGTTGCAAGTTGTGCTCGAACGGATCGGCCGAGAAGAAGTGGTGGGGGGTCTGCACCACCCCCAGCTTGGGATCCCGGTAGAACCAGCCCACCGTCATCTGCAGGAAGGAGCGGGTGGGCAGGTGGTCGCAGTCGAAGATGGCGACCAGATCCCCGCTGGCCATCTTGAGGGCGTGGTTGATGTTGCCCGCCTTGGCGTGCTCGTGGGTCGGCCGCGCCACGTAGCGGATCCCCGCCTCTTCGGCGAAGTCGCGAAACGCCGGGCGTTCCCCGTCGTCCAGCAGCCAGATGGTGAGCTTGTCGGCGGGCCAGTCGAGCCCCATGGCGGCGTAGACGGTGCCCTTGACGATGGCGAGATCCTCGTTGTAGGTGGGGATCATCAGGTCCACCCTGGGCCACTGGGCCGGGTCCGCCGGCAAGGGCGCCGGCGGGCGGTGCAGGGGCCAGGCGGTCTGCCAGTAGCCGAGCAGCAGCACCACCCAGGCATAGGTCTCTGCGGCCAGCAGCAAGAGGCCGCAGGCCAGGCTGACGGGGTCGAACCAGTCCAGGGTGGAGGTGTAGCGCCACCAGATGTAGCGGCAGGAGACGGTGAGGGAGAGCACCATCATCATCAGCATGGGGTAGCGGCCCGGCACGGCGCGCAAGACGAAGGCCATCCCCATCAGCACGATGACGAACATCAGCTGGGCCTCCAGGGTAAACGGCTGGGTGACGCAGAGCAGGGAGAGGGCGCCGGCGACCACGCAGAGCAGCACGCTCTTCCAGCGCGCCTCCCTGGGGGTGGCCCTGGCCGCCGCCAGTCCCCTCTCCTCCTGCTGGATCAGGAAGGCGCCCAGGGCCTGGGTCCCCCACTGCCAGAGCCGCTGCCAGGAGGCGGGCCAGCGCAGGGGAACCGGCTTGGGACGGCGCACTAGCATCCAGAGACTCTGCAAGAGGATGCGCACGGGATCCCCTGCCCTGGGGCGCGTCAGATGGGGATAGAGGCCGCGGGCATTGCCCAGCACCCATTGCCAGCCCGGGCGCTCCAGGGGGAAGAGGGTCCAGGCCAGCAGCCAGCCCAGGGTCAGCGTGGCGGCCCCCAACCGGGAGCCACCGCGCTGGCGCAGCTCGCGATACCGCTGCGAGCACCAGAGGCTTGCCGCTGGCGTCAGCATGAGGTCTCGCCCCCTTCGCTCAGGCACCAGCTGGCCAGCGTCATCAGCTCGTGGGCGATCAGGCTGGCGGGGGCATGGCGCCCGACCGGTAGCTTGGCGGCCATGGCTTCGGCCATCGCCTCGTCCCGGTGCAGACGCAGGTTGAGCAGGGGCAGCCCGCCCGCCTGCCAGAGGTCCAGCAGATCCTGCTGCAGGGCCCGGCGGCTGGTGAACTGGGTCACCAGCAGGCGCTCGTCGGCCTCCCAGCGGTGGCGGTAAAGTCGCACATGGCAGTTGGCATCGGCGTTGACCACCAGCAGGCGCCGGCAGGGGAGGCCCGGCAGGCCCGTCGTGGGCACGTCCAGCAGCACCAGGTCATAGCCGGTGATGGCCGCGAGCCAGGGGCCCGCCGACACCCCGGCCGCGCCGCCGTGGGGCAGCAGATCCAGCCCCTCTTCATAGCGGTAGAGCGCCGATGCCCATTCACCCGCCGGATCCGCCAGCCGGCTCCAGCCCCGGGGATCGTCGTGGGGCAGGCCGAGGTGGATCCCGAGCAGGTTGTCCTGGCAGAGATCCACCGCCAGCACCCGGGCCCCCTGCTCCCTGGCCGCCAGCGCCAGACCGGCGACGATGGAGGTGGTCCCCACCCCACCGCGGATCCCCTGCAACGCGACCAGATTCATGCACGCCTCCCCGGGGCCGGTGCATCCGGCCCCTTCACATCCAGCTCCGCCAGCAGCGGGAAACGCGCACGCAAGACGTTCAGGCGCTCACGAAACGCGATGTCCTGGTAGGAGAGGGTGACACCGAAGGCCTGCTGAACCATGGCCACGTCGCTCACCACGCCCCCCTCCACCGGCACGCCGAAGGGATCCTGTATTGCCTGCCGTCGCTCGTTCTGCATCGTCGCCTCCGACCTCATCGCGGATAGGGGACCCAGTCCCCCTGCCCCAGCTTGATCTGGTACTGGTTCTGATACTCGATCACGACCGAGCCCTGGTTCTCCGACACCGGGGGGGTCGCCGGCAGGCCTCCCAGCAGGGCATCCCAGTCGATGCGCTCGCTGCCGAAGAGATCGCCGCTCACCAGGCGGGAGACCAGCTCGGAGATCGCCAGGAAGCTGCTGGGGGTGTCGATGGTGCGGGTCCCCTCGTGGGGTGCCCTGGTGCCGAGCAGGGCGACGCCGACCGGCACCTGGGTAATGCTCGGGCTGGGGATGTCACGCAGACCCGCCATCTGCATCTTGTCACCGGCGAGTGCCGCACCGTGTTCCGGCACCACCACCACGGCCACCTTTCGGCCTGAACTCTCCAGCGCCGTCATGAAGTCATCCAGCTGATCCAGCAGGGCCTTGAGCCTGGCCTTGTAGGGAGCAATCTTGTGGTTGGCCGCATAGCGGTTGCCGTCGTGCAGGGCGATCAGGTTGAAGAAGGTCATGTTGCGCGCCGCCTGGTTCTTCTCCCGCTCGCTCAGCCAGCGCCCGAGCAGGGCGTCTGTGCGATAGATGGGCTCACCGTCGAAGGAGGCGAGGTCATGGGTCAGCCCCGCATTGCTCATGGGGGTGACATCCAGCCCGGCATACTCCTGCAATCCCTTGAGGTAGTTGCCGAAGGCCCCCGAGTGATCCATGGCCACCTGCTTGGCGAAGCCGAGCCGGGCCAGGTTCTCGAACAGCAGGCACTGGTTGGGGGCCGTCACATAGAGGTCCTGATGGCTGGTCTGCCCGCAGCTGGCCCGCAGCAGGCGGATGGAGCTGGGGCCGCTATAGGAGGTGGCGGAGTTGAAGCGGTTGAAGCGGATGTCGAAATGGTGCCAGACCGGATGACCGGCCAGGCCGCTCGCCTCCACGTCGCTCCAGGCGAGGGAGCAGACATTGATGATGAGCACGTCGAAGGGCGTCGCCTGGGCAGGTAGCGCACTCGGGAAGTGCACCAGCCTGTCCTGCTCCTCCCGGTAGAAGTCGGCGAGATAGGCGTTGAGGTTCTCGTTGGTCGGGGGCGCGCTCTGATCCAGCTGTTCGTCCATCGACACCACCGGCCGGGCGGGATCGGACTGGGACGCTGGGGCGCCGCTGGATGCCTGCAGGCCCCGGGCGGCAGTGGCGTCCCCCATCAGGGGGGAGAGCCAGAGCCAGAGCAGGGTCAGCAGGATCCAGGGGGTGAAACGCAGCCACTGGGCGATGAAGAGGTAAAGGGTCAGCATCACGAAGCCGGCGCCGACCATCTCCCAGTTGATGAAGCGCCCGAGCAGCTCCAGCCAGTAGTCCAGGGTGAAGGAGAAGACCTGGCTGCCCTGGGCACGGATGCTCTCCATCCCCGGCAACCAGGTGTCGTGGTAGAAGAGCCCCGCCCCTATGGGCAGCGCCAGCCAGTGCCGCAGACGCCGCAGACCCGTCCCCGGCAGGGGAAAGATCAGGAAGGCGGCGAACACCAGGTTGATCAGGGGATGAAAGTTGAGGTAGCCCCCCCAGAGCAGGGCAAACTTGGCAAGGAAATAGCTGTTCCAGCCGCCCAGGCCATGCCAGCCCAGCCAGGGAGAAGCGGCGTCAGAGACGTGTCGAGTCATCGGCGATGAGTCACCTGTTGTCGTGGGCCCCTGCCAGGGGACCCGGGCACACTGCAAGCGTGGTCAGAATGGTAATCGGCTTATTATGCAACTAATCGATCGGGCCCGAAGGGCGCACCATGACCCGCAGATAACCGGATGATTGCCATACTCCACCGCCATTTCGCCTCAATATTATCCAAATGACCCCACAAAAGGCACCCGGGACCACCAAAATGGGGGGGATCGACCGCCGAGAGGACCGCTTTCCCCAGGGCTCGAAAGACCACCTTGCACGACAACAATTGTCGCTCTCGTCGCCATCGCGAACAGCTTGAGGCCACCTTCGGATTGCGCCATGATAACGGCCCCGGCCCGTGGCCGGCCGAATTGGACAGTCAACTTCAAGGACCCCCCATGTTTGAACACGTCGATGCCTATGCTGGCGACCCCATACTCACGCTAGTCGAAACCTTCCACAAAGATACCCGCGAGCAGAAGGTGAACCTGGGGATCGGCCTTTATTACGACGAGCAGGGTCGCATCCCGCTGCTGGCGTCCGTACAGCAGGCCGAGGCCCAGCGTGCCGCCACCCCGGCCCCGCGCCCCTACCAGCCGATGGAAGGCGCCGCCAACTACCGTACCGCGGTGCAACACCTGCTGTTCGGTGCCGACCACGAGGCGGTCAAGGCCGGTCGCATCGCCACCATCCAGACCATCGGCGGCTCCGGCGCCCTGAAGATCGGCGCCGACCTGCTCAAGCGCTACTTCCCGACCTCCGAGGTCTGGGTCAGCAATCCCACCTGGGACAACCACAAGGCGATGTTCGAGGGCGCCGGCATCAAGGTGCACGACTACCCCTACTACGACGCGGCCACCGGCGGCGTGCAGTTTGACGCCATGATCGACTGCCTGGGCAGCCTGCCGGCGAAAAGCATCGTGCTGCTGCACCCCTGCTGCCACAACCCGACCGGGGTGGATCTCTCCCGCGCCCAGTGGGACCAGGTGATCACGCTGGTGGTGGAGAAGAACCTGATCCCCTTCATGGACATCGCCTATCAGGGCTTCGGCGACGGGCTGGAAGAGGATGCCTACGCCATTCGCGCCATGGTGGCCGCCGGCGTCAGCTTCTTCGTCAGCAACTCCTTCTCCAAGAACCTCTCCTTCTACGGCGAACGCTGCGGCGGCCTGTCGGTCATCTGTCAGGATACCGAAGAGGCGGGCCGGGTGCTGGGCCAGATGAAGGCCACCGTGCGCCGCAACTACTCCAGCCCCCCCACCCACGGCGGCCAGATCACCGCAGCGGTGATGAACGACGCTACCCTGCATGCCATGTGGGTCGACGAGGTGACCGAGATGCGCACCCGCATCAAGGCCATGCGCCAGAAGCTGTTCGAGGTGCTGAGCGCCAAGGTGCCGGGCCGCGACTTCAGCTACTTCATCACCCAGCGCGGCATGTTCAGCTACACCGGCTTCACGCCGGAGCAGGTGGACAGACTGCGCGAGGAGTTCGCCGTCTACCTGGTGCGCTCCGGCCGCATGTGCGTGGCGGGCCTCAACAGCCGCAACGTCGACTACGTGGCCGACGCCATGGCTGCCGTCCTTAAGGGCTAAGCCCCGCAAGCCCCGCTCAGGCGGGGCTTTTTGTTTGTCCCGTTTGCTCGTGGAACCGTTATGGATCTCATTGCCCTCTCCCGCCTCGGCGGCCGCCACCTGGTCACCCTGCACCTGCTGCTGGACACCCGCAGCGTCACCCGCAGCGCCGAGCGCCTCTGCACCACCCCCTCCACCGTCAGCAAGACCCTCAACCAGTTGCGGGATCTGCTGGGGGATCAGCTGCTCTACCGCCAGGGCAACCAGCTCCTGCTGACCCCGTTTGCCGAGCGGATCGGCCCAAGCCTGCGCCGCCTGCTGGGGGAGCTGAACGGCCTCACCAGTCAGGAGGGGTTTATGCCGGCCAGCTGGCAAGGCGAGCTGACCCTCGCCATGCGCGAAAGCAGCATGGTCTGGCCCATGGGGCCCATACTGGGGAAGCTGATGCAGGAGGTGCCGGGGCTGGTGCCCGTCATCCACAACAAGGACGAGCAAGGGCTGGCGGCACTGGCGGCGGGCAAGCTGGACTTCGTCATCCTGCCCCATGATCAGAGCCAGCCGGTCCCGGGTCTGCCCGGCCTGGTGTGGGATACCCTGCGGGAGGACGCCCTGGTCTGCCTGCTGCGCTCGGATCACCCGGCCCTGGCCGGGCAATGGGATCTCGATGCCTACCTGAGCTGGCGCCACCTCGCCATCCGCGACGACGAGCTGGCCAACCCCTTCTTCGAGCAGAGTCTGGCCCAGCACCAGGTGCAGCGCAGGCTGGGGGCCAGTCTGCCGGATTTTGGCAGCGCCGCCGCCCTGCTGCGCCAGAGCGATCTCGTGCTCACCGCCGTCAAGGGCTGGGCCGAGCACGCGACGCCCCACGGACTGGTGAGCCGACCGGTGCCCTTCGATTACGGCGCCGTGACCCACAGCCTGGTGTGGTATGGGCCCCTGGGGGAAGATCCCGCCCTGCGCTGGTTCCGCCAGCGGATCCTGCAACTGGCCCGGGAGCTGGACACCCCCGGCTGATACCCGGCAGCCTGGCCGCCG
>NZ_CDDD01000071.1 GCF_000820165.1 Aeromonas taiwanensis
GATTCAAATTGTTAAAGAGCAGGGTCTGAAACTATAACCCTCACCAGCTTGTTTTGCAAGGTGGACCAGACGCGCACTGCGCCGTGCTGATGGAGGCGCATTATAGGGAGCGATTCTTTGCTGACAAGCAGAAATTGCGATTTTTTTTGATAAACGACGCCGAGTGTTTAAGTAACGACCAATTCGGGTGATATACAAACAAAAAGGGCCTCAAGAGGCCCTTTTCAATTCCGCTGCCGCGACAAATCAGATGGAGAAGCTGGAGCCGCAACCACAGGTGGTGGTGGCATTGGGGTTGGTCACGGTAAAGCGGGAGCCTTCCAGACCTTCGGTGTAATCCACGCTGCCGCCCACCAGATATTGCAGGCTCATGGGATCGATCACCATGGTCACACCGCTCTTCTCGACAACGGTATCCCCGTCATTGATCTTCTCATCGAAGGTGAAACCGTACTGGAAACCGGAGCAGCCCCCCCCGGTGATGTAGACCCGCAGCTTGAGCTCGGGATTTTCTTCTTCGGTGATCAAGGTCTTTACCTTGTTTGCTGCCGCATCCGTCATCTGGATGGGCAAGGGGGCTTCTGCTACTGCACTCATTACTGACCTCACAACCGTTAAATCCACGAACATGGAAACCGTGAAATTATCCAATACCCGACCATTCAGTTCAAGTATTCACCGCTCCCTTACTGCGCCGCCGGCAGAGGCGAGGGTTGAGTCACCATGGGTTTGAGCACGTCCCCCCACTCCACCAACAGCTCCTGGGCGGGTTGACGACCCTCCTTGGCGATGACGATCTTCACCCGGTCGGGTGTGAAGCCCTCCGGCAGTTGCCAGTTGCCTTCGAGCAGCTGGAAGTAACGCAGTGAATAGCGCCCCTCACCAGCCTTCATGCCGAGATCCCGCCCAGTCAGGATCTTGGGTTGGTCTGCCAGGCTGCCTTCCACCCGGATCTGCACCTGTCCCCGAAACAGCTCCCGCTTCTTCGCAGGCTGGGTCAGGGCCAGGCGATAGTGATAGCGACCCGGCACGCTGGTCTCCTGCAGGGTCAGGTTGTCGATGGATACCCCCACCTGATCACCGGTAGGGCGCATGATCCGCTCGAAGAAGGCCAGCTGGCGCTTCTGCTCCTGCACCTGGGCCTCCTGATCCTTGAGCGTCTGCTGCAGCTGTTCGAAGGCCGCCTTCTGGGTAGCCAGCAGGGTGTCCTTGACCCCCAGATCCGTCTTGAGCTGACTGATGGCCTTGCTCTGTCGCTCCAGCGTCTCTTGTTGCACCGTCATCAGGCTGCTCTGGGCGAGTTCCTGCCGATTCCCGACGAAATACCCGATGCTCGCCCCCACTGCCAGCACCACCAGTAACTTCACGATTTGGGACATAAGGCCTCTTCTATATATGCCGACATCATCACGGCCTGTGTCCCTTCACTATACGCGACCCTGCTGGATTGCGCGGATAAACAAAGAGTTAACTTCCAGCCATGCTGCTTTCACCCCGCTTTTGACGCGCCGCAAGCCGTAAAGTTCGCTCCAGGATCTGAGAATAGATGGGACGTCCCCCCAGCCATTGCGCCACCAGGGTGGCGCCTATGGTGGTGATCATCATGGGCAGGATCAGCTGATAGTTGTCGGTCATCTCTGTCACCAGCACTATGCCGGTGATGGGCGCACGCACGGTGGCAGCAAAAAGTGCCCCCATGCCGGCAATGGCGAAGGCGCCCGGCTCTATGCCCAGCTCGGGGAATGCCGCATGGAACAGATGACCGAAGATCACCCCGAACAGGGTGCCGAGGGCCAGTGTCGGCGCAAAGACCCCGCCGGGAGCACCGGAGCAGAAACAGACCAGGGTTGCGATCAGTCGCACCAAGAAGATGAGGAAGAGCGTGGCCATCTCATACTGGCCATCCATCAGATGAGGGATGAGCTCGGTGCCCCCGCCGGTCACCGACGGGGCGAAGAGAGACAGCACGCCGAAGGTGCCCGCCACCAGCATGCCGATGGCAACGAAACGATAGCGTTTGTTCTGATGCAGGGCCAGGTAACCGTCCTGGCAGGCGAGTACCAGTTTGTTGAACACGAAACCCAGTACCCCGAAACAGCCCCCCATGAAGAGGAACAACCAGAGGGCCTTCAGGGCCGGTGCATCGTAGTGAGGCAGGGTGATGACGGGGGCCTGTCCTTTCATGTTTTGCAGCATCAGGGTCGCCATCACGGCCGAGATCCCCACCGCCTTGATGGCGAGGAAGGAGTAACGAAACTGCGGGCGCATCTCTTCCATCACGAAGAGGATCCCCGCAAGCGGGGCATTGAAGGCTGCGGCCAGGCCACCCGCAGCCCCAGCCGCCAGCAGGGCGTGGCCATGCTCCCTGGGCAGCCGGAAGATATCCGCCACCATCTTGCCGAGGTTGCCCCCGATCTGGACCGAGGGCCCCTCACGCCCCAGCACCATACCGGAGCTCAGGGTGCAGATGCCGCCGAAGAACTTGACCGGCAGTACCCGCCACCAGCGCACCGGCCGCAGCTCGTCCATGGCGCCCTCTATCTCGGGGATCCCCGAGCCCCCCGCCTCAGGTGCAAAGGCATGAGTGAGGAAATAGCCGATCATACCCAGCAGGGCGCTGAACCCGAACCCCAGCAGACCGAGCTGCCACCAGGGGCGCTCGGCCAGCAGATCCAGCCGCTGCCCGACCAGCCAGTGCACACCGGATTCAAACAATCCGCACACCAGGCCGGCCAGGACCCCGACCAGGGCGGCCAGTACCAGCACGAGGAGTGGCATCTTGTCCTGCCGGATCAGGCGCTGCAGGACAGGAGCACGACGCGGCGCGGCCGCCTCGCCGAGGGGGAGAGTTTGTTGCACCATGAGTAACCACATTCAACTGACGAGGATCGAAAACCCCGGTCTCGGCTCGGCTGCCCAGCACAGGGCCTTTCTGCTATAGTCGGCCCGTTTCATTTATCACGGGTGCAGACCGAGAGTCCGGGTAGCGAGATCGCAAAGCATACTCCTCCCGCCATGACCTGCCGAGCCGCAATCCGCAGCCTGCGCCCGGATGACGACCAAAATCCCATTAAGGATGATCCATGTCAAAATCAGATCAGCTGTTTGAACAGGCCCGCCAGACCATTCCGGGCGGCGTCAACTCACCGGTCCGCGCCTTCAATGGGGTCGGTGGCACTCCCCGCTTCATCGATCACGCCGATGGCGCCTACCTCTATGACGTGGACGGCCAGGCCTACGTGGACTACATCGGTTCCTGGGGCCCCATGCTGCTGGGTCACAACCATCCGGCCATCAAGGCCGCCGTCATCAAGGCCGTCGAGAAAGGCCTGAGCTACGGCGCCCCTACCGAGATCGAAGTGCTGATGGCCGAGAAGGTGCGCCAGATCGTTCCCTCCATGGAGCAGGTGCGGATGGTCAACTCCGGCACCGAGGCCACCATGAGCGCCATTCGCCTGGCCCGCGGCTACACCGGCCGCGACAAGATCGTCAAGTTTGAAGGCTGCTACCACGGCCATGCCGACTCCCTGCTGGTCAAGGCCGGCTCCGGCGCCCTCACTCTGGGCCAACCCAACAGCCCGGGTGTACCGGCCGACTTCGCCAAGCACACTCTCACCTGTGTCTATAACGATCTGGATTCGGTGCGCGAGGCCTTCACCCAGTACGGCAGCGAGATTGCCTGCATCATCGTCGAACCGGTGGCCGGCAACATGAACTGCATCCCGCCGGTCCCCGGCTTCCTGGAAGGGCTGCGCGCCATCTGCGACGAGTTCGGCGCCCTGCTGATCCTGGACGAAGTGATGACCGGCTTCCGCGTCTCCCTGCGTGGCGCCCAGGGCCACTACAATATCGACCCGGATCTGACCACCCTCGGCAAGATCATCGGTGCCGGCATGCCGGTGGGCGCCTTCGGCGGCAAGAAGAAGGTGATGCAGCACATCGCCCCGACCGGCCCCGTCTATCAGGCGGGTACCCTCTCCGGCAACCCGGTTGCCATGGCCGCCGGCCTTGCCATGCTGGATCTGCTGCTGGAGCCGGGGCTCTATGAGCAGCTGAGCGCCAAGACCGCCCGGGTGGCCGAGGGGCTCAAAGCCGCCGCCGCCAGGCACGGCATCCCGCTCGCCATCACCTATGTGGGCGGCATGTTCGGCTTCTTCTTCACCGAAGAGACCGAGATCACCCGCTACGAGCAGGTGACCCGCTGCGACATGGAACGCTTCAAGCGCTTCTACCATCTGATGCTGAAAGAGGGCGTCTACCTGGCGCCGAGCGCCTACGAGGCGGGCTTCCTGTCGCTGGCCCACGGCGACAAGGAGATCGAACACACCCTGGCCGCCGCCGAGCGCAGCTTCGCCAAGCTGGCAGGCTGAGCCGCTGCCGGATGAACAAAGGGCCCCTCGGGGCCCTTTTTGTTTTTGCGCGCCACCGTGGCTCCTTTCTGGTGCAACGTCCTCCTCCAATCCCCGGGCTTGCCACTTCCCGGTGCAACCGACGCCACAAAGGCTGTCATAAAACGGGCCCACTATTTGCACCACCCAGGAGACAGGAGCCCAGTTGAGCGAGGTTCATATGGCAGAGATGAGTCCCATCGATGTGCTGCGGCGCTATCAGGAGTACGAGACCGAGCTGGCCCCCCTGCTGCTGGGGCTGCTCACCCTCCCCCGGGAGACGTTCAAGACCTACCCCTTCGTTCAGGACGTCCGGACTCTGGCGGCGCACCCGGCCAAGCCCTGCATCCTGGCCCCCATGCCGGCGGCGCAGGGGCAACTGCGCCTGCTGGTGCAGGGCCACGGCCGCGAGCTGGAGATCAACCTGCACCAGCTGATCGCCTGGCTGATGGGAGACAGGGAGCGGCGCCGCGCCATCCCCTGGTTCAGGGCCGTTTATGTCGTCCTGAGCCTGGCCCTGTTTCTCATCGTCGCCACCCTGATCTGGCACGGCCTCGAGCAGCTCTATCTGTTGCTGTGCGGCACCCAGCAGAACCGGCTTGGCGCCTTCAGCGCCATCATCTTCCTGACCCTGGCACTGGCGGTGTTCGATCTCGGCAAGACCATACTGGAGGAGGAAGTGCTGCTTCATAAGGACATCTTCCGCCACAGTGCCATCCGCCGCACCATCACCCGCTTCATTGCCGCCATCCTGATCGCGGTCTCCATCGAGGGGCTGCTGTTGCTGTTCAAGGGCTCTCTCGGCCAGGTCGAGCTGCTCTGGCCTGCGGTGGGGGTGATGGGCTGTGCCGTGGGACTGCTGCTGGCGCTCGGTCTCTATGTGTTTCTCGGAGCCAGAGCCGAGGCCGCGCTGGTCGCCTCCGGCCAGCGGCAGCCACCCCACACGGGGGACACCCGCAGGCTCCTCACCCGTCGGTACAGGGGCTTCCGGCGACCACAGTGACGAGGCAAGCAAAACGGCGGGTGACCCCTGGGTCACCCGCCGTTTTGCACAGTAGGGATGAACGGATGGACTAGCCGGTGACTTCTGCCAGCTGGGGTTGCGGCGCGCGACGGGCGGCACGCCAGGAGGCGTACATGGTCCAGGAGGTGTAAATGACGATGAAGGCCACCAGCCATTTGAGCATCTCCATGTCCATGGACTGTACCAGCATGGCTGCCAGCACCACCCCGATGGGACCGAAGATCGCCACGGCCAGCACGGCCCTGGCATCGAAGGCCCCCTTGCGGATAAAGGTGCCCGCCGAGAAGACGCTGAGCACGGCGGTGGAGCCCATCATGATGGGAAACGCCGCCAGCGGATTCATCCCGAGCAGATAGACGAGGGTCATGCAGGGGGCGAACAGCCCGATGCCGACATTCATCAGCACCCCGAAGAGGAAGTTGCCTGCCAGGGCTATCCCGAGCTTGTAGCCACTGAGCCCCATCGCCTCTCCCCCGAGGGGGAAGAGCCCCAGCAACCCGGCGAAGATGAGCCCGGCCACCACCAGCAGGGAGACCGCCATCACCAGCCGGATGGTCTGGCGATCGAACGAGGCGACGTGGCGCGCCCCCCAGGCCGCCCCGGCTGCGGCGGCCACCATCATGCCGATCAGGGTCACCGGATCCACCTTGACCGCCCCGATGAAGATGAGGGACTGGGTCACGGTCGGCAGCACACACTGGCCGTTGAGGGTACCCGGCAACAAGCGATCGTCGATCAGCTTGAACTGCTTGTAGCAGGCGGTCTTCACCGCAAAGCTGCCCACCCCCAGGGTATCGAGAAAGTTCGCCACGAAACCGATGGCCGCCACCGGCCAGAAGGGCGTCGCCTCCAGCTGACCCTGGCGGCGCTTGTGCCACCAGGCGTGGATCAACATGAAGATAAAGACCAGGGCACAGCCGATAAACAAGAGACGCAGAAAAGTGACAAGCATAGGGGGACCTCCAGCAACGGGCGGCGATTCTAAGGCAGTGCCCGGAAAAAATCCTGGCCAGGATCAAGCTCTCGTCAGATGCAAACGTTTGGCGTCGCCGATTCTTGCTGGCGGATTTCGAATGACGCTAACCATACTTGCCATGAGGGCGACAGCCCGGGCTCATCGGGCGTAGTCCTGGTCATTTCGCGACGACCACAGCACCGATGGGACATAACAAAAGAAGGCGGGGTGACCCGCCTTCTTCTTTTTACTGCCTGGCTGCCCGGAAATCCCGGGCTATCCAGCGAGGCAGCCGGGGAGCGAGACGGTCGATCAGCCTGTCGGACAAGGGGGTCAACAGCAGCGGCGGCAGGCAGACAAGGGAGAGACTGAGGGCGCCGACATAGACGTCCGTCATCCAGTGGGCGCCGGCGAGGATGCGGGGGGCCGAGAACAGGGGCACCATCAGCACGGCGGTCACCGCGGCCCAGCGCGGCAGATAGCGCAGGGCGAAACCGGCGAAGATCATCAGGAACAGGGCGTGATCGCCGGGGAAGCTGTCACCGGCGGAGTCCTTGGTCGGGATGGCACTGATTTCGGTCAGCCGCAGGGCCCCGTCCACCATCAAGGTAGGGCTGGGACGGCTGACGGGCAGCAGGTGGCCGAGCTGATTGATGACCAAAGCCCCCAAGAGCATGACGAAGCCCATGGCCACCAGGCGGCGGCGCCCCTGCTCGTCGGCAGAGAAGAAGCTGCGGGCCAGAATGCCCCCCATGCAGGCGAGGGCGGCCAGGTCGAACAGGCGATGATTGGTGATGGCCACCAGATCGGCCCAGCGGGCGGACTGGCCGAGCCAGCCATTGACCAGGTGGAAGGTGGCAAGATCCCACTGATCCCAGGGGCCATGGTCCGGCAGGGCGCCCCAACTGACGGCAATCAGGCCCCCGACCAGATAGAAAGCGATGAACTTGGACATGCCGACGGTTCCTTGGAAAAAGCCGGTATTCTAGGCCCGCAGAAAGCTGTTCTGAATCACAAAAATGTAAGCATTCGTGTCAAAACCGAACCTTGTTGAGTCCTCCCGCCCGATCGGTACAAGGGCCAGCCACCTTGGCGCCTCCACGGCTTGCGGCTAGTATGACCACTCCGTTTCTTCAGGATGATGATGATGCGCAGTTACCTTCGCATGATGCTGTTTGCCCTCGGCCTGCTGGCGGGTGTCCAGATCCCCGGGCTGGTCGATCTCTACTACCAGCGGCTGGACGCGCGCCTGCAACAGGCCAGCCTCGGCCTGGCCCCCTTCCAGCGCACCGCAGACCAGCACTTCAATGGCGATCTGCAGGCCCTGATCGCCCATTACGGCGCCAGCCAGGATCCCGTCTTCACCCAGGATGCCACCAGCCTGCAACAGCTGGTGAGCCAGCGGAACCACCTGCAGGAGGAATTCGCCTTCCGGGATCAGCCCTGGTACCGGCAGATCAGCCACCTGCTGCTGCGCGCCGATCCCCAGCTCTGGCAGGACACCCTGCACAACTACGGCTACGTGGTCCCCCTCAAAGAGGCTGCCATCTTCTGCGGAGTGGCGGCGGGCCTGATTGCCTCACTGGCCGGGGATCTGCTGCTCAGTCTCCTGCTGTGGCCATTTCGTCCCCGCCAGTCGCTCTCCCGACGCAGCCTGCGCTGAGGCTCTCAACGCCCTGATGATCACTGGAAAGGCTCGAGATAGGCCTCGATGGCCTTCTTGAGCCAGGCCAGCACCTTGCCATGGTGGGCGTTCTCCGACAGATAGACCCCGTAGTCGCGCCACTGCAGGCTGAACTTGTGCTTCAGGGTCAGCAGCTCCCCCTGGCGCAGCTGGCTCTGGATCAGCGGCGAGGGCAACACGGCCCAGCCCAGACCATCCAGCACCGCATCCCGCATCAACTCGAAACTCGACAGACCGATGTGTTGACCCCCGATGGGCAGCAGACTCTTGACCGAGAACTCGTCGACATAAGAGAGGGTGACCTGGGTGTGGCCGCTCAGATCCTGCTGCAGCACCCGTTTCAGACCGGCCAGCGGGTGGCTTGGCGCCACCACCATCAGGGTGCGGATGGGGTTCAGCACATCGATGCACAGGCCGCTGCGCTCCTGCTCCTCGGTGATGAGGCCGAAGGCGGCATCCACGAACCCCTCCTCCACCAAAGCAGGCAGCTCGGGGGGCGATGCCAGCACCAGGGAGATGCTGGTACCGGGGAACTGGCGGCGCAGGGTCCCCAGCATGTCGCGCCAGACCGACTCGGGGATGGCGTCGTCCCGCGCCACCCGCAGCGCCACCTCGGCGCCGGAGGCATGGTGCTCGCACTTGAGCTGCAGGCTGTTGGCCGCCTGCAGCAGCCGCTTGCAGTCATCCAGCACCTGCTCCCCGATCTCCGTCAATCGACTGCGATTCGCTCCGCGTTCAAAAAGTTCGACGCCAAGCTCCAACTCCAGTGCTGCGATCGCCGTGCTGACCGCGCTGCGACTCTTGCCAAGGCGGCGGGCTGCATTGGCAATGGAGCCACTTTCCGCTGATTCCACAAAGAGTTCTATCTGATTGAGCTTCATAAAGGCGCTGGCATGCAGAGGATCCGGTCTTTACCTTAGCCCGCCCCTGTCGCACAAGGCAAACCCATGGCGTCCGATTAATCGACGCTGAGCGATTCCCGATGCGGCCGGGGCCCCGGCTATCCTTGCCGGGTCGAAGCCACAAAAGGACGTTTTATGTTAATCAGTCGCATGTTATTGGCCCGGATGTTTTTGACCGGCGCCATCCTGACCGAGGTCGCCGGCACCTCCTCCATGACCCTCATCGCGGACAATGGCGCGGGTTGGCTCAGCTACCTGCCCATGTGGGTGCTCATCGCCCTCTCCTACCTGATGTTGGCCAAAGCCGCCAAAACAATCTCCATTGGTATCGCGTTCGCCCTCTGGGAAGGGCTGGGGATCGCCTTGATCACCCTGGTCTCGGTGCTGTTCCTGGATTACAGCATCAGCCCCCAGGCGCTGCTCGGGCTGGCGCTGGCCATAGTGGGGATTGTTATGGTGACCCTGGGTGAGACCCATGATGAGCCAACCTCGACGTCAACCTCACGTCCGATCAAGGAGGCCGTATGCACCCGTTGATCATCGTACTGGGCGCGGCGCTGCTGGACATAAGCGCCAACATGGCCATCAACCGCTCCGTGGGATTTCGCTACAAGGGCTGGGGCCTGCTCGGCATCCTGCTGGTGCTCTGCGCCTTCACCCTGCTGTCGGAGGTGGTCAGCACGGGCAAGATAGATCTCGCCATCGCCTACGCCACCTGGGGCGCCATCGGCATCCTGGGCACAGCCCTCGGGGGGCTGCTGCTGTTTGGCGAGCGCCTCAAGCCCATCGGCTGGGTCGGGATCCTGGTGATGGCGGTGGCAGTGGCCCTGCTCACCACCGCCTGATACGGGCAATCCCATGCAAAGAAGCCGCCCACTCGGGCGGCTTCCTGTGTTTATGGCGCTGGGTTGTGCGTCGCCTGCGCGGCGAGCCCGCCCTATCCTGCTTCGTAGAGCTCCAGGGGCAGACCGTCCGGGTCGGCGAAAAAGGTGAAGCGCCGGCCGGTCAGCTCGTCCACCCGCACCGGCTCTACCGCCACGTCGTGTTGCAGCAGATGGGCGATGACCCGGTCGAGATCGGCCACCCGGAACGCCAGGTGACGCAGACCGCACGCCTCGGGCCGGGAAGGGCGAGCCGGCGGGGCAGGAAAGCTGAACAGCTCCAGCTGGCTGCCGTCCGGCAGCGCCAGATCCAGCTTCCACGACTGGCGCTCGGCCCTCAGGGTTTCGCTGACGATGGGCAGCCCCAGCACCCGGTGATAGAAGTGGCGCGAGCGCTCATAGTCGCTGGCGATGATGGCCACGTGGTGGATGGCGTCGAACAGGGGGTGGGTCATGGACACTCCTTGCAAAACGGGCAGCCTGGGCTGCCCGTTTCATTGCGTTGGTATCAGTTGAAGAAACCGTTGAACCACTTGTCCAGGGCATTGATCGGGTTCGGGTTGGAGACCGGGCTGGCACAGCTCATGGGCTCGGCCAGGCCGGCCAGCCTGGCCGGAACCTGCAGACTGCCCGGGCAGTCGCTCGCGACCCGGGCCCCGTTCGCGCGGGAGAAGTTCGCCCAGCTCACCCCTTCCGGCATCTTCAGGCTCAGGCTGTTGACCCCGCGCTGGCCCATGTAGCCGCTGAACAGCTGCAGGGCGCCGCTGGCACCGGTCAACCCGGCCGGGGTGTTGTCGTCACGGCCAACCCAGACGCTCACCAGCTCGTTGTTGTCCATGCCTGCAAACCAGGAGTCCCGCAGCTCGTTGGTGGTCCCGGTCTTGGCGGCCATGGTGGCGCCGGGGAACTTGGCGCCAAGTGCCCGGGCCGTGCCCTGGCTCACCGTCTTGGTCATGGCGAACAGGGTCAGCCAGCTGGCCTGGGGATCCGTCACCCGTTTCGCGGTCTCGTCATGCTGGTAGAGCTGGCTGCCATCGCTGTTCACCACGGCGCGGATGGCCGACAGCGGCTGGGTCAGCCCCTGGTTCGCGATGGGCAGGTACATCTGGTTCACCTCCATGGGCGACAGGGCCACGGCCCCCAGCACCAGGGACGGATAGGGCTGGATCTCCTGCTGGACGCCCATCTTGTGCAGGGTGTCCACCACCTTGTCCAGACCGACCTGCATCCCGAGGTTGACGGTCGGCACGTTCAGGGAGCTGGCGAGCGCTTCCATCAGGGGCACGCTCTGGCGGAACTTGCGATCGTAGTTCTGCGGCGTCCAGATCTGGCCGTCCTGGCCGCGAATGCGGATCGGCTGATCTTTCAGCGGCGTGCCCAGGGTGAGGCCGTTGGAGAGGCCGGTCAGGTAGACCGCCGGCTTGACCAGGGAGCCGATCTGGCGGCGGGCATCCAGCGCCCGGTTGAAGCCGGCGTAACGGGGATCCCGCCCCCCCACCATGGCGACCACCTCGCCCTTGTGCCAGTCGGAGACCACCATGGCCGCCTCCAGCTTCTTCTTGCCGCGCTGCTTCTCGATGGTAGCCAGCCCCGTCTGCACCGCCTGCTCGGCGGCGTGCTGGGCGATGGGGTCCAGGCTGGTGAAGATCTTGAGGCCGGACTGCTTGAGCAGATCCGGGCCGAAGCGGTTCTGGATCTCCCGCTTGAGCAGCCCCATGAAGGCCGGGGTACGGCCATAGCTCATCTGGCCACGGGTAATGATGCCGAGCGGCTGCTTGCTGGCGAGCTCATATTCGGCCTGGGTCAGGCTGCCGTGATCCGCCAGCAGCTTGAGCACCAGATCCCGGCGCGCCTTGGCACGGTCCGGGAAGCGCCAGGGATCGTAATAGGAGGGCCCCTTCACCATGCCCACCAGCAGGGCCACCTGATCGATGTCCAGCTCGTTGACCGGGATGCCGAAATAGAAGTAGGAGGCGAGCCCGAAGCCGTAGACCCCCTGGGAGAAGTTCTGCCCCAGATAGACCTCGTTGAGGTAGGCCTCCAGGATCTCGTCCTTGCTGTAGCGGTAGTCGATGAGCACCGCCATGTAGGCTTCCTGCAGCTTGCGCCAGAGGCTGCGCTCGCGGGTCAGGAAGAAGTTCTTGGCGAGCTGCTGGGTGAGCGTGCTGCCCCCCTGCACGGTGCGACCCGCCAGCAGGTTCGCCGCCATGGCACGCATGATGGCCACCGGCGAGACACCGCCGTGCTGGTAGAAGTCCCTGTCTTCCGTGGTGAGCAGGGTCACCAGCAGGCTGTCCGGCACCTCGGAGAGGCGAACCAGCAGGCGATCCTCCCGATCCTCGGTGTTGAGGCGATCGAGCAGCACCGGGTCCATCTGGGCGTACCCTAGCTGACGCTGGTTCTCCAGGGACTGGATCCCCTCCAGACGCGCTCCGCTGAAGGTGAGGCGTAGACCCCGGGCGCCGTCGGCGCCGTCGTGGAACTCGAACGGACGGCGCACCAGCTCGATACGATTGCCGTTGACCGCGTACTCCCCCGGGGTGTGGGGCTGGCGAACCTGCTTGTAGCTCAGCATGTTGAGCTCGCGCAGCATCTGGGTCTGGGAAAGACGCTGCCCCGGGTACAACTCCAGGGGGCGGCTATAGACCATCACGGGCAACTGCCACTTCTCGCCGTCGAAGCGCTCGCGCACCTTGGTATCGAGATAGATGCCGAACACCACCATGAAGGCGCCCACCACCAGGGAGAGCTTGAAACCAAGCCAGAACAGGGTGCGCCAGATGGTGCGTTTGGGCGCCGCCTTCTTGGGTGGGCTCTTGCGTCGTTGGGTTGCCATAAATCCTCTTGTTTTCCTACTCGTCATCTCGCCTTCGCGAGCGGCCAGGCATGCCGGCTCCTGTGGTGGAGCGGCCCTGAGCCAGGTCCATCCTGTTCTGATCGCACCAGCCGGTCACTGTCGTGCCGGCTACTCCTGCAATCCCATCTTCTTCTTGGTCACCCGGGTCGGCATGGCCTCCAGCGGGTTGTCGGGCCAATAGTGGCGGGGGTAGCGCCCCTTCATCTCTTTCTTCACTTGCTCGTAGGATCCCGCCCAGAAGGCGGCGAGATCCGCGGTGATCTGCAGCGGGCGCTGGGCCGGGGAGAGCAGCTCAACCACCAGGGGCACCCGGCCATCGGCCACGCAGGGGGTGGCGCCCAGCCCGAACATCTCCTGGATGCGCACCGGGATCGCCGGGGCCTGGCCGGGCTGATAGCGGATCCGCACCCGGCTGCCGGTCGGCGCCGTGAAGTGGCTCGGCAGCGCCTCGTCCAGCCGTCTTGGCAGGGGCCAGGGCAGCGACTGGCGAAGGATGTCGCAGAGATCGAGTCTTTTCAACTGCTCCAGCCGGGTCAGGCCGCTCACCGAGGGCAACAGCCACTGCTCGAGGCTGGCCAGCAGACTGTCGTCGTCCATCGCAGGCCAGCCCTCATCCGGCAGCCAGTCGGCGGCGCAGCGCAGGCGGGCCAGCAGCCCCTCGCTGGCATCATCCCAGGGCAGCACGTGCAGCCCCTTGCGACGAATACCCTGCAACAGGCAGCGCCCCTTCTGCTCGTCCGAAAGATCCGTCAGCGGCCGCTGGCTCAGCACCAGTTCACCCAGCACCTGCTGGCGCTCGGCGCGAACCCGCTCCTCCCGATCGTCCCAGTCGAACCACTGGCGCTCGCTCACCAGTTCCGGCAGCTGGCGCACCAGCTCGTCCAGCTCCACCGGCTCGGCGATGAAGATGCGACTGCCACGCTCGTTCTGGCCCATCTCGACGGCAATGAGCGCCCCCTGCCCCTGGCAGGGATGCCCTTCTACCAGATCGCAGCTCACCCCACCACTGAGCTGGTAGCGTTGACCGCTGCGCAGCTTGCCGATGCGATCCGGCCAGGCGAGGGCGCAGAGCAGCCCCAGCCACTGACCTTGCGCATTGGCGGGACGCGCGCCGAGCCGCTCGAACCAGCGGGCGGCACCCTGGCGCAGAGCGCCCTGGCGGCGGTGGAACAGCACGGAAAGGCGCTCCGATCCTCGCAGATCTTCTTCCAGCAGCGCCACCAGGAAAGCCGCATCGGCGACAATCCCTGTCAGACCCTCGGCCTCCAGCTCCCGGGCACGCAGCAGCATGCGGGCGAGGCGGGGGTGAGTGCCGAATGCCGCCATGGCACGGCCGGCCGGGGTGAGTTGTTGCTCCCCCTCCGGTTTCATGGCACCGAGGGCCACCAGCAGCCGCTGGGCGCTGGCCACGGCCGCCGCCGGGGGTGGGTCCAGCAGCGGCAGATCTTCCACCCTGGCCCCCCACTGGGCGGCGTCCAGCAAGAGGCCGGTCAGCTCCTGGGTGAGGATGTCGGGGGGGCTCTGCTCGGCAAGGCGATCCTGCACCTCGCTGCTCCAGAGCCGGTAGCAGACACCGGGGCCGAGGCGACCGGCCCGGCCTGCCCGCTGGGTGGCGGAGGCCCTGGCGATGGGGCGGATCTCCAGCCGGGTGACGCCACTCTTCATATCGAAGGTGGCGCGCCGCTCCAGCCCGCTGTCGATGACCACGGACACCCCCTCTATGGTGAGGGAGGTTTCCGCCACATTGGTGGTCAGCACCAGCTTGCGGCTGCCCGCTGGGGCCGGTTCGATGGCCGCCTGCTGGGCCGCCATCTCGAGGCGACCGTAGAGGGGGGCGAGGCGCACGTCGTCCGGCAATCTGCCCTCGAGCCACTGGGCCAGCCGCTCTATCTCCCCCTGCCCCGGCAGGAAGACCAGGGCGCTGCCAGCCTGGCTGGCGAGCGCCTCCAGCACCACGGCACCGACCTGGGGCTCCAGCCACTGCTGGCGATTGGCGGGGCGGTAGTGGTACTCGATGGGGAAGCCACGCCCCTCGGAACGGATGACGGGGGCCTCCGGCAGCAGGGTCTCGAGGGCCATGCCCTCCAGGGTAGCGGACATGATCAGCAGCTTGAGATCGTCCCGCAGCCCCTGCTGGCTCTCGATGGCAAAGGCGAGCGCCGTATCGGCGTGCAGGCTGCGCTCGTGGAATTCATCGAAGATGACGAGCGACACGCCGCTGAGCTCGGGATCCTGCTGCAGCATCCGGGTCAGCACCCCCTCGGTGACTATCTCGAGCCGGGTGGCGGCGCTGGTGCGGCTCTCGCCCCTCACCCGCAGGCCGATGCGCTCGCCCACCTTCTCCCCCAGCTGGCGCGCCAGGAAACTCGCGATGTTGCGTGCCGCCAGGCGCCTGGGTTCCAGCATGATGATGCGCCCGGGCAGCCGCTGCTGGCGCACCAGCTCCAGGGGCAGCAGGGTTGACTTGCCCGCCCCCGGCGGGGCCTGCAGGATCACGCTGGCGTGGTGGTCGAGGGCGGCAAACAGCTCGGGCAACACCGAGACGATGGGGAGTGGGGACAAAGCGGCGCAAACCTTCTGTGATGACAGTGAAACGGCGTCCATTCTGCCACAGCCACCCGGCCATCGTAAGCGGCAGTGCCCGGGGCCGGGCAGGCGGGCCACGACACGGCAAGACATCCACGGAGTCGCTGCCATAGAATGGGCCTTTCGATGTACGCCACGAGGACCGACACGCCGCATGCCCAAACTCTTCTTTGCCCTGCCCCTGCCCGACCTGGCCCCCGAGCTGGTTGCCTGGCGCGACCAGCGCTCCTGGCCCGGCCAGCCGGTGCCCGAGAGCAACCTGCATCTGACCCTGGCCTTTCTCGGGGAGGCCGACGAGCGCACACAAGCCCGCCTGATCGCGGCCGCCGAGCGCCAGCACTGCCCCCCCTTCACCGTCACCCTGGATCAGACCGGCTGGTTCCAGCGGGCCAAGGCGGCCTGGGTGGGGCCCAGGGAGTGGCCAAACGAGCTGACCGTCCTGGCCAGGGCCCTGCGCCGCCACGGCGAGAAACTCGGGCTGGGCAACGGCGAGCAGGGCTACCGCCCCCATGTCACCCTGTCGCGCAAGGCCACTGAAGCCCCCCGCGAGCTGCCAGCCCCCCACTTCCTGCTCGAGGCGGATCGCTTCTGCCTCTACCAGTCCGTCAGCACCCAAGACGGCGTCCACTACGAGCCGCTCGCCTGCTGGCCCCTGCGAGCCCGCGTCAAGACACCCGATACCGAGGAGCCGGCCTGATGATCTTCGATCCCCCCCTGCAATCCGGGCTGCTCGTCAGCCGCTACAAGCGCTTCCTGACCGATGTGCAACTCGAAGGCGGCGAGCAGATCACCATCCACTGTGCCAACACCGGCGCCATGACCGGCTGCGCCCTGCCGGGCACCCGGGTCTGGTACTCCACATCCGACAACCCCAAGCGCAAGCTGCCGAGCAGCTGGGAGATCGCCGAGAGTCCGGCGGGCCACTTCATCTGCGTCAACACCGCCCGGGCCAACCAGATCGCCCGGGAGCTGATTGAGCAGGATGCCCTCGCGCCGCTCTCGGGCTATGCCCGGCTGCGCACCGAGGTGAAATATGGCGAGGAGAACAGCCGCATCGACTTGCTGCTGGAGGATGATCACAGACCGGATTGTTACATCGAGGTGAAATCCGTCACCCTGCTCGACGAGCGGGAACAGCCGGGCATGGGGTACTTCCCCGATGCCGTGACCACCCGAGGCGCCAAGCACCTGCGTGAGTTGATGGCCATGAAGGCGGCCGGGCACAGGGCCGTGCTGCTGTTTATGGTGTTGCACTCCGGCATAACCAGGATGCGCCCTGCGGCCCATATCGATCCGCACTATAGTCAGCTTGTTGAGCAGGCGATCGCGGCAGGGGTTGAAATTTTATGCTATCGCCCCCATGTTGGGGTGCAGGGCATGGTGGCACAAGATTTTATCCCGTTTGAATCTGGCCATCTGCTACCCGAGGGCAGGGCATAAATATGGAAGTGGGTAACATTATTGACAAGGCTTGTTTGCCTCCCGTTGACCCTTCTGCTATAGATGTCGCCCTCAATTTATGGATGGCACGGGTAGCGTGCTGAATTAGGAGACAGGGCATGCCAACAGGCGAAAACAGGAAATCTCTGGGCCCCCTGGCCATTGCGGGTGTAGAGCCTTACCAGATGAAAGCCGGTGAGGAGTACATGAATGACCAACAGAAGGTTCATTTTCGCAAGATCCTGGGAGCCTGGCGCAACCAACTGATGCAGGAAGTTGACCGCACCGTTGACCACATGAAGGATGAGGCTGCCAACTTCCCGGATCCCGTGGATCGCGCCGCGCAGGAAGAAGAGTTTGCACTCGAGCTGCGCACTCGCGATCGTGAACGCAAGCTGATCAAGAAGATCGAGAAAACCCTGCTGCTGCTCGAAGAAGACGACTTCGGTTACTGCGAGCACTGCGGCATCGAGATCGGCATCCGCCGTCTGGAAGCCCGTCCGACCGCCGACCTCTGCGTCGACTGCAAGACGCTGGCCGAGATCAAGGAAAAACAGATGGCTGGCTGATGCCGCCCATCCCGTGAAGAAAGAAGGGAGCGTGTGCGCTCCCTTTTTTATTGAGCTTTTGGCCGGGTCGTCCCAGAATGCAGCCTCAATGCATCGTCCACCCGAATTGCCATGGTCATGACTCCCCTCTCCCCCGATCGGCCCTATGTCGGCCGCTTCGCCCCCTCCCCGTCCGGTCCGCTCCACTTCGGTTCGCTCGTCGCCGCCCTCGGCAGCTTCCTGCAGGCCAGATCGCGGCAGGGCAGCTGGCTGGTGCGCATCGAGGACATCGACCCCCCGCGGGAGATGCCGGGGGCGGCAGGCCTTATCCTGCAGACCCTGGAGGATCACGGTCTCACCTGGGATGGAGAGGTGATGTACCAGAGCCGGCGCCACGAGCGCTACGACGAGATCATCGCGCGCCTCTACGACGCCGGGGATCTCTACTGGTGCCGCTGCACCCGGCGTGAGATCATGGCATCGGGCGGCTTCTACAACGGTCACTGCCGCACCCTGGGGCTCGCGGCAGAGGGGTGCGCCGCCCGCTTGCGCCAGCACCACCCCGTCTATCGGTTCGAAGATGCGCTGCAGGGGGAGATCACTGTGCCGGCGGCCCTGGCGGAGGAGGACTTCATCGTCAGGCGCCGGGACGGCCTCTATGCCTACAACCTAGCGGTGGTGGTGGATGACATGGACAGCGGCATCACCGAGATAGTGCGCGGCGCCGACCTGCTGGAGCCCACGGTGCGCCAGATAGCCCTCTACCAGACCCTGGGAGCGCCGGTCCCCGCCTGGGTGCACCTGCCGCTGGCGGTGCTGGCGGATGGCAACAAGCTCTCCAAGCAGAACCATGCGCCGGCCCTGGCGCGCGACGAGCGCAGCCAGGCCCTGTGGCAGGCGCTGGCGTTTCTTGGCCAGTGCCCGCCTCCCGAGCTCAAGGCGGGCTCGGTGGACGAGATCATCGCCTGGGGTATCACCCACTGGCGGCTGGACAGAGTCCCCCGCCAGCAGAAGATCGCGCAGGGGCAGAACTAGCGCCCGCTGCATTTCTTGCCCTAAAGGGCACAATCAAGGGGAAGCGGGCCACACCGTTTCTCATTTGGTTGGGGCTGAGCTATGATAGGCCGCTATTTTTTTGGCCTCCCGTCAATTTGAAGTCATAACGAGGTGTACCATTTTTTCCCAGATCGCAAACTTTTGCCGCAAAGTGCTCGGCAAGGAAGACGGCGAGCAGTCGGTGGAGTCCCCCATTCCGGCCCGAGTAGCCGGACAACGCCGTACCTTGAGCCGTGACCAGCACCCGATTTCGCGCAAAGAGATCAGCGAGAATGCCCTCAAGGTGCTCTATCGCCTGAACAAGGGGGGCTACGAGGCCTACCTGGTCGGCGGCGGCGTCCGTGACCTGCTGCTCGGGAAGACCCCCAAGGATTTCGACATCGCCACCGACGCGACGCCGGAACAGATCAAGGCGCTGTTCAGCAACTGCCGCCTCATCGGCCGCCGCTTCCGCCTGGCCCACATCGTCTTTGGTCGTGACGTGATCGAAGTGGCCACCTTCCGGGGTCACCACCATCAGGTCAATACCAGCAAGCACGTGTCGGCCCAGTCAGATGAAGGCATGCTGCTGCGCGACAACGTCTACGGCACCATAGAAGAAGACGCCGAGCGCCGCGACTTCACCGTCAACGCCCTCTACTACAGCGCCAAGGACTTCACCCTGCACGACTTCGAGGGCGGGCTGGAAGACTTGGCCGAGCGCAGACTGGAGCTCATCGGCGATCCCGAGACCCGTTACCGGGAAGACCCGGTGCGCATGCTGCGCGCCGTGCGTTTCGCCGCCAAGCTGGACATGACCATCAGCCCGCGCACCGCCGCCCCCATCCGGGAGCTGGCTCCGCTGCTGCAGGACATCCCGGCCGCCCGCCTGTTTGAGGAGACCCTCAAGCTGTTCCTGGCCGGCGACGGTCTCGCCACCTACAAGCTGCTGCGCGAATACGGGCTGTTCCAGCCCCTGTTCCCCCAGGTCGCGGCCCTGTTCACCCCGCACGGCAACTCGCCCTACGAGCAGTTCATCGAGCAGGCGCTGATGGACACCGATACCCGGGTCCGTGAAGAGAAGCGTGTTACCCCGGCCTTCCTCTATGCCACCCTGCTGTGGGGCGCCGTCGAGGCCCGTGCCCGGGTGCTGGAAAACGAGAGCGGCCTGCCCTGGTACGACGCCTTCATGCTGGCCATCAACGAGGTGCTGGACGCCCAGGTGCGGATCATCGCCGTGCCGCGCCGCTTCACCACGGACGTGCGCGACATCTGGGCCCTGCAACAGCGGCTGACCCGCCGCCAGGGCAAGCATCCCGAACGCGCCATGGAGCACCCGAAATTCCGCGCGGCGTTCGACTTCCTGCTGCTGCGCAACCGGGTCGAGCGCGGTCTCGGCGAGCTGGCCAGCTGGTGGGAGCGCTATGTGGCCTCCAACCCGGATGTGCGCCCGCAGCTGCAACGGGAGGCGACCCGCCGCCCTGCGAGCGGCGAACGCGCCGAATCCCGCAGCGGTGATGGCGAGAAGCGCAGCGGCAATGGCCGCAACCGTCGTCGCCCCCGCCGCCGCAAGCCGAAATCGGCAGAGTAAGGATCCGTCGATGATCGAGGTCTTCGTCGCCATCGGCTCCAACCTGGCCGACCCGCTCGGCCAGGCTCGCCGCGCCATCGCCGCGCTGGCGACCCTGCCGGAATCCGAGCTGCTGCAGACCTCCCACCTTTACGGCAGCCGCCCCATGGGCCCTGCGGATCAGCCGGACTACGTCAATGCCGTGGCGCGGCTCCACACCCGGCTCGGCCCTCTGGCGCTGCTGGATGAGCTGCAGCGCATCGAGCTGGCGCAAGGGCGGGTTCGCAAGGACGAGCGTTGGGGTCCAAGGACCCTGGATCTCGATCTGCTGCTCTATGGCGATCAGGTGATCAACACTGAGCGCCTCATCGTTCCCCATTACGGCATGAAGGAGCGGGAGTTTGTGCTGCTGCCCCTTGCCGAGATAGCCCCCTCCCTGGTGCTGCCCTGCGGCACCCCGCTCACCGAACTGGTTGCCCGCTGCCCGCGCAATGGACTCGAGATCCTGGCCGGCGCGGCAGGCGAGTAGAGAAGAGTAGGAACAACGTCATGAGCAAAATCACCACCACCGGCCTGTTGAAAATGAAACAGGACGGCCAGAAAATCACCGCCATCACCGCCTATGATGCCACCTTTGCCAAGCTGTTCGACGACGAGGGCGCCCAGGTGCTGCTCATCGGTGACTCCCTCGGCATGGTATTGCAAGGGGGGGACGACACCCTGGCGGTGAGCATGGACGAGATGGTCTATCACACCCGCTGCGTGGCCCGCGGCACCAGCAAGGCCCTGGTCGTGGCTGACATGCCGTTCATGAGCTATGCCACCCCGGAGCACACCTACCAGAACGCGGCGCGCCTGATGGCCGCCGGCGCCCGCATGGTGAAGATGGAAGGGGGCGACTGGCTGTGCGAGAGCATTCGCCACCTGACCCGCAACGGGGTGCCGGTGTGCGGTCACCTGGGGCTGACGCCCCAGTCCGTCCATGTGTTCGGTGGCTTCAAGGTGCAGGGCCGTGACGAGTTCCACGCCCAGGAGATCTACCGCCAGGCCCTGGAGCTGCAGGCGGCCGGCATCCAGCTGCTGGTGCTCGAGTGCGTGCCCGTCGCCCTGGCCGAGCGCATCACCAAGGCGCTGCGCATCCCGGTGATCGGCATCGGCGCCGGTCCGACTACCGACGGCCAGATCCTGGTGATGCACGACGCCTTCGGCATTACCTCCGGCTATGTGCCCAAGTTCACCAAGAACTTCCTGGCCGAGACCGGTGACATGCGTGCCGCCATTCGTCTCTATGTGCAGCAGGTGAGCGACGGGACCTTCCCGGGACCGGAGCACTGCTTCAACTGATGTAATGCCGTCATGCACGCGGGGGCTTGCCCCCCCCCCGCGTCGCCCTCCCCTCTGACTGCATGACCCCTCTCTTTTTTGATTCCTCTGAAGGTGAACTGTCGATGTTGGTTGTGAACAATCCCGCCGCGCTACGCGAACAGATAGGTCAATGGCATCGCGAAGGCCGTGCCATCGCATTCGTGCCCACCATGGGCAATCTGCACCAGGGCCATCTGACCCTTGG
>NZ_CDDD01000072.1 GCF_000820165.1 Aeromonas taiwanensis
GATGTAGAGGGCGGCCTGATCCCCTCCCAGTGCCCGCCCCAACGCCGCCTGCAGCGTGTTGAACGACATGTCCACCATCAGCAGCCCCAGCAGTTGCCCCTCGTCATCCCTGACCCGCTTGATCAGGGTCAGTACCTGGCTGGCGGAAGCAAACTCATCGTAGGGGCCAAACCAGATGAGGTCGTCACCGCCGCTGGCGATCGCCTGGTACCAGGGGCGATCCCGCGCCTCATAGCCTGCCGGCGCACGCCAGTCGGGATAGCCGTCGAGGTGGTTGGTGCGCACGTTGTAGAAAAAGAGGTAGTGGGCGTCGTGCTTGAACTGATGGGCGATGGGCCAGATCGGGTTGATGGCCGTCTCCCCCCTCGCGATGGCCCGCTTGTCCAGGGAGGACTCCAGCACGCCGAGCTGCCGCTGGTTGTCCTGCGCCAGCTCGTGGATCAGGGTGGCATCTATGGTGGTGAGCATGTGACCGTAACCCGCCATGGTCTTGTCGATACTCTGCAGGTAGCTGGCCGCCGCCAGCAACAGGGTGGCGATCAGCACCAGGGCGCCAAGCACAAACGACAGCGGGGTCAGGATGTAATAGCGTTCCTTGATGATCGCAGCAGCCACTCCACCCCCCCATAAAATGTCGTTAAAAACTCATTTTATGGTGAAATCAACCAAGCCATCATTGATTGAAATCATCAGTGGCTACTGTTGGGGGTCGAAAAGGGAACATTGGGTCCACTGTTATATATGCGTTCCCGAGCTGTGAATATCCATAAAAAGTAGAAACACTCCTCACCCTGTGTTGACGGTTTCTTGTGCAGAAGGTGTTATAGTCGATGACTCGAGAAATCGGAGCCAGATGAACTTTGTCGGCAATGATCCATCAACCAAGGAGATGTTATGAGCAGTCCGTTTATCGAACAGATCAAAGTACGTCGTACCATCTATGCCCTGGGCAACCGGGTGACCCATTCCGAGCCCCAGCTGACAGCCCTTATCAAGGATGCCATCAAGCACAGCCCCTCCTCCTTCAACTCCCAGAGCTCCCGCGCCGTCATTCTGTTTGGCGAGGAGCACCACAAGCTGTGGGACATCGTCAAGGCCGAGCTCAAGAAGATAGTTCCGCCGGAGGCCTATCCCCAGAGCGAGGCCAAGATCAACGGCAGCTTCCGGGCCGGTTTCGGAACCGTTCTCTTCTTCGAGGACACCGCCGTCATCCAGGATCTGCAGCAGAAGTTCGCCCTCTATGCCGACAACTTCCCCATCTGGTCCGAACACGGCACCGGGATCGCCCAGTTCGCGGTCTGGACCACCCTGGCCCAGGAAGGCATCGGCGCCTCCCTGCAGCACTACAATCCGCTGATCGACGAGGCGGTACGCCAGACGTGGAACCTGCCCGCCAACTGGTTGCTGCGTGCTCAGATGCCCTTCGGCAGCATAGAGCAACCTGCCGGTGACAAGACCTTCATCGAGGACGATGTCCGCTTCCGGGTCTTCGGCTAATCCCCCGGCCCCCTCTCGCAGGGGGCCTCTTCCCGCCTCTCCTCTGTCCTTTTCCCGTCAACAACCCTACTCTGTGACAACATTATCAGTCATGACGAGGAGAACCTCATGAGGGAGGCCAGACGCCAGCAGATCCCGCCCAGACTCTATCCGCTGTTTGCCTTTCTCTGTGTCACCACCCTGATCCTCCTGTTCTCCCTGATGGGCATCTTCACCCGCCCCCCGAACCTGCTGGCCGCCTTCTGGCCGGCCAACGCCGTGCTGCTCGGCATCATGCTGCGCTACCCACGCCTCGCTTCCCTGCCGGGGTGGCTGGGAAGCATTGCAGGCTACCTGCTCGCCGCCCAGTTCACCCAGGACGACCTCCAGAAGACGCTGCTGCTGACCCTGGGCAACCTGGCGGGCGTCTGCGTCGGCTTTGTGCTGTTTCGCTGCCTGAGCTCGCAAGAGAGGCGTCTGAGGCGTCCCACCTCCCTGGTGTTTTTGCTGCTGATATCCATGGCGGCCTCCCTGGCTGCCGGCCTCGTCGGGGCCTTCATCAATCCCCTGCTGTTTCAGGGCACCATGCTCTACGGGCTCGGCTTCTGGTTTGCCAGCGAGCTCGTCAACTACATGGCCATACTGCCGGTGATCCTGACCCTGCCTCCCCCCGGGGAGATCTCGGCCTGGCTAGCCCGCCTGTTCCGGCCCCAGCTCTCCTGGCCCAGGCTGATGCCACTGCTGAGCCTGCTCTGCACCATGATGCTCTCCCTGCTGATCGCCGGTCCCGGCTCCATCGCCTTCCCGGTGCCCGCCCTGCTGTGGTGCGCCGTCAGCTATTCGCTCTTTACCACCAGCCTGCTCTCCCTGGGTTTCAGCACCCTGACCCTGCTGGCCCTCTCCAACGGCTATCTCGTCATCAGCCACGATGCCCAGACCCAGTACTGGATGTTTTCGGTCAGGATCGGCGTCATGCTGATCGCCCTCACCCCCCTCACCGCCGCCAGCATCATGGCCGTGCGCAACAACCTGCTGAGCAGGATGGAGCATCTGGCCCATCATGATCACCTCACCGGCGTGCTCAATCGCACCGGCTTCTGGCCGATGGCCCAGTCCATGCTGGCCACCCAGGAGCTGCGCCAGCTCCCTGTCGCCGTCGGCATGCTGGATCTGGACCACTTCAAGCGCGTCAATGACAGTCATGGCCACGAGTCCGGCGATCACCTGCTCAGGGCATTCACCGATACAGTGCGTCACCAGCTGCGCCAGGGGGATCTCTTCGTGCGTCTGGGAGGGGAGGAGTTCGCCATCGTGCTGCCTGCGACCACCCAGTCCCAGGCCCTGGAGGTGGTCGAGCGACTTAGGGAGAAGGTGGCCGGGATGAGCATGATGGATGCGTCCGGTCAACCCATCGTCGCCACCGTCAGCATAGGGCTCACCTGCCAGCAACGCGGTACCTACAACCTGGACAGGCTGCTCTCCCGCGCCGATCAGGCGCTCTATCAGGCCAAGCGCCATGGTCGCAACCGGGTGGAGCTGCACCGGGAAGACGCGCCGGATGACCGGGATGGCAGCCCGTCGGCCAACCCATGAGCCCTCCCCATCCGGCGATCCCGTTCGAGCTCAGCGTCCAGATACCCCGGTCGGCCGATGCGGCTCGATCCCTTCAGCGCCCCGCCAGCGTGTCGATGAAGGCCTGCCGCTGGGTCGCGGCCTCATAGCAGGCGAGCGCCTGCTCGGCATTGCTCGCCCACACCGGCCGGGGGCCCACCGCAAATCCCTGCTGCAGCAGGCTGGTCAGCAGTTCCCCCGTCTCCTGGGCCGCCAGTGGCTGTGCCAGTACCAGGCTTCCCTTGATCAAGAACAGATAGCGTTCGGTCGACATGACATGACTCCTTGTGGCTGGTCGGCAGGCCGGATGGCCTGTTTCGAGACCATTAGAACAAGGCAGTTAGATAATTTATAATCAATAAATCGCCACATTGGATAACTAAATGGAATGAAATTCGACCTCAGGCAACTGCAGGCCTTCGTCATGCTGGCCGAGACCGCCAACTACCGCGAGGCGGCGCAGCGGCTGTTCGTGACCCAGCCGGCCCTCACCAAGCAGATCCAGGGGCTGGAGCTCGCCCTCGGCAGCACCCTGTTCAACCGGGGCCGCCACGGCGCCGAGCTGACCGCCATCGGCCAGCAGCTGCTCCCCCAGGCCCTTGCCCTGGTCGAACACGGCAAGGGGTTCGAGCATCACGCCCTGGCGCTGGCAAGCGGCGCCGCGGGGCGCCTCAGGATAGGATTCGGGCTCTCCAGCTTCGCACTCGCCCCCTCCCTGGTGGCCGCCTTCAAGCAGCAGGCCCCGGACGTGCTGGTGCATCTGCAGGACATGACCTCCGCCATTCAGCAGGAGCAGCTGTTGACCGGACGCCTGCAGGCAGGCTTCATGCGCCGGCCAGAGGTGCCGCAACTGCGTGAGCACAGGCTGCTGACGGACAGGCTGGTGCTGGCCGTCCCCACCCGGATAACGCTGCCGGATCCGGCGGCCTTCGACGTGGAGCAGGCCCTGACTCGCCAGCCGCTGCTGCAGATGGTGGGTCACCGCTGCCCCGGTCTCACCCGGCAGATAGCCCGCTTTCTCGGCGCCAACCGCCTGAGCGGCATGATCCAGGAGGCAGAAGATATCCAGACTCTGGTGGCCCTGGTGGCCGCCGGCATCGGCAACGCCATCCTGCCCCGCAGCGTCGGCTTTATCGCAGGCCAGGAGGTGACCCTCTACCCTCTCTCCGGCCCCTGGTCGGAATGGGACATCAGCCTGGTGTGGAACCCGGAGTTTGCGGACCCTATCCGGGATCGCTTCCTGCAACTGGTTCTGGCGGCCCACCCGGCAGCCAGCCCCGCGACCGAAGGATGAGGTGGACTCATTTTTGCCTTTTTCATGAAGGGGGCAGTAAGATGGGCAGCAAGAATCCAGCCACCATATGAAGGGAGATCCCCATGATCAAACCACTTATTGCGCTCTTGCCCGCCCTGTTGCTGAGCGCCTGCGCCAGCGAAAAAGCGCCGACGCCCGTCGGCATGGCCAACCCGGCCTCGGTCTACTGTGGCGAACAGGGAGGCAAAGTGATCATCAAGCAGGAAGCCAATGGCGCCGTGGGTTACTGCCATCTGCCAGACGGCCAGGTGGCCGAGGAGTGGGCCTTCTATCGCTCGACTCATCCCTGATCTTGCCACGGCTGCAGGCCTGATGCACAAGGGGGCGATTCATCAGAACCGCCCCCTTGTTGTTACGCTCACGGGAGCTTCGCCCGCCTCTCTCATGGCGACCGGCGGCAACCTCAGACCAGCCCCAGGGCATAACGCAGCGCCATCTCCTTGAGGGGGCCCGCCTTGTCCGCCAGGTTCAGCGCCAGGTTGCGGGCAAGCTTGAGGGGGCCTATCTCGTTGCTGAACGCCCCGTAGAAGAGATCCATCCCCGACTGCATCAGCAGGTTGTCCGGACGCCGACGGCGCTCGTAGCGCGCGGCCAGCCCCAGCCCATGCCAGTCAGCCCCCGCCTTGGCCAGAGCCTCGGCCCAGCAGGCCACGTCCTTGAAGCCGAGGTTGACCCCCTGCCCGGCAAGCGGGTTGATGGTGTGGGCGGCATCACCGAGCAGCACCACCCGGCCGGCGTGGTAGTCGTTGGCGTGGCGACGCACCAGGGGGAAGCTCCCCTTGCCGGTCACGCGAAAGCCGCCGAGCCGGCTCGGGAAGTGGCGGCGCACCTCGGCGGCAAGCCCCTCGTTGTCCATGGCGGTCAGGGCCCGGATGCGGGCCGGGCTGTCGTACCACACCAGGGAGCCGTGACGACCCGGCAGCGGCAGGAAGGCGCGGGGGCCCTGCGGGGTGAACTGCTGCCAGGTGATGTCCTCCTGCTCAAAGTCGGTGTCGATGTTGATCAGCATGCAGTGCTGGCGGTACTCGAAGCGCGAGACGCCGATCCCGGCGAGCCTGCGGGTATGGGATTCGGCGCCGTCGCAGGCCAGCACCCAGCGTGCCTGCAGCTCGGTGCCATCATCCAGCAGCAGGGTAGCGTGTTCCCTGTCCTGACGCAGACTCTGCACCGCCGCCGGGGTATGGGTCTGGATGTTGGGGAAATCCTCCATACGCCTCAAGAGAGCGAGCTGCACCAGCCGGTTCTCGATGATGTAGCCAAGCTGGGGCAGGCCCAGGTCGGCCGCATCAAAGCGGGTGGCAAAGCCGTCCAGCTCCCAGGTCTCCAGCCGGCGATAGGGGCACAGCCGCATCTGCCGCAGGTATTGCCAGGCGCCCGCCTGCTCCAGCAGGGCCACCGACGCCAGACTGATGGCGGAGACCCGCAGATCCAGCGGCTGCTCCGGCGCGTAGGGCCCCGGCAACCGGGTCTCGATGACCCGCACCGAGCGGCCCTGGCTCGCCAGCAGGCAGGCGGTGGCGGCGCCCACCATGCCGGCGCCGACGATGGCGATATCGCAATGTTCCATGACGTACTTCCTGAAATGGGCGCCCACGCAGACAGAGAGGGGCTGAATCGAATGAGGGCATGATAGCGCAACGAGGGGGGATAAACAGTGAGAGAAGCGGCGAATTGCCTTGCCCAATCAAGGACAGAACCCCTGTTGACGCGGCCAGCCAGCCCATGGGGGCCGCCGGATATTAACTAGTCAGCCCCGCCATTGCGGAGTAAAATGCCCGGTCCTTTGACCCTGTCGATAGCAAAAACCGTCATTAGAGTAGCGATGAGCAAGAAACTTCATATCAAGACCTGGGGCTGCCAGATGAACGAGTACGACTCGTCCAAGATGGCGGACCTGTTGGACGCCAGCCATGGTTATCAGCTGACCGAAGAGCCCGAAGAGGCCGACGTCCTGTTGCTGAACACCTGTTCCATCCGCGAGAAGGCCCAGGAGAAGGTGTTCCACCTGCTCGGTCGCTGGAAGAAGCTCAAGACCAAGAAGCCGGGTCTGGTGATCGGGGTGGGCGGCTGCGTCGCCTCCCAGGAAGGGGACAACCTGAGAAAGCGCGCCCCCTATGTGGACATCGTCTTCGGCCCCCAGACCCTCCACCGCCTGCCCGCCATGATCAAGCAGGTGCAGGAGGGCCACGGCGCCCAGGTGGACATCGCCTTCCCCGAAATCGAGAAGTTCGACAACCTGCCGGAGCCGCGCGCCGAGGGCGCCACCGCCTTCGTCTCCATCATGGAAGGCTGCTCCAAATACTGCTCCTTCTGCGTGGTGCCCTACACCCGCGGCGAAGAGGTGAGCCGCCCGCTCGACGACGTGCTCTACGAAATCGCCCAGCTCGCCCAGCAGGGGGTGCGCGAGGTCAACCTGCTCGGCCAGAACGTCAACGCCTATCGCGGCCCGACCTTCGAGGGGGATGACTGCACCTTCGCCGAGCTGCTGCGCCTGGTGGCCGCCATCGACGGCATCGACCGCATTCGCTACACCACCAGCCACCCCATCGAGTTCACCGACGACATCATCGAGGTCTATCGGGATACCCCCGAGGTGGTCAGCTTCCTGCACCTGCCGGTGCAAAGCGGCTCGGATCGCATCCTGACCATGATGAAGCGCCCCCACACCGTGCTGGAGTACAAGTCCAAGATCCGCCGTCTGCGCGCCGTGCGTCCCGACATCACCATGAGCTCGGACTTCATCGTCGGCTTCCCGAACGAGACGGACGAGGACTTCGAGGCCACCATGAAGCTGATCGAGGAGATCAACTTCGACATGAGCTTCAGCTTCATCTACAGCCCCCGCCCCGGCACTCCGGCCGCGGACCTGCCTGACGATGTGGACATGGAGGTGAAGAAGGCCCGCCTCACCCGGCTGCAGAACCAGATCAATCACCAGTCCATGCTCATCGGCCGCGCCATGCTGGGCTCGGTGCAGCGCATTCTGGTGGAAGGCCCCTCCAAGCTGGATCCCATGCAGCTGTCCGGCCGTACCGAGAACAACCGGGTGGTCAACTTCGAGGGCTCCCACCGCCTCATCGGCGGCTTCGCCGACGTGGAGATCATCGACGTGCGCCCCTTCTCCCTGCGCGGTCGTTTCATCCGCGGCGAGGACGAGATGAACCTGCGCATCGCCACGGCGCCGAGCGAGATCCTGGCCCGCCGCCCCGACAACGTGCCCGATCCCCTGGGCGTTGCGGCCTTCACTCCCCATTAATTGCGCTTCCCTCCCGGAGGGAAGTGCCTTGAAACGAGGTCAACTTGAGCCGACATATCGCGACCCTGAACCTGCACCTGGAGCCCGCCGACAACCTGCGCCTCGCCAGCCTGTGCGGCCCCTTTGACGACAACCTCAAGCAGTTGGAGCGCCGCCTCGGCATCGAGGTCAGCTACCGGAACAACCATTTCCAGGTGATCGGCAAGCAGGCCCAGGTGGACGCCGCAGCCGTCATCCTCAAGCACCTCTATGTGGAGACCCAGCCGCTCAAGGGCGGCAAGGTGACCGACATCACCCCCGACATGGTGCACCTGGCGGTGCAGGAGTCCCGGGTACTGGAGCAGGACGAGGACGAGGCTCCCAGCCTGCCTTATGGCAAGGAGGTGACGGTCAAGACCAAACGCGGCCTCATCAAGCCGCGCAGCCCGAACCAAGCCCAGTACATCGCCAATATCGTGCGCCACGACATCAGCTTCGGCATAGGCCCGGCCGGTACCGGCAAGACCTATCTGGCGGTGGCCGCCGCCGTGGATGCCCTGGAGCGCCAGGAGATCCGCCGCATCCTGCTGACCCGTCCGGCGGTGGAGGCAGGGGAGAAGCTCGGCTTCCTGCCCGGGGATCTATCCCAGAAGGTGGACCCCTACCTGCGCCCGCTCTACGACGCCCTGTTCGAGATGCTGGGCTTCGAGCGCGTGGAGAAGCTGATGGAGCGCAACATCATCGAGGTAGCGCCGCTCGCTTATATGCGAGGCAGAACCTTGAATGACGCCTTTATCATCCTGGACGAGGCACAGAACACCACCACGGAGCAGATGAAGATGTTCCTGACCCGCATCGGCTTCAACTCCAAGGCGGTGGTCACCGGCGACATCACCCAGGTGGACCTGCCCCGCAGCACCAAGTCCGGCCTGCGCCACGCTCTGGAGGTACTGCAGGGGGTCGATGGCCTCTCCTTCAACTTCTTCGAGTCCAAGGACGTGGTGCGCCACCCCGTGGTCGCCCGCATCGTCCAGGCCTACGAGGCATTTGACGCCCAGCAGGCGGCCGAGAAGGCCGCCACCAACAAAGCAAACACCAGCAAAGAGAGTGCCCAATGAGCGTGACCCTGGATCTGCAACTGGCCTGCGCCAGCAACGACGGCCTGCCGAGCGAGGCCCAGCTGCAGGGCTGGCTCGACGGCACCATCCTGGGCTTCCAGGAGGAGGCCGAGGTGACGGTGCGCCTGGTGGACGAGGCGGAGAGCCGCGAGCTCAACCACACCTACCGTGGCAAGGACAAACCCACCAACGTGCTCTCCTTCCCGTTCGAGGCGCCCCCGGGTCTCGAGCTGCCCCTGCTCGGCGATCTGGTGATCTGCCGCCAGGTGGTGGAGGCCGAGGCCATCGAGCAGGGCAAACCGCTCATGGCCCACTGGGCCCACATGGTTGTGCACGGCAGTCTGCATCTGCTAGGTTATGACCATATCGAGGACGAGGAAGCCGAGGAGATGGAGCAGCTCGAGCGCGACATCATGCAAGAACTGGGCTTTGCAGACCCCTATTTGGACGACGACGAAGAGTAAAGGGCCGGGCTGTCATCGCCTTGAAACAGCCGATGACCACCCTTATATCTCCCAACGATTTCACGTGTGTTTTAGCGAGTAACCAAGAGAGAAAATGACCGACGATCACCCTAGTACCGGCTCGCCGAAGAAAACCTGGCTCGACAAGCTCAGCCAACTCTTCCAGGGCGAGCCCAAAGACCGCAACGATCTGGTGGAAGTCATCGCCGATGCCGAAGAGCGGGACCTCATCGATCAGGACACCAAGGACATGATCGAGGGCGTGCTCGAAATTGCCGAGCTGCGCGTGCGCGACATCATGATCCCCCGCTCCCAGATGGTGACCATCGAGAAGTCCCAACCGGTGGACGAGTTCCTGCCCGTCATCATCGAATCCGGCCACTCCCGTTTCCCTGTTATCAACGAAGACAAGGATCACGTGGAGGGCATACTGCTCGCCAAGGATCTGCTGCCATTCGGCTTTGGCGGCCATCACGCCAGCGAACCGCTGCAGCTCGAGAAGATCCTGCGCCCCACCGTCATCGTGCCGGAGAGCAAGCGGGTCGATCGCCTGCTCAAGGAGTTCCGGGAAGAGCGCTACCACATGGCCATCGTGGTGGACGAGTTTGGCGGTGTCTCCGGCCTCGTGACCATCGAGGACATCCTGGAACTCATCGTCGGCGAAATCGACGACGAGTTCGACGACATCGAGGACGAGCCCGAAGAGATCCGCCGCATCAGCAAACGGGTCTTCTCCATCAGCGCTCTCACCGAGATCGAGGACTTCAACGACTTCTTCGGCACCCAGTTCAGCGATGAAGAGGTGGATACCGTGGGCGGTCTGGTGATGCACGCCTTCAGCCACCTGCCCAAGAAGGGCGAGGAGATCGAGCTCGACGGCTACCTGTTCAAGGTGATGCACGCGGACCGTCGCCGCCTGCAGCAGCTGCAGGTGAAGATCCCGGAACATCACGCGGCGGCCCAGCCGGAGTCCTGATCCCGCGCAGCCCGCTTCGTCAATCAACGCCCCTCTGACCAGGGGCGTTTGTTTTTGACCCCCTTGCCCGTTCCCCGGGCCCCCTCACGACGTCCGCCGCCGCGAGGCTCGCCGTTGGCGTGCTTTGCGGTTAAGATGTCGGCCATTCCATTTTCATTCAGCCCAATTCGAGCCCCGATCTCCCGTGAAATCGAAACTCCTGACAAGCCTGTGCGCCCTGGCCTCTGGTGCCATCGCCGTGCTGGCCTTCTCCCCCTTCGGCTACTGGCCTCTGGTGATCCCCTCCCTGCTCGGTCTCTACGCCCTGCTGGACAAGGCCACCCCCAAACAGGCTGCCTGGCGCGGCTTCGGCTACGCCATGGGTCTGTTCCTGCCCGGACAGTGGTGGATCCACGTCAGCATGACGGAGTTTGGCGGCATCCCGCTGCCGGCCGCCTTCGTGCTGCTGGCCGGGCTCTGCGCCTATCTGTCGCTCTATCCGACCCTGGCCTGCTGGCTCTTCGCCCGCTTCTTCGCGGGTCGCCACTGGAGCCGCTGGCTGCTCGCCTTCCCGGCGCTCTGGCTGATGGCCGACTGGCTGCGGGGCTGGGTGATGACGGGCTATCCCTGGCTCTGGTTTGGCTATACCCAGATAGACGGCCCCCTCAAGGGGTTCGCCCCCATCCTCGGGGTGCAGGGCATCACCCTCGCCCTGCTCTTGACCGCCTCCGCCCTCTGGCTGACTTGGCAGAGCCGCAAGCCGGCCTGGCTGCTGCTGCCGGTCGCCCTGGTGGGCGGTGCCCAGGGGCTGATGCAGCTCAACTGGGTGACCCGGGGCGAACCGGTCAAGGTCGCCCTGGTGCAGGGCAACATCGCCCAGTCCCTCAAGTGGGATCCGGAGGCCCTGGTGCCGACGGTACGCACCTATCAGGATCTCAGCCGCGAGAACCAGGACGCCGACATCATCGTCTGGCCCGAATCGGCGATCCCGGCCATCGAGAAGGAGATGGGTACCTATCTGGAGAGCCTGGACAAGGCGATGAAGGTGAACGACACCGGCCTGCTGGCGGGCATCATCCATTACGATCTGAAACAGCAGCGCTTCTACAACACCGTGCTCGGCATGGGGGTACAGGATGCCGAGGGCAAGGAGTCCTACTACTACGAGCACAAGAACCGCTACTACAAGTACCACCTGCTGCCCATCGGCGAGTTCGTGCCCTTTGAAGATCTGCTGCGCCCCATTGCCCCCTTCTTCAACCTGCCCATGTCCTCCTTCAGCCGGGGTGACGAGGTGCAGCCGAACCTGATCGCCAAGGGGCTCAAGTTCGCCGCCGCCATCTGCTACGAGATCATCTTCCCGGACGAGGTGCGCCGCAACGTGCAGCCGGACACCGACTTCCTGCTGACCGTCTCGAACGATGCCTGGTTCGGCACCAGTATCGGCCCCTGGCAGCACATGGAGATCGCCCGCATGCGCGCCCTCGAGCTCGCCCGCCCGCTGCTGCGCGACACCAACACCGGCATCACCATCGTCACCGAAATCGACGGCAGCATCATCGCCCAGCTGCCGCAGTTCGAGGCCGGGGTGCTGCGCGCCGAGGTGCGCCCGGCCCACGGCGTGACCCCCTATCTGCGCTTTGGCAGCTGGCCCATGTATGGCATCGCCGCCCTGCTGCTGGGGCTGGGGCTGGTCCTGCGCCCCCGCGCCCATCCCTGGGCACGCAAGGGCTGAGGTAGCACAAGGCAGATAAACAAGAGAGGCGCCCAGGGGCGCCTCTCTTCTGTTCAGTCTGATATCCGCTCAGAACCTGTTCAGGCTCTGCAACGAGAGGTCGTCAGCAAGGTAAAGAGCAGCGCAGGAACCGGAGCGTATAGATATACGTGAGCACCCTCGGTTACAGACAAGCGAGCAGCACATGAGCCTTGATCGCGGCCTCGCAGCAAGAGTGTGGACAGGTTCTCAGGGCGAGAGCGGCTCACGGTGATACTCGTCGGCCCCGCACTCGGGGCAGGTGCCGAGCTGCTCCGGGTGCAGCACGGTATGGCGCCACTCGCAGTGATCGCACACCAGCACGCCGAGCCCCACCCAGTCGCCGGCCCGGTAGACGCCCTTGTGCTCCAGCTCGTCCGCGAGCTCCTGCCACTCCACCTGGGCCCGATCGGTCACATCCGCCAGCCAGGACCAGACGGTGTCTTTGAGCGCCAGCATAAAGGCGGATTCCGGGGCCTCTTGCTTGCCCTCGTCGTAATTGCCGAGATCCCGTTTCACATATTCGGCGATGAGCGCCAGTTCATCCTTGGTCAGATCCCCCGCCGCCTCCAGATAGGCCTGCACCCTGGCGATCATCCGGTTGAGACGCTCACCCTGGAACTCCTCCGTCTCCTCCCACTGCTTCCTGAGCTGGGCGATGAAGTCTTCATACCCTTGTCGACGTTTGTCCATGACCATCACTCCTCTGCTGAACCCCGTTCGTGCCCGGCCTGAACCGGAGACTGAGCGGATACGGGCGGTGGTTGTCGCCCTCGCTCCCCAAGCTCCTCGGCTAAACCGCCAGGGTGCCGTGGCCGGGCCTGACACCGGGCGGATGCTGGCGGTTGTTGCCGCCGCAGGATATGGGTATTCTATTGCGATTTCCCAGCCGTTTTATCTATTCATTTCACAGATCCGGATGTCACCAATGCAAGAGCAATACGTTCCCCAATCCATAGAACCAGCAGTGCAGCAGCACTGGGATGCCAAGAAAACCTTCAAGGCCGTGGAAAAAGTAGACAAAGAGAAGTTCTACTGCCTCTCCATGTTCCCCTATCCGTCTGGTCGACTGCACATGGGGCACGTGCGTAACTACACCATAGGTGATGTGATCTCCCGTTATCAACGCCTCAATGGCAAGAACGTGCTGCAACCCATCGGCTGGGACGCCTTCGGCCTGCCGGCGGAAAACGCCGCCATCAAGAACAGCACTGCGCCGGCTCCGTGGACCTACGAGAACATCGAATACATGAAGAACCAGCTGAAGATGCTGGGTCTGGGCTATGACTGGGACAGAGAACTCGCCACCTGCAAGCCGGACTACTACCGCTGGGAGCAGTGGTTCTTCACCAAGCTCTACGAGAAGGGCCTGGTCTACAAGAAGACCTCCTCCGTCAACTGGTGCCCGAACGACATGACGGTGCTGGCCAACGAGCAGGTGATCGACAACTGCTGCTGGCGCTGTGACACCCCGGTGGAGCAAAAAGAGATCCCCCAGTGGTTCATCAAGATCACCGACTACGCCGAAGAGCTGTTGAACGACATCGACAACCTGGAAGGCTGGCCGGAGATGGTCAAGACCATGCAGCGCAACTGGATTGGCCGCTCCGAAGGGGTCAACATCAGCTTCGCCGTCGATGGCCAGGATGATCACCTGGAGGTCTACACCACCCGTCCGGACACCTTCATGGGCGTGACCTATGTGGGCATCGCCGCCGGCCACCCGCTGGCCGCCCTGGCAGCCGAAGGCAACCCCGAGCTCGCCGCCTTCATCGAGGAGTGCAAGCACACCAAGGTGGCCGAGGCAGACATGGCCACCATGGAGAAGAAGGGCATGGCCACCGGCCTCTACGCCATTCACCCTCTGGATGGCCGCAAGGTGCCGGTCTGGGTCGCCAACTTCGTGCTGATGAACTACGGCACCGGCGCCGTCATGGCCGTGCCCGGCCACGATCTGCGCGACCACGAATTCGCCACCAAATACGGCCTCGAGATCAAGCCGGTCATCAAGCCGGCCGACGGTGACGCACCGGACGTGATCGCCGCCGCCTACACCGACAAGGGTGTGCTGTTCAACTCCGGCGAGTTCGACGGTCTCGAGTTCCAGGCCGCCTTCGATGCCATCGCCAACAAGCTGGAAGCCCTCGGCCGCGGCAAGCGCACCGTCAACTACCGCCTGCGCGACTGGGGTGTCTCCCGTCAGCGCTACTGGGGCGCCCCCATCCCCATGCTGACCCTGGCGGACGGCACTGTGGTGCCGACCCCGGAAGACCAGCTGCCGGTTCTGCTGCCGGAAGACGTGGTGATGGACGGCATCCAGAGCCCCATCAAGGCCGACGCCGAGTGGGCCAAGACCACCTACAACGGCCAGGAAGCGTTCCGCGAGACCGATACCTTCGACACCTTTATGGAGTCCTCCTGGTACTACGCCCGCTACTGCTCCCCGGACTACGACAAGGGCATGCTGGATCCGGCGGCTGCCAACCACTGGCTGCCGGTGGATCAGTACATCGGCGGCATCGAGCACGCCTGTATGCACCTGCTCTACGCCCGCTTCTTCCACAAGCTGCTGCGTGACGCTGGCCTCGTGAACAGCGACGAGCCGTTCAAGCGCCTGCTCTGCCAGGGCATGGTGCTGGCCGACGCCTTCTACTACAAGGACGAGAAGGGCGGCAACGTCTGGGTCAGCCCCCTCGACGTCAAAGTGGAACGCGACGACAAGGGCCGCATCACCAAGTCCGTGGACAACGAGGGCCGCGAGGTCATCCACTCCGGCATGACCAAGATGTCCAAGTCCAAGAACAACGGCATCGACCCCCAGCTGATGGTGGAGCGTTACGGCGCCGACACCGTGCGTCTGTTCATGATGTTCGCCTCCCCGGCCGACATGACCCTGGAGTGGTCCGACTCCGGCGTCGAGGGTGCCCAGCGCTTCCTGCGCCGCCTGTGGCGCATCACCTTCGAGCACGTCTCCGGTGGTGCCGTACCGGCGCTGGACGTGGCAGCCCTCACCAGCGAGCAGAAAGCCGTTCGCCGCGAGCTGCACAAGACCATCGCCAAGGTGAGCGACGACGTGGGTCGCCGCCAGACCTTCAACACTGCCATCGCCGCGGTCATGGAGCTGATGAACAACCTCTCCAAGCTGGGTTCCGACGCCCAGGATCGCGCCCTGATGCAGGAAGCGCTGGAAGCGGTCGTGGTCATGCTCTACCCCATCACCCCGCACATCGGCTTCGAGCTGTGGAAGATGCTGGGCAAGGGCGAGGACATCGACCACGCCACCTGGCCGGTGGCCGACGAGGCTGCCATGATCGAGACCGAGAAGCTGGTGGTGGTGCAGATCAACGGCAAGATGCGCGGCAAGCTGACCGTGCCGGCCGAGATCAGCCAGGCGGACGTCGAGAAGCTGGCCATGGCCGACGCCTCGGTGCAGAAGTTCACCGAGGGGCTGACCGTGCGCAAGGTCGTCTATGTGCCGGGCAAGCTGCTCAACATCGTGGCCAACTGATGCCATACCGCCTGGCCATGCAGGCTGACTGTCTGGTTGCCAAGCGGTCACAGCAAACGGATGACAACGGCGGGCCCTGCGCCCGCCGCTCTTCCCTTCATGCAAAGAGGATTTTTTATGGGCACCATCTTCACTCGCTGGATGGCCATCCTGCTGGCAGGGCTGCTGCTGCAGGCCTGCGGTTTTCAGATGCGGGGCACCGCCATTCCCCCCGAGTTGATGACCATGAAAGTGGTCGGTGACAACAAGAGCGACTTCTACCGGCTGGTCACCACCCGCCTCAAGGCGGCCGGCGTGCAGCTCGCCGACAAGGAGGGCATCCCGGTGCTGACCCTCGGCACTGTGAGCAGCAGCAGCCAGGTCGCCTCCGTCGATTCCATCGGCCAGGATCGCGAATACCTGCTGGGCTACAGCACCCAGTTCACCGTGGTCGTGCCGGGCCAGCCGACCCAGGTCTTCCCCATCACCTTCAACCGCAGCTTCCTGAACAAGCCGGATGCGGCGCTCGCCTCCTCCCGCGAGCAGGAGCAGCTCGGCAAGGAGATGCAGGAACAGGCCGCCAACTTGGTGATCCGCCAGCTCAGCCAGGTCAAGTTCTGATGGGGATCTATCCGACCGCCGGACTGGTGATCCATCAACCCCAGTCAGGTCAGATTCTGATGCAGGTATCTTGATGAGAGTCTATCCCGAGCAGTTCGCGGACCATCTCAAGGCAGGGCTCAAGCCCTGCTATCTCATTTTTGGGGACGAGCCCCTGCTCAAGCTCGAAGCCATCGACGCCGTGCGCCAGATGGCGCGCAAGCAGGGCTTCGATGAACGCCACAGCTTCGTGGTGGAAGCCGGGCTGGACTGGAACCAGGTCCATGACGCCTGCCAGGCCATGAGCCTCTTCTCCGCCCGCCAGATCATCGAGCTGGAGCTGCCGGCCAAGGTCGACAAGGACTTGGCCGCCCGCATCAGCGAGATCGGCAAGCAGCTCCACCCCGATCTGCTGCTGGTGCTCAGCGGCGCTCGCCTCAACCAGACCCAGATGAAGGCAGCCTGGTTCGACAAGCTGAGTCAGAGCGGCACCTATGTCCCGGTCAACCACCCCGAGCCCCGCTTCTTCCCGCGCTGGATGAGCGCACGGTTTCAACGCTTCGGTCTCAAGGCGATGCCGGATGCGGTCAACTTCATGTGTCACGCTTACGAGGGCAACCTGCTGGCCGCGAGCCAGGAGATAGAGAAGCTGACCCTGCTCTCGCCCCCCCAGCCGATCACGGTCGCCTACCTGCAGGAAACCATCATCCGCCACGCCCACTTCACCCCGTTCCAGCTGGTCGATACCCTGCTGGAGGGCAAGGTGAACCGGGCCCAGCGCATCCTGCTGGCCCTGCGCGCCGAGGGCACCGAGCCCGGCATGCTGGCCTGGACCCTGTGCCGCGAGCTGGAACAGCTCACCGAGCTGGCGCTGGCCGCCCGCGCCGGGCAACCCCTGGTGGAACACTTCACCCGATTGCGCATCTGGCAGAGCCGCCAGCAGCTCATCCAGCAGGCCCTGACCCGACTCCCCTTTGCCAAGCTGCAGCAGCTGTGGCAACTGATGGCGCAACTGGACGACGCCCAGCGCCGCTTCGATACCGAAGGGGCCTGGCTGATGCTGCAGACCATCGCCCTCGGTTTTCGCGATGGCGCCCCCCTGCCTTTGCTGGAGGCGGATCCATGCTGAAAGCGCCCATCGGCATCCTCGGCGGTACCTTCGATCCCATCCACATCGGCCACCTGAGGCCTGCCATCGAGGCCCGCGAGGCCCTGGGCCTGGCCGAGGTGAGGCTGCTCCCGAACCACATCCCGCCCCACCGCGCCAATCCGTTCTGCTCCAGCGAGCAGCGCCTGGCCATGGTCAGGCTGGCGGCAGCGGAGAACCCGGGATTCGTGGTGGACGAGCGGGAGCTCAAGCGGGACACTCCCTCCTGGACCATCGACACCCTCATCGAGCTGAAACGCGATCTGCCTGATACCCCGCTCTGCTTCCTGATGGGGATGGACTCCCTGCTCGGCTTGCCGAGCTGGCACCGCTGGCGGGAGCTGCTCGACCATGCCCACCTGGTGGTGAGTATCCGCCCCGGCTGGCAGCCGGACTATCCAGCCCCCATCGCCAAGTTGCTGGCCCGCCACCAGACCCGCGAGGTGGCAGATCTGCACCGGCTGCGCCACGGCCGCATCTGGCTGGCAGACAACCTGCCCATCGAGCTGTCGGCCACGGGGCTGCGGGCTCTGCTGGCGGCGGGGCGGGATCCCCGCTATCTGCTGCCCGCAACGGTTGCCGACTACATCCGGCAGCACGGGCTCTATCAACCGTCGGCGGGGTCATCCGCAGAAGAGGGCTTCGAGCCGACACCTTGAGGCGTAGCCGGCACAGACCCGACTATTGTCAGGACCGGTTGCGCACTATAGTGATCCTTGAGGGGCTGCCCTTGCGACATGGCGGCCCGCACCTTCCCGTTGCCAGGCTGGGAAACGGGAGTGACCATGATATAATCCGCCGCCCTCTGGCGCCGGAAGACAGGAGAAGACATTGCAAGGCCAAGAATTGCTCGCCTTTATCGTCGACAAGATCGATGACATGAAAGGCCGCGACATCATCACCCTCGATGTACGCGGCAAATCCAGCATCACGGACACCATGATCATCTGCTCCGGCAACTCCAATCGTCATGTCAGTGCCATCGCCCACAACCTCGCCAGCGAGGCGCGCCATGCCGGCCTCGATCTGCTGAGCGTGGAAGGGGAACTCACCGGCGAATGGGTGCTGGTGGACATGGGGTCTGTCATCGTCCACGTGATGCAGGATGAGTATCGCGACTTCTACCAACTGGAAAAACTCTGGAGCGGCGCCGCTCAGATGAATTCGTAATAAAGGGCGACAGCGTAACCAAAGATGAAAATCCAGTTGATTGCCGTGGGCACCAAGATGCCTGCCTGGGTAGAGCATGGCTTCGAAGAGTATCGTCGCCGCTTCCCCAAAGACATGCCGTTCGAACTCCTCGAGATAGGCGCAGGCAAGCGCGGCAAGAATGCCGACATTCCCCGCATCCTGCAGAAGGAGGGGGAAGCCATGCTGGCGGCCGCCGGCCGCTCGCGCATCGTGACCCTGGACATTCCGGGCAAGCCCTGGACCACGGAGCAGCTCGCCGTGCAACTGGAAGCCTGGAAGCTCGATGGCCGGGACGTGGCGCTGTTGGTGGGCGGCCCGGAAGGGCTCTCCCCCGAGTGCAAGGCCGCCGCCGAACAGAGCTGGTCCCTGTCGCCCCTGACCCTGCCCCATCCGCTGGTGCGGGTCCTGGTGGCCGAGAGCCTCTATCGAGCCTGGAGCATCACCACCAATCACCCGTATCACAGAGAGTGACCCATGCAGAGCCTATGCATTCCGCTCACCCGCCCGGCCCCCGGAGCCTGAGCATGCCTATCCGTACCGTCACTCTCCATCACACGTCAGCCATAAGGTAACGGCATGCTGAAGAATCGCATCGAAATGCGCGATCACAGTGCCGAGGGACGTCTGTTCTTCCGGCGCACCCTGGTCGCCTACATCGGCATGGTCGTGCTCATGCTGGTGCTGCTGGGCAACCTCTACTACCTGCAGGTAGAGTCTTACGACACCTACCAGACCCGTTCCAACGACAACCGCATCCGCGTCGTGCCGGTGGCACCGCCCCGCGGCCTGATCTACGACGCCAACGGCGTGCTGCTGGCGGAAAACCGCCCCGTCTATAGCCTGGAAATCGTACCGGAAGAGACCGAGAACCTGGAGAAGACCGCCGACGATCTCATCACCCTGCTGGCCCTGCCGGAAGGGACCAAGGAGAAGTTCCTGGCGGAGGTGAAGCGCCAGCGCCGCTTCAAGCCCGTGCCCCTGTACGAGAAGCTGAGCGAGTACCAGGTCGCCCTCTTCTCGGTCAACCAGCACAACTACCCGGGAGCCAGCATCGAGGCCTACCTCAAGCGCTACTACCCGTTTGGCGACACCCTGACCCATGCCCTGGGCTACGTGGCCAAGATCAACACCCGCGACGTGGAGCGCCTCGAGAAGGAGGAAAAACTCGCCAACTACGCCGCCACCAAGGACATCGGCAAGCAGGGGGTGGAGAAGTTCTACGAGGATCAGCTGCACGGCGTGGCGGGCTACCAGGAGGTCGAGGTGAACAACCGCGGCCGGGTGGTGCGCACCCTCAAGTTCCAGCCCCCCGAGCCCGGCAAGGACATCTACCTCAACATCGACATCCGCCTGCAGTTGAAGGCGCAGGAGCTGCTGGCCGGTCGCCGGGGTGCCATCGTGATGATGGAGCCCAACACCGGCGCCATCCTCGCCATGGAATCAAGCCCGAGCTACGACCCCAACCTGTTCGTGACCGGTATCTCCAGCACCAACTACTCGGCGCTGCTCAACGATCCCGCCCGGCCTCTGGTGAACCGCACCACCCAGGGCATCTATGCCCCTGCTTCCACCGTCAAGCCCATGATGGCGGTGATGGGGCTGAACGAGGGGGCCATCACCCCCAACTATCGCTACTTCGGCGGGCCCAGCTTCTCCATCCCGGGCACCACCAAGAAGTTCCGCGACTGGCGTCGCTGGGGTCATGGCTGGCTCGACGTCTACCGCGCCATCGAGGTATCGGCTGACACCTACTTCTACGATCTCGCCTACCGGGTCGGCATCGACAAGATCAACAGCTACATGACCCGCTTCGGCTTCGGTCAGTACAGCGGCGTCGATCTCTACGAGGAGACCAAGGGGGTCATGCCGTCGCGCGACTGGAAGATGGCGCGCTGGCGCCAGCCCTGGTACCAGGGTGACACCATCTCCATCGGCATCGGCCAGGGCTACTGGAGCGCCACTCCGATCCAGCTCGCCAAGGCCATCAGCATCCTGACACAGAACGGTCACGATGTGACACCGCACCTGCTCAAGAGCACCGCCTCGTCGGACGGCGTGGTCAACGCCCCCATCAACCCGAACGTGGCCATCGCCGCCAAGAGCGACACCTACTGGCAGGTGGCCAAGGACGGCATGTGGCGCGTCATCAACGGCCACGAGGGAACGGGACGCCGCGCCTTCGCCAACACCCCCTACAAGGCGGCAGGCAAGTCCGGCACCGCCCAGGTGGTGGGCCTCAAGGAGAACCAGGTCTACAACGCGGCCACCACCAAGGTGGAGCACCGCGACAACGCCCTGTTCGTCGCCTTCGCCCCCTTCGAGGCGCCCAAGGCCGTGGTCGCCCTGGTGCTGGAGAACGCCGGGGGTGGCAGCGCCATGGCGGCGCCGGTCGCCCGCCACATGCTGGACGCCTACCTGCTTCCGCCCGAGCCCCAGCTGCCACCGGCACCGGAAAAGCCGTCCCAACCGAGCGAGGTCGTTCCCAATGAGTAATTCTGCCCGCCAGCAGAGCATCTGGTACAAGCTGCACATCGATCTGCCGCTGCTGCTCGGTCTGCTGGCCCTGATGACCCTCTCCATGGTCGTGCTCTACTCGGCATCGGGGCAGAGTGTTGACGCCATCGTGCGCCAGCTGGTGCGCGGCGGTCTGGCCTTCGCCCTGATGATCGGCATGGCCCAGCTGCCCCCTTCCCTCTACGCCCGCTGGTCGGTGCCCCTGTTCGCCGTGGTGGTGCTGCTGCTCATCGCGGTGGACGTGTTCGGTCACATCGGCAAGGGGGCCCAGCGCTGGCTGGACCTCGGCTTCATGAAGTTCCAGCCCTCCGAGGTGATGAAGCTCTCCATGCCCATCATGGTGGCCGCCTGGCTCAGCCGCCATTCGCTGCCCCCCAAGTTCAGCCACGTGATGATCGCCCTGGTGATGGTGCTGCTGCCCACCCTGCTGATCGCGGCCCAACCCGATCTCGGCACCTCCATCCTGGTGGCCGCCTCCGGCTTCTTCGTCATCTTCCTGGCGGGGATCAGCTGGTGGCTCATCGGGCTCGCGGTGCTGCTCATCTGCGCCTTCATGCCGGTGCTCTGGTTCTTCCTGATGCACGACTACCAGCGTCAGCGGGTGCTGATGCTGCTGGATCCCGAGAAGGACCCGCTCGGCCGCGGCTACCACATCATCCAGTCCAAGATTGCCATCGGCTCAGGGGGCGTGTTCGGCAAGGGCTGGCTGCAAGGCACCCAGTCCCAGCTGGAGTTTCTGCCCGAACGCCACACCGACTTTATCTTCGCCGTGTTCAGCGAGGAGTTCGGTCTGGTAGGGGTGGCCCTCCTGCTGGTGATCTACCTCTATATCATCAGCCGCTGCCTCTTCATCTCCATGCAGGCCCAGAACAGCTTCGAACGCCTGCTGGGGGGCGCCCTGACCCTCACCTTCTTCGTCTATGTGTTCGTCAACATGGGCATGGTGAGTGGCATTCTGCCCGTGGTGGGGGTGCCCCTGCCGCTGGTGAGCTACGGCGGCACCTCCATGGTGACCCTGATGGCGGGCTTCGGCGTCCTGATGTCCATCCAGACCCACAGGCGCCTGCTCGCCTGATGAAGCGCGGCTGGCTGGCGCTCTGCGTCTGCTCCCTGACGGCGGGCGCCACCGTCTCGCCAGCAGGGCTCGCCCTGCTGGCCGAACAGCAGCAGGTGCCGCTGGCCGAGTTGCAGGCCGCCATCGGCGAGGCCAGTCTGCGTCAGGAGGTGCTCGACACCATCAGCCGCCCCTGGGAGGCCAAGCCCTGGCACCGCTACCGGCCGCTGTTCGTCACCCCGGAGCGGATCCGGGGCGGAGTCGACTTCTGGCAGCGCCATGCCGCCACCCTGGCCCGGGCCGAGCAGACCTACCAGGTGCCCGCCGCCCTCATCGTCGCCATCATCGGCATCGAAACCTTCTATGGCCGCCAGATGGGCCGCCATCCGGTGCTCGACAGCCTCTACACCCTGGGATTCCATTACCCCGAGCGGGCCGACTTCTTTGCCAAGGAGTTTGCCCAACTGGTGCTGCTTGCCCGGGAGGAGAAGTGGCCGCTCACCACCCTCAAGGGATCCTATGCCGGCGCCATGGGCATGAGCCAGTTCATGCCCTCCAGCTATCGTCACTACGCGGTCGATTTTGACGGCGACGGCAAGCGGGATCTCTTCGCCAACCCGGCGGATGCCATCGGCAGCGTGGCCAACTACTTCGCCCTGCACCGCTGGCGCTGGGGGGAGTCGGTGGTCGAACCCGCCTTGATCGGATTGGCTCCAGTAGGTACCCTGCTTGCACCCGAGCCCGAGCTCAAGCAGCGCTGGGCCGAGCTGGCGGCCGCAGGCATCGAACTCGCCACCCCGCTGGCACCCGACACGCCGGTAAAACTGCTGGCATTGGAGCAGGCCGAAGGACCGGAATACTGGGTCGCGCGCCACAATTTTTACGTGATCACCCGCTACAACCGCAGCCCTCTCTATGCGATGGCGGTGCATCAACTCAGTCAAGCCATCCAGGACGCTTATGCATTACAGCCACAAACTTCTCCCCCTCAGCCTGACCTTGTTGCTGGCCGCCTGTAGCAGCCAGCCGGAGCCCCAGCCGCTGCCGCCAGAGCCCGTCCCCCAGGAGAAGCCTCAGGTCATCGAGATCCCCCAGGCGACCGGCGCCATTCCACGACCCGAACCCATGAGCCAGAGCGGCAACCGGGATTACTGGATTGGCAAGCAGAAATACGAGGTGTGGCGCGACATCAAGCACTACAGCGAGGAGGGGACAGCGAGCTGGCTCGCCAGGGATCTGGACGGCAACAAGACCGCCAATGGCGACGTGCTGGACAGCACCCTGTTTAGCGCCGCCCACCGCAACCTGCCGCTGCCAAGCTACGTGCGGGTCACCAACCTGGACAACGGGCTGGAGACAATCGTGCGGGTCAACGACCGCGGCCCCTTCGGCAGCGACCGCCTGATCGACCTCTCCCACGCCGCCGCCACACAGCTGGAGATGGTGGAAGGTGGCGAGGCCAGGGTACGCCTCGAGCTCATCACCGATCAGCCGGACCAGATGGTGGAGATGGTGCCCATGGCCCCCATGACACCGATGGCGCCTGCGGCGCCGGCCGCCGACACCTTCGTCAACGAGACGCCGGCCCCGACTGCACCGGCCAAGGCCGCTCCGGCACCAGCCGAGACGGCGACCAGCACCGTCTCCGCCCCCAAGACCGGCACGGCCGAGGGCAAGATGATCCAGGTGCTGGCGAGCGGCTCCGAGGCCCGGGCCCAGGCCATGGGCAAGGTGATGACCCAGCGCTACGGCGTGCCCTATCAGGTGGTGACCCATGGCGCCGTCTTCCGCGTCCTGATGGGGCCGGTGGCGGCCGATCAGCAGGCTGCCCTGCTGGATCAGATCCGCCAGGGCGGGCTGGAGCAGGCCTTCATCGTGCCCTGAGCGCAGCCCCGACCTCACGCCGGGATACGACGTGAGGTCGGGGGAAAACCCATAAAATCCCGTCCAGATCGCAACTCGGGCTATGACCGACGAGCACATCTGGTATAGTGAAGCCCGCTTTTTTTCAACTTGGGTACACCCCATCCAGGCACCAGGAATTTCAAGATGTCCAAATTTGCCCGTTCCGTTATTCTGGCCTCCCTGTTAAGCGCCACCGCTCAGGCCAACCAGCCTGTTCCGACGCCGGATTCGGCACTGCCGACCGCCCAGCCGGTCCCCACTTTGAACAGCGCCCCCATGGTGGTCCCCGCCGCACCGGAGATCTCCGCCAAGGCCCACATCCTGATCGACTACTACTCCGGTCAGGTGCTGGCCGAACAGAACGCCGAAGAGCGTCTGCCCCCCGCCAGTCTGACCAAGATGATGACTTCCTACATCATTGGCCAGGAGCTGGCCAAGGGGAACATCAAGCGCACCGACATGGTGACCATCAGCCAGAACGCCTGGTCCAAGAACTACTCCGACTCCTCCAAGATGTTCATCGAGGTGGGCAAGCAGGTCTCCGTCGATGATCTCAACAAGGGCATCATCATTCAGTCCGGCAACGACGCCTGCGTCGCCATGGCCGAACACCTGGCAGGCAGCACCGACTCCTTCGCCAGCCTGATGAACAGCTGGGCCGCCAAGCTCGGCATGAACGACAGCCACTTCATGAACCCGCACGGCCTGGATGCCGAGGGTCACTACAGTACCGCTCACGACATGGCGCGCCTGGGCCAGGCCCTGATCCGCGACCTGCCGGAGGAGTACAAGATCTACGCCCAGAAGTCCTTCGTCTTCAACGGCATCACCCAGCACAACCGCAACCGTCTGCTGTGGGACCAGTCCCTGCAGGTTGACGGCATCAAGACCGGCCACGTCAGCCAGGTCGGCTACAACCTGGTCTCCTCCGCCACCAACAACGAAGGCATGCGCCTGATCGCCGTGGTGCTGGGCGCGAGCAGCGAAGCCACCCGCGCTGCAGAGAGCAAGAAGCTGCTCACCTACGGCTTCCGCTTCTTCCAGAGCCTGACCCCGTACAAGGCCGGTACCGAGCTGGTGACCCAGAAGATCTGGATGGGCGACAAGTCCGAGGTGAAACTGGGCGTCGACCAGGACGTCTCCGTGCTGGTCACCCGCGGCCAGGGCAACAACCTCAAGGCCGACTTCCAGCTCGAGAGCGAGCTGAAGGCCCCGCTGGCCAAGGGTCAGCGCGTCGGTACCGTGTTCCTGAAGCAAGGGGATAAGGAGATCAAGCAGGTGCCGCTGGTTGCCCTGGAAGAGGTGCAGGAAGGTGGCCTGATGAGCCGTCTGTGGGACTACCTGGTGATGCTGGTTTCCAGCTGGTTCAAGTAATACTCCCCTCCTCAAACAGCGGCGCCAACAGGCGCCGCTGCTGTCTTTTGCGGTCAGTCCAGTCAATAACCCTGTAATCTGCAGGTTCCGCCGACTGACGATTTGTGGTAAAAAGCAGCATTTCCACGTCTTGCCAAATCACCGGGTCTTGATCCCGGTGCGGACAATGCCCATATAGACCAGGGTGATGCCCCTACAGGCGCATGCCGACGGCCTCCGTCGGCCCTGCAAGATGAAAGATGAAGTCGCTTCCCGGCGACGCAGAAAGGTGAAGTAGATGAATACCAAGTTTGATGAACTGCTGGAGTTCCCCTGCAAGTTCCCGTTCAAGGTGCTCGGCGTGGCCGATCCCGCCCTGCCCGACATGGTGGTGGAAGTGCTGCAGCAACACGCCCCCGGCACCTACAGCCCGACCGTTCAGCCGAGCTCCAAGGGTAACTATCACTCGGTACGAGTGACGGTCACCGCCCAGAGCAAGGAACATATCGAGGCCATGTACACCGCCCTCGGCAAGATCGAGCTGGTTCGCTACGTCCTGTAAGTCACCTCTCTCGCCCCGTCACCGGGGCGACTGATTATCTGCCACCCGGTTGCACCGACTATCGTACCGGCCCTGCGCCTGTCAGTGAGGAAAGATGTCACCCGAAACGCCCGCCGAGCCACACTCGCCTCCCAGTCAGCTGATCGTCAGACAACTGGGCCGTCGCCCCTACCAGCCGGTATGGGACGCCATGAAGGCCTTCACGGACAGCCGTACCAGCGACACCCCGGACGAGTTCTGGGTGGTGGAGCACGACCCCGTCTACACCCAGGGGCAGGCCGGCAAGGCCGAACACCTGCTCGCCCCCGGCGACATTCCTGTGGTGCAGAGCGATCGCGGCGGCCAGGTGACCTATCACGGTCCCGGCCAGCTGGTGCTCTACGTATTGGTGGACGTGCGCCGCAGCAAGCTGTCGGTGCGCGAGCTGGTAACCTGCCTGGAAACCGCCATCATCAACACCCTGGCCAAGAGCGACATTGCGGCCTATGCCAAGGCCGATGCCCCCGGGGTCTACGTGAAGAACGAGCTCGGCATGGAGGCCAAGCTGGCCTCCCTTGGCCTGCGCATCCGCAAGGGCTGCTCGTTCCACGGGCTGGCACTCAATATCGACATGGACATGACCCCCTTCCTGCGCATCAATCCGTGCGGCTATGCGGGCATGGCCATGACCCAGACCAGCGCCCTGGGCGGCCCGCAAAGCGTGGCCGAGGCGCAATCCATCCTGGTGGCCGAACTGGCCAGCCTGATTGGTTATCACACAATAACAAACACCGAGAGTGAATCATGAGCAAACCCGTTCGTATGGAGCCGGGCGTCAAGCTGCGCGATGGCGACAAGATGGCCCTGATCCCGGTGAAATTCATGCCGGATCCCAACGAGGAAGTGCTGCGCAAGCCGGACTGGATGCGGATCAAGCTGCCGCCGTCAAGCCAGAAGATCGAGCACATCAAGAGCACCCTGCGCAAGAACAAGCTGCACTCTGTGTGTGAGGAAGCCTCCTGCCCCAACCTGGCGGAGTGCTTCAACCACGGTACCGCCACCTTCATGATCATGGGCGCCATCTGTACTCGTCGCTGCCCCTTCTGCGACGTGGCCCACGGCCGTCCGCTGCCGCTGGATCCGGAAGAGCCTAAGAAGCTGGCGCTCACCATCAAGGAGATGAACCTCAAGTACGTGGTGATCACCTCGGTGGACCGCGACGATCTGCGCGACGGCGGTGCTCAGCACTTCGCCGACTGCATCCGCGAAATCCGCGAGCACAGCCCGCAGACCCGCATCGAGATCCTGACCCCGGACTTCCGCGGCCGCATGGAGCAGGCGCTGGAGGTGTTCCGCGAGACCCCGCCGGACGTCTTCAACCACAACCTGGAAACCGCCCCGCGCATGTACCGGGTCGCCCGCCCGGGCGCCGACTACAAGTGGTCCCTGGAGCTCTTGCGCCGCATCAAGGAGATGCACCCCCACGTACCGACCAAGTCCGGTCTGATGATGGGCCTTGGCGAGACCAACGAGGAGATCGTGGAGGTCCTCAAGGACCTGCGCGAACACGGCGTCAACATGCTGACCCTGGGTCAGTACCTGCAGCCGAGCCGCCACCACCTGCCGGTGAAACGCTACGTGCCGCCCGCAGAGTTCGACGAGCTGAAAGACGTGGCCATGGAACTCGGCTTCAGCCACGCCGCATGCGGCCCCTTCGTGCGTTCCTCCTACCACGCGGATCTGCAGGCCAAGGGGGAAGAGGTCAAATAAGCCTCTATTCCTGCCAGCAGAAAAAAGAGCGCCCATGGGCGCTCTTTTTTATTTCCATCCCCCTCGCAGACACCGGTTGTCCCTTTGTGCTTGGCGCCGTCCTGGCGTAACGTGGCCACTCCCCCCTTCTCTGGAGTGATGTGCCGGATGCCGACTCTCACCGTTAGCCTGATCCCCCTGCATGACGCAGACTTTCCCGCCTATCGCGACTACTTCATCGAGGATTACGCCCGGGATCTTGCCAGCAATCACGGGATGGCGCTGCCTGACGCCCGCCGTCAGGCCGACGCCTCGTTGCAACAGCTCCTGCCACAGGGCGTCGCCACCCCGGGTCACCATCTACTCGCCCTGGTGCCTGAGGACGGTAGCGGCGCCTCGAACACACCGGGTGAGCCCCTGGGCTATCTCTGGCATGCCATCGACAGCGCCGCCGGCACCACCTTCATCTACGACTTCTATGTGACGCCACCCCATCGTGGCCAGGGCTTCGGCAAGGCGGCCATGGTCGCCCTGGAGGCGCAGCTCGTCCCCCTCGGCATCCACCAGATCAAGCTGAGGGTCGCCCACGACAACCCGCGGGCCCTGGCGCTCTATCAGGCGCTGGGTTTCACCATCACCGGCTACAACATGGCGAAGCACCTGGGGTGATAACAGCTCCGGTGCGCCCCTTCCGGCCCGGATAGCGTGGCCCACCAACGAAAACGGCCACCCCGGGGTGGCCATTGTCGATGTTCGCCGAGTCAGAGGCCGGCGGCCTCCAGATGTTCCACCAGCAGCTGCACGCTGCGGTTGCCGCGCCACTCGTTGACATCGAGCCGGTAGACCAGCCGCACCCGTTTGACCGAGGCGTCGGGCCAGCGCTTGAGATCGACCCCGAAGGCGATAGCATCCACCGCGTGGCCGGAATCCGTGGTCAGCATCATCTTGAGGTGCTTCTCCCCCACCAGCCGCTGCTGCACCAGCACGAACTCGCCGTCGAACAATGGCTCGGGGAAGGCCTGACCCCAGGGACCGGAGGCGCGGATCAGCTCCGCCAGCTCGAGGGTGAGCTCGTCCGGCAGCAGTTCGCCGTCGGTGAGCAGCACCCCGGTCAAGAGCTCAGGGGTCACCAGCTCGCCGATGACCGCCTCGAACGCCCGGCCGAAAGCCTCGATATTGGCCTTGGGCAGGGTCAGCCCCGCCGCCATGGCGTGGCCGCCAAACTTGCCCATCAGGCCGGGGTGACGGGTATCGAGCAGTTCCAGCGCATCGCGCAGGTGCACCCCCGGAATGGAACGCCCGGAACCTTTGAGCTCGGTGTCGCTGCTCTCGGCAAACGCAATGACGGGACGGTAGTACTTCTCCTTGATCTTGGAGGCCACCAGCCCCACCACCCCCTGGTGCCACTCGTCCCGGTGCAGCACTATGCCGGAGGGCACCTCGCCGTCACGAAAACGGATCTGCTCCAGGGTGGCCAGCGCCTCCTGCTGCATCCCCTGCTCTATCTCCTTGCGCTCCTGGTTGAGGCTATCCATCTCGGAAGCGAGCTGGCGCGCCAGGTTGAGGTCGTCGCAGAGCAGGCAGGCGACTCCGAGGGACATGTCGTCGAGGCGCCCCACCGCATTGAGACGTGGCCCCAGCGCAAAGCCCAGATCGGCGGCGCACAGGCGGCGACCGTCGCGGCCCGACACGTCCACCAGCGCCTGGATGCCGGGACGGCAGCGCCCTGCTCGGATCCGCTGCAGACCCTGGTGCACCAGGATGCGGTTGTTGCCATCGAGCGCCACCACGTCGGCGACGGTGCCGAGGGCTACCAGGTCCAGGTAATCCGCCACGTTGGGGGCGCGCAGCCCCTGGCGCTCATACCAGCCGCTCTGGCGCAGATGGGTGTTGAGCGCCGCCATCAGGTAGAAGGCGACCCCCACCCCGGCCAGCGATTTGGAGGGGAAGTCGCAGCCATGCTGGTTGGGGTTCACTATCGCATCGGCGTCAGGCAGCTCCTGACCTGGCAAATGGTGATCAGTAACCAGTACCTGCATACCGGCCGCCTTGGCCGCCGCCACCCCGGCGATGCTGGAGATGCCGTTATCCACCGTGATGAGAAACTCGGCGCCGCGGGCCACCGCCAGTTCGACGATCTCCGGGGTGAGGCCGTAACCGAACTCGAAGCGGTTGGGCACCAGAAAATCGATGTGGCGGCCCCCCATGGCGCGCAGTGCCAGCACGCACAGGGCCGAGCTGGTGGCGCCGTCGCAGTCGAAGTCGCCGACAATGAGAATGCGCTTTTGCGCCGCTAGGGCGTCGGCCAGCAGGGGCACCGCCTGCGCCATGCCAAACAGACGCTGGGGTGGCAGCAGCTGATTGGCGCTGCGCTCCAGCAGGGCAGGGTCTTCGACCCCACGGCTGGCGAAGATCTGTCGAAGCAGCGGGTGCAGAGTGGCGGGCAGATGGGAATCATCCACCCGTGGACGGCGACGGATTTGCAGGGACATCGATTCTATCCTGTCTTCTGGGGCGATTAAGGCGATGAGCCAGGGCAGGCCGTATGATACACGCCTTGAGCGGATCGGCGATGGTTCAGTTTGCAGGACGGTCTAGGCGAGGCGATCTTCAGGGGAAGCGGAGCGTTCCAGCACCCGGTAGAGGGTCAGCCTGGAGATCCCGAGGTGGCGGGCGGCTTCGGTCACGTTGTTACCGCACAGGACCAGCGCCCGACGCACCGCCTCACACTCCGCCTCCGCCCTCACCAGGTTCAGGGGGCGGATCCCCCCCTCCGCCTTTGGCAGCGCTAGCCCCAGGTCCTGATGATCGATGCGGCATCCCTCACACAGGACCAGCGCCCGCTCAAGCCGGTTCTTGAGCTCCCGCACATTGCCGGGCCAGTGGTAGCTCATCATCTGGTGAATGGCGCCAGCCGTGAAGCCGTGTACCTTGGGGTTCAGGCTCTCCCTCATCTTGCCCAGGAAATACTGGGCCAGCAGCATGACGTCCTCCCCCCGCTCTCGCAGCGGTGGCAGCTCCAGATCCAGCACGCAGAGGCGGTAAAAGAGATCCGACCGGAAGTTCCCCTGCGCCACCTCCTTGTCCAGCACCCGGTTGGTCGCCGCGATCACACGGATATCCACCTCGATGGGCTCGGTGCCCCCCACCCTCATGATGGTGCGCTCCTGCAAAAACCTCAGCAGGTTGACTTGCATCTGCACCGGCAGCTCCCCTATCTCGTCGAGGAAGAGCACCCCCTTGTGCGCCCGCTCCACACAGCCGATATGGCGCCGCCAGGCATCGGTAAAGGCCCCCTTTTCATGACCAAACAACTCTGACTGGATCAGGGTGGCGGGAATGGCGCCGCAATTGATCGCGATGAAGGGGCCAGTTGCTCGCGACGAATGCCGATGGATCAGGCGTGCCACCAGCTCCTTGCCCGTGCCGCTCTCCCCTTGCAGCACGACCGACGAATCCGCCTTGGCGAGGCGCTCCACCCGGCCCATGAGCTGTCGCATGACGGGACTCTCCCCGATGAGCCCCCCCTCCTCCTTGTCCTGCCCGCAGGGGCGTGGCACACGGCCCCGCAAACAGGCAATGCCGAAGGCATGCCCCAGTATGGCCAGCAGACGATCGTCCTCGACCGGCAGGCTATGATAGTCAAAGCAATAATTCAGAAGCTGCTCCTGCATCCTGGGGAGCGCGAGCAGGTGAGGAGGGGCAAGTGCAACCCAGACCATGGTGCCGCAGGTCTGGCGAAAGAGCGCTTCCACGGCCTCGGCCGCGCCTTCGCTCAACAGCACCACCCCCACTTTGGGAGCCTTCTTGACATAATGACTGAAAGCCTCCTGGGGCGACGACGCCAGGCAGACACTCCAGCCCAGTGCGGCAACCTGTGATGGGGGCGACCACACTTCGTCCGTGTTGACACACAGCAGCGTACGCATTTCCATCGACAGCCCCCTCCACCACATGGCGGCCAAACACTGTGCAAAGTATTGGATAGGAGGTCGACTTGTGCCACTAATGGAACAGGGGAGGAAACGGTTCTCAAAGGAAGATTTAAAACATGACAAACCCTTTAAAAACAATATATTGAACTCTATATTCGTTCATATCTCCGACCGTGTCCGATACACTTTATCTGTTCTCTGTTCCACCCTGGAGACAGCGCCAAAAGCTCCTCCCTCCTTGTCCTGCCTGCACGTAGACCCGCCCCTCTGTGAGACACCCCCTCACAGGGTTAACAACCGCCTAGCCAAAGGGGCAATAACGCTATTATTTTTATTTATTTTCAATTGGTTAAGTTGATGGAATAAAGCCTGCATTCCCACAGCGCCTCCGGCCGTTCACGCATAACCGGACGACATGGAAAACAAACAAGCAGAAGGAATGCAACATGGATACCCGAGCAACGCAACTCTGGCCACGCTGTTGGCAGCATGGTCTCCTCGCTCTGGGCTTGCTGCTGGCGCTTTGCGGGCCGGCACTGGCTGCCACGGCGGAGTCACCATTCGAGCTGGATGCCAACCCGCAAGATGACAACCCCGCCCTCAACAGCGATGACTGGGCTACCCCTCCCGACAGCGGGGCAGCCACCAAGTTCACCGGTATCATCCAGGATACCGCCCCCAAGACCATCTTCGGGGGAGGCGACAAAGACATACTGGATATCGATAAATGGAGCTGGAAGGATGGCTCGGTGCCCGACAAGGATGATCTGACCCACGCCTATGCCGCCGCCTATAACGAAAACAGCGACCTGTTGCTCTACTTCGGTGCCGACAGGCTCTCCAATGTTGGGGATGCCTTTATGGGCTTCTGGTTCTTCAAGCAGAAGGTCACCGCCCTGCCCAACGGCAAATTCAGCGGCATGCACACCGTGGGGGACACCCTGGTACTCATCAACTTCCCGCAGGCGAGCAATGCCGTCCCTTACCTGGCCGTGGTGACCTGGGATCCGACCTGCAGCAAGGCGACCAACAACGACCCGCAACCGGGCCAATGCGCCGCTACCAACCTGAGGCTGAAGCTGCAAGGCTCGGGAGCCAATGATGTCGTCTGTGCCAGCCAGGGCGGCACAACTCTCGCCTGCGCCCTGACCAACACGGGTAACGTGCCCGTCCCCCCGAACTCTCTGGCAAATGGCGTCAGCGGTCTGTGGAGCGATTACACCCCCAAGAGCGGAACTCAGGGCACCTTCCCCTTCGAGAGCTTCTTCGAGGGGGGGATCAATCTCAGCCAGATCGTCGGCAGCAGTGACGGCTGTTTCAGCAGCTTCATGGCCGAGACCCGCTCTTCCAGCTCTTTCACGGCAGCCTTGAAAGACTTCGTGCTGGATAACTTCGAGCTGTGCAAAGTCTCGATCACCAAGACATGTACAGACGGTGACCTCAATGGCGCCGAAACCGGCTTTACCTACAACTTCAACGGTACTGTCAGCAACGACGGCTTTGGCGCCATCTTCGACGTCGTCGTCACCGACGACAACGGTACCCCGGCCGACACCAACGATGACTTCGTCGTCGCGACATTTGATTCCATACCGAAAGGCGGTTCGGAGAACTACAGCGGTAGCTTTGATTCCGTCGGTAACGCTCCCACCAACGGTGTCAGTGTCAAGGCCGCCTCCAGCGATGGCGGGCAACAGACGATCACGGATTCCACGACGGCAGACTGCCCCACCGTCGTCAAGACCCCCGGGATAGATGTCACCAAATCCTGTGAGACCAAGGTCATCACGGACTCGAACCAATTGGTGGTGAGAGTCGACTTCAGCGGTGAAGTCTGCAACACCACGAATGTGGGCCTGCATGACGTCGTGGTCACGGATGAGGTGCAGGATGGCTCGAATTCGTCGACGACGGTCAAGCAGATCTCGTCTCTCCCGGCGAACACCTGTGAATCCTATTCTGGATCCTACTTCCCGAGCGCAGCCGGATCGATAAACCCCGGCGAGATATCCTTCAGCGATGTCGTCACCGCCACAGGGAAGCCGCCAGCCGTCCTCGGTCTGGATCCGGTTTCAGACACGGCAACCGCTACCTGCCCGCTCTGCCCAAGCTGCCCGGATTGCCCGACTCCTTAGGCATGACAGGCACCTGTCGCGAGTGAACCACAGGGCCATGGTGCAGACCATGGCCCTTTTTTATGACATCGACGAAGCTGGGTGCCTGCCCCCCATCCTGCCCCTCACAAGCGCCACCGGCCACAGAGGCCGCCCTGCAGTGAGCGAAGCATTAATAGCGGTAGAGGCAAAAATTTCCCCTTCAATTGGTTGCCAATCGGGCTTGGGCCCCGCAAGCTAAACATGACGACGGGAGGCATCATAGTCATCCCTCTGTTTTACAGATGTTTTATTGTTCAAACCCAGCGGTGGTCACGCCACACGCCGTCCATTTCCAGGGGGAAAAATGAGTCTGATTCAAGAGTTCAAGGCCTTTGCATCCAGAGGCAACGTGATCGACATGGCGGTCGGTATCATCATCGGTGCCGCCTTCGGCAAGATCGTCTCCTCCTTCGTGGGAGATGTCATCATGCCTCCCATCGGCCTGATCCTGGGCGGGGTGGATTTCAGCGATCTGGCCATCACCCTGAAGGCGGCCGAAGGGGATGCTCCCGCCGTGGTCATCGCCTATGGCAAGTTCATCCAGACCTGTATCGACTTCCTCATCATCTCTTTCGCCATCTTCATGGGTCTCAAGGCCATCAACACCCTCAAGAAGAAACAGGAAGAGGAAGCCGCTGCACCCGCCGGCCCCACCAAGGATCAGGAACTGCTGACCGAGATCCGCGATCTGCTCAAGTCCCGCCAGGATCAGTAAGCCCGCTCGCGGCACCGCGTCCATCCTGTGTGCAGCCTTGCCATGAAGGGGAGCCCAGAGCCCCCTTCATGGTTTTCTCTCCTGCACCTTGGGCGCCTTCTCCTCTCATCTCCCGTCCCTCCATGCCTGCTTTTACAGGATGGGCGAATGCACTTCCCCCCTTGCCGGCACGGGGTCCCGCGCTTGTGCCCTTGACGGGTTAGCCCCCCACTGTCTCAACATTGATACACAGACCTGCCCCCAGGCCGTCAGCCGCCAACATGGTGCCAGCCGGATTCTGACCCGCTTGCAGCCATGAATGCCGCAGCCACTTCCTCTTTTGCCGCTCGTCCTCCTTCAGACACACCCGGGAACATGACGGCTGGCAGCCCCGTCCCGGCGAGCCCCTGTTTCATCCTCGTAACGCGCTGAACAATTAAAAATTGTTATGTATCAATGCCATAAATGCGTATCGCGTTTATCCCCCCCCATAACCGTTACACCTCTCACCCCTTCCCTGGCCTCGCCCGCTGGAAAGTAAAGAAAATACATTATTTCTCAATTAGTTGCATGCCTGGTACGCGCCTTGCGAACACAGCAGGCTGCCTCTTGATACCCGTCCTGAGGGCAAAGCCTGTTCCCCTGTCATCGAGACAGGGAGACGCCTCTGCCGGATCAGCCCCGGGCCCGGGGCACAGTTCGGTTAACGCAGTCGCAGCCGAGCGAAATGGAGCAAGAAACCACAGGATAGGAAGAGGAAAGCGTCATGAAACCAAACAAGCGCAACCGCCTGTTTAGCCCACTGCGGACGGCCTGTGCCGCTGCACTGCTGCTATGTCAGCCAGCCATCGCAGATATATGGCAAAACTCGGATGGGCCGGTACAGGCGGCAGGAGTCGATCTGAATAAACAGTACTGTATGGCCGACGCCTATATAAAGGCCGGTGGCAAGGGGATGTCCAATACGCTGGGCGAGTCTCTCAACTGTACGGCCAACGATGTCGAGATCACCCAGGTAATCCCCAACAACCCCAATGAGGCGTGTGATCTGGGAGACACATTCACCTTCTATGCCGATGTCACCATCAGGACAAATGCAGCTGAGCGCTGGGATACCACCTTCTATCTGCCGCTCAATGATTTGAGCCCCCAGGTCATCCAGGGGGCAAATGCCCAGAACTGTAGCCTGTTGATACCCAAACCTGGTGAAGAACAGGCTGCCAATCTCGATGGCGACCAGTGTGGTGACATCAAGAAGAGCCTGCTGACCAATGACCAGTATGTGTTGCATGACGAACCCATCACCATGCTGTGCGCAGATGCGGATCGCGATGGTCGTGCCGATTTCAACTACTGTGCAGCCTGGGACAACATCAGCCGTAACAACTGCGATGTCGATGACAATCCCGTGGTAGGCCAGGTACCCAACAACAAATCCAAATGCAATTGCGGCAAGTTCAATATCAATGTCGTCGTCAATCCCAATCCACCCACTCTGAGCAAGGAGCTATTAAGCGCCGATCAGGCGAACGAACCGGAAGGCATCTTCAAGTACAGGCTGACCATTACCAAGGATGCAGTGCCGGCAGATGTCATCATCCAGTCGCTGCGTGACATTGTGCGTTCCAGCACGGATAACACTGTGCTTGCCAATTTCGATCTGAACAGCAACACCGATCAGACCATTGGCAACCTGACCCTGCTTGGCAGTGATACCGACAATACCTGCGACAGCGATGATCTCGCGCTGCCCCAGACCCTTACCACTGCATCTCCTACTCTCTCCTGCCAGCTGGTGATGAAGATAGAGGACGAAGATCTGCCGGACGATGGTAGCCCCGAGCTCTATCAGGACTTCATCCGGGCGACCGCCACAAGGGTCGATGGCACCACGGCAGTAGGCAATGATCAATGTGATCCCACCGATGACGATCCAAACAATAATGCAGGCAACTGCACGAATGTGGTCACCGTCAAGATGGCCAACGTGAATCCTGTCCTCGAGATAACCAAAGAGGCCGAATCTGGCCCGGGCCTGCACAAGATTGGTGATGTCTGGTTCATTGAGGCATCAGGGAATGTCACCTATGTGGTGACCATTACCAATAACAGTACTGTCGATGCCGTCTTGCTGACCTCTCTGACAGATACCGCCATCGCCGATTTGCTGAAAGATAACACGGGCTCACCGGCCTGTAGTCTGGCTGACGGCATGACGCTCGCCAAGGATGGAGGATCCTTCACCTGCCGATACGTAGCCAATGTCAGTCTCGGACAAGGGCAGACCTATACCAATACGGTGGAAGTCGGTGGCAAGGACAATGAGGATAGACCGGCAAGTGACGTTGCGAGTGAGTCCGTCACTCTGGGAACCCCCTCTATCGTGCTGTCCAAGGAAGTCGCCGCCGTAAACGGCTCAGACCCCAATACGGTGATGGACGCAGACTTTGGCGAAGAAGCCAATGTGAACGAACCCGGTGGCATGGTGGTGTATCGCTTTACCATTACCAATAACAATTCCGTTACCGAGGAGGATCTGACTCTCAGCGACTTTATCGACGATGTGCTGTTTGCCAGTCCCCGTGCTACCAAGTCGAGCACCCAACGAGCGGATGAGTGTATCTTCACCACAACGATCGCCTATGGCACCCCGTATGTCTGTACCCTGGTGGCGGATGTCACTGGCAATGCCCTTGACCCAGATCCGGAGACAGAGGTGAATGAAGGTCGCCTGGTGAATACCGCCCAGGTCAAGGCAACGACCCCCCAAAATACTGAGGTGACATCCAACGAAGATCAGGCAACCGTCAACTTCGATGATGTCCCGCCCAGCATTGAAGGTGGTTTCGCCCTCAAGGCAACCGTGTTCCTCAATGTGAAGAACAAGAGCCTCGAAAAAATCTACCTGAAATCCCTCAGGATACTGGGCATGACAGTCAGAAACGCGGCTAACCTCCCTGGCAACTTTGCCATCGCCAATGAGGGAGGTTCTTTCGGCAGCTTCAACCTGCTCGCCTGCGTGGAACCGGCTGATCTAGATGAGCCTCCAACCTACACTCTGTCGCTGGATCCGGATGCAGATTACAGTTGTGCCTTCAGTGTCGAGTTTGCCCCGAACTTCACACCGAGCCAGTTCAACCAGTTCACCAGCAGTATCACCAGCGGTGATGCGGTTGTGGTTGAGTTTGCCGACGAGGAAGGGAGCAAGGCCAGTGCCGAGGCCTCCGTCGTTATCGATACCACTCCTTAAGCATTTTGTTGTCTTGCTTTGACGCCCCGGCAATGCCGGGGCGTTTTTTTGGTATTGCCGTCTTAAGACTAAGGCTCAGGCTCTGGGGTGGTGCTGGCCGTGCAGTGCCTTGAGCCGCTCGTTGGCCACGTGGGTGTAGATCTGGGTGGTGGAGAGATCCGCATGGCCCAGCAGCATCTGTACCACCCGCAAGTCCGCGCCGTGGTTGAGCAGGTGGGTGGCGAAGGCGTGGCGCAGGGTGTGGGGGGAGAGCTCCCCCCTGATCCCGGCGCGCTGGGCATAGAGTTTGATTCGATGCCAGAAGGTCTGGCGCGTCATCATCTGGGCCCGCTTGGAAGGAAACACCACGTCCGAGCTGGTGCCCCCCAGCAGCAGGGTGCGCCCCTCCCGGTAGTAACGCTCCAGCCAGTGCACCGCCTCCTCCCCCATGGGGACCAGCCGCTCCTTGTTGCCCTTGCCCACCACCCGCACCAGCCCCTGGCGCAGGCTGACATGCTCGGCAGTGAGCCCCACCAGCTCGGAGACCCGCAGCCCGGTGGCATAGAGCAGTTCGAGCATCGCCTTGTCGCGCAGCTCCAGCGGATCGTCCACCAGCGGGGCCTGCAGCAGGGCCTCCACCTCGGCCTCGCTCAAGTCGGCGGGGAGCTTCTTGGGGAGCTTGGGCCCCTCCAGCAACACGGTGGGATCGTCGCTGCGCAGCTTCTCCCGATTGAGGTACTGGTAGAAGCGGCGCAGGGCCGACAGGAAGCGGGCCGTGCTGCTGGCCGCAAACTGGTGGTCCACCCGCCAGGCGAGGTAGTGCTGGATGTCGTCCAGCCCGGCCAGCAACAGGGAGCCGCCCTGCTCATCGAGCCAGAGGGCGAACTTTTCCAGATCGGTGCGATAGGAGCTGACCGTGTTGTCGGAGAGCCCCCGCTCCAGCCAGAGGGCGTCGAGGAATGGCTCGATCAGGGGATGGGATTCAGCTTTGCTCATGGTGCGCCGCGCTCGGGGAAACAGGTCGCCATTGTAACGTGCCGACCCACCCGGGCCGCAAGGCAAGGCTGCACATCCCTCAGGCGGTGAAGAGCCCGACGCAATCTGCTAGACTGGCGCCCTCCCCCCGGGCGCCGCTGTGCCGGTCACGCCCCTTGCCGACTGCGATCAAGAGAAGAGCGATGAAGATAGGTTTGTTTTACGGCTCCACCACCTGCTACACCGAGATGGCGGCCGAGAAGATCCGCGCCCTCATTGGCCCCGAGCTGGTCGATCTCCACAACATCAAGGATGTGCCCCTCGCCCGCATGCAGGAGTACGACATCCTGATCCTGGGCATCTCCACCTGGGACTTCGGCGAGCTCCAGGAAGATTGGGAGTCCCGCTGGGAAGACATTGCCGACCTGCAGCTGGAGGGACGCATCATCGCCCTGTTTGGCCTCGGCGATCAGCTGGGTTATGGGGAGTGGTATCAGGATGCCCTCGGCCTCTTGCACGACCAGCTGGTGCCCAAGGGGGTCAAGCTGGTGGGCTACTGGCCCAACGAGGGGTACGAGTTCGACGCCTCCAAGGCGCTCATCGACGATGGCCATCACTTCGTCGGTCTGGCTCTGGACGACGCCAACCAGTACGACCAGACCGAATCCCGCATCGAACAGTGGGTCGACCAGATCCTGGGGGAAATCCACGAGCTGCTGTGACCCCCTGCCGGGCCGCCTCACGAGAGACGGCCCGGCGATGATCCTCGCCGCTCGTTCCTCATGTCCCACGCCCTGAGGGCATGATGCCTTGCGCCGACCTCGGTCTGCGCGACTCGATACCCGGCAGAACTCCCCCTGTCCGCGCCCCAAATCCGGCTGACGGGCGCATAAACCGCACCGATTTTCTCGTTTGGTATCATCGCCTGACGCTATAGCGACTTTTTGCTGCTGGTCTGCAACAATGGGTTCGACACCCTATAACAACCTAAAGCCGGGTGTCGGAAGCAAACGGACAGACCAGAAAAGGAAATTCTATGACTTCACTCTCCCTGTTGGCCCCCGCCATCGCCCGCGACGTGCTCGATCACGCGCTGGCGCTGGGTGCCGACTTCGCCGAGCTGTTTGTGGAGCGCAAGCGCCGCAGCCAGCTCAGCCTGCTCTCCAGCCAGATGGAAAACATCAGCGGTGGCCTCGATTTCGGCATCGGCGTGCGCCTGTGCTACGGCCACAAGGTGCTCTACGGCTACACCAACCTGGCCGATCGCAACGAGCTCTTGCGCATCGTTACCCTGCTGGCGGCCAAGGACAGGCGTGACCCCGTGGTGACCGCCACCGCCTTCGATTTCACCCGGTTGACCGATCGCAACCCGATCGCCCTGCCCCTGTCAGCCGACAAGCTGCTGGAGCAGAAAATCGCCTACCTGCACGCCATGGACGCCGCGGCCCGCGCCGAGAGCGACAAGGTGAGCCAGTTCTCCGGCAACGTGCTGGGCTGGGAGCAGGAAGTGGAGATCTTCAACAGCGAAGGGGTGCAGGTGAGTGATCGCCGCCACTACAACCGCATCATGGCCCAGACCATCGCCGTGGACGGAGGCGAGCAGAGCGTGGGCTATGAAGCCCCCGGCGCCATGATGGGCTGGGAACACGCCGAGCGCATCGATCCCCGCGAGCTGGCCCTCATCGCCACCCGCCAGGCACTGGTGAAGCTGGGGGCGGCCCCCTGCCCGAGCGGCAAGCTGCCGGTCATCATGGAGAGCGGCTTTGGCGGCGTCATCTTCCACGAGGCGTGCGGCCACCTGCTGGAGACCACCTCGGTAGCCAAGAAGGCCTCCGTGTTCCACGACAAGATGGGCCAGCTCATCGCCAACCCCGCGGTCAGCGCGGTGGACGAAGGCCTGCAGGGCAACGCCTGGGGCTCCATCAACGTCGATGACGAGGGGATGGCGACCCAGCACACCCAGCTCATCAAGGACGGCGTGCTGACCGGCTTCCTGGTGGACAGAATGGGGGCCCTTCGCACCGGCTACGCCCGCACCGGCTCCGGGCGGCGCGAATCCTACAAGTTCGCCCCGGCCTCGCGCATGCGCAACACCTACATCGAGCCGGGCCACCACAGCCTGGACGACATGCTGGCAACCGTGGAGCACGGCATCTATGCCAAGCGGATGGGGGGCGGCTCGGTGCAGCCCGGCACCGGCGAGTTCAACTTCAACGTGCAGGAGGCCTACCTTATCGAGGGGGGCAAGATCACCCGGCCCCTCAAGTCGGCCACCCTGATCGGCACCGGTCCGCAGGTGCTCAAGGAGATCTCCATGGTGGGGCGCGATCTGGCCCTCTCCGCCGGCATGTGCGGCTCGGTCTCCGGCTCCATTCCCGCCTCGGTCGGCCAGCCACCGCTCAAGGTTGACAGCATTCTGGTGGGAGGAAACGCCTGATGAGCCAGCTCGACATGAACCAACTGCTCACCCGTCTGCTGGACAAGGTCGCCGATCTGGGTGCCGAGGCGGACGTCATCGCCAATCAGGACAAGGCCTTCTCCCTCAAGGCCGACAAGGGGGAGCTCAGCGAATACAAGGTCACCAGCAGCCAGCAGATCGGCATTCGCCTGATAAAGGAAGGCCGGGTCGGCATCGCCTACTCGGAGTCTCTGGATGCATCGGCGCTGGACGCCATGGTGCAGGATGCGCTCGATGCCAGCCGCTTCGCCAAGGTGGACCCGGATCAGACCATCGCCGTGCAGCAGAGCCGGCTCACCACCGACTGCGCCGAGATCAACCAGCCCGACACCACGCCAGTGGAGGAGAAGATTGCCCTTGCCCTTCGCCTCGAATCGGACATGCTGGCCCTGCCGGACGTGACCGGCGCACCCTACAACGGCTTCTTCGAAGGGGAGAGCCGCCTCTGGCTCGCCAACAGCCAGGGCACCTTCTGCGAGCATCAGGAATTCAGCGTCGGTTGCCACAGCTCGGCCCTCATCGAGCGGGACGGCCGCCAGTCCATGCACTATCAGGGGCAATATGGCCGTCGCTTCGATGAGCTGGCAAGCCAGCCCCTCATCCGCCAGATCCATGCCGTGACCGACGGCCTGCTGATGGGTGAGGCGGTGCCGAGCGGTCGCTACAGCGTCATCTTCAGCACCAACTGTCTGGCCAGCCTGTTCGGCTGCTTCCAGTCGGTGCTGTCGGGCAAGTGGGCCCAGCAGGGGATCAACCCCTGGCGCGACAAGCTCGGCCAGCGCGTGGCGTCCCGCTGGCTCACCCTGGAGAGCCGGGTCCATATGCCGGGGGGGATGAAGATCAAGGCCTTCGACGGTGAAGGAGCCCCGACGTCGGATCTGCTGCTCATCGGTGAGGGGGAGCTCAAGACCCTGCTGCACAACAGCGCCACCGCCCGCCACTTTGGTGTGGCCGGCAATGGTGCGGCGGCCCGCAGTGCCCGCAGTGCCCTTGACGTGAGCCCGCGCCACCTGGTGTTCGGACTCGGCCCCCACAGCGAGTGTGAGGTACAGGGTGGCGAGTACCTGGAGCTGGTCAAGCTCGACGGCCTGCACTCCGGCGCCGACGCGGTGAGCGGCGACTTCTCGTTCGGCGCCTCCGGCTTCCTGTGCCGGGATGGCGAGCGCGTGGCACCGGTGCGCGGCATCACGGTGGCGGGCAACTTCTACCGCCTGCTCGGCGAGCTGGAAGCGGTCGGCGACCTGCTGCATCACGACGATGGCAAGGACTTCTATGCCCCGCTCATCCGCTTCGGTGGCCTCAGCATCGCGGGCAAGTAAGGCGATTCCGGGCTCGCCCCTGCACTCTCAAAACGGCGCCATCAGGCGCCGTTTTTTATCCTCCATGGCGCCTCCCGATGGCCACTTCTAACCTCAAAGAGCCACCGGCCGCATGTTGGCCGGAAACCTCTGGAGAACACGAAGATGGACAACACCCTGGTCTGGGCCGACATTCCGACACGGGATCTGGATCGTGCCATGGACTTCTACTCAGCCCTGCTCGATGTGCAGGTCACCCCCATCCAGGAGGAAGAGATGCGCTTCGCCATGTTGCGCCACGATGGCAACAACGCGGCGGCCTGCCTCGGCCCCATGGACAAGTACCACCAGCCCGGCGGTGCCGGCCCCCTCATCTACCTCGCCCTGGGCGATCGGCTGCAAGAGGCGGAGCAGCTGGTCCCCCACCTCGGCGGGCGCGTGCTGGAGCCTCTGCACAGCATCGGCAGCGGCCATGGCTCACGGGTCATCATCGAAGATACCGAAGGGAACTGGCTGGCCCTCTATGCCCCGCCAGCCTCCTAGGAAACACGCAGAAACGACAACGGCGACCAGAGGGTCGCCGTTGTTCATTAACCCTTCCGGGCCATCACGTCTGCGGATTGAGGCGGGTCGGCATGCCGGTACGCTGTTCCAGCACCTGCTTGACCACGTTGGAGTCAGAGTCGGCGTGAGCGATGAAGCGGGTCGTGGCCTGGGTCATGGGCAGGGGCACGGCGGCGGTGGAGTTGAACTCCTCCTCGGTGCGCGACAGCGGCTCGTGCACCTCCATGTAGCGGCTGCCATCCGGCTCTACCGTGGTCTTGATCGGCTGGTTGACGAACTGGACGCGGGTACCGACAGGCACGTTGTCAAACAGGTACTTGATGTCGTCGGCGCGCAGACGCACGCAGCCGCTGCTCACCCGCAGACCAATGCCGAAGGTGGCGTTGGTGCCGTGGATGGCGTAGAGGTTGCCGATATAGAGGGCATGCAGACCCATGGGGTTGTCCGGGCCGGCCGGCCAGACCGCAGGCAGGGTCTTGCCCTGGGCGGCATAACGGCGACGGATGTTCTCGGTCGGGGTCCAGGTCGGGTTGGCACGCTTGCGCTCCACCTTGGTGATCCAGTTCTCCGGGGTGTTCACCCCCAGCTGGCCGATGCCGATGGGCAGCACCTGCACCACGTTCTTGCCCTTGGGGTAGTAGTAGAGACGCATCTCCGCCACGTTGATGACGATCCCTTCGCGGGGCGCATTCGGCAGGATCAGCTGATGGGGGATGATCAGCTTGCTGCCCGGGGTGGGCAGATAGGGGTCAACGCCCGGGTTGGCCTCCATGATGTTGGTCAGGCCCAGCTGGAAGTCAGAGGCGATCTGTTCCAGCGGACGGTTGTCCGCAGGCACCACGTACTCCTGGTTCTCGCCGATCAGGCGGCTGTTGGCGGCGGGCAGCACGTATTCAACGGCGGCAGCCTGCTGGCTGACCAGGGTCAGAGTGCAAATAAGGGCCGAAGCGGCAATGCGAAGGGGATTCATAAAATTCCTGTATGGTTTCCTGTACCTGTGGGCCTTTGGCCTGCTCATCCTCGGTCGCTCCTGTGACGTGTCACCCGAGCCCAATCACCGAGCGCGCATTCTTTCCCGAGTAGGGCAAAATTTCAACTTGGAGATGGACTTTTTCGCGGAAAAGATCCATTCCATCGCCAACTCTCGGGCATCCCGGGTAGATGGCACCCTAGCATCCACAGTCTGAGCGTAAAATGAACATGTCGGCGGCCTGATAGCCCCACCCCAAATTGCATGATGCTGCGGTCGCGAGTACAATCTCGCACCCCGTATCTCCAGAGTATCGAGCCATCTCCTGCTCTGGGTGCACCCCATCGGGTGGCCCTGCGGCGAGTACGGTCGCACCCAGTCCGATGAACCCTTACGACGCCATCAGGTGGCGCCGTCCTGATTTGCAATCAGATAGAAGAGTCCAACATGTTCAGACCAGAATTGCTCTCCCCCGCCGGGACCCTCAAGAACATGCGTTACGCCTATGCCTATGGCGCCGACGCCGTCTATGCGGGCCAACCCCGTTACAGTCTGCGGGTACGCAACAACGAATTCGATCACGAGAACCTGCAACTCGGCATCAACGAGGCCCATGCGCTGGGCAAGCAGTTCTACGTGGTGGCCAACATCCAGCCCCACAACTCCAAGCTCAAGACCTTCATCCGTGACATGCGTCCCGTGGTGGAGATGAAGCCGGATGCCCTCATCATGTCCGACCCCGGTCTCATCATGATGATGCGCGAAGCCTTCCCCGACATGCCCATCCACCTCTCGGTGCAGGCCAACGCGGTCAACTGGGCCACGGTGAAGTTCTGGCATCAGATGGGCCTGACCCGCGCCATCCTCTCCCGCGAGCTCTCCCTGGACGAGATCGAGGAGATCCGCATGCAGGTGCCGGAGATGGAGCTGGAAGTGTTCGTCCATGGGGCGCTGTGCATGGCTTATTCTGGCCGCTGCCTGCTCTCCGGCTACATCAACAAGCGTGACCCCAACCAGGGCACCTGCACCAACTCCTGCCGCTGGGAGTACAAGGTGCACGAGGGTAAAGAGGACGAGGTGGGCCAGATCGTCCACCGTCAGGAGCCCATCGCCGTGCAGAAGGTCGACCCGACCCTGGGCGCCGGCAAGCCGACCGATGCCCTGGTGCTGCTGGAAGAGTCCAACCGCCCTGGCGAGTTCATGACCGCGTTCGAGGACGAGCACGGCACCTACATCATGAACTCCAAGGATCTGCGCGCCGTCGAGCACGTGGAGCGCCTGACCAAGATGGGCGTGCATTCCCTGAAGATCGAAGGGCGTACCAAGTCCTTCTACTACTGCGCGCGCACCGCCCAGGTCTATCGCAAGGCCATCGACGATGCGGTGGCCGGTCGTCCGTTCGATCCGACCCTGATGGGCACCCTCGAGAACCTGGCCCATCGCGGCTACACCGAGGGCTTCCTGCGCCGTCACAACCACAGCGAATACCAGAACTACGACTACGGCTACTCGGTCTCCGACACCCAGCAGTTCGTCGGCGAGATCACCGGTCGCAACGGTGACATGGTCGAGGTCGAGGTGAAGAACAAGTTCCTGCTGGGCAACAGCCTGGAGCTGATGACCCCGCAAGGCAACCTCAGCTTCAATCTGGAGCAGATGCAGAACCGCAAGGGCGAGCTCATCGACACCGCGCCGGGCAACGGCCACGTGGTCTATGTGCCGGTGCCCAAGGAGATCGACGTGAACTACGGCATCCTGCTGCGCAACCTCGGCGAGCGTCAGGATACCCGTCAGCCTCACTCGGCCGCCTGAGATGTCCCTGCTCATCACCGACAAGTGCATCAACTGTGACATGTGCGATCCGGAGTGTCCGAACCAGGCCATCAGTCTGGGGGACAAGATCTACGAGATAGATCCGGATCGCTGCACCGAATGCGTCGGTCACTACGAGAAACCGACCTGCATCAGCGTCTGCCCCATCGACTGCATCATCTGGGATCCCGCCCACGTGGAGACGGAAGATCAGCTGATGGAAAAGTTCGTGCGGATGCACAGGCAGTAACTAGACAGGCAGTAAATAAAAAAGCCGGGATTGCCCCGGCTTTTTTATGCGCGTCGATACGCGCTTCAGGATTTGACCAGCTTCTGCAACGCCTCGAGTTCGCGCTGGGCCTCCAGTAGTGCGGTCTGGGAGGCTTCGAGTTTCGCCTGCTTCCTGGCTATCTTGTCCGGCTTGCCCGCCACCCGCGCACTCTGCAGATCCGCGAGGCGCGCCTCCACCTCCTCCTGCAGTTTGGCGACCCGCTGTTGCTGCTCCTCGAGGAGCCCCGCGTCGGTACAGTGCGCTTCAATGTTGCGCAGGGCCTGCTCCAGGCCGGCCACCCGCTCTGCGTTGTCATGCGCCCTGGCAAACGCGAGCTGCTCCGTCACCGCCTGGTGCTTCGCCTTGCAGCCGACGCTCTCACTGCCATAGGCCTGTCCGGCCAACAGCAGCAAGCCGATCCCGGCAATCTTCCACATAACGACCTCTTTGTTCTGTCATACTGGATGGCCGCCCATGAGACCTGACTCCCCCTTGCAGGTCAAGGCGCGGGGGCCGGGGTTACGACAGGGTCTTGCATTGCATCAAAGCCTGCGCCACGTCGGTGACGCTACAATGCCCTTTTCAGCCAGGAGCCCTTCCATGACCCCACAGATCCTCATTGTCGCCAACGGCGCCCCCTATGGCAGCGAGTCCCTGTTCAACGCTCTGCGCCTCGGGATAGCCCTCCACGAACAGGGGAAGATAGAGCTCAACCTCTTCCTGATGTCGGATGCCGTCTGCACCGCCCTCCCGGGGCAGGCCCCCGCCGAAGGCTACAACCTGCGCCAGATGCTGGAGATCCTGCTGGCCCAGGGCACCCGGATCCGGCTGTGCAAGAGCTGCACCGATGCCCGCGGCATCACCCCCCTGCCCCTCATCGAGGGCATCGAGATAGGTACCCTGCCCCTGCTGGCCCAGTGGACCCTGGCCGCTGACAAGGTGCTGACCTTCTAACCATCAGGATCCGGCTCTGGAACTGGCCAGCGTGGGGCGCGGGATCCGGGTGCTCAGGCCATAGAGCATCAGGATCATCAGGCAGAGCAGCGCCATCAGAGCGTAGAGGATGGCGCCACCCCCATGGGCCAGGATCCAGCCTCCCAACAGGGCCCCCATGGCGATCCCGAGCCCGGAAATGGAAGCCGCGCCGAAGTAGCTGCCCTTCAGGTGGCTCGGCGCCATCTGATCGACCAGCACGTTGAGCAGGGGAAAGAGGATGCACTCCCCGACGCTCAAGAGGACCACCGCCACTATCCAGTGCCACCAGATGGTGGTATCCCCGAGCGCAAACTGCAGCTGGGCGCTGAAAAAGAAGGCCACCCCGAGTTGCAGCCTTCGCCGGGTCGGCCAGGCTGCAGTCAGATGCAACAGGGGGAACTGCAGGATCACTATGGTCAACGCATTGGTCGTGACCAGCCAACCGATGAGTCGTTCCACTTCCGGCGTCCCCGAGCGGGTCAGATACTGGATGAGCGGCGACTCGAACTGGGCATAGACCAGCATCAGCAAGAGGTTTGCCATCGTCAGCAGCAGGAAGCCCCTGTCCTGCGAGAGCACCCGCAACACGGCGCGCATGCCGGGCCCGGCTGCCTGGCTTGCCTGGCAGCGGGCCAGTCGGAAGCCGATGGCGAAGACGATCGCGAGCAGCAGGTAGCTGGCACTGAGCAGCAGGAAGGTTTCCTGCCGTGCGCTCAGGCCATAGGTGACCCCGAGCAGAGGGCCGATGGCCGCCCCCAGGTTCAGCAGGAAGTAACGCAGATGCAGCGCCAGCTCGCGGGCCTTGGGCTCGGCCAGGTTGTCGGCCATCAGCGCCTTGCCCGGCGAGTCGATGAGCCCGTAGGAGAGACCGCTGCCTATTACCCCGATGGCCAGCCAGGTCACCTGATGGGAGAGGCCGAGCAGCGCCACGCTTGCGGCGGAGATGACGCAGCCAAACAGCAGGATATTGCGCCTTCCCCACTTGTCCGACAGCCAGCCCCCGTAGAAGCTCACCAGGGTGGAGAGGGCCGCCGTGGCCCCCAGGATGGCGCCGATCAAGGTTGCCGACAGGCCGTAGTCACGGTAGAGCAGAATGGAGAGAAAGGGCCAGACCATGAAGAAGGTGGTGCGCACCATGAAGGTGCCCAGGATGACGATCCAGACCAGGGGAGTAAACAGCCTGAGAGAGGCCCACGACATGTTGCACGTCCTTATGACAACCGGAGGAGAGTCGTCCCTTATAACAATTGGCGCCAAAAGGAACAAGCCATCCCATTCCAGGGGCATGGCGCAGACATAAAAAAGCCGACCCTGAGGTCGGCTTTTTCAACGAGCGGCGGCTTATTCAGCAGCAGGCGCTTCGGCAGCAACCGGAGCGGCATCGGCAGCCGGAGCAGCGGCTTCGGTCGGGGCGTTCGCTTCCTTGATGGAGAGACGTACGCGGCCCTGACGGTCCACTTCCAGTACCTTCACCTTCACCACGTCACCGATCTTCAGGTAGTCGGCCACGTTCTGCACGCGTGCATCGGTGATCTGGGAGATGTGTACCAGACCGTCTTTGCCCGGCAGGATGTTGACGAAGGCGCCGAAGTCGGCCAGACGAACGACCTTGCCTTCGTAGATGCGGTTCACTTCGATCTCGGCGGTAATGGCCTCGATGCGGCGGATCGCTTCCTTGGCAGCGTCACCGTCAACGGCGGCGATGCGGACGGTGCCGTCATCATCCAGCTCGATGTTGGTGCCGGTCTCTTCGGTCAGGGCGCGGATCACGGAACCACCCTTGCCGATGACGTCCTTGATCTTCTCCGGGTTGATCTTGATGGTGTGGATGCGCGGGGCGAAATCGGAGATCTCGGCACGCGGCGCCTGGATGGCTTCGTCCATCACTTTCAGGATGTGCAGGCGAGCACCACGAGCTTGCTTCAGGGCAATCTCCATGATCTCTTTGGTGATGCCTTCGATCTTGATGTCCATCTGCAGGGCGGTCACACCTTCGGTGGTACCGGCAACCTTGAAGTCCATGTCGCCCAGGTGATCTTCGTCACCCAGGATGTCGGACAGCACGACGAAACCTTCTTCTTCCTTCACCAGACCCATGGCGATACCGGCAACGGAGGCCTTGATCGGCACACCGGCGTCCATCAGCGCCAGGGAGGAACCACAGACGGAGGCCATGGAGGAGGAGCCGTTGGATTCGGTGATTTCAGACACCACGCGCACCACGTACGGGAACTCGTCGGCGCTCGGCATCACGGCGGCAACGCCGCGCTTGGCCAGACGACCGTGACCGATTTCGCGGCGCTTCGGGCTGCCCATCATGCCGGTCTCGCCGACGCAGTATGGCGGGAAGTTGTAGTGCAGCATGAAGCGATCGGCGCGGTTGCCGGTCAGCTCGTCGATGTTCTGGGCGTCACGCTCGGTGCCCAGGGTCGCAACGACCATGGCCTGGGTTTCACCACGGGTGAACAGGGCAGAGCCGTGGGCACGCGGCAGTACGCCGGTGGCGACGGACAGGGCGCGGATCATCTCAGGATCGCGACCATCGATACGCGGCTCGCCACGAACGACGCGACCACGGACGATGCGGCTTTCCAGGCTGTGGAACTCTTCGCCGATCTTCTTGGCATCTTCTTCCACGCCGGAAGCGATGACTTGCTCAACCACGCGAGCCTTGATGGCACCGATGGTTTCGTAACGCACGGCCTTCTCGGTGATGCGGTAGGCTTCACCCAGATCGCTGGTGGCCAGCTCGGCAACCTTGGCTTTCAGCGCTTCGTTGACAGCAGGCGCAGTCCAGTTCCACGGCTTGGTGCCGACGTCGGCAGCAAATTCGTTGATGGCGTTGATAACGGCCTGCATCTGCTCGTGACCGTAGACCACGGCACCCAGCATCACCTCTTCGGAGAGGATGGCCGCTTCGGATTCCACCATCAGCACGGCGTTGGCGGTACCGGCAACCACCAGGTCCAGATCGCTCTGGGGCAGTTCGGTGGTGGTCGGGTTCAGCACGTACTGGCCGTTCATGTAACCCACGCGGGCTGCACCGATCGGGCCGCCGAACGGGATGCCGGAGATGGCCAGTGCCGCGGAGGCACCGATCATGGCAACGATGTCGGGAGAGACGGCCGGGTTCACGGACATGACGGTGGCAACCACCTGAACCTCATTGAGGAAGCCTTCCGGGAACAGCGGACGAATGGGACGGTCGATCAGACGGGAGATCAGGGTCTCGCCTTCGCTCGGACGGCCTTCGCGACGGAAGAAACCACCCGGGATGCGACCAGCAGCATAGGTACGCTCCTGGTAGTTGACGGTCAGCGGGAAGAAATCACGGCCGTGATCGGCCTCTTTCTTGCCAACGACGGTCACGAAGACACAGGTATCGTCCATGCTGACCATGACGGCCGCAGTGGCTTGACGGGCCATCACACCGGTTTCCAGTGTGACGGTGTGTTGACCGTACTGGAATGACTTTACAATAGGATTCACGTGAATTTCCTTTTTACAATTTGGCGCTTTAAATTCGCGTGCAAGTATACTTGATTCGCATCAAAAGGTAAGCGGAGACGTTAATTCTGTGAGGCAGGCAACGGCCCGCATCCCGTTTGAAAGGAGCAATAAAAAAGGGGAACCCGGAGGTTCCCCTTTTTCGCGAAATCTGATGGTCGATTAACGACGCAGACCCAGCTTGGCGATCAGAGCAGCATAACGCTCGGTATCTTTACGCTTCAGGTAGTCCAGCAGCTTACGACGCTGGGAAACCATGCGCAGCAGACCACGACGACCGTGGTGATCCTTGGCGTGCTCCTTGAAGTGACCTTGCAGATGGTTGATCTGGGCAGTCAGCAGGGCAACCTGCACTTCGGGGGAACCGGTGTCGTTGGCGCCACGAGCGTTGTCGGCAACGATTTGCGCTTTGATCTCAGCATTTAGAGACATGATGTTACTCCAGTAGAGTGTTTAAAGGTTCACAGCCAATCTCTAATTCAGCCGTGAAATGAGGGCGGTATCATAATCGCAGCCGCCCCTTTTCGCAACGAGAAAAAGGGCGGCAGTCCATGACCGCCGGAGGATCACTCCTCGTCGTGGTAGCGCACCAGACGCTTGGGCGCCACGCGCCCCTCATCGTCGATCTCGCCCACCCCGATGAACTCGCGCTCCGGGCCGACCGTCATGCGGACCTGGCCGCTCTGCGGGCTACCGGCCACCTGCACGGCCTGCCCCTGGTTCACGTAGGCGGCCACGGCCACCTGCATGTTCACCTCGGGCAGGGACGCCACGGCGGTATCCATCGGCAGCAACAGGGGATCCAGCTGCTCCCTCGGCGGGATGCTCTCGGCCTTGGCCTGCTCGAAGATGCACTCGAGCTGCTCCAGGGTCAGCATCCGATCGTACGGATAGCTGGCCACCTGGGTACGGCGCAGCTGGGTGACGTGGGCGCCACAGCCCAGCACTTCACCGAGGTCGTCCACCAGGGAGCGGATATAGGTGCCCTTGCTGCAGTGCACTTCCAGCTTCACCTCGTTCCCTTCAAACCCGAGCAGCTTGAGCTCGAAGATGGTGATAGGACGGGCTTCCCGCTCGATCTCGATCCCTTCGCGGGCGTACTCGTAGAGCGGGCGGCCGTTGTGCTTGAGGGCGGAGTACATGGACGGCACCTGCATGATGGGGCCGCGGAACTGGTCCAGCGCCTCGATCAGGGTGCCCACGGCCACGTCCACCGGGCGGGTGGAAACCACTTCGCCATCGGAGTCGCTGGTGTTGGTGCGCTCGCCGAGCTTGGCGGTCACCTCATAGCGCTTGTCCGCCTCCAGCAGGTACTGGGAGAACTTGGTGGCTTCGCCCAGGCATATCGGCAGCATGCCGGTCGCCAGGGGATCCAGGGCACCGGTGTGGCCGGCCTTGGCGGCGTTGTAGATCCGCTTGACCTTCTGCAACACATCGTTGGAAGTCAGGCCGGTGGGTTTGTCCAGCAGCAGGATGCCGTGTACGTCACGGCCCTTGAAACGACGTCTTCGGGACATCTCAGGCTTTGTCCTCAGTAGTGTCATCCGGCGCGGCTTGCTCCTCGTCACGACCGGCTTCGGTCATGCGGCGCTGGTCCTCACGGATGGTATTGGTCACCAGGTTGGAGAGACGCATCCCCTCCACCAGGGTCTGATCGTAGAAGAAGCGCAGCTCCGGTACCACGCGCAGACGCATGGCACTGCCCAGCAGGCTGCGGATGTAACCGGCCGCTTCGGTCAACGCCTTGAGCCCTTCCTTGATGCGCTCGGCATCGTTTTCCAGCTGCAAGAAGGTGACATACACCTTGGCATAATTGAGGTCACGGGACACTTCCACATCGGAAACGGTCACCATGCCGATACGCGGGTCTTTCACCTCGCGCTGCAGAATGAGCGCGATTTCGCGCTGGATCTGCTGTCCGACCCGACGGGTCCGGCTAAATTCTCTGGCCATATTCTATCCTGCGATAAAAGGGGGCCGCGGCCCCCTATTTAATCTGACTCTTGGCTTACAGAGTCCGTTGGATTTCAACGGTCTCGTAAACTTCGATCTGGTCGCCTTCACGCACGTCGTTGTAGTTCTTGACCGCGATACCACACTCGTAGCCGTTCTTGACTTCGTTGACGTCATCCTTGAAGCGACGCAGGGATTCCAGCTCGCCTTCATAGATAACCACGTTGTCGCGCAGAACGCGAATGCGGTTGGAACGCTTGACCACACCTTCGGTGACCATACAGCCGGCCACGGCGCCAAACTTCGGCGACTTGAAGACGCTGCGCACTTCCGCCAGACCGATGATCTCCTGACGGTACTCGGGGGCCAGCATGCCGCTCATGGCCTGCTTTACTTCGTCCAGCAAGTCATAGATGACGGAGTAGTAACGCAGGTCCAGGCTCTCGGCCTCGATGACCTTGCGGGCAGAAGCGTCGGCACGGACGTTGAAGCCCACCAGGATGGCGCTGGAAGCGGCAGCCAGGGTCGCGTCGGTCTCGGTAATACCACCGACACCGGAGCCGACGATCTTCACCTTCACCTCTTCGGTGGAGAGCTTGACCAGGGCATCGCAGATCGCTTCCACGGAACCCTGTACGTCGGCCTTGATCACCACGTTCACTTCGGACACTTCGCCCTCGGTCATGTTGGCGAACATGTTCTCCAGCTTGGCCTTCTGCTGGCGAGCCAGCTTGACTTCGCGGAACTTGCCCTGACGATAGAGTGCCACTTCGCGGGCCTTCTTCTCGTCACGCACGACGGTGGCTTCGTCACCGGCAGAGGGGACACCGGACAGGCCGAGGATCTCGACCGGCAGGGACGGACCCGCTTCCTTGATCTCGCGACCCAGTTCGTCACGCATGGCGCGCACACGGCCGTACTCCAGACCGCACAGCACGATGTCGCCCTGACGCAGGGTACCTTCTTGTACCAGCACGGTAGCAACCGGGCCACGGCCCTTGTCCAGGAAGGACTCGATCACGACGCCGCTCGCCATGCCGTCAACCACGGCCTTCAGCTCCAGCACTTCAGCCTGGATCAGGATGGCTTCCAGCAGGTCGTCGATGCCTTCACCGGACTTGGCGGAGACGTGCACGAACTGGCAATCGCCACCCCAGTCTTCGGACATGACGTTGTAACGGGCCAGCTCGGTCTTGACGCGATCGGGATCCGCTTCCGGCTTGTCGATCTTGTTGACCGCCACGACCAGGGGCACTTCGGCAGCCTTGGCGTGCTGGATGGCTTCGATGGTCTGCGGCATGACGCCGTCATCGGCCGCCACGACCAGCACCACGATGTCGGTCGCCTTGGCACCACGAGCACGCATGGAGGTAAATGCCGCGTGACCCGGGGTATCCAGGAAGGTGATCATGCCACTGTCGGTTTCGACGTGGTAAGCACCGATATGCTGGGTAATGCCACCGGCTTCGCCCGCGGCAACCTTGGCTTTACGGATGTAGTCCAGCAGAGACGTCTTGCCGTGGTCGACGTGACCCATGATGGTCACGACCGGCGCACGCGGCTTGGCTTCGGAGGTCTCGTCACGATCGGACAGCACCGCCTCTTCCAGCTCGTTCTCGCGACGCAGCACCACCTTGTGGCCCATCTCCTCGGCGACCAGCTGAGCAGTTTCCTGATCGATCACCTGGTTGATGGTGGCCATGGCGCCCATCTTCATCATCACCTTGATGACTTCGACACCCTTGACGGCCATCTTGTTAGCGAGCTCCGCCACTGTGATGGTCTCGCCGATGACGACGTCACGGTTGACCACGGCCGCCGGCTTGTTGAAGCCGTGCTTCATGGCGTTCGGCATGGCCATCTTGCCACGCTTGCCCTTGCGAGCGCGCGGATCGCGGGAGTTGCGATCATTGCGGTCATCTTCACGACGGCCGACCTTCTTCGGAGCCTTGGCAGCGGCAGCCGTACGGCGGCTGCTCTCTTCCTTGCGATCCAGCTCATCTTCCGCCGCTTGCGCGTGCTTGTTGGTGGTCAGATGGTAATCGCTGCTCTCTTTGGCACGAGCCGCCTCTTCCTCGGCCCAACGGGCCGCGTTCTGTTCCGCCATGAGACGAGCCTCTTCGGCTTTCTTCGCGGCGAGTTCTTCAGCTTTTTGCAAAGCTGTCTGTTCCTGCTGGCGCTTCAGTTCTTCTGCTTCGCGCTTGGCCATCTTTTCTGCCTCTTGCTGAGCTGTGCTACTGGCTGCTTTGGCGGGCTGTTGAGCCTGTCGAGCCTTTTGTTGTGCCTCGATCCGCGCCTTTTCCTCAGCTTCACGACGAGCCTGCTCAGCCTCACGGCGAGCCTTCTCTTCAGCATCGAGACGGGCCTTCTCTTCGGCCTCGCGACGAGCTGTTTCTTCTGCTTCCAAACGCGCTTTTTCCTCGGCTTCCGCCTGACGCTGTTCATCTTCCAGCGCCGAGCGTCTTACATAGGTGCGAGACTTGCGCACTTCTACCTGCACTTCCTTGTTCTTGCCGCCAGTACCTTGAACACTCAGGGTGCTCTTGGTCTTGCGCTGCAAGGTCATGCGGGCAGGGGCGGCAACCTCGTCACCTCCATGCTGTTTCTTCAGATGGGCCAGCAGAGTCTGCTTTTCAGACTCGCTGACCATGTCGTCGGCCTTGCTCTTGCTGATACCGGCATCGACAAACTGCTGGAGAAGACGATCAACCGGTGTGTCGATGTCAGTGGCAAGTTGTTTGACTGATACTTCTGCCATTCATTTTCCTCCGTTTGATCTTAACTAGACTGCTCTTCTCCGAACCAACAGATATTGCGAGCAGCCATAATCAGCTCACCTGCCTTCTCGGCGGTCAGCCCTTCGATGTCGGCAAGGTCATCAATGCCTTGCTCTGCCAAATCTTCCAGGGTGCCGATGCCGCGAGCGGCCAGGGCGTACGCCATGTCACGGCCGAGGCCGTTCAGATTGAGCAGGTCTTCGGAAGGTTCAACACCTTCAAAGGATTCTTCTTTGGCCAGGGCCTTGGTGGTCAGGGCATCCTTGGCACGCTTGCGCAGCTCTTCGACCATGTCTTCATCCAGACCGTCGATGGCCAGCAGTTCGTTGACCGGCACGAAGGCGATCTCTTCCAGGGTGGAGAAGCCTTCTTCCATCAGCAGGCCGGCGAAATCGTCGTCGATGTCCAGGGTGCTGGTGAACAGGGTCATGATGCGGTCGTTTTCGGCCTGGTGCTTGGCACGCATGTCCTCGACGGTCATCACGTTCAGCTCCCAACCGGTCAGCTGGGAGGCCAGACGCACGTTCTGACCATTGCGACCGATGGCCTGGGCCAGGTTGGCGGCCTCCACGGCGATGTCCATGGTGTGGTTGTCTTCATCGACGATGATGGAGGCCACATCGGCCGGGGCCATGGCGTTGATCACGTACTGGGCCGGGTTGTCATCGTACAGCACGATGTCGGCGCGCTCGCCGCTCAGCTCGGCGGAAACCGCCTGAACGCGGGCACCGCGCATGCCGATACAGGCACCGATCGGGTCGATGCGGCGATCGTTGGTCTTCACCGCGATCTTGGCGCGGGAGCCCGGATCACGGGCAGCGCCCATGATTTCGATCATCTCTTCGCCGATCTCCGGCACTTCGATGCGGAACAGCTCTTTGAGGAAGTCCGGGCTGGAGCGGCTGACGAACAGCTGGGAACCACGGGCTTCCGGGCGCACTGCGTACAGCAGACCGCGGATACGGTCACCCGGGCGGAAGGTTTCGCGCGGCAGCATGTCGTCGCGGAAGATCACGGCCTCGGCATTGCTGCCCAGATCCAGGATCACGTTGTCGCGGTTGCTCTTCTTGACCACGCCGCTGATGATGGTGCCTTCCTTGTCCTTGAACTGATCAACGACCTGGGAACGCTCGGCCTCGCGCACTTTCTGCACGATGACCTGCTTGGCAGTCTGGGTGGTGATGCGATCGAAGGTCACGGAATCGATCTGATCTTCCACATAGTCACCGATCTGGATATCCGGCTGCTCGATCTGGGCCGCTTCCAGGGTAATTTCGGCGTAGGGGTTCTCCATGGCGGCCTGATCCGCGATGACGACCCAGCGGCGGAAGGTGTCGTAGTCGCCGGTCTTGCGATCGATTTCGACACGTACTTCAATCTCGCCTTCATATTTTTTCTTGGTCGCAGTCGCCAGCGCAGTCTCCAGAGCCTGGAAGATCTTCTCGCGGGGGACAGCCTTCTCGTTGGACACAGCGTCAACGACCAGCAAAATCTCTTTATTCATATCCGATAGCCTCGTTAACCAAAGTTCGGCACTATGTTCGCTTTTTGGATATTGGTGAAAGCCAACACCTCGTCCTTACCATCTACCGTCAGGGTGATCATGTCGCCCTGCACGGCTTTGATTACGCCTTTGAACTTGCGGCGGTTGTTTGTTGCCATCCGAAGCGAAACCGCCGCCTCTTGGCCAACGTATTTTTCGAACTGGGCGACCTTGAACAGCGGACGATCCAGACCCGGGGAAGACACCTCGAGGTAGTACTCCTCGGTGATGGGGTCTTCGACGTCCATGATGGCGCCAACCTGGCGGCTCACCTCGGCACAGTCTTCCACCGTCACGCCTTGTTCCGAGTCGATGAAAACGCGCAGGGTCGAATGCTTACCCGCACGGATAAACTCGACACCCCACAGTTCAAAACCCAAGGCAACGACAGGAGCCTCGAGCAGATCGGTCAAACGTTGTTCCAACGTAGCCAAAGTCACCCTCCGAAAAACAAAAAAAGGGCATAAAGCCCAGATAGAGATGGAAACAGAGTAAATTGCACATAACAAAAAGCCCCGATGTCAAATCGGGGCTTGGCGCTTTACCCTGATTGTCGCCTCGCAGCGACCGCCTTCCTGAGCGTAGGAAATGCGTGAAATTTGGTTGCGGGGGCCGGATTTGAACCGACGACCTTCGGGTTATGAGCCCGACGAGCTACCATGCTGCTCCACCCCGCGTCCGAAATCGTGCGAGATTATAGCCACTTCATTCTCGTCACACAAGACTGACTGGCTATAACACACCCGGTCACCCGGGCTTACTGCTTAATTGGTGCCGTGGGCGGGACTCGAACCCGCACACCCTAGAGCACTACCCCCTCAAGATAGCGTGTCTACCAATTCCACCACCACGGCAAAACTCTTACTCGGGAACGTCAGTATCTTTCTTCACTGGCGCTTTGCTCTGCTCAACCTGTTGGGTCTGTTGCAGATTTTCCCATTCACTACCCTGTTTCACCTTGTTGCTGGACATAGATCCAAGCACCAAGCTAATCAAAAAGAACAGAGTAGCCAAAATCGCTGTTGTGCGGGTCAGGAAGCTGCCTGAACCACCGGAGCCGAATACGGTATTCGATGCCCCTGCGCCGAAGGAGGCGCCCATATCAGCCCCTTTACCTTGCTGAATCATCACCAGACCAATCAGAGCCAGCGATACCAGCAGATAAACGACCAAAAGAATCTCGTACATTTAACTTGCACCCTTTGCCGCTTCAACGATTCCTAAAAACGCTTTGTCATCAAGACTCGCTCCGCCTATCAGACCGCCATCGATGTCGGGCTGGGCAAACAAATCTCGTGCATTGGTCGGCGTCACGCTCCCACCATAGATGATTCTAACTTTCTCACCTATTACCGGAGTATCCTCCGCCAAGCGACCACGTATAAAGGAATGAACCTCTTGTGCCTGCTCGGGTGTGGCGCATTTACCTGTACCTACAGCCCAAATCGGCTCGTAGGCGATGATAGCATTATCGAAAGCCATCGCGCCATTTTTCTCTATGACGATATCCAGCTCTTCGGCAATCACCTCGAAGGTTCTTCTTGCCTGTCTCGCCGCTCCTGACTCCCCCAAACAGAGGATGGGTATCAGGCCTGCTGCTCTGACTGCCGCGAACTTCTCCGCGACGATAAAACTGGTCTCACCAAAGAGACGCCTGCGCTCGGAGTGGCCAACCAATACATATTGGCACCGTGCCTCGACCAGCATCTCACACGAGACTTCCCCCGTATAAGCGCCCTGTCTATGCTGACTCACATTCTGAGCCCCCAACTTCATCACCACCTGCTCACCGAGCAAAGCGGCCGTGAAGTCGAGATGCACATGGGATGGACACAAGACCACATCTACTCGTTCATCTATGTGCGCTAGGCACTGACCGGCAAACTGCTCTAACCGTGACCTACTACCGTGTAACTTCCAGTTGGCTGCTACAAACGGCTTGCGATGTCCCATCGGCAACTCCCTTGCGAAAGCGGGGCTGATAATATCCAGAGGATGTTCAGCTGACAAGTGCTATTTTCAAATTTTCGAATCGTTTGAACAAGATACAACCAAGGAGACTAAAAAGCCGCCTTGGTTGCTCATTAAAACGCCGATTCGACCCGTTGGGCGATGCGCTCTGCCATGTCACGCACCTGCTGCTCGTGTTCACCTTCCACCATAACCCGGATCAGCGGCTCGGTGCCGGATTTGCGCAGCAAGACGCGACCTCGGCCCGCGAGCTCCTCCTCCACTTTGGCCACTTCCCGCTGAACGGCTTCTGCCGCAAGGGGATCCTTGCCTTCGGCAAAGCGGACGTTCACCAGTACCTGTGGGAACTTGCTCATGCCGGAGCGCAATTTGGCCAGCGGCATCTCCGCGGTGCAAATGGCGGTCAGCACCTGCAGGGCGGCGACGATGCCATCCCCCGTGGTGGTCTGATCCAGGCAGATGATGTGACCGGAGTTCTCGCCACCGATGCGCCACCCCTTCTCGTTCATCATCTCCAGCACGTAGCGGTCACCGACCTTGGCGCGGGCGAACGGGATGCCGAGGGTCTGCAGCGCCAGCTCCAGACCCATGTTGGCCATCAGGGTGCCAACCACGCCCCCCTTGAGGCGGCCGTTGCGCAGGGCATCGCGCGCGATGATATAGAGGATCTCGTCCCCGTCGATGATGTAGCCGGTGCTGTCCACCATTACCAGGCGATCGCCGTCACCGTCGAAGGCGACACCGAGGTCGGCCTTGCACTCCAACACCTTGGCCGCCAGCGCCTCCGGGGCGGTGGAGCCGACGCCATCGTTGATGTTGAGACCATCCGGGCTGCAACCGATGGCGATCACTTCGGCCCCCAGCTCGCGGAACACGGAAGGAGCGATGTGATAGGTGGCGCCATGACCGCAATCCACCACCATCTTCAGCCCTTCCAGGCTCAGGTTGCTCGGGAAGGTGCTCTTGCAGAACTCGATGTAGCGGCCGGCCGCATCGTCGATGCGCTGCGCCTTGCCAAGCTCCGCAGACTCCACGCACTTGAGCTCGCTGTCCAGCTCGGCTTCGATGGCCAGCTCGACATCATCGGGCAGCTTGGTGCCATCTGCGGAGAAAAACTTGATGCCGTTGTCGTAATAGGGATTGTGGGAGGCGCTGATAACGATGCCTGCCTCAGCACGGAAGGTACGGGTCAGATAGGCAACGGCGGGCGTGGGCATGGGGCCCATCAGTATGGCCTTGAGACCGGCGGCGGAGAGACCCGCTTCCAGAGCTGACTCCAGCATGTAACCGGAGATCCGGGTGTCCTTGCCGATCAGCACCTTTCGGGTCCCCTTCTGGGAGAGCACCTTGCCTGCGGCCCAACCCAGCTTCATCACGAAATCCGGGGTGATCGGGTATTCCCCTACCTTGCCGCGTACACCGTCGGTGCCGAAATACTTTCTGGTCATTGTCTGTTTCTCGTTTTTCTATTTGGATATGAAATCTTGTCCCGTCATGGTCATCCAGCCGACACGCAGTGCATCCATGGTGGCGCGCACGTCGTGTACCCGGATGATCCTGGCCCCTTGCTGCAACCCGATCAGGGCGCAGGCCAGGCTGCCTGCCAGTCGCTCATCCACCGGGCGAGCGAGCAGGTTGCCTATCATAGACTTTCGCGACATGCCCACCAAGAGTGGCAAACCGTAATCAAGCAACTTGTGCTGTTCAGCCAGCAGCTGGTAATTGTGCGCCAGTGTCTTGCCAAAGCCGTAGCCCGGGTCCAGCAGCAGCTGCTCGCGCGGGATCCCTGCCGCCAGACAGGCGGCGATCCGCTCGTCAAAGAAGGCCCTCACCTCCCCCAGCAGGTCGTCGTAATGGGGTTCGGCCTGCATGGTTCTGGGTTGGCCCTGCATGTGCATCAGGCACACGGGTACCCCTGCCTCTGAGGCGACGTGCAAGGCGCCCGGCTCTAGCAGGGCACGAACGTCGTTGATCAGGTGCCCGCCAGCGGCGCAGCCCTCCTTCATCACCACGGCCTTGGAGGTATCGAGGGAGAGCATCACGTCGAGCTCACGCGCCATGCGCTCGACAACGGGGATGATCCTGTCCAGCTCCTCCTGCTCACTCACGTCGGGCGCCCCGGGGCGGGTCGACTCGCCACCGATATCGATGAGGGTGGCCCCCTCCAGGACCATACGGTGGGCGTGGGCCAATGCCTGATCGATCAGCTTGAATCGGCCGCCATCGGAGAAGGAGTCTGGCGTCACGTTGAGAATGCCCATGACATGGGGGCGTTCCAGTGAAAGGCTGCGCCCCTTGCTGCTTAGTTGCATCATTTCATCTACCTGTAACAAGAACGTCTGACCGTCCGTACAAAGAAAAACCCCGGGCAAGCCCGGGGTTTCAATCATGACAATTTATTTGGCCGGGACATCGTTCGCCTTGTCGATGTCGTTGAGCGGCGCATTGCTCTCATCGGCCGGAGCCTTGGCTTCGGGTCCGCTGCTCGCGCTGGCACCACCCTGCGGGGTGTCGCCATGCTCATCGTGCCAGTTGCTGGGGGCACGTACTTCCCGGCGAGCCATCAGATCGTCGATCTGCTTGGCATCGATGGTTTCGTACTTCATCAACGCATCTTTCATGGTGTGCAGCACGTCCATGTTGTCCAGCAGGATCTGCTTGGCACGGTCGTAGTTGCGGTCGATGACCTGCTTGACCTCGGCATCGATGATGCGGGCAGTATCGTCGGACATGTGCTTGGCCTTGGCCATGCTGCGGCCGAGGAAAACTTCACCGTCTTCTTCCGCGTAGAGCATGGGGCCGAGACGCTCGGACATGCCCCACTGGGTGACCATCTTGCGGGCGATGTCGGTGGCACGCTCGATGTCGTTGGACGCACCGGTCGATACCTTCTCGGCACCGTAAATCAGCTCTTCCGCCAGGCGACCACCGTACAGGCTGGAGATCATGGACTCCAGGTGCTGCTTGGAGTGGCTCCAGCGATCCTGCTCCGGCAGATACATGGTCACACCCAGCGCACGACCGCGCGGAATGATGGAGACCTTATAAACAGGGTCATGATCCGGCACCACGCGACCGATGATGGCGTGACCCGCTTCATGATAAGCCGTCATCTCTTTCTCGGACTCTTTCATCACCATGGAGCGGCGTTCTGCACCCATCATGATCTTGTCCTTGGCCTTCTCGAACTCCAGCATGGAGACCACGCGGCGGCTTTCGCGCGCGGAGAACAGGGCGGCTTCGTTGACCAGGTTGGCCAGGTCGGCACCAGAGAAACCAGGGGTACCACGAGCAATCAGGGCCGGGTTGACGTCATCCGCCAGCGGCACCTTACGCATGTGTACCTTCAGGATCTGCTCGCGACCACGGACATCCGGCAGACCGACCACGACCTGACGGTCGAAGCGACCCGGACGCAGCAGTGCGGGGTCCAGCACGTCTGGGCGGTTGGTGGCGGCGATGACGATGATGCCCTCATTGCCTTCAAAACCATCCATCTCGACCAGCATCTGGTTCAGAGTCTGCTCGCGCTCATCGTGACCACCGCCCAGACCGGCGCCACGCTGGCGACCGACCGCATCGATCTCGTCGATGAAGATGATGCAGGGGGAGGACTTCTTGGCCTGCTCGAACATATCTCGCACCCGGGAGGCACCCACACCCACGAACATCTCGACGAAATCGGAACCGGAGATGGTGAAGAAGGGCACCTTGGCTTCGCCAGCGATGGCCTTGGCCAGCAGGGTCTTACCTGTACCGGGAGGACCTACCAGCAGTACGCCGGTCGGGATCTTGCCGCCCAGCTTCTGGAATTTGGTCGGGTCGCGCAGATAGTCAACCAGCTCCTTGACCTCTTCCTTCGCCTCGTCACAACCGGCAACGTCGGCGAAAGTGGTCTTGATCTGATCTTCGCTCATCAGGCGAGCCTTGCTCTTGCCGAACGACATGGCACCCTTGCCACCGCCGCCCTGCATCTGACGCATGAAGAACACCCAGACGCCGATCAGCAACAGCATCGGGAACCAGGAGATGAAGATGGAGGTGATCAGAGACGGCTCTTCCGGCTTCTCACCCATCACCTTGACGTTGTGGTTGAGCATGTCGTTGAGCAGCTGGGGATCCGGCGCAGGGATGATGGTGGTGAAACGTTCACCGGTACGCTTGACGCCATTGATGACCTTGCCGTCCATCCGCACTTCACGGATCTGCTCCTGGGTCACTTCTTTCACGAAGCTGGAATAGTCCAGCTGGCGACTGGTGGTATCGCTGGGGCTGAAGCTATTGAACACCGACATCAACACGACGGCGATGACCAGCCACAGGATTAGGTTTTTCGCCATGTCACTCAAATCAATGACCTCGCAGACTGACAGTTAACGATGAGGGTTAGGGTACTACAGTTTAAAACCGGTAGCCACAATGTAGACTTCTCGTGAACGGGCACGGGACGAGTCTGGCTTTCGAATCTTGACGACAGAGAAAAGTCTACGTATTTCATTGAGATAGGCATCAAACCCCTCCCCCTGGAATACCTTGACCACGAAACTGCCATTGCTGCTCAGGACCTGATTGCACATGTCCAGTGCCAGCTCGACCAGATACATGGCGCGGGCCTGATCCACCTGCTGGGTGCCACTCATGTTGGGCGCCATATCAGACATGACCACGTCCACCTTGCCCGGACCGACTCGCTCCAGCAAGGCGCCGAGTACAGTTTCCTCCCGAAAGTCTCCTTGCAGGAAATCGACACCGGCGATGGAATCCATCGGCAAAATGTCGCAAGCGATCACTCGCCCCTTTTCGCCAACCTGATCGATGGCAAATTGGGACCAGCCGCCAGGGGCAGCCCCCAGGTCAACCACCGTCATGCCGGGCTTGAGCAGTCTGTCCTTGCCCTGGATTTCGTCAATCTTGAACACGGCACGGGAGCGCAGCCCCAGCTTCTGGGCTTTCTTGACGTATTGGTCGTCGAAATGTTCTTTTAACCAGCGGGTTGAACTGGGGGAACGTTTTTTCTGGGTCATGATTGTCGACTTTAAAAAACCACAAGGGTTATTAGTATTAAGGGCTAAGTGGGGGTAGAATACGCCCCTTTCAACCCTGACTTATGAAGAAATTGCCATGATTCTCAACAATAAACAGAAACAGTACCTCAAGGGCCTTGCCCACAGTCTGAAGCCGGTCGTCCTCCTGGGACAACACGGTCTGACCGAAGGGGTGCTGGCCGAGATCGATCTGGCGCTGAACCACCACGAACTGATCAAGGTTAAGGTTGCGTCTGAAGATCGTGAGATGAAACAGCTGGTTATGGATGCCATTGTCCGTGAGACCGGCGCCATCAAGGTACAGAGCATGGGCCATGTCCTGACCATCTATCGTCAGGCCAAAGAACCCAAAATCCAGTTGCCGCGCAAGTAACAGGAAAGAGCATTCGCTCTTTCCTTCATTTCCCCTCTTCCCAAGTCGCTTGCCAACATAGCGGTCAGGCCCTTAACCTGCGATGAATAGTCGCGGACACCCACTATGGACAAGCATCAGCTCCTCACCGATGAAGAACTGGCCATGCTGCGGGACTTGGGCAACGCCGAGGACATGACTGCCAGCCAGTTTCTGCACGGCAATCTGTCCCTTCCTCTGCAAAGCCTGCTGCAACGCGCCACCCCGTTGACGCTCGAGGCCCGCATCGCCGGCCACCAGCTGCGTTTCCCGCTGCACTGTACCCTGGCTGCGGAGGGCCTCACCGAACTGCGCATCGCCGCGCCGACCATTACTGAACTGGGTTCGCCCCATCTACGCGCCTGGCGACTCGACGAGAAGGCCGTGCTCTGTACCGAAGACGCAGAGTACGAGGTATACAGCCTCTCCCTTGGCGGCCTCATCGTGGCCGGCTTGCCCGTGTCCATGATCAAGGGCGATACCCTGAACGGCACCCTCTGCATCGAGGGACTCCCCCACCTGACGATGGCGGGAACCCTGATCCGGCATGTGGAGGCCAACCAGAGCCTTCACGACTGGGCCGTCCAAATCCGGCTGAACAAGGAGGATCAGGAGCTACTGCGGGACTGGCTCTTCCAGCGCCATCAGGACGCCTTCATCCAGGCCTATCAGGGAGAGTAAATGCAACAGGGGAGCCCGGCTCCCCTGTCTCTTCCCCGCCCCTGCGATCAGAGGTAGGCGACTTCCAGGATCTCGTACTCCACGTCGCCGCCAGGGGTCTTGACGATGGCAACGTCATCCACTTCCTTGCCGATCAGCGCACGGGCAATGGGGGAGTTCACGGAGATCATGTTCTGTTTGATATCCGCCTCGTCGTCACCCACGATGCGATACACCACTTCTTCTTCCGTTTCGCTTTTGAGCAGGGTCACGGTCGCTCCGAAGATCACGCGACCATTATTGGCAATCTTGGTGACATCGATCACCTGGGCGTTGGAGAGCTTGCCTTCGATTTCCTGAATGCGGCCTTCACAAAACCCTTGCTGCTCACGGGCGGCATGGTATTCGGCATTTTCTTTCAGATCACCATGTTCACGGGCATCAGCAATCGCTTCGATAATCTGGGGACGCAGCTCGGTCTTGAGATAGTCGAGCTCTTGACGCAGCTTTTCGGCGCCACGAACAGTCATCGGAGTATGATTCATAGTCGAAACCTGGGTTGCTTTATAAAGAGAAGCTGCGGCAATCAAAAGAGAGCCGCAGCTGTCGGTTCGGATGGGGCATCTTAATATGAAGCCGCCACAAAATCCATGTCAGCCCCTGCGAGGGGGATCCCGCTTCCCGGCAAAGACTACTTGGGTTCGGATACCCCGATGGGGGCCGACACCGTCGGTTTGCCCTGCATGATGGCGATCTCGACTCGCCGGTTCATGCGCCGGTTTTCCGGGCTGTTGTTGGGCACCAGCGGCTGGCTATCCGCCATGCCCTGCACCACCAGTCGATTGCCGTCAAAACCGGGCACCTTGATCATCTGATGGGCCACCGCCACCGCGCGCTGGGACGAGAGCTCCCAGTTGGACTGGAACAGCTCGTCTTCGGTCGCGACATTGTCGGTGTGGCCGGAGACGGTGATCTCCCCGGGCACGTCCTTGAGCAGGGTCGCCACCTTGCGGATCACCGGCCAGAACTGGGGCTGGAGGAAGGCAGATCCCGCCGGGAAGGCCGCCTTCTCACGAATACGGATGATGATCTGCTGGCCCAGCGCCTCTATCTCGATGGCCCCATCCTGGATCTGGGCCTGCATCTGCTCCGCCAGCGCTTTCGCCAGGGTATTGGACTGCTCCTGCGCCTTCTGCTCCTGGGCCTGTTGGGTGCTGTCGCCACCACTCTGCTGGCCATCGGTCTTGTCATGCCCCCCCGCCTTGTCCGCATCCCCGGGCTGGAAATCCAGCTCGGTCTGGGTCATGTCAATGGTCTGCTGCATGATGGTGTCGATAGGGGTCGGCTCAGGGCGACCAGGCCGGAACTCCTGGGCGATGACCGAGGTTCCCTTTGGAATATCCTTGACCTCCAGGATGTTCTGCACCCCGAACGCCTTCTCCATGGAGCCGGCGATCTGCTTGAACTTCTGCACATCCATCTCGGCAAAGGAGAGCAAGAGCACGAAGAAGCACATCAACAGGGACATGAGATCCGCGAAGGTTCCCATGTAACCGGGCAATCCGGGAGGCGGGCACTTGCACTTTGCCATCTGTGCGCTCCTATTCGGTCCCGTTGTTGCGTTTGGACTGATTCAGGTAGTTTTGCAACATGGCCTGGATCACTCTCGGGTTCTGTCCATCCTGGATCCCCATGATGGCGTCGAGGATCAAGGTGCGACTCAGTTGTTCCTCGCCGCTGCGCAGTTCCAGCTTGTCCGCGATCGGGATGGCGATCATGTTGGCCTCGATGGCGCCATACAAGGTCGTCAGCAAGGCCACCGCCATGGCCGGACCGATGGATTTGGGGTCACTCATGTTGGCCAGCATGGCCACCAGGCCCACAAGGGTACCTATCATGCCCATGGCAGGACCGAGGTCACCGAGGGAACGGAACACCTTGATGGCGATGGCATGGCGCTCTGCGGTCAGCTCGATGTCCTTCTCCATCACGGCACGCACCACGTCAGCATCGTGGCCGTCCACCAGCATGTCGATCCCCTTCTTCATGAAAGTGTTGGGGATCTCCGCCGCCTCCAGGGCCAGGAAGCCCCCCTTGCGGGCCGCATCCGCCAGCTCCACCGCCTTCGCAATCAGGTCATCGAGCTTGTCCCCCTTGTACATGAAGGCCTTGCCCGCCACCTTGAAGGCCATCAGAAACTGGCCGAGGTTGAACTTCATCATGCAGATGAACACAGACCCCAGAATGGTGATATAGACCGACGGCATGTCCACGTACATGCTCATGGGGCCGCCCAGCAGCATGCCGTACACCACGACCCCGAACCCCAGCACTATGCCTATAAGACTCCCTAAATCCACACCCCTACTCCTGTCGCCGAACGTGCCGTCTAATTATATTGCGTTGAATTTTCTGCTATTGCGTCCCCGGCAGCAAGCCCGGTACGCCTCAATCGCCGATCGGCAATACATGGTTGCATGCCGGTTCTTATCGGCCAGGGTCAGGATAGTTTGAGGAGGCCGCGTTTTTCTGCCTCCCCCCTGTGGCCGGTCGATGTTAAGATGAGCCGTTTTTTTCAATCCCCGAGGATGGACATGGCCAGTAAAAAAATCGACCGTCTGAGTTTTGATGCCACCCTGGAAGAGCTGGAAAGCATAGTGCATCAACTGGAACAGGGTTCGCTCCCCCTCGAGGAGGCACTCAAACAATTCGAACAGGGCATCCATCTGGTGCGTGCCGGCCAGCAGAAGCTGGAGCAGGCCGAACAGAAGATCCAGATCCTGCTGACCCAGGCCGACGGCAGCGAGCAGGCGGTCCCCTTTCAGTCAGAGCAAGGAGAGGAGTGAGTGACCCTGGACGATTTCTCCCGCCAGCATCGACAGCGTATCGACGCCTGCCTCTCGGCACAGCTTGAAGCCTTGCCCGCTATGGCGCCGCGTCTGCGGGACGCGATGAAATATGGTCTGCTGCTCGGTGGCAAACGGGTTCGCCCCTTCCTGGTCTACGCCGTGGGCGAGATGCTGGGCGTCAAGAGCGAGCTGCTGGACGGTCCGGCCGCCGCGGTGGAGTGTATCCACGCCTACTCCCTGCTGCACGACGACCTGCCCGCCATGGACAACGACGACCTGCGTCGCGGTCAACCGACGGTGCACAAGGCCTTTGACGAAGGCACCGCCATCCTGGCCGGCGATGCCCTGCAGACCCTGGCGTTCTCCATCCTGGCCGATCATCCGCTGCCCGACGAATTGATGGCCAACCGGGTCAAGATGCTGAGCGCCCTGGCCCGCGCCTCCGGGTATCTGGGCATGTGCGGCGGACAAGCGCTGGATCTGGAGGCCGAGGGCCGCCAGATCAGCCTCGCCGAGCTGGAGCAGGTGCACCGCCACAAGACCGGTGCCCTCATCGAGTGCGCCGTCACCCTGGGCGCCCTGTGCAAGGCCGACGTTGAACCCGCCACCCTGGCCGCCCTGCAGACCTATGCCGCCGCCATCGGGCTGGCCTTCCAGGTGCAGGATGACATCCTCGACATCACCGGCGATACCGCCACCCTGGGCAAGCCGCAAGGCTCGGATCTGGCGCAGGAGAAGAGCACCTATCCGGCCCTGCTCGGACTCGACAATGCCCGTGAGCTGGCTCGCGAACTGCATGACAAGGCCTTAACAGCCCTGCAATCCTTGCCCTACAATACCGACATTCTGGAAGCGTTTGCCGATTACATCATCGAGCGAACCCACTAAACGCTGGATAACAGTAACAAAATGAGCGTTGATATTAGCGATTTCCCCAACCTGGCCCTCGCGGACACGCCGGTCGAGTTGCGATCCCTCCCCTTCGAGCGGCTGCCTGTGCTGTGCAACGAGCTGCGTGAGTACTTGCTGCGCTCGGTGAGCCGCTCCAGCGGCCACTTCGCCTCTGGCCTTGGTACCGTCGAGCTGACGGTCGCCCTGCACTACGTCTACAACACCCCCTTCGATCGCCTGGTCTGGGACGTGGGCCATCAGGCCTATCCCCACAAGATCCTGACCGGACGGCGGGATCGCATTCACACCATTCGCCAGAAAGATGGCCTGCACCCCTTCCCCTGGCGGGAAGAGAGCGAGTACGACGTGCTCAGCGTGGGCCACTCCAGCACCTCCATCGGGGCGGCGCTCGGCATGGCGGTGGCCGCCGAGAGCGAAGGCCTTGGCCGCAAGGTGGTCGCGGTCATCGGTGACGGCGCCATCACCGCCGGCATGGCGTTCGAGGCCCTCAACCACGCCGGCGACGTCCACAAGGACATGCTGGTGATCCTCAACGACAACGAGATGTCCATCTCCGAGAACGTGGGCGCCCTGAACAACCACCTCGCCAGGCTGATGTCCGGCAAGCTCTACACCACCATCCGCGAGGGCGGCAAGAAGGTGCTGGCGGGTCTGCCGCCGGTCAAGGAGCTGGCCAAGCGGGCCGAGGAGCACCTCAAGGGCATGGTGGTTCCTGGCACCCTGTTCGAGGAGTTCGGCTTCAACTACATCGGCCCCATCGACGGTCACGACATCCACGCCCTGGTCGAAACCCTGCGCAACATGCGCAACCTCAAGGGTCCCCAGCTGCTGCACGTCAAGACCAAGAAGGGCAAGGGCTACGAGCCGGCGGAAAAAGACCCCATCGGCTATCACGCTGTGCCCAAATTCAACCCGGACGACTGTGCCCTGCCCAAGAGCGCCGGTGGCAAGCCGACCTTCTCCGCCATCTTCGGCCAGTGGCTGTGCGACATGGCAGCCAGGGACGAGCGCGTGGTCGGCATCACCCCCGCCATGCGTGAAGGCTCAGGTCTGGTGAAGTTCAGCCAGCAGTATCCGGATCGCTACTTCGACGTGGCCATCGCCGAGCAGCATGCGGTCACCTTCGCCGCCGGCCTCGCCATCGCCGACAAGAAGCCGGTAGTCGCCATCTATTCGAGCTTCCTGCAGCGGGCCTATGACCAGCTGATCCACGACGTGGCACTGCAGAACCTGCCGGTGCTGTTCGCCATCGACCGGGCCGGCCTGGTGGGGGCCGACGGCCCCACCCACCAGGGTGCATTTGACATCAGCTTCCTGCGCACCGTGCCGAACATGGTGGTGATGACCCCGTCCGACGAGAACGAGTGCCGCCAGATGCTCTACACCGGCTACCTGTGCAACGGGCCTGCGGCGGTGCGCTATCCCCGTGGCAGCGGCACCGGCATCCAGGCCGAGAGCGAGATGCAGGCGCTGGCGCTCGGCAAGGGCCGGATCGTGCGCCAGGGCAAGGGTACCGCCATCCTGGCGTTTGGTACCCTGTTGCAACAGGCCAGAGCGGCCGCCGAGGCCCTCGATGCCACCCTGGTGGACATGCGCTTCGTCAAGCCGATGGATGAAGAACTGGTGCTCTCCCTGGCCGCCACCCACGATCACTTCGTCACCCTGGAAGACAACGCCATCATGGGCGGGGCCGGCTCCGCGGTGAACGAGCTGCTGATGCGCAACAAGCAGTGCAAGCCGATGCTGAACCTGGGCCTGCCCGACCGCTTCATCGAGCAGGGTACCCAGGAAGAGATCTACGCCCAGCTGGGGCTGGACGGCGCAGGCATCCTGGCCAGCATCGAAGGCTGGCTAAAAGCCTGACGCACGGCTGGCAACACGCCAGACCGAGAATTGCGAGCAATAAAGAAGGGCGCCATATTGGCGCCCTTCTTGTCATTCATCCTCTGATGATTGTTCCCCCATGGCCGCATCGGCCCGGTGAACAGGACACCATCAGCCCTTGTAGATCTTCGGGTTAAACACATCCCGCAGCCAGTCACCCAGCAGGTTGATCACCAGCACCAGCACCACCAGGCAGATGCCCGGGAAGGCGGTGATCCACCAGGAGCCGGAGAAGATGTAGTTGAAGCCCACGCTGATCAGCGACCCCAGTGACGGCTGGTCTACCGGCATCCCCAGGCCGAGGAAGGAGAGCGCCGCCTCGCTCATGATGGCATTCGCCACCTGCACCGTGGAGATGACCAGGATGGGTGACAGGCAGTTCGGCAGGATGTGGCGGAACATGATGCGCGGGGCACGAAAGCCCATCACCTTGGCCGCTTCCACATACTCCTTCTTCTTCTCGGCCAGCACGGAGGCGCGCACGGTCCGGGCATACTGCGGCCACTCGGCGATGCCGATGATCACCACTAGCATCACGATGGCAAATTTCGAGTAGAACTCGGAGCCAAAGGTCGCCTGGAAGATGGCGGAGATGATGATCGCCACCATCATGGTGGAGAACGACAGCTGCACGTCGGCGAAACGCATCAGCAGGTTGTCGATGCGGCCGCCGAAGTAGCCGGCCATCAAGCCGATGACGATGCCGAGTACCAGCTGCAGCCCCACCGCGAACAGGCCGATGGTGAGGGAGATGCGGGCGCCATAGAGGATGGTGCTCCAGATGTCGCGGCCCTGGTTGTCGGTGCCGAGCCAGAAGCGCTCCTCGCCCCCTTCCAGCCAGGAGGGGGGCAGCTCCGCATCCATCAGATCGAAGCTGGTCTGGTCATAGACGTTGTGCGGCGCGAGCCAGGGTGCCAGCATCGCCGCCAGCACGAAGACCACGAAGACCGCAAAGCTGAACATGGCTACCTTGTCCCGCAGGAAGTAGTAGACAATGTCGGAGTTCTTGAAGCGTGCCCAGCGGCTCGGGCTCGCAGTTACTGCATTACTCATGTGCTTACCCCTTGGCGGTCAGGTTGACGGTCGGGTTGATCAACCCGTAGAGCAGGTCGACCAGGGTATTGGTCACCACGAAGATCAGGCCCACGAAGATGACGTAGGCGGTGATGAGGGGGGTATCGACCCGGTGGATCGCCTCGAGGAACAGGAAACCGGTCCCCGGCCACTGGAACACGCTCTCGGTCAGTATGGTGTAGGCCACCATAGTGCCGATCTGAACGCCGCCGACGGTGATGACCGGCAGCATGGTGTTCTTCAGGGCGTGCTGGTAGTAGACCTTGTTGTTGTCCAGCCCCTTGGCACGGGCAAACTTGACGTACTCGGAGGAGAGCTGCTCCAGCATCTCGGAGCGCACCAGCCGGATGAACAGCGGCAGCATGATGGAGGAGAGCGACACTGCCGGCAGGATCAGGTGCAGGATGCCATCCCAGGTGAAGAAGCCTGACTCCCAGCCCAGCACGTTGGCGGTCTCGCCACGGCCATAGGCCGGCAGCCAGCCCAGCTGGATGGAGAAGAGGTACATCAGCATGATGGCGGTCAGGAAGACCGGGATCGAGATGCCGATGCTGCTCACCGCCATGATGACCTTGGTGAGGATGCTGCGAGGCCTGATCGCCGAATAAACCCCCAGCGGAATGGAGACCACGACGATGATGAGCGCAGCAGCAAACACCAGCTCAAGAGTAGCCACCAGCTTGTCGAGGATCACCTCGAGGGCCGGTCGCTTGAAGAAATAGGAGGTGCCCAGATCCCCTTGCACTGCGTTTTGCAGGAAGCGGCTGTATTTCACCAAAAAGGGGTCGTTGAGGCCCATCTTGTCGCGCAGCTCCTGGCGCACGGACTCGGAGACGGATTGTCCCACCAGCTCGCGCAGCGGATCCCCCAGATTGTCCTGGATGGAGAAGGCGACCAGGCTGATGACGAACATCACTATCACGGCCTGATAGAACCGTTTCAGCAGGAATGTAAACATGCTTGTCCTTCTACGTGGCCTGTGTCTTGGCACAGGCTTCTGTTAGTGGGTGGCGCGACCTTGGCCGCGCCACCCAGTCCTTCCTTGCGACTTGCGCTTACTTGTTGACCACCAGGTCACCCAGGTAAGGGAAGTTCATCACGTTGACCACCGGCTTGATGTCGACGTTCTTCTTGGCACCATAGGCCAGGTCTTCCCAGTGCAGCGGCACATAGGCGGCGTCGTCGATCAGCATGGCTTCCACCTTCTGCAGGATGGCGGCGCGCTTGGCCGGATCGGTCTCGGTGTTCGCTTCCATCACCATCTTGTCAGCTTCCGCGTTGGCATAGCCGCCGCAGTTGTACTGACCCATGCCGGTCTTGGCATCCTTGGTGAAGGTCAGGAACTCGAAGAAGTTCGCACTGTCTTCGGTGTCGGAGTGCCAGCCGATCAGCTGCATGTCAGCGGCGCACTTGTCAAACTCCGGCCAGTACTGGGCCACCGGCATGGTCTTCAGATCCACCTTGATGTTGATCTTGGACAGCATGGCGGAGACGGCCTGGGCGATCTTCACGTCGTTGACGTAGCGGGCAGCCGGGGAGATGAAGCTCATCTTGAAGCCCTTCTCGTAACCGGCTTCCTTCATCAGCTCCTTGGCCTTGGCCAGATCATACTGGGGCTTGAGCGCCTCGTTGTAGCCTGCGTAGCCCTTCGGGCTCAGCTGACCGGCCGGGGTACCGAAGCCCTTGTTGATCTTGTCGACGATACCCACCTGGTTGATGGCGTAGTTGATCGCCTGACGCACGCGCTTGTCTTTCAGCGCCGGGTTGGTGTTCTGGTTCAGCTCGATGATGATGGCGCGGGTACCGGACAGGGTGACCAGCTGGGAATCCTTGCCGTTCTTCACGCGCTCCAGATCGTTCGGGGCAACCGGGTAGATCATGTCCACGTCGCCACCCAGCAGGGCAGCCACACGGGTGGCGTCTTCCTTGATCGGCACCACGGTCAGGTTCTCGACGTTGCCCTTGGAGGCCTTGTCCCAGTAGTTGGCGTTGCGCACGTATTCCAGCTTCACGCCCTGCTCGCGGAACTTGACGCTGAACGGACCGGTACCGGAGACATTGGTGGAGGCGAAGGAGTCACCGTTCTTGACGATCTCGGCCTTGTCCTTGCCCGCTTCGGTCTTGCCGGTATAGAACTTGGAGTCCATCGGGAAGATGTAGGTCACGGTCTGCAGCACCAGCGGGAACGGCTTGGCGGTGACGAGATCCACGGTGAAATCATCCACCTTCTTGGCTTCTGCGATGGGGTCGAAGATCGCCTTGAAGTCCGGGGAAGCCTTCAGACGGTTGACGGTCCAGACCACGTCGTCGGCGGTGAAGTCGTTGCCGGAGTGGAACTTGACGCCCTTGCGCAGGTGGAAGCGGACGGTCTTGTCGTCGATGCGCTCATACTTCTCGGCCAGGCGCGGCTCGAACTGCAGGTCCTGGGTGTAGCGCATCAGGGGGTCGAATACCAGGTGAGACATCTCCAGAGTCTGACCGGACAGCTGCTCCTGCGGGTCCAGCGAGGTGGCGTCGGAGGCGACGGCGACCTTGATGTCGGCAGCGGAAACGTTGAACGCGAGACCAGCGGCGAACAGCGCCATGGCGATCTTGGATAATCCTTTCTTCATGTCTTTCTCCATGCTTTTGGCTTTTTATTGACAGACAAACCGGCGAACCGGTGCTTTCCTAGCTTGCGATTTCCAGCCCCTCGCGGGACATTCCCTTAAATTCCGGCATGAGGGAGATCAGCTTGCGGCTGTACTCATGCTCGGCATTGGTAAACAGTTTCTCGGTCTCGGCCACCTCCACCAGGTTGCCGTGCTGCATCACCCCGATGCGATCGCACATCTGACGGATGACCGGCAGATCGTGGCTGATGAACAGCATGGTGAGGCCAAGCTCCTGTTGCAGATCCTTGAGCAGGTTCAGGATCTGGGCCTGTACCGACACATCCAGCGCCGAGGTAGGCTCGTCGCAGATGAGGAAGCGCGGCCGGGTCGCCAGGGCGCGGGCGATGGAAATGCGCTGGCGCTGACCACCGGAGAACTCGTGGGGATACTTGACCCCTGCTCCGCTGCCCAGACCGACGTGGTCGAGGAGGTCCGCCACGATCTGCTCAATCTGCCGCTCGCTCTCGGCGAGGCGGTGGAAGCGGATCGGCTCGGCGATGATGTCACGTACCTTCATGCGCGGGTTCATGGACGAATAGGGGTTCTGGAACACCATCTGCATCTGGCGGCGCAGCGGGCGACGCTCGTGCTCTCCCTTCAGGGCAGTGAGATCGATCCCCTCGAACACGATCTTGCCGGCATCGGGCGGATAGAGGCCGGTGATGGCCCGGGCGATGGTGGACTTGCCGGAGCCGGACTCCCCCACCAGACCGAAGGTTTCCCCTTCGAAGATCTCGAAGCTGATGTTGTTGCAGGCGCGCACGTACTGGCGGCGGCTCGGGAAGAAGGAATCCTTGGTGACGAACTTCAGATCCACGTTCTCCACTCGCAGCAGGGCCCCTTCATAGCTGCGCTCGTCCTGGCTCTGACCGAGCCAGTGGGTCTTCAGATCGATGCTGGTATCCGCCGCGCCGGCATCCTCGATATAGGAGACCAGGGGGAAGCGCACCAGCTTGACATCGGAGCGGGGCACCGCCGAGATGAGGCTGCGGGTATAGGGATGGTTGGGGCGGCCCAGCACCTGTTCCGTGGTGCCGAACTCCACCAGATCGCCGCGATACATGACCGCCACCTTGTCGGTGACGTTGGAGACCACGCCCATGTCGTGGGTCACCAGCATGCAGCCTACCTGACGCTCCTTGCACAGGGTGCGGATGAGCTGGAGGATCTGATCCTGGATGGAAACGTCCAGCGCCGTGGTCGGCTCGTCGGCGATGATGAGCTCGGGATCGCCGGAGAGGGCGATGGCGATGACCACCCGCTGGCGCATGCCGCCGGAGAACTGGTGCGGATACTGCTTGATGCGCAGTTCCGGGTTCGGGATCCCCACCGCCCCCATCAGCTCGAGGGCCTTGGCAAAGGCCGCCTCGCGGTCAAGATCGGTGTTGGCGAGTATGGTCTCCACCAGCTGCCGCTCCACGGTGAACAGCGGGTTGAGGGAGGTCATGGGATCCTGGAAGATGAAACCGATGCGTGAGCCGCGAATGGCCCGCATCTCGTTCTGACTCTTGCCGGAGATGAGTTCACCGTTGAGGTAGATGTCGCCGCGGGCGATGCGACCGGGCGGGCTCAACAGATCGATGACGGCGTTGCCGATGGTGGATTTGCCGGCGCCGGATTCACCGACAACGCCGACGATCTCGCCCTTTTCCACGGAAAAAGAGAGATCCTTGACCGCGGCCAGCACCCCGTAGCGGGAGGGGTACTCGATCCGCAAGTTTTTGACTTCAAGCAAGGACATGGTTACCTCTGCGGGGGACATCCGTCCCAAATAATTCGTCCGTAAATCAGCCGCAGATGCTGGTTGTGCCTTGGGTACTGCTCGAGAGCCTTTGTTGTGTCATAAACGCTCAATCCATGAGGCAGCCAAACCAGCGATCCGGGCGGGTTTTTTGCATTTTTTTGGAATAACCCGCGAGTAAGTTAGTCGGTTTGCCCGCAGGTGTAAATGATCCAGTTATACAATTTCGCAATACTTTGCCGAGTTCATGCCGGCTTTGCGGGCTAAATATGTCGTCAAAAGTCACATTACCAGAGATTAAGATGGCAATGCGAGACTTCTTTCCATTTATGTTTCAACAAAATGATAACAAGCCGTAATTTCCACTATAGGGAATAAACTAGCAAGCTTCGAATGAGTAGTGAATATTTATGTGAAATGTTTTTTTGACGAGAGCATATCTGGTGGAAGGAAAACTAAGCAGAGATAAATAGTGATAATCCAGGATCTTCAACCAGCGCCCGACACAGGGTCACGGTGCCAGCCGGGGGAGATTGCATACAAAACAGTTCGGGGTCTGACGGGGCATTCAGGAGCCACTCTCCCGCCCAAGGGCCGGCAGGCCGTCAGCCCGGACAGAGACGCAAAAGAGGGGACATCGGAGGGTGCCTGCCGCCCCCTTCGGGGCGACAGGCGCGGTGACAGCAGAACAGGGCAGAGAGCTGGCGCCCCCTCACCCGCGGCCTTACCAGCGTGCCAGCAGCTGCATGCACAGCAGGGCAAACAGGCCGGCGATGAGATCGTCCAGCATGATGCCAAGGCCGCCGTGGATGCGGCGATCGAACCAGGATATGGGCCAGGGTTTGAGCACATCGAACAGCCGGAACAGCGCGAAGCCGGCCAGGACCCACTCCCAGCCGGCGGGCGCCGCTATCATGGTGACGCCGAAGCCGATCACCTCGTCCCAGACGATGGCCCCGTGATCCGGCATGCCGAGGGCATCGGTGGCGCTCTGGCAGATGCGTATCCCCGCCACGAAGCCCACCACCAACAAGGCGATGAACCAGGGCGTAGGAAGACCGCTCACCAGCAGGTAGAGCGGGATGGCCGCCAGGGTCCCCATGGTGCCAGGCGCCTTGGGGGAGAGGCCGGAGCCGAAGCCCACCGCCAGGAAATGGAGCGGGTTGCGGAGGTTCAGCCGTTTGAGCTCGGGCTTTATCTTGAGAAACGTCATGCGAAGTGGTCCCAACCCTTGAGGTGGAGTTCGACCGGCTGCTCATCCTGCAGGTAGTCGATGCCGGGCTCCCCTGCCAGGATGCGGCCGATGCGGGTGAACCTGACGCCACAGTTGGCGAGCGCCGTGTCCAGGGCGCCGTGATGCTCCTGCGGGACGGTGAAGCAGAGCTCGTAGTCGTCGCCACCGGCCAGGGCCAGCTGCCAGGCATCCATGGCGGGCACCGCATCCTGCAGCACCGGCGAGAGGGGCAGCAGATTGAGATCGATCTGTGCCCGCACGCCGGAGGCCTTGAGGATGTGACCCAGATCCGAGGCCAGACCGTCGGAGAGATCCAGGGCGCTGCTGGCCAGCCCGCGCAGGGCCTGGCCGGCCAGGATGCGGGGATGGGGATGGTCAAGCCTCGGCAGCACGGCCGCCAGCTGGTTCTCGTTGAGGGTGCGCTTGCCCAGAAGGTGGGAGAGCGCCAAGGCGGCATCCCCCAGGGTACCGGTCACATAGACGCCGTCCCCGGCCTTGGCGCCGCTGCGCATCAGGGCGCGACCGGCCGGCACGGATCCCTTCACCGAGACGGTGATGGAGAGGGGCCCCCGGGTCATGTCACCGCCCACCAGGGCCACATTGTAATACTCCGCCAGCTCGAGGAATCCCTCGGCGAAGCCGGCGACCCAGGCCTCGTTGACAGCGGGCAGGGTCAGGGCCAGGGAGACCCAGCGCGGCTCGGCCCCCATGGCGGCGAGATCGGACAGGTTGACCGCCAGCGCCTTGTAGCCGAGATCCACCGGATCCATGTCGGGGAAGAAGTGCACGCCGCTCACCAGGGTGTCCGTGCTCACCGCCAACTGGGTGTCGGGGGGCAGGGTCAGCAGGGCACAGTCATCTCCAGGGCCCATCACCACGTCCTTGCGGGCGTGGGGGACCTTGAAGTACTTCTCAATCAGCTCGAATTCACCCATACAGTAAAAAGCCAGCAATAAGCTGGCTCCTCTCTTAAATGCTGACGGACAGCGGGATCAACGCTTGGGCAGCGTCTTGATCACCTTGTCCAGTACGCCGTTGACAAACTTGTGGCTGTCATCGGCGGCGAAGGCTTTGGCCAGCTCGATCGCTTCGTTGATCACCACGCGGGGCGGCACATCTTCACGACGGGTCAGCTCGTAGGTCGCCAGACGCAGGATCGCCTTGTCCACCATGTCCACTTCTTCCAGCGGACGGGAGAGGAAAGGTGCGAACACCTTGTCCAGCTCGTTGCAGTGGACCGCAACCCCGAACAGCAGATCGCGGAAATAGTTCAGGTCCACACCCTTGGTGTCCTGATCGATCTTGAACTGCTCTTCGATGTCGCCCACATTGGCCTGGGTCATCTGCCACTGGTAGATGGCCTGGGTGGCGCAATGGCGGGCCTTACGGCGCTCGGACGGTTTCAATGCATTTCTCCTCGTTACACGTCCAGTTGTTTCAGGACGTTGATCATTTCGAGCGCGCTCAGTGCAGCCTCTGCACCCTTGTTACCCGCCTTGGTACCGGCGCGCTCGATGGCTTGTTCGATGTTTTCTGTGGTCAGCACGCCGAAGGCAACGGGAATGTCGTATTCCATCATTACCTGGGCCAGACCCTTGCCGTTCTCGCTCGCCACCAGTTCGAAGTGGTAGGTACCGCCACGGATGACGGTGCCGAGCGCGACGATGGCGTCGTATTGACCGCTCTTGGCCAGCTTCTTGGCCGCCAGGGGGATTTCAACGGCACCCGGTACGCGTACCAGGGTCAGATTGCTCTCCTGGACCTGACCTTGACGCTTCAGCACGTCCAGTGCACCGTTCACCAGGCTGTCATTGATGAAGCTGTTGAAACGGGCAACGACAATAGCAACACGCGCCTCGGGAGCGGCGATATTTCCTTCGATAATCTTCATTGGAAATCCTGTCTCTGTGCAATCAGTAGGGCCGTCAATGGGGCCGCGGCCAAAAGTGCGCACATTCTAGCACAACAGACCCGCGACAAAAAACCATAGCCGCAACGGGCGGCCATGATCGGGATGTCAGCCTGACGGGGCGCTTATTCGCCGACGTATTCCACGACCTCAAGGCCGAAGCCACCGAGGGCGTGATACTTCTTGGGGGAGCTCAGCAGACGCATCTTGCCCACACCCAGCGCCTTGAGGATCTGGGAGCCCACGCCAACCCGACGCGAGGTGCCCTGCCACTTGGCCCCTTCCGGTGCCAGCCCCTTGTCCGCAGCCTCGAAGCCCTTGACCCGGGCCAGCAGCTCGGCGCCATGGGCTTCCGCCCCCAGGATCACCAGCACACCGCCCTCGTCGGCGATGCGGGCCATGGACTTGGGCAGCGGCCAGCTGCGGGCGCTGTGACGGTCGGTCAGCAGCAGATCGCTCAGCACGTCGTGCAGGTGCACCCGCACCAGGGTCGGCTGATCGGCCTTCACCTCCCCCTTCTTCAGGGCGAAATGGATCTGGTTGTCGATGGTGTCGCGGAAGGTGACGAGGTCAAACTCGCCGTATTCGGTAGGCAGCTTGCATTCGGCCACCTTCTCCACCGTGGTCTCGTGCTGGTTGCGGTACTCGATGAGATCCGCAATGGTGCCGAGCTTGATGCCGTGCTGCTCGGCGAAAAGCTCGAGATCCGGGCGGCGCGCCATGGTGCCGTCTTCGTTGAGGATTTCAACGATGACGGACGCAGGCTCATACCCGGCCAGACGGGCCAGATCGCAGCCGGCTTCGGTGTGGCCGGCGCGAGTCAGCACTCCGCCATCCTGGGCCATCAGCGGGAAGATGTGACCAGGCTGCACCAGATCGGCAGCCTTGGCATTGGGGGCAACGGCGGCCTGCACCGTGACGGCGCGATCGGCGGCAGAGATGCCGGTGGTCACCCCCTCGGCCGCCTCGATGGAGACGGTGAAGGCGGTAGAGAACTGGGCATTGTTGCGGTCGACCATCAGCGGCAGCGCCAGCTGCTTGCAGCGATCCCGGGTCAGGGTCAGGCAGATGAGCCCCCGGCCGTAGCGGGCCATGAAGTTGATATCTTCCGGGCGGACACAGGAGGCGGCCATGATCAGGTCCCCTTCGTTCTCCCTGTCTTCGTCGTCCATCAGGATCACCATCTTGCCAGCCTTGATATCGGCAATGATTTCCTGGGTTGTACTCAGCGCCATGGGCTACTCCATCAATGTGCGTGGGGAGCGAGCCTGAGGCTCGACTCGACCTAGGTTTATGTGGCTCTAGATGGGGGCACTGGGCCCGCTTTCAATCCGAGCGGGATCACAGAACCGCGTTTTTCTGCCGCGTCCTCACAGGAAACCGGACTGGGCCAGCTTCTCCAGGGTCAGGGTGGAGGTCGTGCTCTCCTGGCCCTTGCCCATCATCAGCCGCTCCAGATAGCGGGCTATCTGATCCACCTCGAGGTTGACGCGATACCCCGGCTTCCAACGGGCAATGGTGGTCTCCTGGGCGGTGTGGGGCACTATGGTCAGGCGAAACAGTTCCCCCTGCACGGCGTTGACCGTGAGGCTGATGCCATCCACCGCGATGGACCCCTTCTCGGCAATGTAGCGGGAGAGTTCCGCCGGCGCCTCTATCCAGTATTCGATGGCGCGCCCGCTGGATGACTTGCTCTTCACCTCGCCGATGCCATCCACATGGCCGGAGACCAGGTGGCCGCCGAGGCGGGAGGTGGGCATCAGCGCCTTCTCCAGGTTGACCGGATCCCCCACCCTGGCGGCGGAAAATCCGGTGCGGGAGAGGGTTTCCAGGGAGACGTCGGCGGTGTAGCGCTGGTCACCCAGGGCGACCACGGTGAGACAGACGCCGTTGGTGGCGATGGAATCCCCCAGTTTGACGTCGCTAAAGTCCAGGGTGGGCGCGTGCACGGTGAGGGCCATGTCCTCCCCCTGGCGGCACAGCTCGGCCAGGGTTCCCACCGCTTCGATAATTCCGGTAAACATGCAGATCACCTTGCTGATGAGGGGGACTCGCCCCCTTGAACGTTGAAAGATCGGGCCAGCTGGCGACGACGAGGCTCCCCGCCGGCCGGGCCCGGGCGCCTCACGCCACCTTGGCGCTGATGCGAATATCCTGCCCCACCAGCCGCACATCCTTGATGTTGAGCTTGGGTGCCTGGAACAGCCGGGTCAGCCCGGGCAGATGGAACAGGCCCCGTCCCTCGTCCCCCATCAGCTTGGGGGCCTGATAGAGCACCAGGTCGTCCACCAGCCCCTTCTCCAGCAGGGCACCGCACAGGCGGGGCCCCGCCTCCACCAGCACCGAGTTGATGTTCTGTTTGGCCAGCAGCATGAAGAGGCTGACCAGATCCAGCTTGCCGTCCAGGAGCGGCACTTCCAGCTGTTGCACCCAGGCAGGCCAGTCGCCAGCGGCCTTGTGGCGGGCCAGCAGTACCGGGCTCTCGCTCTGGAACAGGGGCAGGTCGGGGGTGAGCCGGTTTTGGGAATCGACGATGACCCGCAGCGGCTGGCGCAGGGCCTCCCTGGGATAGGCGGCCTTGACCGAGGGGGGAAGCTCATCCCAGCGCACGGTCAGGGAGGCGTTGTCCGCCAGCACGGTTTCGGCGCTGGAGAGCACCGCATCGTGGTGGGCCCGCAGCCGCTGCACGTCGCGGCGCGCCTCCGGGGAGGTGATCCACTGGCTCTCGCCGCTCGCCATGGCGGTGCGGCCATCGAGGCTGGCGCCGAGCTTGACCGTCACCTGCGGGAAGGCGGTGCGCATCCGCTTGAAGAAGCCCGGGTTGAGGGCCTCGGCCTCGGCGGCCAGCAGGCCGAAGTCGGTCTTGATCCCCGCCTCGGAGAGCATGCGCAACCCGCGCCCCCCCACCTGGGGATTGGGATCCACCATGGCGGCGACCACCCGGGTCACCCCGGCCTTGATCAGCGCCTCGGCGCAGGGGGGCGTGCGCCCGTGATGGGAGCAGGGCTCCAGGGTCACGTAGGCGGTGGCGCCGCGGGCCTCTTCGCCGGCCGCGTGCAGGGCATAGACCTCGGCATGGGGTTCGCCGGCACGCTGGTGCCAGCCCTCCCCCACCACCACGCCGGCCTTCACCAGCACGGCACCGACGCAAGGGTTGGGGGCCGTGGTGTAGCGGCCACGGCGGGCCAGTTCGAGGGCCCGGCTCATCCATTGGTAATCGTCTTGACTAAACATCTGGGCTCCCGTTACAGGCGAGAAAAGAGGGTCATTCACACAGAGCCTGACGCAGGCTTACTTCTCCAGCTTGGCGATCTCTTCGCCGAACTCACGTATGTCTTCAAAGCTGCGGTAGACGGAGGCAAAGCGGATATAGGCCACCTTGTCGAGTCCCTTGAGCTCGTCCATCACCAGGTTGCCCACCAGCTCGGAGGCCACTTCGCGCTCGCCGGTGGCCCGCAGGCGGGACTTGATGTGGTTGACCGCCTTCTCGATGGCCTCCATGCTCACCGGCCGCTTCTCCAGCGCCCGCAGAATGCCGGCGCGCAGCTTGTCTTCGTTGAAGGGTTCGCGGGAGCCATTGGACTTGATGACCCGTGGCATCACCAGTTCGGCCATCTCGAAGGTCGTGAAGCGCTCGTGACAGAGCAGGCACTCACGACGGCGGCGCACCTGATGGCCTTCGGCCACCAGACGGGAATCGATCACCTTGGTATCAACGGCACTACAGAAAGGGCAATGCATCGGACCTCCGGCGTTGACGGAAAAGGGCGCCGGCCCCACAGGGCCAGGATAATTGGCCCGCCAGTGTAGCACGGCCATGGAAAACCGGTAAAAGCCCAGAAAAAACAATGCCACCCGAAGGTGGCATTGGTCTCAAACCGGGCGTAAGCCGTTATCAGGCATAGACCGGGAAGCGACGGCAGATGTCCAGCACCTTCTCGCGCACGGTGGCCAGCACTTCGTCGTTGTCGTGGTTGTCCAGCACGTCGCAGATCCAGTTGGTCAGCTGGATGGACTCGGCTTCCTTGAAGCCGCGGCGGGTGATGGCCGGGGTGCCGATACGCACGCCGGAGGTCACGAACGGAGAACGCGGGTCGTTCGGCACGGAGTTCTTGTTGACGGTGATGTTGGCCTTGCCCAGCGCAGCGTCGGCATCCTTACCGGTCAGCTCGCGGCCGATAAGGTCAACCAGCATCAGGTGGTTGTCGGTACCGCCGGAGACGATCTTGTAACCGCGCTCGATAAAGGTGGCAGCCATGGCCTTGGCGTTCTTCACGACCTGGGCCTGATAGGTCTTGAACTCGGGCTCCAGCGCTTCCTTGAAGGCCACAGCCTTGCCGGCGATGACGTGCATCAGCGGGCCGCCCTGACCGCCCGGGAAGACGGAGGAGTTCAGCTTCTTGTACAGATCTTCGTCGTCAGCGGCGGAGAGGATCAGACCACCGCGCGGACCGGCCAGGGTCTTGTGGGTGGTGGAGGTGACCACGTGAGCGTGGGGCACCGGGTTCGGGTAGACGCCGGCGGCGATCAGACCCGCCACGTGGGCCATGTCCACGAACAGGTAAGCACCGATCTTGTCAGCGATTTCGCGCATACGGGCCCAGTCGACGATGCCGGAGTAGGCGGAGAAGCCACCGATCATCATCTTCGGCTTGTGCTCAACGGCCAGGCGCTCCATCTCGTCGTAGTCGATCTTGCCGGACTCGTCGATGCCGTAGGGGATGATGTTGTACAGCTTGCCGGAGAAGTTGACGGGGGAGCCGTGGGTCAGGTGACCGCCGTGGGCCAGGTTCATGCCCAGCACGGTGTCGCCCGGCTGCAGCAGAGCCATGTAGACGGCGCTGTTGGCCTGGGAGCCGGAGTGCGGCTGCACGTTGGCGTAGGTGGCACCGAACAGCTCTTTGGCGCGCTCGATGGCCAGGGTTTCAACCACATCCACATACTCGCAACCACCGTAGTAGCGCTTGGCCGGGTAACCTTCGGCATACTTGTTGGTCAGCTGGGAGCCCTGGGCCTCCATGACGCGGGGGCTGGTGTAGTTCTCAGACGCAATCAGCTCGATGTGCTCTTCCTGACGACGGGTCTCGTCTGTGATGGCCTGCCACAGCTCTGGATCATAGCCGGCGATGGTCATGTCACGTTTCAACATCCGTTTATCTCCTGAAAATCGTTTGCGCGATAGGTGAAGTGGGCCCGCGCATTGTAACGTGAGCTGGATCAAAGAGACAGTCCGACCACCCAAAAAAATGTTTATAAAATGTAAAATACGTCGCAAATCTCGAAATCCGCATGGCCTCCAGGTTCGAGCCATCCGGCACTCACCCAGCGGTTCCCGATTCGCCCCTCTCCCCCGCGCAGGCCGCAAAACCGGGGCCAGATCAAGGTTGCAGCGGTTATTAACAGATAACATTTTATTGAGCGTCGCATCCGCCCGGCCCGATGCGGCACACGCCATGCGTTTTCATCCCGGACCACAAGGGGAAACACCATGATGGATCACCTGATGCTGTTCTTGATTGTCGCGGTCTTCGCTCTCTTCTACTGGGTCTATTACACCGGCAGCCGCAAGGGGGCCTGCGTCACCCGCTGGGAGTCGCTGCCCACCCGGGAGCAATACCTGGCGGCCCACCCCGGCGCCACCGATGGCGACATCGTCTTTTGCATTCATTGCGGTCACCACCAGCAGCTGGAAGTCGGTCTGGTGCACCAGCTGGATTACCGGCGCCAGCACATCTGCCCCCGCTGCAAGCAGGAGCTCTATCGCGAGACGGAATAGCCCGCGAGAGCGGGCGCCACGGGATTGCTTATGCCGGCGGCAGGTGCCGCGCCTGCCACGCCTCTAGACCGGCCATCGCCTCGTCAAAGTACATGGGCAGCCGTGCCGGGTCACCGCCCCCCTCCTCCACGGCGGCGCACTGCGCCGCGAAGGTGTCCAGCCCGAGCGCCAGGGCGCTCCCCTTGAGCTTGTGGGCCAACGCCCGCCGCGCCTCCCCCTCGCTGCTTGCCAGCCCGGCCACCAGGGCCGCCCCCTGGGAGGCAAACAGTCCGATCAGCTGGCGGATGCGCGGGCCGCCCAGCAGGGCCAGATCCGCCTCCAGTATCGGGTTCGCCGTCTCCGGAGCCCCCCCGGAGTCGCCCGGCACGTCCGGCATCTCCCCCCCTTCTTCCCCCAGATACAGCCGGTCGATGGCCGCAGCCCGCGCCGCCAGCCGTCCCGGCCTGCCCACGAGGACCGCCGCCCCCGCCGCCGGACCGGGACCCACCTCCCACGGGGCCATCGCGGGCCGCGCGCGCGGTGCGG
>NZ_CDDD01000073.1 GCF_000820165.1 Aeromonas taiwanensis
CTGCATGCATTATCACCAGTGTGTTTGGGCGATTGTGTTTTTTTTCAAGCAGAAGACGGCATACGAGATGCTCAGGAGTCTCGTGGGCTCGGAGATTGTGTATAAGAGACAGGTCCGGCCCCGACCACAGCCCCCAGCCCCCGGCTCGAACAGGAGTCCCTATGAGATCCCGCCTGCGTCTCTTTCTTCCTCTCGTGCTGACCCTGGGCCTCGGCGCCCTGCTCTGGCTCGGCCTTGGCAACAACCCCTACGGCCAGGATGAGGCCGTCGCAGGGCGCACCCTGCCGGCCTGGCAGAGTGAGAGCTTGCTGGGAGGGGCGGCCATTGACACCGCCAGCCTGAAAGGGGAACCCTTTGTACTCAATGTCTGGGCCAGCTGGTGCCCCAACTGCCGCGCCGAGCATCCGCTGCTGGGTGAGCTTGCGGGCTCCGTGCCCCTCTACGGCCTCAACTATCGGGACAAGGGGGATGCGGCCCGCGCCTGGCTGGCAAAGGCAGGCAACCCCTATCGCGCCGTGCTGGCCGACCCGGACGGCAAGCTGGCCCTCGAACTCGGCGTCTATGGCACGCCGGAGACCTATCTCTTTGCCGCCGACGGTACCCTGCTGACCCGCCACACGGGTGAGCTCACCCGGGAGATCTGGCAGCGCCAGTTTGTGCCCCTGCTCGCCCAAGCCCGCGCCGACGCCAGGACGCCCGCCGCCACCCCATCGGCGCNNCAGGAGCTGGCCCGCGCCCTGCGCTGCCCCCAGTGCCAGAACCAGAACCTGGTGGAGTCCAACTCCCCCATCGCGCGGGATCTGCGCCTCGAGGTCTACCGCTGGGTGGACGAGGGACAGTCTGATGAGCAGGTGATCGCCCGCATGACGGCGCGCTTCGGCGACTTCGTGCGCTATGACCCGCCCCTCAAGGCCAGCACGGCGCTGCTCTGGGGTGGCCCCGCCCTCTTGCTGTTGTTGGCCCTCAATCGCCTGCGCAGGAGCCTGCATCGCCGGCAACCGGCGCGGGTGCCCCTTGTCGGCGACAGAACCGAGGGGATGCTCGCCCACGACCCCAGGGCCGAGCTGAACCGGTGCATCATGGCCGAGCAGCAGGCGGGGCTTGCCCCCAACAGCCGTCTCTACCGGGAGCTGGAGCTGGCCCGTCTCGCCAACGCCACCCCCTCCGCCGAGCAGGCCCTGCGCGCCCGGCTGGCCGGCTCTCGCGCCGCCCGGCCCTGGCAGCAGTCATGGATGCCACTTGGGGCCCTTCTGCTGGCGCTCATCGCCGGTATCTATGCCAGCACCGGCCGCTATCAGGCGTGGCAAGAGCACCAATCCCGTCCGGACCCGCTGGCTGGCCTGAGCCCCCGGGATCTGCAGGACAAGGAGCTGGGCGCCCTGCACCAGCGTCTGCAAGCCAACCCCGCCGATCTCGACGGCTGGGCGGCGCTCGGCCAGTTGTATCTCTATCGGGACGAATACGAGAACGCCTGGCTCGCCTACCAGCGCCTGGCGCTGCTCGAAGGGGGGGCCAGTGCTGCCACCCAGGCCGCCCAGGCCACGGTGCGCTACTACCAGGCGGGGCAGCGGCTCACCCCGGAGGCCGAGCGCCTGCTGGACAGCGCACTCAAGCAGGACAAGGGTGAGGTGAGCGCCCTGATGCTGCTCGCCTCCGATCACTTCCTGCACGGCCGCTACGGGAAGGCTATCGCCCTCTGGCAGCAGCTGCTGGACGAGGAGCGCCCCCGCATCAACCGGGCTGCCCTGATCCAGGCCATCCAGACCGCCCGCCTTATGGGTGGCTGACCACGGCGATCGGCTGCCACGCCTCGGTTCGCATGATCCGCGAATGGATCGGGCCGCCGACCAGCCCTCGAGCCCGCCCGCAGAGAAAAACCGGCACAGTGCCCCTGCGCTGCACCCACAGAACCGGGGGCGCAGGATTGACGTAGTTGGCGACTGGGGAAAAAGGGGCATAACGCCCCCTTTCCCGGCACCGTTTTTACCGCCATAACTGTGATTAACGGGGCGTTCGAGGTGACAATGTGCCATCCGCTGCAAAAAGAGTCGTCATGAGACACCAGGCCGGCTTATAGTGCGCATCCGTGTCGGGTTAAGACTGCGTTGGGGAGCCACCAATGGATCCTGCTGAGGCACCCCTTAGTCCCAAGCGCAGCTATTTCAAGGTGCGCTACCCCATAAAATTGAAATATCGGCCCTTTGAACGTTGTGAAGCGTCAATTACCGTCATATAACTTACCCAAATGTCCCTGTGAGTCGTTGTAGAGTCAAACCATGAACCTTCGCCCCTATCTTCCCCTGCTGCTCGGCGCCTTCCTCCTTCCCGCCAGCATGGAAAGCGCCCATGCCAACCCGTTTTCTGCGACCTCTTCCTCCTCCCAACTGATTGCCCCACGCACCGATCTCGCCCTGAGATCCGATGCCTTCGTGGTCGCCAATCCGCGTACCGGTGAGATCCTGGCCGAGCGCAACGCCAATCGGGTAATGTCCATCGCCTCCATCACCAAGCTGATGACGGCCCTCGTGGTGCTGGATGCCAACCTGCGCCTCAACGAGACCCTGACCGTCACCATGGACGACGTGGACAGGCTCAAGGGCACGGGCTCGCGCCTCGCGGTGGGCTCGCGCCTGAGCCGCGCCGACATGCTGCACATCGCCCTGATGTCGTCTGAAAACCGCGCCGCTTCCGCATTGGGACGGTACTACCCGGGCGGTCGCAAGGCCTTCATCGAGGCGATGAATGCCAAGGCCCGCATGCTCGGCATGTGGAGCACCCATTTCGCCGACAGCACCGGGCTCAACCCGCGCAACGTCTCCACCGCCCACGATCTCGCCAAGCTGGCCGCTGCCGCCTCCACCTACCCGCTGATCCGCCAATACACCGCCTCCGAGCAGCGCCTGGTGCGCAACGGCAAGCGCCAGTTGCACTATCGCAACTCCAACAGCCTGGTCCGGGAAGGCCAGTGGCCCGTTCTGGTTTCCAAGACCGGCTATATCCGCGAGGCGGGTCGTTGCCTGGTCATGGGGACCCGGGTCAGCAATGAACCCGTGGTCATGGTGCTGCTCCACGCCAACACCACGAACGAGCGGGTCGCCGACGCCCGGAAAATCAAGACCTGGCTGGAAACCTCCGGTCGCATGACCCTGACCGCCCAGTCCAGCCCAAGGCCCAAGCTGTTCAGCAACCAATAAGGTCCGTCAGACAACGAGGCCCCCGTATCGTCAGGTGCGGGGGCCTTTTCTTTGCAGCTTCACTTGCTGCATCAGCATTTATTGCTCAACACCTGATGTTCGACCCGCCGCCAGGCTGGCCCCACCGCACAGCCCTCTCACCGCTTGGCGATACCGTCCGGATCAACCGGCCGGGCACGCTCCCCGCTGTCGCCCTGCTGGCGGCGACGCCCCCCTTCCCAACGCGGCCATGAAACCAGCACTTAATGCCAATAATGATGAAAATTGCGATATTGAGAGCCAGTTAACAAAATGTGAATAGATATATATCCCAATTATATCTACACCAGTTGAATATCCTGTGGCGGCTGATTAAGGTGGAGGCCCCAGTCAAGGAGAGACAAGATGGACATAGTAGTACTCGGTGGTGGCGTGGTCGGCGTGACCAGCGCCTGGTATCTGGCCAAAGCCGGTCACAGGGTGACCCTGCTGGAGCGGCGTGATGGGGTGGCACTCGAAACAAGCCATGCCAATGCGGGTCAGATCTCCCCGGGTTATGCCTCTCCCTGGGCGGCTCCCGGCATCCCCCTCAAGGCCGCCAAGTGGATGCTGCAAAAGCATGCCCCCTTCACCGTGCGCCCGACCTCGGATCCCTTCCAGCTGCGCTGGATGCTCAAGATGTTCGCCAACTGCACCCCGGCCGCCTACGCGGTCAACAAGGGGCGCATGGTGCGTCTGGCCGAGTACAGCCGGGACTGCATGAAGGAGTTGAGAGAGGAGCTGGACCTCGACTATGAGGGACGCCAGCTCGGCACCCTGCAGCTGTTTCGCAGTCAGGCCCAGCTTGACGCCAGCCAGCGAGACATCGAGGTGCTGGAGGAGTACGGCGTTCCCTACCAGTCGCTGGATGCCGGCGGCTGCGAGGAGGTGGAACCCGCCCTGGCCCGGGTGCGGGGCAAGGTGGTGGGCGGCCTGCGCCTGCCGGGGGACGAGACCGGCGACTGCTTCCGCTTCACCAAGGCCATGGCTGCCGAAGCGCAGCGGCTCGGGGTCAAGTTCGTGTTCAACTGCGCCATCGACGAGGTCGAGCTCGCCCAGGGGCGCGCCGTGGCGGTGCGGGCCGGTGAGCAGCGCTTCAAGGCCGACGCCATCGTCTGTGCCCTCGGCAGCTATGGCACCGGCTTCCTGCGCCCCCTGGGGATCTCGCTCCCCGTCTACCCGGTCAAGGGCTACTCCCTCACCCTGCCGATGACGGATGCCGCCGGCGCCCCGCGCAGTACCGTGCTCGATGAGACCTACAAGGTTGCCATCACCCGCTTCGACGAGCGGATCCGGGTCGGCGGCATGGCGGAGCTGTCGGGCTACAACCTGGCCCTCAATCCGAAACGCCACGACACCCTGGCCATGGTCGTCGGCGATCTCTTCCCCGAGGGGGGCGACATCAGCCGCGCCGAGTTCTGGACCGGGCTGCGCCCCATGACGCCGGACGGCACGCCCCTGGTGGGGCCGAGCCCCATCCCGGGCCTGTGGCTCAACACCGGCCACGGCACCCTGGGCTGGACCATGGCGGCGGGCTCGGGCCAGTTGCTGAGCGACCTCATCTCCGGCACAGCGCCTGCCATCAGCGACGAGGGGCTGACCCTGGCCCGCTACGGCTAAGGCCCTCGGTCCGCCATCGCCTTGATCAAGAGAGAGGGAGTGCCTGGCACTCCCTCTCTTTTTATTCCTCGCGGGTGATGTCTCCCATGCACGCCCAGCGTGCCAGGCTGCGGCTGATGCCGCCATTGCAAAGACAGGTGCAGCCCCGGAGTTGCAATGACAAGGGCCCCTCGCGGGGCCCCTTTCTTATGAATTGTCGGCACCTGGCTCCCGTTCTTGGGCCAGCCCGGGTTGCAGAGCCAGGGTGAAGAGGGCTGCCACCATGTCGGACTGGGTGATGATCCCCACCAGCTGGTCCCCCTCCACCACCGGCATGTGGTGCAGTCCGCCGTCGGAGAAAGCCGCCACCAGATCGTAGAGCGGCTGGTAGCGCCGCGCCGTCTGCACCTCCCGGGTCATCAGATCCGCCACCGTCAGCCCCTCGAGATCCGCTTGGGATCGGGGTTGCCGCTCCGTCCGGTCGATCATCAGGTCGTGCAGGGTAATGATGCCAAGCAACCTGCCCTCCTCGTCCGCCACCGGCAACGCCTTGATCTGGTGCCGGGAGAGCAGGTGCCAGGCCGCCATGGCCGAGGCTGCCGGCGCCGTGACGACGAGATCCCGCGACATCACATCCTGGCAGCGCACCGTGCCCACCCGCTCGCGCAGGGCGTGCAACTGGGCCTCCTGCAGCAGCTCCTGCAGATCCTGACGGTTGATGTCGAGCAGCTCGCCGTGTTTCTCCAGCGCAAAATCGATGTCCGTGGCCTGGGTCGCGAGGCGCTCGCTCGGCTGGGGATCGGCGGTCTGGTGCCGGTTGGGCGCCACCTTGCCGGTGTGGGGGTAGCGTCGTCCCAGCAGCCGGTTGTAGAAGAGGCCCATGGCCAGCAGCAACGAGGAGTTGAGCAACACCGGCAGCAGCACATAGCCCACCCCCAGCGCCCGGATCCCCTCGCCACCGATGACGGCGGTCAGGGCCACGGCCCCGCCGGGGGGATGCAGGCTGCGGGTGAGGAACATGGCGGCGATGGCCAGCATCACCGCCAGGGCCGAGGCGATCGTCAGATCCTGCACCAGACTGGCGCTCAACACCCCCATCAGCGCCGAGACGCCGTTGCCCACCAGGATGGACCAGGGCTGCGCCAGGGGGCTCGCCGGGGCGGCAAACAGCAGCACGGCAGAGGCCCCCATGGGGGCGATCAGCCAGTGCACCTCAAGCCCCAGCCCCCAGCGGCACAGCAAGGCAGTGCCCAGCAAGCCGACCAGGGCGCCGAGGGCCCCATAACAACTCTCTTTGACGCTGGTATTGGTCGATACCGGCAAGAAATCCCTGAACTGCATCCTGCTCCCGCTGACGATAACATTTATTTAAAATGCGCAATTCTAGCCAATTCCCCCCGCCGAGCACCAGCGTCCCCGTCGCCCGGGTACCCGCAACCGGTACGAACCCTCGCCCCTTGTCGCAATCTGGTGATCGAGCCTCCCAATGCCATTGGCTGCCGCAGACCTGGCGCAGGAACATTCCATCAGCACGCAAGACACGCAAAAAAAGAGGGAAGGCTCTCGCCTTCCCTCTCTCGTCACTCTGTCTGTTCCGTGCCCCGGTGTTTCACCGGGCCGGTCAGGGCCGTCAGGCCAGCTCGGCGCGCAGTGCCCGGGTCGCGTCGACCATCACCTTGAGGGCGGCGGTGGTCTCTTCCCAGCCGCGGGTCTTGAGGCCGCAGTCCGGGTTGACCCAGAGCCGGTCCGCCGGGATCTGCTTGGCGGCTTTGCGGATCAGATCCTCAATCCAGCCCTGGCTCGGCACGTTCGGGGAGTGGATGTCGTAGACGCCCGGCCCGATCTCGTTGGGGTAGTTGAAGCGCTCGAACGCCTCGAGCAACTGCATCTGGCTGCGGCTGGTCTCTATGGTGATGACGTCCGCGTCGAGTGCCGCTACCGCCTCGATGATGAGGTTGAAGTCGCTGTAGCACATGTGGGTGTGGATCTGGGTGCTGTCCACCACAGGGCTCGCGCTCAGGCGGAAGGCGCGCACCGCCCAGTCCAGATACGCCTGGTGATCCTGCTTGCGCAGGGGTAACCCTTCGCGGATGGCCGGCTCGTCGATCTGGATGATCTTGATGCCCGCGGCTTCCAGATCCGCCACCTCGTCGCGAATGGCCAGGCCAATCTGCAGGGCGGACTGTTCGCGGCTCACGTCTTCCCGCGGGAAGGACCAGCAGAGGATGGTCACGGGACCGGTCAGCATCCCCTTCACCGGCTTCTCGGTCAGGCTCTGGGCAAACTGGGTCCACGCCAGCGTCATGGGAGTCGGACGGTCGATGTCACGGGTGATCACCGGCGGCTTGACGCAGCGCGAGCCATAGCTCTGTACCCAGCCGAAGCGGGTGATGGCAAAGCCGTCCAGCAGCTCACCGAAATACTCCACCATGTCGTTGCGCTCGGCCTCGCCGTGTACCAGCACGTCCAGCCCGATGGCCTCCTGACGTTCGATGGCATCCTTGATCTGGGCCTGGATGCCCGCCTCGTAGGCGCCGTTGTCGATGCGACCGGCACGCCACTCCTGGCGCAGCCCCCGGATCGCGGCGGTCTGCGGGAAGGAGCCGATGGTGGTGGTGGGCAGGAGCGGCAGCTTGAGATCCGCGCGCTGGGCCTCGGCACGCACCGGGTAGACGCTCTGGCGGCTGAAGTCGCTGTTGGTGAGGCTGGCCAGGCGCGACTGCACCGCCTTCTTGTGCACCCGGCTGTCGGACTCCCGATCGACGATGGGCTGGCTGTAGGCCGCAATCTTGTCCAGATCCCCGCCATCCAGATAGTCCGCCAGCAGTCCCAGCTCATAGCACTTCTGCAGGGCGAAGGCGAACCAGCTGCGGGTCTGGGGATCCAGCTCGTGCTCCAGGGTGAGATCCACCGGGCTGTGCAGCAGGGAGCAGGAGGAGCCGACCCAGAGGCGCTCGCCGAGCTTCTCTTTCAGTGCCTTGAGGGTCGGGGCCAGCCTGGCCAGGTTGGCGCGCCAGACGTTGCGGCCGTTGATGACGCCAGCCGAGAGCACCCACTGGGCCGGCAGGTGCGGGACGAGCGTCTCGAGCTGCTCGGGGGCCGCCACCAGATCCAGGTGCAGGCCGTCCACCTTCAGGCTGGTGATGATGTCGCGCTGATGGGCCACGGACCCGAAGTAGGTGGTGAGCAGCAGCTTGCAGGGGCCGCTCAGGCGCTCATACGCCTTGAGGTAGGCCAGACGCCACTCGTCCGGCAGGTCCAGGGCCAGGGCCGGCTCGTCGATCTGTACCCACTCCACGCCCTGAGCGGCCAGTTTCGCCAGAATTTCCTGGTAGACGATGAGCAGGCGCTCCAGCAGCTCGAGACGGGAGAAACCGCTCTCCTTCTCCTTGCCAAGCCAGAGGTAGGAAACGGGACCCAGCAGCACCGCCTTGACCGGCAGCCCCAGGGCCTTGGCCTCTTCCACCTCGTCAAACAGCTGGCTCCAGCCCAGCTTGAAGCGCTGATCGCGGCTGAACTCGGGCACCAGGTAGTGGTAGTTGGTGTTGAACCACTTGGTCATCTCGGCGGCGGCGGCGGCGGGGCCGGTCGGCGCACGGCCACGGGCCACCCGGAACAGGGTGTCGAGATCGGTATCGCCGTGGCGGTGACGGGCGGGCACCGCATCCACCAGCAGGCTGGTACCCAGCACCTGATCGTACCAGGCGAAGTCGCCCACCGGCAGCAGGTTGACCCCGGCGGTGCGCTGCGCCTGCCAGTGACGCTCACGCAGGCTCTTGCCCACGGCAACGAGTTCGGCCTGGGTGGTCTCGCCACGCCAGTAGGATTCGAGGGCAAATTTCAGCTCGCGCTTGGCGCCGATACGGGGGAAGCCCAGGGTGTGTGCTCGTGTCATAGGTCCAATTCCTTATGCTCATTCATCTGATGGGAAACTGGATGATTTAGCCATCCAGATGTTTACACATCCAGAATGACGAGATAAGGTGGCCTTGGCTATTGAATCCTCTTCAACTGGCTCTCAAGAATTTCTCAACTGACGCACAAAGGAGCAGTGCCATGGGTGTGCCCAACCAGTCCAACAACCCTGCAAGCAGCAATCCGGGCATCGATCTCAAACACCTGAAGACCATCAGCGCCCTGGCCGAGCAGGGGTCGCTGGCCGGGGCGGCGCTCACCCTCAACCTCACCCAGTCCGCCCTCTCCCATCAGCTCAAGGAGCTGGAGACCCGCCTCAACCTGGAGCTGTTTCTTCGCAAGAGCCGCCCCCTGGTGCTGACGGCGGCGGGGCAGCATCTGCTCGCCCTGGCCCGTCAGGTGCTGCCCGCCCTGGCGCTGACCGAGCGCCAGTTGCAGGCCCTGCACAGCGGCGACGCGGGCAGGCTGCACCTGGCCCTCGATTGCCACAGCTGCATCCAGTGGCTGCTGCCGCTGTTGCCGGATTTTCGCCGCCAGTGGCCCGGGGTGGATCTGGAGGTGGAGTCGGTGCCGGGCTTTGATGCCATCAGCGCCCTGCTCGGCGGCCAGCTCGATCTGCTGCTCACCTCCGACGTGCAGGCCCGCGGGGATCTGCACTTCGAGCCCCTGTTCGCCTTCGATCTCACCCTGGTGATGGCACCGGATCACCCCCTCTGCCAGCGGCGCACCATAGCGCCGGAGGATCTTCGCCAGGAGGTGTTGCTGGTCTACCCGGTGGAGCGCGCCCGCATGGACGTGTTCAGCCGCTTCCTGCAGCCGGCCGGGGTGGAGCCCGCCCGCTGCAAGCCGGTGGACAACACCTCTGTGATGCTGCAGATGGCCGCCGCCGGCCTCGGGGTCGCCGCCCTGCCCCGCTGGGCCAGCGACGAGTTCGTGCGCCAGGGGCTGCTCGAGGCGCGCCCGCTCGGAGAGGGCGTGCGCCGCCATATGTATGGCGCGGTGCGGGCCGCCGATCGGGATCAGGCCTGCCTGCAGAGCCTGTTCGAGCGCATTCGCACCCGGATGGGAAGCGCGCCGCAGGAGGCATGAAAAAAGCCGCCCAGGGCGGCTCTCATACCAATGATTCCCCGGGATCCACTCCCGGGCATCACCCCTCTGAACAGTTCACGGCCCCCTGCCGCCTCGGGCAGTTGCCGCAGAGATCCCCGTCCCGACGCTTGTAGTGCAGGCAGCAGCGCTGGCGCACATAGCCCGGGAGGCCATCCAGGGGCAAGGCGGTCGGGCGCCAGCCCGCCAGATGCTCGTCAGGTAGACCGCAGGCGGCGAGCCAGAGTGGCGCGTGGGCCGCGACCACCTCCCGGCTCACCTCGCCGAAGAACTCGGGCACCCGCACCAGGGCCGCCAGCAGATCGTCGGCCAGGAGCGGGCGCACGAAGCCTGGCCGCAGCCGCTGCCCCTCCCCGACGAGCGCGAGCAGCCCCTGCCAGTGGGTCTGCAGCCGCTCCCCCGCCACCGCGATCAGGGTCTCCACCTCTCCCTTGATCATGGGCTCCAGGGGCAGGCAGAAGCCGGACACCAGCCCCGCCTCATACCCCTGCCCCAGCCTGTCCAGCGCGGGCACGGCCTTGTGCCGGTAGACAGCCACCATGGCAAGATAGATGGACTGCCAGCAGAGCATGCCCCAGCTGCGGGTCAGCCAGTAGGCCGGGCCCGCCTCCGGGTGTGCCTGTCGCCAATGCTCATGCAGGGCCGCCGCCACCTCGCCGGGGGTGTTGCACGCGGGCGCCGTCAGCAGCGGGGGCTGACTGCCCGCCACCCGCCCTTGTCCCTTGAGGGAGGGGATCAGCGCAGCCGCGGCCACAAACAGGGCGTCGTGCTCCGCCGCCCGGGTGTGTTCGCCATGCAGCGCCAGCGCGCCGAGGCCGCGCGGCCGGGCGCTCTCGCGGCCATCGCCGCCGAAGGGTGAATGCCCCGGGCGCGGCCCGGGGCGCAGGGTCAGAATGCGTATTTGAGTCGCGCCTCCACGCTTCGCTCGGCCCCGAACCAGCAGTTGTTCTGGTCATAGCAGGAGTAGTAGGTCTTGTTGAACAGGTTGCTGGCGCTGAGCGACACCCCCACCCCCTTCAGGCTCGCGCTGAGGGCGGCCAGATCATAGGAGGCGGACATGTCCATCAGGAGGTAGTCCGGCACCTTGCCCGTGTTGGCGGCGTCGATCTCGGCCTCCCCCACATAGCGCAGGCCGGTGCCCACCCGCATCCCCTCAAGGCTCCCCCCCAGCTGGTAGTTGCTCCACAGCGACGCCATCTGCCTTGGCACCCAGACCGGGGTCTTGCCCTGCAGGCTGGTGGTGTCCCGGGTGATCTCCATGTCCATCAGGGTGTAGCTGGCGGTCAGGTCCAGCCTGCTGGTGAGATCGGCGCGCCCCTCCAGCTCGATGCCCCGGGAGACGGTCTCCCCGGTCTGCAGCTTGGGCCCGTAGACGTTGTCCGGATCCGTCACCAGGGCGTTCTCCTTGGTGATGTGGAAGGCGGAGAGCGTGGCCGTCTTGCTCATGTCCTCCGAGAGAAACTTGAGCCCCCCCTCCCACTGCTGACCGGTGGCCGGCTTGAACGCCTTGCCATTCTTGTCTGCCCCCGGTACCGGCTCGAAGCTCTCGGCATAGCTCACGTAGGGCGAGAGGCCGTTATCCAGCTCGTAGAGCGCCCCCAGGCGGAAGGAGAGGTTGTCCTGATCGATCTGGGCCAGGGACTGGCTGGCCGCCCCCTGATAGAGGGTCCGGCTGTCGGTGTCCATCCGGTAGCGGTCGTAGCGGGCACCGCCGATGGCCACCAGCCGGTCGAGGCGCACCTGATCCTGCAGATAGACGCCGCTCTGGGACTGGCGGATCACCTTCTGATCCTGATAGTTGAAGGTGAGCGCCCCCGGCACAATCTGGCTGTGGTCCGGATTGAAGATGTCGATGGCGGGCGCCGAGTAGTCGAGCGTATCCCGGTAGAGCACGTGGGCATCCAGGTACTGGTAGTCGACCCCGAGCAACAGGTTGTGCTGGGCCGCGCCGGTCTGCACCTTGCCCGCCAGCTGGTTGTCGATGACGAAACCGCGGGAGTCCTCATCGGTGAGATAGGCGTTGCGGGCCAGGGTGCGGTTGTCCGCCCCCAGGGCCGCGTTGTAGGTGTTACGCTGATAGGCGGACGCATCCATGTAACGGGCATTCTGCAGCACCTGCCAGTTCGCGTTGAAGTCGTGGCTCAGCTTGTAGCCGACCAGGGTCACCTCACGGTTGTACTCGTTCCAGTTCTCGTCCCCGAGGAAGGTATCGCTGCCGAGCTGCCCCAGGGGATTGCTCTTGACCGAGCCGCTGGCGGGCACAGTGGTGTAGATGCCCGCCTCGGGATCTTTCTGGTAGTAGAGGTTGAGGTTCAGCAGGGTCTGCTCGCCGAGCTGCCAGTCCAGGGACGGCGCAAAGACGTAGCGCTCCTCTTCGGAGGTCACCGCCTGGCCCTCCTTCTGGCGGGCCAGCCCTACCACCCGGTAGGCGAGCCTGTCGTTGATGGCCCCCGTGCTGTCCAGGGTCATCTCCTTGAGATTGCCGGTGCCGCTCGCCAGGCTCACGCTGTGGCTGGCTTCCCGCTGGGGGCGCTTGGCGATGAGGTTGACCATGCCGCCCGGCGGCATGCTGCCATAGAGCACCGAGGTCGGCCCCTTGAACACCTCCAGCTGCTCGATGGCCACCGGGTCTATCTGGGGTTGCAGGTTCCACTCGTTGTACTGCAGCAGCAGACCGTCATAGAAGTTCTGGTAGTTGTCAAAGCCGCGGATGTTGAACAGGTCCAGCCGGTTCACGGCCCCGCCGCGCAGCTCGGTGTTGACCCCGGGCACGTAGCGCAGCGCCTCGCTCACCGAACTCACGCCCCTCTGCTCCAGGGTCTCGCCGTCCACCACCGAGATCGCCTGGGGTGTCTCGACGGGGTCGAGCCGGGTCTTGGTCGCGGTATTGCGATAGGTCTGACCGAGCACGGTCAGGGTCTCGTCGGCGCGCGCCGCTTCCTGACTCGCAGGGGCGGCCAGCACGGCACTGGACAACAGGGTGGAGATGGTCGCGGCGACCACGGTCAATGGGGGGTGAACAAGTTGCATCTGATCCTCGACTGCCAACTGCATTTGAATAGTAACAAATATCATTTGCATTTTATTGTTCTATTTCGCCCCGGAATTAACAATTTGGGGCATGTTGGCGGGAAACGCAGAGAGATCAGGAGGAAGTCAGTCTCAAATGACAAGACTCATTGGCAACGAACGGCGCCGGTGAGTTCAAATGGCTATCGGTCTCGGCACCAGCACGCCTTGGGTTCGGGGGAGCAGACTGATGACGCCGGCAGGAGAGGCACAAACAGGCGCTCAAGCTCCCCCGCAAGGGGCGACAGGCAGCCAGTACTCCATGCGGGCGTCCACCTGCCGACCGTCGAACCCCGGGGCGTAGCGCTCCAGCTCGAAGCCGTCCAGGCCCCGGTAACCGGAAGTGGGCAGCCAGTTCAGGATGAACCAGGTGAGGGTCCGGGCCAGCTCGTCGATGGGCCCCACATGGGTGATGACTGCGTACTCCTGGGGCGGCACCCGCAGCCGTGCAAGGCCGACGGGCATCACCTCCTCCTCCCCCGCCGGAGCCCCGGCCCAGTAGGGCAGCAACGCCTCGCCCGCCGCCGACACATCCACCACCCCCAGCAGCTCGCCGGACAAACTCAGGCCCCCCGCCTCGCGCAGCGTGCGCCAGATGGCAGGCACCGTCTGCTGAAAGTCCGGCGACGGTGCAAACAGCCCCCGGATCGTTCCCCTCACCCCGTGCAGCACGAAACCCGGACGGCTCTCCACCCGCACCTGGACCCATTTCGGGTTACGGGTCGGCGCTGTCTGGGCCCGGGCCAGCGGCAGGGAGAGCCCCAGCCGCAGCCCCCGCTTGCGATAGGCCAGCGGCGAGCAGCCGAACTGCTGCTTGAAGGCGCGGCTGAAGCTCACCTCGGAGCCAAAACCATGGCTGAGCGCCAGATCCAGCACCCGCTGGCGGGTCGAGAGCAGGGCCTCTGCCGCCTGGCTCAGCCTGAGCGCGCGCACGTAGTGGGCCACCGTCTGACCGGTCTCGTGCAGGAACACCCGCTGCAACTGCCAGCGGGACCAGCAGCTCTGCTCGGCCAGCTGCTCCAGGGAGAGCGGCTGATCCAGGTGGGCGTGGATGTAGTCCAGCACCCGCTCGATGCGGGTGAAGTGGGCGCGCGCCTCGGGCACCTGGCCGGAGGGGAAGAGAGGGGATGTCGGGTTCATGGTGCGCTCGGATCACAGCCTGCGGGGCGAGTGCGCCACATTAAACATGGCCGCCCTGCCCGCGGCAAGGGGGATCCAGCGACGAACGAAGGGACGCGGTCCCCTCACCTCGCGCCGACTTGTCACAAAAGTGACGCCTTCCCCTGTCACAGTGGATACGGACAAGGTTATCAATTGCCCGTGCAGGGCATCCTTTCGTCGCGACATGCCAGGGAGAGCCAGGATGAAGAAAATTGCCTTGATCACCGGAGCCCGTGGCGGCATCGGCACCGCCATCACCACCGCCCTGCTGGAACAGGGGTATCGCATCGTCGCCACCCACTCCAGCACCAGCGCGGCGGCGGCGCGGGAGTGGTTCGACGACCAGGGGCATCATCCGGAGCGGGTGCGGCTGCTGGCGCTGGACGTGGCCGACACCGCCATGTGCCGCGAGACCCTGGGCCGACTGTTGCAGGAGGAGGGACGGGTCGACGTGCTGGTGAACAACGCCGGCATTACCCGGGATGGCGCCTTCAAGCGGATGACGCCGGATCAGTGGTTCGAGGTGATCCACACCAACCTGTGCAGCCTCTACAACGTGACCCAGCCGCTGTTCGACGCCATGTGCGAGCAGCGCGATGCTCGCATCATCAACATCTCCTCGGTCAATGGCCAGAAGGGGCAGTTCGGCCAGGTCAACTACTCGGCCGCCAAGGCGGGCATGCTGGGCTTCACCAAGGCGCTGGCGGCGGAGGGGGCCCGCTTCGGGGTCACGGTCAACGCCATCGCCCCCGGCTACACCGCCACCCCCATGGTGGCGGCGATCCGCACCGACGTGCTCGACAGCATCAAGGCGGACATCCCCATGCGCCGCCTGGCCAAGCCGGAGGAGATCGCCGCCGCCGTGGCCTTCCTCGCCAGCGAAGCGGGGGCCTATATCACGGGGGAAACCCTGGCCATCAACGGCGGCCTCTACATGAAATAAGCCCGCGCGAGGCGTCGGGGGCGACCGGGGGAACCCGGCCGCCCCTTTTCATTGCCCCGCCCTGGCCGCTTGGCCGTGCTCGGCGAAGTGGCTGCGCAGGGCGCTGATCACCCGGCGCACCTTCTCCGGGATCTCCCGCTGGGGCGTGATGGCGTGGATCTCCATGGCGGGCGCCTGAAAGCCCGGCAGCAGCGCCAGCAGGCGGCCCGAGGCGAGATCCTCCTCGATCTCCCCCTCGGGTTGCAGCGAGATCCCCTGCCCCGCCAGGGTGAACTGGCGCAGGGGCAGCACGTTGTTGCACAGCACCCTGGGCTTGGGTCTGAGCCGGTGGGGTTGCCCCTTGTCGTCCAGCAACAGCAACCCTCCCCCCAGCATCTCCGAGGCCAGCCAGTCGTGGGTCAGCAGATCCGCCGGCGTGCGCGGCGTGCCCTTGCGCGCCAGATAGGCGGGCGAGGCGCACAGCAGCATCCGGGTCTCTCCCAGCCTGCGGGCCACCAGGGTGGAATCTTCGAGCGTCCCGACCCGCAGCGCCACGTCGATGCGCTCCTTGATGAGATCCCGCTTGCCGTCGTCGGCGATGATCTGGATGCACAGGCCCGGATGCGCCTGCAGCAGCGGCGAGAGCGCCCGCGCCAGCGGCTGCCCCGCCATCCCCACGGGCGCGGTGATCCGCACCTCCCCGAGCAGGCTGTCACGCACCTCCGAGAGGCGCAGCTCGGTCTGGTTCAGGGTCTGGCGCAGGGACTGGCACCCCTGCCACACCACCTCCCCCGCCTCGGTCAGGCTGAGGCGGCGGGTGGAGCGGTGCAGCAGGGGCAGGCCGAGCAGCCCCTCGAGCTGGCCGATGTGCTGGCTGACGGCGGACGGGGTCATGCCGAGGGCCTTGGCAGCGCCGGTCATGCTGCCCGCCTCCACCACGGCGGCGAAGATGGCGTAGCGTCTGAGCTGATCCATTATGAAGTCCTGCTTACAAGTGAATGCAATTTACAGTGGATTATTAAATCACATCCGGGGGCGTAGGATAGCCTCATTCCAACAGTGAAGGAGAATCCCCATGAAAATTGCCCTGATCGGTGCCAGCGGTTTTGTCGGTTCCGCCATCCTCCAGGAAGCCGTCAGTCGCGGCCACCACGTCACCGCCATCGTGCGCGACATCAGCAAGATTGCCCCCCACCCGCAGGTCACCGCCGTGGCCGTGGACGCCCAGGACAGCCAGGCCCTGGCCGGGATCATCGAGGGGCACGATAGAGTGATCAGCGCCTACAACCCGGGCTGGGCAGTGCCGGACATCTACGACCAGTACCTCAAGGGAGCCAGCGCCATCGTGGCCGCCGCCGTCGCGGCCAAACGCTGGCTGCTGGTGGTCGGCGGTGCCGGCAGCCTGGAGATCGTCCCCGGCGTGCAACTGGTGGATACCCCGGACTTCCCGGCCGAGTGGAAACAGGGGGCCCTGGCGGCCCGCGACGGCCTCACCGCCCTTCGCCGGGAAGCCACCCTCGACTGGCGCTTCGTCTCCCCGCCCGTGTTCCTGGAACCCGGCGAGAAGCGCGGCGGCTACCGGCTCGGCGCCGATCGGGTGCTGTTTGACGGGGACAACCCCGCCGGCATCACTGTCGGGGATCTGGCGGACGGCGTGCTGAACGAGGCGGAAAAGCCGGCCCACCTGCGCCAGCGCTTCACCCTGGGATATTGAGCCGCCTGCGGCAAAGCGACGGGGTATCGCCGCCAATCAGGGGCCTGGCCCCGCCATGAGAAAGAGGGAGGCCTGGGCCTCCCTCTTTGCGTGTTGTCACTCGGTCATCCGGCCGCCCTTGTCCCCTTACCATCTTGCCGCCCGGGGCCCCTTATCTGACCCCGCCTTCGGGAGCCCCCGCCAGACGGTCGACTGCTTCGGTCAGTTCATTCGGCCAACTCATTCGGCCAAGATGGGCCCGAGCCGCGTTCTGGCCGCCACCCCGAATGGGCATCGAATTCTATTTCGAATTTTGTATATAACTAAGAATAATTTATTGTTTCGCACTTATAACACCGAACAGTAGCATCACCCTCAATCCATCTGGCGCCCCTGTGCTGACAGGTCACGCCCCCGGAACATGAGGAGATGCCCATGACATACCCATCGCTGCCGATCATCGATCTCGCCGCCCTCCAGGGCGCCCCCGACGCGCGCCGCCAGATGCTGGCCACGCTCGGCAAGGCGGCCCGCGAGGTGGGCTTCTTCTATCTGGTGGGCCACGGTCTGAGTGAATCGGCGCAGCGGGAGACCCTGGCGCTCGCGGCCCGCTTCTTCGCCCTGCCTGCGCAGGAGAAGCTGGCGGTGCAGATGGTGCACTCCCCCCACTTTCGCGGCTACAACCAGGTGGGGGCCGAGCTCACCCGGGCGCGGCCGGATCTGCGGGAGCAGTTCGACATCATGAACGAAGAGGCGGCCCTCGACGCCGCCACCCTGACCCAGCCCTGGCAGCGGCTCACCGGCCCCAACCAGTGGCCCGCCGCCCTGCCCGGGATGAAGGCGCAGTTGCTGGCGTGGCAGGAGAAGCTGAGCGACATCAGTCTCACCCTGCTGGCCGCCTTCGCCGAGGTGCTGGCGCAGCCGGCCGGGGTGTTCAACGAGAGCATCCGCGGTGTCCCCTACCAGCACATGAAGCTCATTCACTACCCGGGGCGTGAGGCGGGTGGTAGCGGTCAGGGGGTCGGCGCCCACAAGGATCCCGGCTACCTGACCCTGGTGATGCAGGACGAACACTCCGGGCTCGAAGTGGAGACGGCGAACGGCTGGATCCCGGCGCCGCCCGTGCCGGGGGCCCTGGTGGTCAACATCGGCGAGCTGCTGGAGCTGGCGTCCGACGGCTACCTCAAGGCCACCCTGCACCGGGTGGTGAGCCCGCCGCCCGGGGTATCGCGCCTCTCCTGCGCCTTCTTCATGGCGGCCAGGCTCGATGCCACCGTGCCGCTGCTGTCGCTCTCCCCCGAGCTGGCGGCACTGGCCGAAGGACCCCAGAGCGATCCCGCCAACCCGCTCTTCTATCAGGTGGGGGAGAACGTGCTCAAGGGGAGGCTGCGCTCCCACCCGGATGTGGCGGCCCGCCACTATGGCGCCCCGATGGCGCAGGGCCGTGAACGGACGGCAGGCAGCGTGCGGGCCGAACCCGAGCCCGCCTGAATTTGCCATATTGATGACAGGGCGGGACGCCGCGGCGCCCCGCCAATCCATGACACAAGCAGTTGGGCCACGGCCTGGCAATGACGGAGTAACACGATGAAATTCAAGACCATGAGCGTGCACAGCGGCCAGCGGATCGATCCACAGACCGGCGCCCTCACCACCCCGCTCTACCAGAGCAGCACCTTCAGCTACTTCAATGCCCAGACGGGCAAGGAGCGCTTCGCCGGTCAGGCCCCCGGTTTCATCTACAGCCGCTTTGGCAACCCCACCACCGCCGAGCTGGAGCAGAAGCTGGCGGCGCTGGAGGGGGCCGACGAGGCCCTGGTGGTGGCAAGCGGCATGGCGGCGGTGAGCGCCATCATGTACGCCCTGGCCGACAGCGGTGATGAAGTGGCCTACATCGGCCCCCTCTACGGCGGCACCGATGCGTTTCTCAAGCAGACCTTCAGCCGTGCCGGCATCAAGATCACCGCCTACGAGAGCGATCAGGATCTGCTGGCCAACATCCGTTCTGGCACCAAGGTGGTACTGTTCGAAACCCTGACCAACCCCACCCTCAAGGTGGTGGATCCGAGAGTGGTGGTGGAGGCGGCCCGCAAGGTGGGCGCCATCACGGTGTGTGACAACACCTTCCTCACCCCCTACCTGTTGCGTCCCCTGGAGCTCGGGGTCGATCTGGTGATGCACAGCGGCACCAAGTACCTGGGCGGCCACGGCGACATCATCGCCGGGGTGGTGGCCGGCTCTCACGCGCTGATGAAGTCGGTGCGCACCGTGGCCCTCAAGCACATCGGCTCCCCCATAGGCCCGCAGGAGGCCTACCTGCTGCAGCGTGGGGTCAAGACCCTGCCCCTGCGCATGGATGCCCACCTGCACAACGCCCAGAAGGTGGCCGACTTCCTGGCCGCCCACCCGGCGGTGAAGAAGGTGATCTACCCGGGGCTTGCCAACCATCCGGGCCACGATGCCCTCGGCACCTTCGCCAGCGGTTTTGGCGGCATGGTGAGCATCGAGCTGGAAGGGGGCTTTGCGCGCTGCGCCACCCTGCTCGACAACCTGCAGCTGTTCGTGCAGGCGGTGAGCCTGGGGGATCTCGAGAGCCTGGCCTGCCATCCGGCCAGCACCACCCACGCCGCCATGGACGAGGCGAGCCGCCTCGCCGCCGGGGTGAACGACGATCTCATCCGCTTCAGCATCGGGGTGGAGGATGCGGACGATCTGATCGCCGATCTGGCCGCCGCCCTGGCCCTGATCTGACCCCAGTCACCACGCTCAAAAGGCGCCGCTCAATAAAAAAGGGAAGGCCAGGCCTTCCCTTTCTCTTGTCTGCTTGTCTATGTCGCCGACCCTGTTCGCCCAGGCCGACACACTGGCTCAGGCGTCGTGATAGTCCTGGCAGGCGCTCAGGGTATTCTCCATCAGGCTGGCCACCGTCATGGGCCCCACGCCCCCCGGCACCGGGGTGATGAAGGCGGCGTGATTGCGCGCCGTTTCATACTCCACGTCCCCCACCAGGGAGCCGTCCGCCAGGCGGTTGATGCCCACGTCGATCACCAGGGCGCCCGGTTTGACCCACTCCCCCGGAATAAAGTTGGGCTTGCCCACCGCCACCACCAGCAGATCGGCCCGGCGCACCTGGGTCTCCAGATCCTGGGTGAAGCGGTGGCAGGTCGTGGTGGTGCAGCCGGCCAGCAGCAGCTCCAGCGTCATCGGGCGCCCCACTATGTTGGAGGCCCCGACCACCACCGCATGCAGACCGTGGGTCTTGACGCCGGTGGTCTCGATCAGAGTCATGATCCCCTTGGGGGTGCAGGGGCGCAGCGCCGGGATGCGCTGGGCCAGACGACCCACGTTGTAGGGGTGGAAGCCATCCACGTCCTTGTCGGGACGAATGCGCTCCAGCACCTGGGTAGTGTCGCAGTGGGCCGGCAGGGGGAGCTGCACCAGGATGCCATCCACTTCCGGATCCCCGTTGAGCTGGTCGATCAGCGCCAGCAACTCCTCCTGAGTGGCAGTGGCACTCAGGTCATAGGAGCGGGAGACAAAGCCCACCTCTTCACAGGCACGACGCTTGCTGCCCACATAGACCTGGGACGCCGGATCCAGCCCCACCAGGATCACCGCCAGACCCGGTGCCCGCTTCCCCTGAGCCAACCGCTGTTGGACTTGCGCTGCGACCTGATTGCGAATCGTTTGCGCAACCTGTTTTCCATCAATGATTTTGGCAGACATCGTTCTTCACTCACCATGTGTTCAACTGCGCGCATTGTCGCATTTTTTTGGCGCGGGTGTTAGCAGCTCTCGCCTGACGGGCAATAAGTAGGCACTTGAATTTACTGGCGGAAAAAGTCGTTGACGCTGACTTTGGCGCTTGGGTATGATGCCCGCCCGTTGCCCAGTCGTACCGTCCCCGGTATGCTGGACAGTGAATTTTCGGTGATTAGCGCAG
>NZ_CDDD01000074.1 GCF_000820165.1 Aeromonas taiwanensis
CAGCTGGCGGATGCGCGGGCCGCCCAGCAGGGCCAGATCCGCCTCCAGTATCGGGTTCGCCGTCTCCGGAGCCCCCCCGGAGTCGCCCGGCACGTCCGGCATCTCCCCCCCTTCTTCCCCCAGATACAGCCGGTCGATGGCCGCAGCCAGCGCCGCCAGCCGTACCGGCTTGCCGACGAAGTCGGCGAACCCGGCGGCGAGACAGGCGCGCACATCCTCCGGGTACATCTGGGCCGAGATGGCGATGGCGGGCAGACCGCAGCCATGCTCCTCCTCGCTGATGGCCACCAGATCCTCGCGCAGGGTCATGCCGTCCATGTCCGGCAGGTTGATGTCGAGCAGGGCCAGCTCGAAGGGGCGCTCGGTCACCCGCGCCAGCGCGCTGCGTCCATCCTCGGCCAGGGTGACTCTGTGGCCGAGTCGCGTCAGCATGCCCTCGGCCACCAGCCGGTTGATCTCGTTGTCCTCCACCAGCAGGATCTCCCGTGGCTGGCCGAGGCGCACCGGCTGGGCGCTGGCCGGCAGCTGAGCTGCCGAGCGCTGCAGCGGCAGGCTGAAGCTGAATTCACACCCCAGCCCCGACTCGCTGGAGAGCGTGAGCTCCCCCCCCATGGCGGCCACCAGCCGGCGGCTGATGGCAAGCCCGAGCCCCGTCCCCCCCTGATGCCCCATGTCCCGCTTGCGCTGGTGGAAGGCCTCGAACACCGCTTCCTGCTCCCCGGACGGGATGCCGGGGCCCGTGTCTTTCACCATGAAACGGATGCAGGGCTCGGCGCAGGGACCCGCACAGGCGAGCGGCGCCACCACCAGGGTGATGCGCCCCTTGACGGTGAACTTGACCGCATTGCCAAGAAGGTTGGCGAGCACCTGGCGCAGCTTGCCCAGATCCCCCTCCACCACGGGAGGGAGCGAGGGGGCGAACTCCAGCGCCAGCGTCACCCCTTTCGCGTCGGCCCTCGGCCCGAACAGGGCGATCAGCTCCTCGGCCAGCGGGCGCAGGGAAAAGGGCTCGCGGCGCGCCTCCACGTGGCCCGCCTCGATCTTGGAGTAGTCGAGAATGTCGTTGAGGATCTCCAGCAGGGATTCACCGCTCTGCTCGATGGCGGCCAGGTAACGCTGCTGGGTCTCGCTGAGATGGGTATCCTCCAGCAGGGTGAGACCGCCCAGGATGCCGTTCATGGGAGTGCGGATTTCGTGGCTCATGGTGGCGAGGAACACCGACTTGGCCCGGTTGGCCTGCTCCGCCTCGGCGCGAGCCAACCGCTGCTTCTTCACCTCCTCGTTGAGGCGCGCATTGGCGTGGCTGAGCTGCTCGGTGCGCTCCTCGACCCGCGACTCCAGCTCCCGCTGGTAGCGGCCAAGCTCGATGGCGTTGTCGCGAAACACCTGCAGCGCCCGCGCCAGCTCCGCCAGCTCGTCGCGTCCCGCTTCCCCGACTGGCATCAGCGGCGCCAGATCCCCCCTGGCCAACCGGCTCATCCCGGCGACCGCTCGCTGCAACGGCCAGACGATGCGACCATAGACCATGCGCCACATCAGCAGGATGAGCAGCGCCAGGGTGAACAGACCGATCACCATCAGGGCCTGCTCCAGCAGCTTGAGCCGCTGGTTCAGAGCCTGCTGGCTCTCTCCCAGGGAGTCCCGGGCCTGGTTCACCAGGGTGCCGACCTCGCGGTTGAGGCTCTCCATCAGGGCCTCGTTGGCGGCAGCCAGCACCCGCAGCGCCTCCCCCTTGCCGAGCCAGTCGCTGCGCAGCTGTACCAGTCGATCGCTCTGCTCCAGCACGGTCAGCGCCTGCTCCACCGCCTGGCGACGGGCCGGATCCATCACCGCCCCGGCGCGCAGCAGCAGGATGGCCAGCTCACGACGCACCTCCTGCAGCAGGGTCAGCAGCCCGGCCTGCCGGTCGCTGCGCCAGATCTCCTCGATGCGCTGCTGCTGCATCAGGGTGCGGTGGCGCAGCTCCGTCATCTGCTCCAGCCAGTCGAGATCCTGCTCCAGCAGCCGGTCGATCGCCCCATCTGCTGGGCGCCCCTGCAGCGAATAGAGAGAGCCGAGCCCGGCCACCATCACGGTTTCGGCGTTCTCCATCTGGCTGCGGGCCAGCTCCGCCACCTGACCGGCGGCCGTCACCAGCCGGGAGCGCAACGCGCCTCCTTCGGCCATCAGCGTGAGCCGCTCTCCCACCAGCCAACCCTGCTGGCCCAGGTTGCCGATGATGGTCTGGCTGAGGCGATGCAGCTCGTCAGACGCCGCCTTGCCGCCACCATGGCCCAGTTGCTCCAGCACATGCTGCATCTGCTGCCCCTGCAGGGTGAGCAGCCGCCCCTGATGCTCCCGCTCCTCCTCGCTGGTCGCGGAGGCCAACAGGTGGGAGGAGCTCTGGATCTCGCCGCCGAGCCGCGCCAGGGTGCGGGCCAGCTCCTGATCCGCCAGGGTCTGCTGCACCCCCTGCTCCAGCTGGCGCAGGTGGCTGAGGCCGAACCACCCCAGCAGGGAGGCCCCCAGGGTCAGCAGCGCCATCAGGGAGAAGGCCAGCAACAGCTTGCCGCCCAGGCCGGAAAAGATTCTCACGGGAAGTACCTTGGTTGTGGTCGACTTTGACCGGATAATATGGCCCCACACTTTAACAAAACCCCCGGCCATGCGAAGCGTCTGTCTCTCCCTGTTGCTCATCCTGCTCCCGGCCTGCGTCCTCGCCTTCGAGGTGGATCACTGGCCGGACGGTGCCTTCGGCGGCAAGCCGGCCCGTTTGAACTGGCAAGGGCCCGTCCCCGTCACGCGCCCACTGACCCTGTGCGCCCTCTATCCCCACCTGCGCGACGCCTACTGGCTGTCGGTCAATCAGGGCATGGTGGAGGAGGCAAAACGGCTTCGCGTGAAGCTGCGCATCCACGAGGCGGGTGGCTACGGCGCCCTTGCCGAACAGCGCCAGCAGTTGCAGCAGTGCGTGAGCGAGGGGAGCGATGCCATCCTGCTCGGCGCGGTGAGCTACGACGGGCTGGACGAGGCGATCAGCGCCAGTCCGCTGCCGGTGTTCGGCCTGGTCAACGATCTGCCCGCCGGACTGGTCAAGGCCAAGGTGGGGGTCTCCTGGTATCAGATGGGCTGGCAGATGGGCCACTGGCTGGCCAAGCGCCACCCTGCCGGCAGCCCGCCGGTGACGGTGGCGCTCTTTCCCGGCCCGCAGGCGAGCGGTGGCAACAATTTCGTCGAGCCGGGCTTTGCCGACAGCATCGAGGGGAGCGCCATCAGGCTGGTGACCACGGCGCGTGGTGACAACAGCCGCGAGATCCAGCGCACCCTAGTGCAGCAGACCCTGGCCAGCTACCCCGGCCTCGACTATCTGGTGGGGGGCGCCATCGCCGCCGAGGTGGCGGTCAACGAGCAGGCGCAGCGCCAACGCGATCGCCCCAAAGTGCTGAGCACCTACTTCAGCCACGGGGTGCAGCGCGGCCTGCGCCGGGGCAAAGTCCTGGCCGCCAACAGCGACCAGATGCGCCAGCAGGGGCGCCTTGCCGTGGCCCAGGCAGTCTGCCTGCTGCAAAGTCCCGAGGCCGGCGAGCAGCAGTGCCCGCGGGTGATGGGGCCACCCATCCTGACCCTGGAGGCCCCCCTGGCCAATCCCGCCGATTCGCTGTCCGATGGCACCTTTCGCCCCGTCTACCGGGTCGGCGTCGACGCCAGCGGCAACTAACCAAGTACTCAAGGAGAAGAGATGAACACATTGCATGCGAGCTGCCTGTGCGGCGCCGTGGCCCTGACCCTGCCGGATCAGTTCGACTACATGGGCAACTGCCATTGCAGCGAGTGCCGCAAGTTTTCCGGGGCGGACTACGCCTCGGTCGGCGGGCTGGATGGCGACAAGGTGACCATCGTGAAGGGGAGCGATGCCATCAGCCGCTACCAGAAATCGGACGAGACCAGCCTCGCCTTCTGCCGCCACTGCGGCTCCAGCCTGTTCAGCCAGAAGCGCAGCACGGGCAAGATCAATCTTCGGCTGGGGATACTGGACGAGGCGCCGAGCCAGAAGCCCGCGTTTCACATCTTCGTCGGCTCCAAGGCGCCCTGGCACCAGATCGGGGACGACTGCCCGCAGTTTGACACCCGGCCATCGGCCTGAGCGCCTAGCAAAGCTGAGGATCAGGCGGCCAGCTCGCCGGCAAACAGATAGCCTTCCCCGTGTACGGTGACGAACAGTTGCGGGTCACGGGGATCCTGCTCCATCTTGCCCCGCAGGCGGCGGATCAGCACGTCTATGGTGCGATCGCTCGGGCCGTCGCCGCGGTGGCTGGTGAGGGCCAGGATCCGCTCCCGGCTCAGCACCCGACCGGCGTTGGCGATGAAGGCCACCAGCACTTCGTACTCAGCCTTGGTCAGGCGCACCGGCACCCCGTCACGGCTGAGCTGGCGGCGGGGAATATCGAAGCGCCAGGGGCCAAAGCGCACCGCATCGTCTGCCACCGCCGGCTCGCTCGGCTGGGCTGCGGCCAGCGAGATGCGCCACAGCAGGTTCTTGACCCGCACCAGCAATTCTCTGAGCTCGAACGGCTTGGTGACATAGTCGTCGGCCCCCATCTCGAGGCCGACAATCTTGTCCACCGCATCGCTGCGGCCAGTCACCAGGATGATCCCCACCGTGCTGCGGGCGCGCAGCTCGCGAGTCAGCAGCAGGCCATCCTCCCCCGGCAGGTTGATGTCCAGCATCACCAGGGCCACCTCCTGCTCTGCCAGCACGGCCCGCATCTCCTGGCCGTTCTCGACCGCGGTCACCCGATAGCCCTCCCGCTCGAAATAGCCGGTCAGCTTCTCGCGGGTCACGGCATCGTCTTCAACAACCAGAATGTGGTGGCTCATGGGCAGGATCCGCAGGGTTAGACAGAGTTCAACATGGGGGAATATTCTATTCATAATTTTTCATAAATACCCCTATTTCGTTAATTTTCGGCGGCAGCCCTGTTCACAACGCCTCCCTATCATGGCCTCCTTCAAAAAAGCGATGTGAGAGAACATGATGAAAAAACTGTGGCATTTCCTGCGCACCCCCAGCCGCCGCTGGTCGGTACTGGCGCTGGTGCTGGCGGGCGTCGGGGTCACCCTGGCCGGCAGCGTCGGCCTGCACTACGGCTTCGAGAAGACCAGTACCCTCGAGTTCTGCATCTCCTGCCATACCATGAAGGACACCGTCTACCCCGAGTACAAGGAGTCCGTTCACTTCAAGAATGCCTCCGGCGTCCAGGCCATCTGTACCGACTGTCACCAGCCGAAGGACTTCGTCGGCAAGGTGGCCCGCAAGATGGAGGCGGCCAACGACCTCTATCAGCAGTACATAGGTCACAGCATCGACACCCAGGAGAAGTTTGAGGACAGGCGTCTGCATCTGGCCGAGAAGGTGTGGGCCCGCATGAGCAGCCAGAACTCCAAGACCTGCAAGTCCTGCCACAGCTACGACAACATGGACCACGCCAAGCAGTCCCCCGCCGCCGCCCTGGCGATGAAGGATGCCGCCGCCAAGAACATGAACTGCATCGAGTGCCACAAGGGCATCGCCCACGAGCTGCCGAACATGGCGGGCGGCTTCCGTGCCACCTACGCCACCCTGGCAAGCGATGCGCAAGAAGCACCGGCTGCCGAGACCCTCTACACCCTGGGCGAGAAGGATCTCTACGAAAGCGAAGAGAGTACCGAGCCGGTCGGCAAGCTGCTGCCCGCCTCCCGCATCGACGTCGTGGCCCGCAGCGGCGATCGCCTCAAGGTGACCATCGAAGGCTGGCGCGAAACCGAAGGCAAGGGCCGGGTGCTGAGCGAGTACATGGGCAAGCGGGTCTTCGTGGCCACCATCCGTGACGAGCTCAGGGTCAACGAGCAGATCCTGAAACAGGAAACCGACAGCGCCACCCATATCAAGTGGGAACAGGTGCAGGTGCAGGCCTGGGTCGATGGCAAGGGCCTCGAATCCTCCCTCAAACCGATCTGGGATTATGCCGGCGAGATGTACAAGTCCACCTGCAACTCCTGCCACGCGGCGCCGGATCCGGCTCACTTCACCGCCAACGGCTGGATCTCGGGTCTCAAGGCCATGTCCGCCTACTACCGCCTGAGCAAGGAAGAGGAGCGCACCCTGCTCAAGTACCTGCAAAACCATGCCGCCGATACCGGTGGTCAGGGCAGCCACTAATTCCGGATTCGAAAGAGGAATAACAAGATGATCAATATTTCCCGTCGTGGTTTTCTGGGTGGCTTGCTGGCCAGCGGTGCCAGCGCCCTGATCGGCCCCTCTCTGCTCGGTCGCGCCGTGATGGCCGCCGAGTCCGGCGACAAACTGGTGCAGTCCGGCTCCCACTGGGGTGCCTTCCGCGCCCGTGTGGTGGGCGGCCGCTGGGTCGAGACCCTGCCGTTCGAGCATGACAAGCATCCGACCGAGATGCTCAAGGCCCTGAGTGAAGTGGTCTACAACCCCTCCCGCATCCGCTACCCCATGGTACGTCTGGACTGGCTGCGCAAGGGCCACCAGTCCGACACCAGCGAACGCGGCCAGAACCGCTTCGTGCGGGTGACCTGGTCCCAGGCGCTGGACTTCTTCTATCACGAGCTGGAACGGGTGCAGAAGACCCATGGCCCGAGCGCCCTCTACGCCGGTCACTCCGGCTGGCAGTCGGTGGGCAAGCTGCACTCCGCCGGCGCCATGCTGGGCCGCGCCATGAACCTGCACGGCACCTATCTGGCCAAGGCCGGTGACTACTCCACCGGCGCCGCCCAGGTGATCCTGCCCCACGTGGCGGGCGCCATGGAGGTGTACGAGCAGCAGACTTCCTGGCCCCTGGTGCTGGAGCACAGCAAGACCATCGTCATCTGGGGTTCAGATCCCATCAAGAACCTGCAGGTGGGCTGGTTGGTGCCGGATCACAGCGTCTACGAATACTGGGCGCAGCTGAAAGAGAAAGTGGCCAGGGGAGAGATCAAGGTCATTAGTGTCGACCCGGTCAAATCCAAGACCCAGAAGTATCTCAATTGCGATCAGGTGACCCTGAACCCGCAGACCGACGTGCCCCTGATGCTGGGTATCGCCCATACCCTCTACAGCGAGAAGCGTCACGACGAGGCCTTCCTCAAGAACTACACCACCGGCTTTGACAAGTTCCTGCCCTACCTGCTGGGCACCAGGGATGGTCAGGTGAAGGATGCTGAGTGGGCCTCCGCCATCTGTGGCGTGCCTGCCGACACCATTCGCGAGTTGGCGCGCACCATGGCCAGCGGCCGCACCCAGCTCATCGGCGGCTGGTGCGTGCAGCGTATGCACCACGGCGAACAGTACGCCTGGATGCTGGTGGTCCTGGCCTCCATGCTGGGCCAGATCGGTCTGCCGGGGGGCGGCTACGGTTTTGGCTGGCACTACAACGGCGCCGGTACCATCACCAGCACAGGCCCCATCATGTCCGGCTTCAGCTCCGTCATTCCCGGGGTCAAGCCGCTGCACAACGGCGACTGGAAGGGCTACTCCAGGTTCATCCCGGTGGCCCGTTTCGTCGACTGCATCCTGAACCCGGGCAAGCGCATCGCCTTCAACGGTCAGACCATCACTTACCCGGAAATGAAGATGGCGGTGTTCTGCGGCAACAACCCGTTCCACCACCAGCAGGATCGCAACAAGATGATCGCCGCCTGGCGCAAGCTGGAAACCGTGGTGAGCGTGGATCACCAGTGGACCGCCAGCTGCCGCTTCGCCGATATCGTGCTGCCGGCCACCACCACCTACGAGCGGGATGACATCGAGCAGTGGGGTTCCCACTCCAACGCCGGCATCCTGGCCATGCACAAGGTGGTCGAGCCGCTGTTCGAGGCGCGCGACGACTACGACATCTTCGCCGATCTCTGCCGTCGCTTCGATCGCGAGGCCGAGTTCACCGGTGGCAAGACCAAACTGGAGTGGATCCAGAGCATCTATGACGACGCCCGCCTGCAGGGCCGCGGCATCGGCATCCGCCTGCCCCGCTTCAGCCAGTTCTGGCACGGTGAAGGTTTCGTCACCTTCCCGGCTGGCCAGCCCTGGGTACGTCACGAGTCGTTCCGCAAGGAGCCGGATCTGGAGCCGCTGGGCACCCCGTCCGGCCTCATCGAGATCTACTCCAAGACCATCGCTGACTACGGCTACGCGGATTGCCCGGGCCACCCTATCTGGATCGAGCCTTACGAGCGCTCCCACGGCGGGCCGGGCAGCCAGCAGTTCCCGCTGCACCTGCAATCCTGTCACCCGGACAAGCGCCTGCACAGCCAGCTCTGCTCCTCCGATGCCTACCGTGCCACCTACACGGTGCAGGGGCGCGAGCCTGTCTACATGAACCCGCAGGACGCCAAGGCGCGCGGGCTCAAGGACGGGGATCTGGTGCGGGTCTACAACGGCCGCGGTCAGGTGCTGGCCGGTCTGGTGGTGAGCGATGACTACGCCCCCGGCGTGGTGCGCATCCAGGAAGGGGCCTGGTACGGCCCGCAGGAGGGCGGCAAGGTGGGGACCTTGTGTACCTATGGCGATCCCAACGTGCTGACTGCGGACATCGGATCCTCCAGCCTGGCCCAGGCCACCACGGCCCACACCGCCCTGGTGGAGATCGAGAAATTCCACGGACAGGTGCCGGCCGTCACCGCCTTCGGAGCGCCGGAATCTGCCAAGGGCATCGATCCCATGTTCCCGGCACTCTGACCCCGAAGGGACTAAAGTCCCCCTTGAGTTTCCTTTATTTTTAAAGTCGTTAGAATCGGGAGCCTCTATGGCTCCCGATTGTCATCCACGGAGGAAAAATGCAGGAATTTATGGCTACCAGCGAACGCCGGGCCGAGCTTTACTGGTGGTTTTCCACCCTGTTCGCTGCCGAACTCAGTGATGCACAGATTGCTGAATACGATACCTATGACGTGCGCAGCTTCTTGAAGAGCCTCTCTACCCTGGACCCCATGCGCGAGGCCGTGGCCGAGCTGAACGAGGCCATCGCCCGCCTGCTGGTGCGCCCGGATCGCCAGCTGGAGCTCGCCGCCGACTTCGCCGGCCTGTTCCTGGTGGATCCCAAGCAGGGCGCCCTGCCTTACGAGTCGCTCTACCGCGGCGAGGGCAAGCTGCTGATGCAGGCCCCCATGAGCGAAATGCAGGCGCGCCTCGAACGCCTCGGCATCAACGTCAGCGACAAGTACAAGGAGCCTGCCGATCACCTGGCCATCGAGCTGGATCTGATGGGCAACCTCATCATACGCGCCGCCGAGGCGACCACCGCCACCCAGCGCGAAACCTGGCTTGGCGAGCAGGAGTCCCTGCTGCACGGCCACCTGCTCGGCTGGTTCGACAAGTTCGAGAGCGCCTGCCGCGCCGCCGACCAGTTTGGCTTCTACGGCGCCAGTGCCCGACTGCTGGGGGTATTCCTCAAGATGGATGCCAACTACCTCAGCCTGGTCAAACCCGCGCAAGCCGCCGACTAAGCCCGGCATGAAGACAGCCCTGCTCCTGATCGCATGCTGGCTGCTGGCCCTGATCCCGCTGGATCAGGGCATTACTCCCCTCGCCGCGCTGCTGCTGAACCCGGATCGGGCACTCTACGGCACCGCCCAGCTCACCGGCTTCGCCGGTATACTGCTGACCCTCTACCTCGCCAACCTCGGCGTCGAGGTGGTGCTGCGCCGCCGCTTCCAGATAGCGGGCATGCTGGCCCTGCTGGCTTCCTGGATCGACTTCATCAACAGCAGCGGCACGGAGAGTCACTGGTTGCTGCTCTACGCCATGGCCCTGCCTTTTCACCTGGTAGGCTGGCTGGTCTTCGTGCGAGGCCTTCAGGCATTTGGTCGCCAGAAAGGCTGATATCCTGTTGATTTCACGCCATTCCCCCACTTTCTTTCCCTCCTGAAACTTCATGCCATACTGACACAGTCGCGCAAATGATAAAAAAATCAATTCAGGAGCCTATATGGAAAGAGTGCTACCCGAATCGGTTCAGACACTGCATCTGTCAGGCCCGCTCACCATCCACGAATTGCAGCAGTTGTTCGATCAGGCTCTTTTTGGCATTGCCATGTTCGATCGTGAATTCAGATGCCGCGAGGTCAACGCAAGCTTTGCCCAGCTGAGCGGGCTCGCCAGGTCGGATCACCCCGGCAAGACCCTGTTTGAGATCAGCCCGGCCCGTGCCCCCATGCTGGCTCCCCTGCTGCAGCAGCTGCTTCATGGAGCACAGCGGGTCGAGCTGGAGCTGGATGACACGGGCGCCCCCCATCCCGCGTCCTCGACACGCTGGCACCTGAGCTGCGGCCCGGTGCTGGATGACGACGGCATCTTCAACGGCCTCTTCCTCATCACCCGGGATCTGCCCCTGATGCCTGCCGCCCACCCCACACTGGCGGCATTTGCCCCGGAGCTGTCCGGCCATCAGGTGCAGCAGCTGTCCCAGATGGAGGCACGGCTGCAGCACCTCTCCTATCACGATCCCCTCACCGATCTTGGCAATCGCAGCCTGCTGCAGGAGCGCCTCACCCTGGAGATCGAGATGGCCCGCCTGAACCGGCACACTCTGGCGCTGCTGTTCATCGATCTCGACGGTTTCAAACTCATCAACGACAACCTGGGGCAGAGCGCCGGTGATCAGCTGCTCAAGCTGTCGGCGGATCGCATCCGTCATTGCCTGCGCACCGGGGACGTCGCCATCCGGTTGGGGGCCGACGAGTTTCTGGTGCTGCTCCCCGACATGGGGAAACGGGAAGAGCTGGTGTGGTTGATCGAACGGTTGCAGCAGAGGCTGCACGAGCCGGCCGACATCGGGCAGGAGCGGGTGAGACTCTCCGCCAGCATCGGCATCTCCCTCTATCCGGAACATGGCTATACCCCTGACAGCCTCATCAGTGCGGCAGACAATGCCATGCACGAGGCCAAGCGCCGTGGTCGCAACGGCTATCTGTTCTACTCCCCGGACATGACGGCACAGACCAGGGAACGCATGGCCCTGGAGCAGGGACTGCTCAAGGCCATGGAGCAGCAGCAGTTTCGTCTGCTGTACCAGCCCATGACGGATCTTGCCGATGGCAGCCTCAGCGGTCTCGAGGCCCTGGTGCGCTGGCAGCACCCCTGCATGGGCATCATCTCACCGGCTCGCTTCATCCCGGTGGCCGAAGAGTGCGGCCTCATCGAGCAGCTCGGTGCCTGGGTGATGCGCACCGCCTGCCAGCAAGGCCAGAAGTGGCTGGCAGAAGGCTTCGCGGTCCCTCGGCTCTCCGTCAACGTGTCGGTCAGGGAGATGCGCTCCCCCGACTACGTGGAGAGGGTCACCGCCATCCTGGCCGAGACCGGCTTCCCCGCCGAACGGCTGGAGATAGAGGTCACCGAGAGCATCATCCAGAGCGTGGATCACAGCCTGCGCCTCTTTACCCGCCTCAAGGCGCTGGGGGTACAGATCGCCATCGACGACTTTGGAACCGGCTTTTCCTCCTTGAGCCTGCTCAAGAGCCTGCCCATCGATCGCATCAAGATAGACAGGGCCTTCGTACAGGCGCTGCCCGATGACAAGCACAGTCGCGAGCTGTGCCGCACCATAGTCCAGCTGGCAAGCTCCCTCGGCATGGCGGTCACGGCGGAGGGCATCGAGACCCAGCCCCAGCGCCAGTTTCTGCAATCCCTGCACTGCGAGGAGGGCCAGGGCTATTTGTTCAGCTACCCCCTGGCCGAACCCCACATGGCCGCCATGCTCCCCCATGGACACGGATGAACCAGGGGTGAGTCACGGATAAAAGAGAAGGGAGCACCGGGCTCCCTTCTCTTTTTGCTGCTGGCACTCTTCTTCCTTTGTCGCTATCCAAAAGTCTAATTGCCCTCGGGAACCAAAGGTATAAGTTGTTACTCAATCATTAAGAAAATGTATTCACAGGAGTGAAAGATGAGCGAGAGCAAGGTCTATCCGGTCAAGGCCCACATCGGCAACGGCGCCCTGCTGGACAAGGATGGTTATGAAGCCATGTATCAGGCGTCGGTGCAGAACCCTGACGCCTTCTGGGGGGAGCAGGGCAAGATCCTCGACTGGATGACGCCCTACACCCGCGTCAAAAACACCTCCTATGATCCGGGCCACGTCTCCATCAAGTGGTACGAGGATGGTCTGCTCAACGTCTCGGCCAACTGCCTGGATCGCCATCTGAACGAACGCGGTGACAAGGTCGCCATCATCTGGGAAGGGGACAACCCGGCCGAGGATCGCAAGATCACCTACCGTGAGCTGCACGGCGAGGTGTGCAAGTTTGCCAACGTGCTCAAGGCTCAGGGGGTGAAACGCGGCGACATGGTGTGCCTCTACATGCCCATGGTGCCTGAAGCCGCCATCGCCATGCTGGCCTGTACCCGCATCGGCGCCGTCCACAGCATCGTCTTCGGCGGTTTCTCGCCGGAAGCCCTCTCCGGCCGCATCATCGACTCCGGGGCCACCATAGTCATCACCGCCGACGAAGGCCTGCGTGGCGGTCGTCCCATCCCCCTCAAGAAAAACGTCGATGAGGCGCTCACCCACCCGGATACCCGGGTCAACAAGGTGATCGTGCTCAAGCGCACCGGCGGCAACGTGGCCTGGCACGGCCACAGGGACATCTGGTGGCACGATGCCGTCGCCGCCGCCAGCCCGGATTGCCCGCCCGAGGCCATGGGGGCCGAAGACCCCCTGTTCGTGCTCTACACCTCGGGCTCCACCGGCAAGCCCAAGGGCGTGCTGCACACCACCGGCGGTTACCTGGTCTATGCCGCGCTCACCTTCAAGTACGTATTCGACTACCACGAGGAGGACATCTACTGGTGTACCGCCGACGTGGGCTGGGTCACCGGTCACTCCTACCTGGTCTACGGGCCGCTCGCCAACGGCGCCACCACCCTGATGTTCGAAGGGGTGCCCAACTACCCGGCCACCAATCGCATGAGCCAGGTGGTGGACAAGCACCAGGTCACCATCCTCTATACCGCCCCCACCGCGATCCGCGCGCTGATGGCCAAGGGCAAGGAGGCCATCGAAGGCACCTCCCGTACCAGCCTGCGCATCATGGGATCCGTGGGTGAACCCATCAACCCGGAAGCCTGGGAGTGGTACTACCGCACCATAGGCGACGAGCGCTGCCCCATCGTCGATACCTGGTGGCAGACCGAGACCGGCGGCATCCTGATCACGCCGCTGCCCGGCGTCACCGCACTGAAACCCGGCTCCGCCACCCGCCCCTTCTTCGGGGTGCAGCCGGCCCTGGTGGACAATCTGGGCGAGCCGCTGGAAGGCGCCACCGAGGGCAACCTGGTCATCACCGACTCCTGGCCCGGCCAGATGCGCACCGTGTTCGGCGATCACGATCGCTTCGAGCAGACCTACTTCTCCACCTTCCCCGGCCGCTACTTCACCGGCGACGGTGCCCGTCGCGACGAGGATGGTTACTACTGGATCACCGGTCGGGTGGATGATGTACTGAACGTCTCCGGCCACCGCATGGGCACGGCGGAGATAGAGTCGGCCCTGGTGGCCCATCCGAAGATCGCCGAAGCGGCCGTGGTCGGCGTCCCCCACGAGATCAAGGGCCAGGGCATCTATGCCTATGTCACCCTGATCGCCGGGGAAGAGCCGAGCCGCGAGCTGCATAAAGAGGTCAAAGAGTGGGTGCGCAAGGAGATCGGCGCCATCGCCACCCCGGACGTGATCCACTGGGCCGAGGGGCTGCCCAAGACCCGCTCCGGCAAGATCATGCGCCGTATCCTTCGCAAGATCGCCACCGGCGAGACCGACAGCCTGGGGGATATCTCCACCCTGGCGGATCCGGGTGTCGTGGACAAGCTGATCCGCGAGAAGTCAGAAGCGGCTTGAGTCCACTTCCGCTTCCACAGCAGAGCCGGCCCAGTGCCGGCTTTGTTGCGTCTGGGGCTCATGCAGCAGAGGGAACGACGGTGCGGCAGGGAGCAGAGGCGAAAGGCCAATAAATAGCCAGATGTAGAGATTAGACCAGTAAAATGCTGCTAATTTTCACGAAATCAATATAATTGCGAAATCTGTGTGCCAGGGCACACCGAATTGTGCAAAAATTGGCTAGATTTCTGGTTGTCCACAGATAGCTGATAGATAGCAGCATAATCATCGAGGATGTACTCAATATGTCGCAACATCACCGAATCCTTCTGCTCAACGGTCCCAACCTGAATCTGCTGGGCAAGCGGGAGCCGGGAATCTACGGCAGCAAGACGCTCGATGAGATCGTCGCCGATCTGGTGCACAGCGCCAGCGAACTCGGTGTCACCCTGGAACATCTGCAATCCAACGCCGAGCACGAGCTGGTCGGCCGCATCCATCAGGCCATGGGTCAGGTGGATTTCATCATCATCAACCCGGCCGCCTTCACCCACACCAGCGTCGCCATTCGCGATGCCCTGCTGGGCGTGGCCATCCCCTTTATCGAGGTTCACCTGTCCAACGTCCATGCCAGGGAGCCCTTCCGTCATCACTCCTATCTGTCTGATGTCGCCAAAGGGGTGATCTGCGGGCTGGGTGCCGATGGCTACCAATTCGCTTTAACCGCGGCCGTGCATCAGTTGCGCGCGGCTTGATAATCACTTATCTGATAAAGAAGAAAGAGAATGCTAATGGATATCCGCAAAATCAAGAAGCTGATTGAACTGGTTGAAGAGTCCGGCATCGCCGAGCTGGAGATCTCCGAAGGGGAAGAGTCCGTTCGCATCAGCCGTAATTTCTCCGGCCAGGTTAGCGTTGCCCCGCAGATGATCATGCCGCAGGCCGCCGCTCCCGTTGCCGCCCCTGTAGCCGCTGCTCCGGCCGCTGCCGCAGCGCCCGCTGCCGATGCCGCCCCGAGCGGTCATCTGATGCGCTCCCCCATGGTGGGCTCCTTCTACCGCTCTTCCAGCCCGGAAGCCAAGCCGTTCGTGGAAGTGGGTCAGCACGTCAATGTCGGCGACACCCTGTGCATCGTCGAAGCCATGAAAATGATGAACCAAATCGAGTCTGACAAGGCCGGCGTGATCAAAGCGATCCTGGTTGAAAATGGTCAGGCAGTCGAATTCGACGAGCCGCTGTTCATCATCGAATAAGGGAAAATGCCACCCATGTTGGACAAAGTAGTCATCGCCAACCGCGGTGAAATTGCCCTGCGGATCCTGCGCGCCTGCAAAGAGCTCGGGATCAAGACAGTGGCCGTTCACTCCACTGCCGATCGGGAGCTCAAGCATGTGCTCCTGGCGGACGAAACCATCTGCATCGGCAAACCTGCCAGCGGTGAGTCCTACCTCAACGTGCCGGCCATCATTGCCGCCGCCGAGGTGACAGGTGCCGTCGCCATCCACCCGGGCTACGGCTTCCTCTCCGAGAACGCCGACTTTGCCGAAGTGGTCGAGAAATCCGGCTTCATCTTCATCGGCCCGCGCGCCGAGACCATTCGCCTGATGGGTGACAAGGTCTCCGCCATCGAGGCGATGAAGAAAGCGGGCGTGCCTTGCGTACCCGGCTCCGATGGTCCGGTGGACAACGATGCCAAGCGCAACGCCGCCATCGCCAAGCGCATCGGTTATCCGGTGATCATCAAGGCCGCCGGTGGCGGTGGTGGTCGCGGCATGCGCGTGGTGCGCAACGAAGCCGAGCTGGCTGCCGCCATTGCGCTGACCAAATCCGAAGCGGGCCAGTTCTTCAAGAACGACATGGTCTACATGGAGAAGTACCTGGAGAACCCGCGCCACATCGAGATCCAGGTGCTGGCTGACGGCCAGGGCACCGCCCTCTATCTGGGCGAGCGGGACTGCTCCATGCAGCGTCGCCACCAGAAGGTGGTGGAAGAGGCGCCGGCTCCCGGCATCACCGACGAGATGCGCAAGTTCATCGGCGAGCGCTGCGTGCGCGCCTGTCTCGAGATCGGCTACCGCGGTGCGGGTACCTTCGAGTTCCTGTACGAGAACGGCGAGTTCTATTTCATCGAGATGAACACCCGTATCCAGGTCGAGCACCCGGTCACCGAGATGGTCACCGGCGTCGACCTCATCAAGGAGCAGCTGCGCATCGCCGCCGGCCAGCCCCTGTCGATCACCCAGCAGGACATCCGTCTTCGTGGCCATGCCATCGAGTGCCGGATCAACGCCGAGGATCCGGCTACCTTCCTGCCCTCTCCTGGTCTCATCCAGCGCTTCCACGCGCCGGGCGGTCTGGGCGTGCGCTGGGAATCCCACATCTATGCGGGTTACAAGGTACCGCCTTACTACGACTCCATGATCGGCAAGCTGATCTGCTACGGCGAGAACCGTGACGTCGCCATCGCCCGCATGCGTCACGCCCTCGACGAGCTGGTGGTGGAAGGCATCAAGACCAACATCGCCCTGCAAAAAGAGATCATGAAGGACGAAAACTTCCAGCACGGTGGAACCAACATCCACTACCTGCACAAGAAGTTGGGTCTGTAAGGACGCCTTCTATCGGGAAAATGCGCGATCCACCCGGATCGGCAACGTAAAAAAGGGCCATGGCGACATGGCCCTTTTTTGTTATTCTTGCGCCCCGCTCACTTGTCGGAGGCCAAGGTGAACCGTTTTGCACTCGCCCGTCGGGAAGCAGCCCTCTGCCTGCTGCTCACCCTGCTTTATTTCATTGCCTGGTATGGCTCGGCCTATTTCATCCCGGAAGAGCTCGAGCTCTGGAACATGCCCCTCTGGTTTCTGCTCAGCTGCATCCTGATGCCGCTGCTGTTCATCGGCCTCTGCGCCCTCATGGTGGACCGCCTGTTCGTGGATATCCCCCTCGACTCTCCCTCCCTCGATGACAAGGAGCCTCCCCGTGAATCTTGAGTTGCTGCTGCCGCTGGTGGTCTACCTGGTGCTGGTGCTGGGAGTGGGATTCTGGGCCAGCCGTCACCGGGTCGGCGGCGACTTCGTGCAGGAGTACTTCATCGGCAACCGCAGCATGGGCGGCCTGGTGCTGGCCATGACGCTGGTGGCCACTTACACCTCCGCCTCGTCCTTTATCGGCGGGCCCGGGGCGGCCTACAAGGTCGGTCTGGGCTGGGTGCTGCTGGCGATGATCCAGCTACCCACCGTCTGGCTCACCCTGGGTGTCCTTGGCAAGAAGTTCGCCATCATCGCCCGCCGGGTCAATGCGGTGACCATCAACGACATGCTGTGGGCACGCTACCAGAGCCGGGCCGTGGTGATCCTGGGCTCCGTCACCATCATCCTCGCCTTCATCGCGACCATGGTGGTGCAGTTCATCGGCGGCGCCCGCCTGCTGGAGGCGGCGACCGGCCTCTCCTACCAGCAAGGGCTGCTGCTGTTTGCCAGTTGCGTGCTGCTCTATACGGTGATCGGCGGCTTTCGCGCCGTGGTGGTGACGGATGCCCTCCAGGGCATCGTCATGCTCATCGGCACCGGGGCCCTGCTGGCGGGGATCCTGGTGGCCGGTGACGGATTGCCAAACCTCATCCACCAGCTCAGGGAGATAGACCCCAAGCTGGTGAGCCCGCAAGGGGCCGGCGACATGCTGACCCAACCCTTCATGCTGAGCTTCTGGATCCTGGTCTGCGTCGGGGTGGTGGGGCTGCCCCATTCCGCCCTGCGCTGCTTCGGCTATCGCGACAGCAAGGCGCTGCACCGCGGCATCCTCATCGGCACCATCGTCTGTGCCTTACTGATGTTCGGCATGCACCTGGCCGGGGCCCTCGGTCGCGCCATCCTGCCCGGTATGGACAGCCCGGACAAGATCATGCCCTCCCTCATGATGGAGGTGCTCCCTCCCTGGCTGGCCGGGGTCTTCCTCGCGGCTCCCATGGCGGCCATCATGTCCACCATCGACTCCCAGCTGATCCAGGCCTCGGCCACCCTGGTCAAGGATCTCTACCTCAACTACCTCAACCCGAGGCAGGAGAAGCTGGAGGTGCGCATCCCCCGGCTCTCCCTGCTCTGCACCCTGATCCTGGGCTCCCTGGTGCTGGTGGCGGCGTTGCAGCCCCCCGAGATGATCATCTGGCTCAACCTGCTCGCCTTCGGTGGTCTGCAGGCGGTGTTCCTCTGGCCCCTGGTGCTCGGCCTCTACTGGTCCCGGGCCAACGGGCCCGGGGCCCTGGCCAGCATGGTCTGTGGCATCCTCTGCTACACCGCCCTGAGCCAGTGGGGGATCAAGCTGGCCGGGCTGCACGCCATCGTCCCGAGCCTGGGGCTGGGGCTCGTCGCCTTCGTGCTGGTCAGCCTGCTGACACCGGCCCCGGATCAGTCGGTTCGCCGATTGTTTGATCAAAATTAAGAAAGGGGGCGATAAAGCCCCCTCACCTATTCCCAAATGGGGGCATGCGGGTAAAATGTGCGCCACGTCACAAAATTCAGTTCACCCATGCCCGCTACGAACGCCAGAAAGATCCTGACCCAGTCCTTGCAACGGCTCGGCTATGCCCTGCTGCTGCCCGTCTCCATCCTGCCTCTGGCCGCCCTGCTCCATCGCCTCGGCCAGCCGGACGTGCTGGATCTCGCCGTACTCTCTCTCGCAGGCCAGGCCCTGTTCAGCCAGATGCCCCTCATCTATGCGGTGGCCATCGCCTTCGGCCTGAGCCGCCAGGGACAAGGGGCCCAGGCCCTGGCCGGGGCGGTCAACTTCCTGTTGCTCGGCTCGGCGCTCAACACCCTGGTGCCAGGGCTCCATGCGGACATGATCTGCGGCCTGCTGGCCGGCCTCACTACGGCGGTGGTCTGCTCCTGGGCTCGCGGCCTGCGCCTGCCGGGCTGGTTGCGCCCCCTGCAGGAGGACTTGCCGGGCATGCTGCTCTCGGCCCTGGCCTGTCTGCTGCTGGTGATCCCCCTCTCCATCCTCTGGCCCTTGCTGGAGCAGGGCATCACCCTGCTCGCCTCCGACCTGCTCACCACCCCGGTCGGCGCCTTCTGTTACGGCGTGCTGAACCGGCTGCTGATCCCCCTGGGCCTGCACCAGGTACTGGGCAGCCTCATGGGCCTGGGGGAGAGCAATCTGCAGGCCCTCTCCACCGCCCAGCCACTCCATGAGGGCTATGTGGCCGGCCTCTACCCCGTCATCATGTTCGGCCTGCCCGGCGCCTGCTTCGCCATCTGGCTTCATCGCCAGCGAATGCGGCAGGTGCCGCAGGGGGGCCTGCTGCTCACCCTGGCGCTCACCTCGGCGCTGGTGGGCATCACCGAACCCATCGAGTTCCTGTTCGCCTTCACCGCCCCCTGGCTGTTCCTGGCCCACGCCCTGCTGACCGGGCTGTCGCTGGCCATCTGCAGCGCCCTCGGCATCCAGGTAGGCACTTACTTCTCGGCGGGCCTGCTGGACATGGTGCTGAGCTACTCCAGCGGCCATCACAGCTTCTGGCTCATCCCCCTCGGCATCCTGTTTTTCGTCCTCTATGCCCTGCTCTTCTCCCGGCTGCTGGAGCACACGCCCCTCAGCCTGCCGGGCAAGCCCATCGCCGAGGATCTGCCCCAGCTCGCCACCGTGGCCCCCACGGATCCCCAGATGCTGGCCATCCAGTACCTCAAGACGCTGGGGGGCATGGACAACCTGCAGGCCATGAACGTCTGTCTGACCCGCCTCAGCCTGCGGGTGCGGGAGATGGCGCTGGTGGATCAATCCTGTCTGGCCAGGCTCGGCTGCCTCTCCTGGATCGTCCTGAACGAGCACCAGCTGGTGCTGGTGTTGGGCCCCAATGCCGGCCTCATCGAGGGGCAGATCCGCATGCTGGCGGAGCGCCAGTCTGTGCCCCTCGGCCTCGAACCCGGTCAGGCCCCCCTCGGCCAGCACCAGTGATCAGGCGAAGGGCAGGCGCTCGGCGACGAAGTCCATCAGGCTGCGCAAGGCGGGGGCCAGGTGCTCCCGGCTCGGGTAGATGAGATAGAAGGGATTGGGAGGAATGGGGTGGTCTGGCAGCACCTTGTGCAGCAGCCCCGCCGCCAGCGCCTCTCGGCAGACGTGGGCCGGCAACAGGGCGATACCCCCTTCGTGAAGTGCCAGCTCCCGCAGCGCCAGCAGGCTGTTGCTGAGGCAAGCCCCACGGGGCCGCCAACCCCCTTCCTGCAGCGGCCATACCGGCAGCGATCCGTGCACCAGGCAGGCATGCCCGCCCAGATCCGCCACCTGCTGCGGCGTGCCGTGGCGCGCCAGATAACCCGGGGCGGCCACCAGATGGCGCGCCACCTGGCCTATGCGCCGACAGATGAGGCTGGAGTCTTTCAGGGGCGCCGCCCGCAGCGCCAGATCGTAACCCTCCCCCACCAGATCCAGCTGCTCGTCGCACAGGGTCAGCTCCAGCACCACCTCGGGATAGAGGGCGCGAAACTCCGCCAGGATCCGGCCGAGCAGCAGGGTGCCGGTCGCCTCGGGGGCGGTGATCCGCACCCGGCCCGCCGGGGCGGATCTCAGCCTGGCCATCGCCAGATTGGCGCTGCGGGCCAGGGTCAGCAGCCCCTGACAATGCTCCACATAGACCTCTCCCTGGGGCGTCAGACTCAGCCTGCGGGTGGTGCGCTGCAACAGGCGCACCCCGAGCCGGGACTCGAGGCGCGAGATCTTCTGGCTCACCGAGGACTTGGGCATGCCGAGCACCTCGGCCGCCCGGGTGAAGCTGCCCTGCTCGACCACGGTAGCGAACAGCCCCATCAACTCCAGTTCGATATTGTTCATATATTCAAACAGTCTTTACCAATTACCCACCTTAATACGAATAATCAACCAGACTAGACTGGCTGGCAATCCTACCTGTTCCATTAGAAAGGAAGTGCCATGAAAGCCATTGCCCTGACCCACTATCTGCCGAGCGATCACCCCCACTGCTTCATCGAGGTCGAACTGCCCGACCCCACCCCAGGCCCGCGGGATCTGCTGGTGCGTCTGAGCGCCACCTCCGTCAACCCGGTCGACACCAAGGTGCGTGCCCCCAAGGAGAAGGTGGAGAGCAGTCCCCGCGTGCTGGGCTGGGACGCCGTCGGTGACGTCGTTGCCGTCGGTAGCGAGGTGACCCTGTTCCAGCCCGGTGACAGGGTCTGGTATGCGGGCGACATCAGCCGCCCCGGCAGCAACAGCGCCCTGCAGCTGGTGGACGAGCGCATCGCCGCCCTCGCCCCCGCCAGCCTGAACGATGTGGAAGCCGCCGCCCTGCCACTCACCGCCATCACCGCCTGGGAAACCCTGTTCGAGCGCCTTGGCCTAACCCGCGAGAGCACTGGCAGGCTGCTCATCATCGGCGGGGCCGGCGGCGTCGGCTCCATTGCCATCCAGCTGGCCCGCCGGCTCACCGCCATGGAGGTGATCGCCACCGCTTCGCGCCCCGAGACCCGGGAGTGGTGCCTGGCCATGGGGGCGCACCAGGTCGTGATCCACCACGACCTGCAGGCGGAGCTGGCCGCCCTTGGCATCCGCCAGCTCGACGCCATCTTCTGCACCAATGCCACCGAGCAGCACTGGGGGGCCATGGCGAGCCTCATTCGCCCCTTCGGTCACATCTGCACCATCGCCGAGTCCAGCGAGCCCTGGGATCTGGCCCTGCTCAAGTCCAAGAGCGCCACCTTCAGCCAGGAGTTCATGTTCACCCGCTCCCTGTTCCAGACCCCGGACATGATCGAGCAGCATCACCTGCTCGGCCGGGTTGCGGCCCTGATCGACGAGGGGGTGCTCAAGACCACCCTCACCAAGACGCTGCCCGCGCTGACCCCCGCCAGCCTGGCAGAGGCCCATCGCGAGCTGGAGGCGGGCCGTATGGTGGGCAAGCTGGTGATCGACATGGGAAATTTCGATCGCTGAGGCAACTCGCCCACTGCCTTCACCCCCTCCTATTCCCTAATGGGTAATAAAATGCACCATCATGGGGTGAAATCACCAGTGACAAGCCCCAACAGTGCACAGCCGCCGCAGGCCCTGCCCCCCGATGGCGGGGCTTTCTCGGCAAAAACCATAAAAAAAGGGGCCATCCCGTTGGGATGGCCCTAAAAACCTGAACGTTGGGGTAACAATCACACACACATCCTTATGCAGGACATTTCTATCTTTGCAGATAGCGTGCCAATTTCTTGTTTTTCTCGCCTGATCGCCGATATTTGCCGATTTTCCAAAAAAATAGCCACCCGAGGGTGGCTGAAAAAGATGACGGAACTTCATAGAGCAAAGCATTCAGCGGGAACAAGTTGCTTCCCGTCACCCAGTAAGGAATACATTAACCGTGCCAACTTGGCAGCGTAGCCTTCCTTTCCCATGCCGCCACGGGCAAACCACGACAGCACAGGCCCATGATGGTAGAATCCCGCGGTTTCACATTTATGAAGAGTCGACGCCATGCCCTGGATACAAATTCGAATCAACGCCACCGCCAAGACCGCGGACAAGGTGAGCAACATGCTGCTGGGGCGTGGAGCCCAGGCGGTGACCTTTATGGATGCCAAGGATGTGCCCGTCTATGAACCCATGCCCGGCGAGACCCCGCTCTGGGGCGAGACCGAGGTGATGGGCCTGTTCGATGCCGAGACAGATCCGGCCCCCACCATCGCCTTCTTCCAGCAGATCTTCGGGGAAGACGTGGGCTACAAGGTGGAGCAGCTGGAGGACAAGGACTGGGTGCGCGAGTGGATGGATCACTTCCACCCCATGCAGTTCGGCGAGCGACTCTGGATCTGCCCGAGCTGGCGCGACGTGCCGGACCCCGAGGCGGTCAACGTCATGCTGGATCCGGGCCTGGCCTTCGGTACCGGTACCCACCCCACCACGGCGCTCTGCCTGCAGTGGCTGGACGGGCTGGATCTGGCCGGCAAGACAGTGGTCGACTTCGGTTGCGGCTCCGGCATCCTCGGCATCGCGGCGCTGAAACTCGGGGCCGCCCGGGTCATCGGCATCGACATCGATCCCCAGGCCATCCAGGCGAGCCGTGACAACGCCGAGCGCAACGGCGTCGCGGGCCAGATCGAACTCTATCTGCCGGCGGATCAGCCGCAAGACGTCGAAGCGGACGTGGTGGTGGCCAACATCCTGGCCGGCCCGCTGCGGGAACTCGCCCCGCTCATCGCCGGCCACGGCAAGGCGGGCAGCCTGATGGCCCTCTCCGGCGTGCTGGAGAGCCAGGCGCCGGAGCTGGAGATCATCTACGGCCAGTGGTTCGAGATGGATCCGACCGCAGTGAAAGAGGAGTGGTGCCGCCTCTCCGGTCGCAAGCACGGTTAAGCAGACATCTCCCGTCCCGCCTCCAGCGCGGCGGATGACAACAAGGGCACCCCGGGGTGCTCTTGTTGTTTCTGCCTGTCCGTTTTACGCAGCTTCCTGCGCACTCTCTCCGTGCTCCCCCAGCCTCCCCATCCAGGCACGCAGCCACCAGCCGGGCATAGTGGTGCCGCTGCACCACAATGACGCAATGGCTGTGCGGCGGCCTTCAGCATGGATGCCATACAACCATTTGAAAAGTAATGACATAGCGTGCCATGTGGCTGAGTGGTACGCCCCTTGCAAACCCGCCCTTCAGAGACTTTCACCTTTGAATGTCATTTGGAGAAGCGTATGCAGCATCAGGATTGTGCAAAACCGGCACTGAAACGGACTCTGGGGGCTTTCCAACTGTGGGGGATCGCCGTGGGGCTGGTGATCTCGGGGGAATATTTCGGCTGGAGCTACGGCTGGGCGCAGGCGGGCACCATGGGCTTTCTGGTCACCTCTTTGCTGGTGGCGGCCATGTACACGGCCTTCATCTTCAGCTTCACCGAGCTGACCACCTCCATCCCCCATGCAGGGGGCCCCTTTGCCTATGCCTACCGCGCCTTTGGCCCGGTCGGGGGATACATCGCAGGCTTTGCCACCCTGATCGAGTTCGTGTTCGCCCCGCCCGCCATCGCCATGGCGATCGGCGCCTACCTCAATGTGCAGTTCCCGGCCATCGATCCCAAGTGGGTAGCGGTGAGCGCCTATCTCGTCTTCATGACCCTCAATCTCATCGGGGTAGGCATCGCCGCCACCTTCGAGCTGCTGGTCACCCTGCTCGCCATCTTCGAGCTGCTGGTCTTCATGGGGGTGGTCAGCCCGGGCTTCAGCGCCAGCAACTTCATGCTCAACGGCTGGGCGGGTCAACAGGAGTTCAGCCTCGGCGCCGTCTCCGGCATCTTTGCCGCCATTCCGTTTGCCATCTGGTTCTTCCTCGCTATTGAAGGAGCCGCCATGGCGGCCGAAGAGGCCAAGGAACCGAAGAAGACCATCCCCAAGGCGTTCATCGGGGGCATACTCACCCTGGTCGTGCTGGCCATGGGGGTCATGGTGTTTGCCGGGGGTGTCGGCGACTGGCGCCAGCTCGCCAACATCAACGATCCCCTGCCACAGGCCATGAAGATGATCGTGGGCGAGAGCAGCGGCTGGCTGCACATGCTGGTCTGGCTGGGGCTGTTCGGCCTCATCGCCTCCTTCCATGGCATCATCATGGGCTATTCCCGCCAGATCTTTGCCCTGGCGCGGGCCGGCTATCTGCCCGCCACGCTGGCCTCGGTCAACCCGCGCTTCCAGACCCCGCACTGGGCCATCCTGGCCGGCGGCGTGGTGGGGATCCTGGCGATCTTCTCCGACTCGCTGATCGTCATCGGCGGGCTCTCCCTCACGGCCAACATAGTGACCATGGCGGTGTTTGGCGCCATCGTCATGTACATCATCTCGATGGCCGCCCTGTTCAAGCTGCGCCGCACCGAGCCTGCGCTGCAACGCCCGTTCAAGGCCCCGCTCTATCCCTTTGCTCCGGCACTCGCGCTGGGACTGGCTATCCTCTGTCTGGTGGCCATGGTCTATTACAACGGCCTGCTGGCACTGATCTTCGGCGGCCTGATGCTGGCGGGATACGCCTACTTCCGTCTGACCCATGACGAAGCGCTCGCCGCCAGCGATGGCGAGCTGGTCAAGGCTGGTTGATACCCGCCCCGTTTGCCCGAAGCGCACAGCGTCAGCGAAGGCACTGTGCGCTTCCGGCCCCATGAATCGACGAGAACGCCCATGTATCGCACCCACCTCTCTCACCACAGCTATCAGTTTCCCGATCTGCGCACCCTCATGGCCAAGGCTACGCCGGCCCGCTCCGGCGACTATCTGGCCGGCGTCGCCGCCGGCAGCGCCGAGGAGCGGATGGCCGCCAGGATGGCGCTGGCGGATCTCCCCCTCAAGACCTTCCTCAACGAGGCGCTGATCCCCTATGAACAGGACGAGGTGACCCGCCTCATCATGGACAACCATGACAGCGCCGCCTTTGCCCCCATCAGCCACCTGACGGTGGGGGATTTTCGCAACTGGCTGCTGTCGGAGGCGGCCAACAGCCAGACCCTGGCGCGCGTGGCCCCCGGCATCACGCCCGAGATGGCCGCCGCCGTCAGCAAGCTGATGCGCAATCAGGATCTGATCCTGGTCGCCAGAAAATGCCGGGTCGTCACCGCCTTTCGCAACACCATAGGGTTACCCGGCCGGCTCAGCGTGCGGCTGCAGCCGAACCACCCCACGGACGATCCCCAGGGCATTGCCGCCGCCATGCTCGATGGTCTCCTGTATGGCGCCGGGGATGCGGTGGTCGGCATCAACCCGGCCAGCGACAACCTGCCGGTCCTCGCCAGCCTGAATCAGATGCTCGACGAGGTGATCCAGCGTTTCGACATTCCCACCCAATCCTGCATCCTGACCCATGTCACCAACACCCTGCAGCTCATCGAGCGCAATGTGCCCGTGGATCTGGTATTCCAGTCCATCGCCGGCACCGAAGCGGCCAATCGGGGCTTCGGCATCGATCTGGCCCTGCTGCAGGAGGCCCATGACGCGGCCCTCGGCCTGGGACGGGGCACCCTGGGCAACAACGTCATGTACTTCGAGACGGGCCAGGGCAGTTGCCTCTCGGCCAATGCCCACCACGGGCTGGATCAGCAGACCTGCGAGGCGAGGGCCTACGGGGTGGCTCGCCACTTCAAGCCGCTGCTGTGCAATACCGTCGTGGGCTTCATCGGGCCGGAATACCTCTATGACGGCAAGCAGATCATCCGCGCCGGGCTGGAAGATCACTTCTGCGGCAAGCTGCTGGGGGTGCCGCTCGGCTGTGACGTCTGCTACACCAACCATGCCGAAGCGGATCAGGACGACATGGATACCCTGCTCACCCTGCTGGCCACCGCCGGTCTCACCTTCCTCATCGGTGTCCCCGGTGCCGACGACATCATGCTCAACTACCAGAGCACCTCGTTTCACGACGCCCTTTACATCCGCGATCTGCTCGGCCTCAAGCACGCACCGGAATTTGCCGACTGGCTGGTGCGCATGCAGCTCACCAACCCGGATGGCCAGCTGCTCGATGCCGGCCTGCGCCACCCGCTGCTGACCACCTTCGGCCCCCGTGGCAAGGTGGCCTGAATGAGCAAGGAGCCCCATGACATGAGCGACATCGTGCACTTGAACCCCTGGCTTGAGCTCAAGCGCTACACCTCTGCCCGCATCGCCCTGGGGCGCACCGGCGTCAGCCTGCCCACGGAGGCGTTGCTGGCCTTTGGCCTGGCCCACGCCCAGGCCCGGGATGCGGTGCACCAGCCACTGGACGTCGCCCGGCTGACTCATGCGCTCGAGTCCGCAGGACACCGGGTGCTGGCGGTGCACAGCGCCGCCAGCACCCGGGAGGAGTATCTGCGCCGCCCCGATCTGGGCCGGCGCCTGGACGACGCCAGTCGCAGCCTGTTGAGCCAGCAGCCGCAGAACGAGGTCGACCTCGCCATTGTGCTGGGGGATGGTCTCTCCTCCACCGCCCTGCACCAGAATGCCCTGCCCTTTGTCGAGTCCCTGCAATCCCATCTCAGGCGTCTGGGGCTGACCTGCGCCCCGCTGGTCATGGCCAGCCAGGCCAGAGTGGCACTGGGGGACGAGGTGGGCGAGCTGCTGGGGGCGCGCGCCGTGCTGGTGATGATTGGCGAGCGCCCCGGCCTCTCCTCACCCGACAGCCTGGGGCTCTATCTGACCTGGCAGCCCAGGGTCGGGCGCATGGACTCCGAGCGCAACTGCATCTCCAACGTGCGACCGGCGGGCCTGGATTTTCCCCAGGCGGCGCACAAGCTGGCCTGGTTGCTGGAGCAGGCCTTCAGCCGCCGCCTGACCGGGGTCGCCCTCAAGGATGAGAGCGGCGAACTCTCCCGGCTGATCGAGCACGATGCGACCCTGCCCCCCTCTCGCCCCACCTGATGATGCGGACGGGCCCGCCCGGGCTCGTCCACGGTGAGATTCCAATCTGAACCACTTGAATCTTGATACGGCTGCAGGCATCGTCATCCAGCCATCGGCGACACTCGCCTGTGCGCAGCCCAAGGGCACGCAATGACTGGAAACAGGAGGATAAAATGAAGATCGCCATTCTGGATGACTATCAGGATCAGGTGCGCCACCTCCCCTGCTTTGCCCTGCTGGCGGGGCACGACGTTCGCATTCTCAACCAGGGCGAGCCCGATGCCGCGCGCCTCGCCGCTCGCCTGGAAGGGGTGGAGGCCCTGGTGCTGATCCGCGAGCGCACCCGCATCGACGAGGCGCTGCTCAAGCGCCTCCCCTCCCTTCGCCTCATCAGCCAGACCGGCAAAGTCAGCCAGCATATCGACCCCCTCCAGTGCCAGCGCCACGGCGTGGCCGTCGCCGAGGGCGTCGGCAGCCCGGTGGCACCGGCCGAGCTCTGCTGGGCCCTCATCATGGCGGCCTCCCGCCACCTTCCGGCCTACAGCCATGCCCTCGCCCAGGGACAGTGGCAGCAATCCGGCGCGCTGGGTCTTGGTCGCACCCTGCAGGGGCTGACCCTGGGCATCTGGGGCTATGGCAAGATTGGCAGGCTGGTGGCCGGTTACGGCCGGGCCTTTGGCATGTCGGTGCTGGTATGGGGCAGTGACGCCTCCCGCCGGCAGGCCGAGCAAGATGGCCATGCCAGCGCCCCCGACAAGGAGGCCTTCTTCCGCCAGGCCGATGTCCTCTCCCTGCACCTGCGCCTCGGTGAGGCGACCCGCGGCTGCGTGACCCGGGCCGATCTCGCGCGCATGAAGGGGGACTCCCTGCTGGTCAATGTGAGCCGGGCGGAGCTTATCGAGCCGGGCGCCCTGTATGCGGCGATGAGCGCCAACCCGAGCCGGCGGGCGGCAGTCGACGTGTTCGACATCGAGCCCGCCACGCCGGACAGCGAGCCCCTGCTGGGGTTGCCCAACGTGGTGGCCACGCCGCACCTGGGCTATGTGGAGCGCAACAGCTACGAACTCTATTTTCGTGCCGCCTTTGAAAACCTGGTTGCCTTTGCCGAGGGCAGACCGACCAACCTGGTGCTGCCCGTGGCGGGCGGCTGATCAGGTTATCCGGCGGCCCGGCCGCCAAGCTGCAGCGCCAGACCGACAAGGAGCCCCCATGACCGAATACGAGAAGATGATCGCCAGCCAGCCCTACAACTGCATGGCGCCGGAGCTGGATCTCTTGCGCCGGGAGACGGCGCGCCTCTACCGCCGCTTCAACCACTGCGACGAGGAGGATGAGCAGCTCGCGCTGCTGCGGGAGATCGTCGGCGAGCTGGCAGAGGGGGCCTTCATCTGCCCGCCCCTCTACTGTACCTATGGCCGCCACATCCACCTTGGCCAGGGCTCCTACATCAACATGGGGGCCACCCTGCTGGACAACGCACCGATCCGCATCGGCGCCGGGGTGATGATAGGGCCCAACGTGCAGATCTACACCGCCGCCCACGCCCTGGAGGCCGATGAACGCCTGCAGGGGGTGGAGACGGCGCTGCCGGTCACCATCGAAGACAGGGTCTGGATCGGGGGCGGGGCCATACTGCTGCCGGGGGTAACCATAGGGCGGGAGGCGATCGTCGGCGCGGGGGCCGTGGTCAGCAAGGATGTGCCGGCCGGTGCCCGGGTGGTGGGCAACCCGGCCAGGATACTGCCAGCCAGGGCGGAAGGCTGAGCCCGGGCGCACTACCGAGCCGCACCAATAAAAATGAAGCCCAATGTCATGAAGACCATGATGACCTGTGAAAAGGTGACCTTTCCAGTCCTAGGAGGTTGAGGGTACCTATACCTAAAAAACGCCCAAAAAAATGAAGCCCAATGTCATGAAGACGTTGGGCTGTAAAAAGGTGCTACGGAATTGCGACTCTCATCGCAGAAAATTAGAAGGGATCCCCTTCTAAACTGGCAGTGGGATAATAAAGGGGCGCAAACGTTTTACATAGCGTAATCCACCAGGATTGAGAAGAACCTCTCACTATTTAAAAAATGTCCGGCTAATCCCCGCTCCCCTCTTGGCAAGCGCCCATTTATCAGTACAGCCTGATGGAACTATCAGAAAACAAAAAAGCCCTGAATAATCAGGGCTTTCTTTTTATTTTTATGGCTCAGAAGCGGCGCACGAAGTCCGCCATCGGCAGCTCGCGCAGCTTGCGAGCCTCCAGCATGGGGGTACCGAGGTAGAGGAAGCCCACCAGCTGATCCTCCGGTGCCAGCCCCAGTCCGGCGTTGATCCCCGCATCGAAGATAAACCAGCCGGAGCGCCAGATGCCGTTGAAGCCCTGGGCCTGGGCCGCCATCTGCATCGCCATCAGGGCACAACCGGCGGAGAGCTCCTGCTCCAGTTTCGGCACCTTGGGGTGCGCCTGATACCGGGTCGCGACCGCGATGACCAGAGGCGCGCGCAGGGGGGCAGTCCGAGACTTCTCGACGCTGTCCTCATCCTCCCCACGAGCACGGGCGGCGTTGGCCAGCAGGGTGCCCAGGCGCTCGCGCCCCTCCCCTTCAAACAGGATGAACTGCCAGGGGGTCAGGGTGCCGTGATCCGGCGCACGCAGCCCCGCCTTCAGGATATTGTCCAGTGCCTCGCCGCTCGGCGCCGGTTCGGTCAGGCGGCCACAGGAGTGGCGATTGAGCAGTAGCGTCAGTGCATCCATTCGATGCTCCTTCTTGGTCGTGAGGGGCGGTATCGCCCCTGTCTATGGGGTCAGAACGGCTTGGAGAGATTGATGCGCCACTCCCAGATGTTGAGCCCATCCTGCCCTATGCTGGTGTACCCGGCACTGGTGGTCAGGGTGGCCTCGCTGCCGATCAGGGTGCGCACGCCCAATCGCACCGTCCCGCTGAGGGGATCGGTACGCGCCGAGCTGAGATCGCCCGTCAGGATATAGCCATCGTTCGGCCGTTCAAAGCCATAATCCAGCCCCAGCTCACCGTAAGGCATCAGCGGCCGGCCCTGGCGGGTGTAATAGACGCTGCTGAATTCGACCGTGCCCGTCAGGTTGCCCTGATTGTCACTGTCGCTGTCCCGCGCCAGCCGCACGGCCAGCCCCCGGTAATCCCCCTCCATCCGGTATCCGTCGCTGCGGTCATGGCTGTAATTGATGGCCAGCCGCGGGCGCACCGACGTCTCGGACCAGAAGTACTGGCCGATGGCTCCCAGGCTGCCACCAAAAGAGGTCGACCCATAGTCGCCGGAGAGGAAGAGCAGCTCCTGGGTATTGTCCATCCAGCCGTAGACCAGGCTGCCATCCAGCATCCAGCTCTCCGACAGCGGGTACGCCAGATAGGGGCCCAGGTTGTATCCCCAGGCCGCCAGCTGCATGCCGCCATTGAAAGCGTCCACCCTGCTGTCGACCCGGGAGATGCTGAAGCCGAGGATGAGGCGGTTATCCAGCCGGGTGTCCGCCCCCAGGCTGAACACATTGGTCAAACCCGAGATGTCGAGCCCGTGGCGGTGATCCGAGATGTCATAGTAGACCTCATCCGCCCAGAGGTTCCAGCGCCGCTCTGCCGGTTGCACGGCGGCAGGCGGCTCTTCGGCCGCTACCTGACCCGCGGCCAGTTCGACGCGGCTGAAGGGGCAATCCGGATAGTGATCCCGCTGCTCGGCGGGCAGGCGATCCCGCTCGTCCGGCATCACACACAGGGTGCGCTCGTCGAGGGCCCGCTCGCTCGCTTGCTGCCCTGCCGTCACCCGACCCGGCAAGACCGCTGGCAGCTCAACCCTGCCCGGCAGCGTGATAGTGGGCCTCTCCCCCAGGGGCGGCCTCGTCGGCATCATCCCCTGGGGCGGCACCGTGCCGATGGGTGGCTGTGTTCCCCCCGGCCGATCGGGCAACAGACCGCCCGGCCTTGTCGGCATCATCCCCTGGGGCGGCACAGTGCCGATGGGTGGCTGTGTTCCCCCCGGCCGCTCGGGTAACAGACCGCCCGGCCTTGTCGGCATCACCCCCTGAGGTGGCACTGTACCGATGGGTGGCTGTGTTCCCCCCGGTCGATCGGGTAGCAGACTGCCCGGCCTTGTCGGCATCGTCCCCTGGGGCGGCACAGTGCCGATGGGAGGCTGCACTCCACCCGGTCGGGTAGGCATCACCCCTTGAGGTGGCACAGTACCGATCGGCGGCTGCACTCCACCCGGCCTTGTCGGCATCACCCCCTGAGGTGGCACTGTACCGATGGGTGGCTGTGTTCCACCCGGTCGATCGGGCAACAGACTGCCCGGCCTTGTCGGCATCATCCCCTGGGGTGGCACGGCGCCAGTGGGCGGCTGTGTTCCACCCGGTCGATCGGGTAGCAGACTGCCCGGTCTCGTCGGCATCATGCCCTGGGGCGGCTGTACGCCCCCCGGCCGATTGGGTAACAACGTCCCCGGCCGGGTCGGCATCACCCCCTGGGGTGGTACGGCGCCGATGGGCGGCTGTGTTCCACCCGGTCGATTGGGTAACAACGTCCCCGGCCGGGTCGGCATCACCCCCTGGGGCGGCACAGCGCCGATGGGCGGCTGTGTTCCACCCGGTCGATCGGGTAGCAGACTGCCCGGCCTTGTCGGCATCATCCCCTGGGGCGGCACGGCGCCGATGGGCGGCTGTGTTCCACCCGGTCGATCGGGTAGCAGACTGCCCGGCCGGGTCGGCATCATGCCCTGTGGTGGCACGGCGCCAGTGGGCGGCTGTGTTCCACCCGGTCGATTGGGTAACAACGTCCCCGGCCGGGTCGGCATCACCCCCTGGGGTGGCACGGCGCCGATGGGCGGCTGTGTTCCACCCGGCCGATCGGGCAACAGACTGCCCGGCCTCGTCGGCATCATGCCTTGGGGGGGCAGGATAGGCCCGGAGGGCGGGGTGAAGTGATCCGGGAAGGTGAAATGACCAGGCTGCTGGTTATCCGTATCGAGCAAGACCCGCTTGCCGCTCCCGTCGTCATAGGCATACAGCTTGTGCGTCCCCCCGTTCTGGACTTCGGGGGAGAGGGTCAGGTGCAACCCCCTCCTGTCTTGCTGCCAGCTGTCGTAGATCTGGTTCTGCTTGGCGGATTCGACCTCGAACTGGCCGGGAGAGATGGCGGACAGCCAGACGGAGTGCTGCTGATCGGCGGTCCAGCCGAGAAAGACGAGACGCCCCGCCGGATCGGCGGCGGCGTTGATGCCGTACAAGCTCATCGCCATGCTCCAGGCGACAAGGCTCAAGGGGCAACCCGGCCCCCGGGCCGGCATCCGTGATTCAGTTAGGCTCATGTGGTTTCCTTACCGAACAAGCATCTATCCAGCACCCGACCATGCCCCCCATTGAGGGACAAAGATGGCCGATGGCCGAAACGCTGGGCCCAGTACACCCAAACCGGCTGGCCCCCCGACACCGCGGCCCACTCCTGGCCGACAAGGTGTTGATAACTCAAATACAACCATAGGCTCCCCGGTGAGACCGCCTGCCGGGCGCAAGACAAGAAAAGGGACCCGAGGGTCCCTTCGTTGCACTATGCACCAGTCTAGATGACGGCAGCCAGCTCGGCCCCCTGGCGGATCGCCCGCTTGGCATCCAGCTCGGCGGCCACGTCCGCCCCGCCGATGATGTGCACCGGCTTGCCCGCCGCCTGCAGGCCGGCCTGCAACTCCTTGAGGGGCTCCTGCCCGGCACAGATGATCACCTGATCCACCGGCAGGCACTGTTTGGCCTCACCCACCTGGATGTGGAGACCCTGGTCGTCAATGCGCAGGTACTGGACGCCGGAGAGCATCTGCACCTTGCGGTTCTTCAGCACGGTGCGGTGGATCCAGCCTGTGGTCTTGCCAAGGCCGTCCCCCACCTTGCTCTCCTTGCGCTGCAGCAGCCAGACCTGGCGCTCGGGGGCGTCGATCTCGGGTGCCGTCAGGCCACCTCGCCCGGCAAGCTGCCGGTCGATGCCCCACTCCTTGAGCCAGTGGTCACGACTGTGCTCCGCGCTCCCTTCGGATGGCAACTGCGCCCTTTTCTCCACCAGATACTCGGCCACGTCGAAGCCGATACCGCCGGCACCGATCACCGCCACCTTCTCCCCCACCGGCTTGTGATCCCGCAGCACGTCCAGGTAGCTCAGTACCTTGGGATGCTCGATGCCCGGAATGTTGGGGGTACGCGGGCGAATGCCGGTGGCGAGGATCACCTCGTCAAAGCCGCCTCCCAAGAGGCTCTCGGCGCTCTGGCGCTGGCCGAGATAAAGCTCGACGCCACACTTCTCCAGCCGCTTGGCAAAGTAGCGCAGGGTTTCGTGAAACTCCTCCTTGCCCGGGATCTGCTTGGCGAAGTTGAACTGGCCGCCTATCTCGCTCGCCTGATCGAACAGGCTCACCTGATGGCCGCGCTCGGCGGCGTAGCAGGCAAACGCCAGGCCCGCAGGGCCCGCCCCCACCACCGCCAGCTTCTTGGGCTGGGGCACCCGGCCGAAGGTGAGCTCGGTCTCGAAACAGGCGCGGGGATTGACCAGGCAGGAGGCGCGCTTCTGCTTGAAGATGTGGTCGAGGCAGGCCTGGTTACAGGCGATGCAGGTGTTGATCTCGTCCGCCCTGTCTTCCGCCGCCTTGATGACGAACTCGGGGTCGGCCAGGAAGGGGCGCGCCATGGAGACCATGTCCGCGTCCCCCTGCGCCAGAATGCGCTCGGCGACCTCCGGGGTGTTGATGCGGTTGGTGGTGATAAGCGGCACCTTGAGGTGCTTTTTCAGCTCCGCCGTCACCCAGCTGAAGGCGCCGCGCGGCACGCTGGTGGCGATGGTGGGGACCCGCGCCTCGTGCCAGCCGATGCCGGTGTTGATAAGGGTCACCCCTACCTGCTCCAGCGCCTTGCCGAGGGCAATCACCTCTTCCAGGGTGGAGCCCTGCTCCACCAGATCCAGCATGGAGAGGCGGAAGATGATGATGAAATCCGGGCCGACCCGCTCGCGGATGGCTCGCACGATTTCTACCGGGAAGCGCATGCGGTTGTCGGCACTGCCACCCCAGCCGTCGGTGCGCTTGTTGGTACGCTCGCAGATGAACTGGTTGATGAGATAGCCTTCCGAGCCCATCACCTCGACCCCGTCATAACCTGCCGCCCTGGCGAGCGTTGCGGTGGCGGCGAAGTCGCGGATGGTGCCGCGGATCTGCCGCTCGCTCATGGCACGCGGCTTGAACGGGGAGATGGGAGCCTTGAGGGGGCTCGGCGCCAGGCCAAAGGGGTGATAGGCGTAACGACCTGCATGCAGGATCTGCAGCGCTATCTTGCCCCCCTCCCGATGCACGGCTTCGGTCACCTTCCTGTGCTTGGCGACCTGCCAGGGGAAGCTCAGTTGGGAACCGTGGGGCACCAGGCGTCCACGCAGGTTGGGAGCGATACCGCCGGTGACGATGAGGCCGACGCCACCGCGGGCCCGCTCACCATAGAAGGCGGCCAGCTTGTCAAAGCCCCCCTTCTCCTCTTCGAGGCCGGTGTGCATGGACCCCATCAATACCCGGTTCTTGAGCTGGGTAAAGCCGAGGTCGAGGGGGGCCAGCAGGCTCGGGTAACTGTTCATGATGAACTCCTTGTCGAAACCCGTGGGCACTGCGCCATCCATCTCTCACGACACAGGGGGAGGATCACACCCGGGTCGAGAAAAATCATTGGGATGGGGCAAGGGCTCACAGTGTCTCCAGTTAATTTTTTGTTATCAAATTGGAGCTAGAGTAAAGAATCAAAAATTCTTTTTCAAACAAATGTTTGGACATTTTTTCGGCGAACAGCCGTATTCCGAAGGCGCAGGGGGTGATAGTCCCCAAGGGGAAATGGCAATTGGCGCCGCAACTGGTTAATAATGCCTTTCTCTACCCATTAACAGGGCGACAACGCGGCTATGTCTATTTTCAAAGGTCTGGGGTGGCTCTTTCGCAGCCTCTGGCGCCTGCTCAACTTTACCCGATTGATGCTGGTCAACCTGCTGTTTCTGCTCATCGTGCTGGTCATCGTCGTCAGCATCAACCAGAACGAGGCCCCCAGTACGCCCATCGAGGGTGCCCTCACCCTCAATCTCGCTGGCGTGCTGGTGGAACAGCGCACCCAGGCCGACCCCACGGTGCAACTGCTCAAACAGATCGACAAGAGCGACGATCAGCCCAGCGAGATCGTCCTGTCCGATCTGCTGTGGGCCATCAGGAGCGCCGGGGATGACGATCGCATCAAGGCACTGGTGATCAAGCCCCAGGGCTTGCAGGGGGCCAGCCTCTCCAAGCTGCAGGAAGTGGCGAGCGCCATCGACGACTTCAAGGAGAGCGGCAAACCCGTCATCGCCATGGCCGACTACTACGGCCAGGGTGCCTACCTGCTCGCCGCCCACGCCGATCACGTGCTGCTCAACCAGAGTGGTGCCGTGCTGATCGAAGGGCTCGGCGTCTACCAGACCTACTTCAAGTCGGCGCTGGAGAAGCTCAACGTCACCCCCCATGTGTTCAAGGTCGGCACTTACAAATCCTTCGTCGAGCCCTACACCCGGGACGAGATGTCCCCCGAGAGCAAGGAGGCGAACCAGCGCTGGCTGGATCAGCTATGGCAATCCTATGTGACCGACGTGGCCGAGCAGCGGGAGATCGAGCCCGATGCCGTCGCGCCGAACAAGGACCGCTTCCTCGAACTGCTGCGCAAGGCCGGTGGCAATGCCGCCAACTACGCCCTCGACAACGGTCTGGTGGACCAGCTCGCCACCCGTGACGAGATGACCCAGGCGGTGATCAAGGAAGTGGGCGAGGCCGAGGATCACGGCTGGAAAGGGGTGGGTCTGAAAGAGTATCTGGCCGCCATTCCGGAGCAATATCCCCAGAGCGGCAAGGATGAGGTGGGTCTGATCCTCGCCAGCGGTGCCATCATGGACGGGGTTCAGCCCGCCGGCACCATAGGCGGCGACAGCCTCTCCGATCTGCTGGCCGAGGCCCGCCGCGACGACCAGGTGAAGGCCGTGGTACTGCGGGTCGACAGCCCGGGGGGCAGCGCCTTCGCCGCCGAGCAGATCCGCGCCGAGCTGCTGGCCCTGAAGCAGGCGGGCAAGCCTGTGGTCATCTCCATGGGCAGCTACGCCGCCTCTGGGGGCTACTGGATCTCCGCCGACGCGGACAAGATCTTCGCCTCCCCCACCACCCTTACGGGCTCCATCGGGGTGTTCGGCATGTTCGCCACCATCGAGAAGGCACTCTCCCAGTATGGGGTGCACACCGACGGCGTCGGCACCACGGACTTCGTGGGGGTCGGCCTGACCCGGGCCCTGCCGGAACACGTAGGCGAGGCCATCCAGCTCAGTGTGGAAGACACCTACCAGCGCTTCGTCGGCCTGGTGGGCAAGGGCCGTGGCCTGAGCCCGGAAGAGGCGGAGAAAGCCGCCGAAGGCCGGGTCTGGACCGGGCAGGATGCCAAGGAGCTGGGGCTGGTGGACGAGTTCGGCAATCTGGACGACGCCCTCAAGGCGGCCGCCGAGCTGGCCGACCTCAAGAGCTGGCAGGTCACCCCCATAGCACCGGAAGAGTCTGCCCGGGACAAGTTCCTGCGCGAGCTGTTCGACAGCAGTGCCCGCATTCTGGCCCCGCACCTGCAGAGCTGGCTGCCCGCCGGGCTCGGCAAGTCGCTGCTGGAGATGAACCGCACGCTAGATCCCCTCACCCGCTTCAACGATCCGCAAGGCACCTATGCCTTCTGCCCGGTCTGTGTCCAGTGACGTGACTCTCCATAAAAAAACCGCCCTCGGGCGGTTTTTTTATGGGCGAAGAGAAGAAAGCCTCAGGCCAGCAGGCCGGATTCATGCCAGCGGTGCAGCTCGGCCAGCACCCGGGTCTCCCGCACCGTCCACTGGGGGCAGGGGCCGGCCAGCTGGGTCTTGTTGGTCTGCAGCGCCTCATCCAGCGCAAACCAGCCCGGCGAGAAGCCGAGGCGGATCTCGTAAGGCTGGGGGCGCGGCTCGCTCCACCCCTCCCCCACCTGGCAGAGGTAGTAGGAGGAGCGAATGCAGTAGGCGTCGTAGTCCGGCTCCCGGGCGGCGCGGTACTCCCGCGTCTGCCCGAGCAGGGGCCCCACCGCCAGCAGCTCGGCGCCACACTCCTCCAGCAGCTCCCGGGCCAGGGCGGTGCCATGGCACTCCCCCGCCTCGACACCACCACCGGGGAACATGAGATCGCCGTTGACGCGGGAATGCACCAGCAGGAGCCGGTCACCGCGCAGCACCACGGCTCTCACCGTGCTGCGCTCCAGCACCCGACCCTCGCAGTGGATCTGGCCGTGCACGAGACGAATGTCGAAGGGGTCGGCCCATTCGGGGGTCGCAGACAGGGACGGGATCATGGGGTGCGGTAGGTCCCTTGTTTGAGCGCGTCGACGATGACGGCAGCCTGCTCGTCCAGCCGTTCCTGCTCTGCCTTGCCGATGGCGTGGTAGATGCCGAGCCGCACGGAGGAGACCTCTTGCTGCTCCTGGAAGGATTCGCTCACCTTGCCCCACAGGTAGGCCTGCTCAAACCCCTTCTGCCCCATGTAGAGGGTACTGAGGGCCGTGAGGATGCGGCTGTTCACCTGCTCCCCTTCCCGGTAGAGGGAGAGGGCGTGGTGCATCAGGGCGATGGCTTTTTGTGGATCGTGCTTGGCGTAGATGCCACCGAGCGCCAGCTGCAGCTCGGGCTCCTCGAGGGCCGGGGTGCCTTCCAGCGCCATGAAGCTGGCGCGGGCCTGGGGATTGGTGTTGTTGGTCCAGTGCCACAGCAGCAGGTAGGGATCCCGGGAGCCACGGGTCTGGGCATCCAGCTGCTCCAGCTGGCTGCCGGCCGCCAGCATGCCCTCCACCCTGGGGCTCTTCTGCTCGCGAGCCCGCTTGTACTCGATGTTGGTGGAGTGTTCGGCACAGTGCAGGTAGCGCTCCAGGCCGCGCATCAACTCGTACTTGCGCCTGTCCGTCTCCTCCGTCTGCAGGTAGTAGCGGGCGCGGATGACGTCGCTGCGCTCATAACGACACCAGCCGTCGTCCACCAGATCGGCGCACAACGCCGGATTCTGGCTGCAGATGTTGTGGATCCTGTCGTCTTCGCAGGCCGTCAGCGTCAGGCAGCAGGCGAGAGAGAGCAGTAACGGACGCTGTGGGAATAGGGTCATGGTTCACGTCTGGTTGGTAACAATCGCAACCCGCCCTGGCCACCGCCAACTAGCAAACAGGCTACATATCCATTACAATGCGCGCGCCGTATAAGGCCGCGACTGCAGAATAATATAACGAAACCATCAGCCCTACACTGATCTGCATTCGACGAATTTTCAATTTGCCCAGGCAATTTGCTTCAACAACGTGAAATAAAGGATCTGGTTAATGACCCACGAGCACTACTTGCAGGCGTGGCAGGAGAGCCAGGAGCTCGCCGAAGCCATGCAACCCCTGATTGGTCGCCTCTACCGGCAGCAGGGCATCGAGATCACCATCTTTGGACGCCCCCTGCAAAACGCCTCCACCATCGACATCCTCAAGGCCCACCGGGTCGTTCGCCGCCACCAGGGAGCCCCCCTCCCCATCCAGCAAAGCTTCCCCCTGCTGCAAGCCATCGTCGCCCTGAACCCGACCGCCGCCGAGATCGATCTGGGCAAGCTGGCCGTGGGCTACTGGCAGGATCATCAGGATGAGGCGGGCATCGACGACTACCTGCGCGCCAAGCTGGCACCGGCCCTGGGCCGTGACGTGCCGGCGGCGACCGACGTGGTGCTCTACGGCTTTGGCCGCATCGGCCGCCTGCTGGCCCGCCTGCTCATCGAGCGCACCGGCGCCGCCAACTCCCTGCGCCTGCGCGCCATCGTCGTGCGCGGCGGTCGTGACGGGGATCTGGAGAAGCGCGCCAGCCTGCTGCGCCGCGACTCCGTCCACGGCCCCTTCAACGGCTCCATCGAGGTGGATGTGGAGCGCAGCGCCATCATCGCCAACGGCACCTTCATCCAGGTGATCTACGCCAACAGCCCGGCCGACATCGACTACACCGCCTATGGCATCGATAACGCGCTGATCGTCGACAACACCGGCGTCTGGCGTGACGAGGCGGGTCTGTCCGAGCACCTCAAGGCGCGCGGCGCCGCCCGGGTACTGCTGACCGCCCCCGGCAAGGGGGAGATGAAGAACGTGGTGTTCGGGGTCAACCACGAGGTGATAGGCCCGGATGACAAGATAGTCTCCGCCGCCTCCTGCACCACCAACGCCATCACCCCCGTGCTCAAGGTGATGCAGGACAAGTACGGCATCCGCCACGGCCACGTGGAGACGGTCCACTCCTACACCAACGATCAGAACCTGATCGACAACTATCACAAGGGCGAGCGCCGCGGTCGCAGCGCAGCCCTCAACATGGTGATGACCAGCACCGGCGCCGCCAAGGCGGTGGCCAAGGCGCTGCCCGAGCTCAAGGGCAAGCTGACCGGCAACGCAATCCGGGTGCCGACCCCCAACGTCTCTCTGGCCATCATCAACCTGTCCCTGGAGCAGGCCACCGATCGGGAGAGCCTCAACACCTATCTGCAACAGATGGCGCTGAGCTCCGCCCTGCATCGCCAGATCGACTTCAGTGCCAGCACCGAGCTGGTCTCCTCCGACATGGTGGGTTCCCGCTTCGCGGGCATAGTGGACTCCCAGGCCACCATCGCCGAGGGGGATCACTGCGTGCTCTACGTGTGGTATGACAACGAGTTCGGATACAGTTGTCAGGTAGTACGGGTGATGGAGCAGATGGCCGGCGTAGTCCGCCAAGATCTGCCCGCCTGATCCCGGGTTCATGGCTCAATTTTCAAGGAGAGGCCGGATGTCGTCCCAACAAGTGACGTTTCAACAAGCGATAGCACAGATGCCCGAAGAGGTGTACGAGCGGCTCAAGACCGCGGTCGAACTGGGCAAGTGGCCGGACGGCAAGCCCCTCACCGAGGAGCAGAAGGCCACCTCCCTGCAGGCCGTCATGGCCTGGCAGGCGATGCACCTTGAGAATCCGGAGCACATGAACATAGGCCGCGACGGCGAGATCGTGATGAAGAGCAAGAGCGAGCTCAAGCGCCAGTATCGCGATGAGGAAGAGATAGTGCGGGTCGACCTCAGCCACTGAGGCAGGCCACACGTCACCTGTCGCGGTAACGAAACGAAAGAGGGGAGCCATCATGGCTCCCCTCTTTTTTATCTCTGCAGAGTGATGCCCCTCATCCCCGGCCCGTCTCCCGCAAGGGGAGAAGGGAGCAGGCTCGCAGCTGCGAACAGTAAGCGGGCCATCTGCCGGCAATCTTCATGGCAAGCCTCGCGGCCAACAGCACCTCGATCTATCCCCTCTCCCCTGGGGAGAGGGTTAGGGTGAGGGCCGCAACGCTCAGGGGGTCAGCTCCCCCCGCAGGGACTGCTGCATCAACTCGCGGATGCGCGGCGCCGGCAGGTCCTGGCTCAGCAGGAAGTGCAGCTTGGTGAGCGCCGCCTCGGCCGTCATGTCGAAGCCCGAGATAACCCCGGCACGGGAGAGGGCGTTGCCGGTGGCATAGCCCCCCATGTTGACCTTGCCGTGCAGGCACTGGCTCAGGTTGACGATGATGACGCCGCGGGCGGATGCCTCGGAGAGCAGCGCCAGCATGGCCGGGTTCTGCGGTGCATTGCCCACCCCGAAGGAGAGCAGGATCAACGCACGCACCGGCTGCTGCAGGATGTTCGCAATCACCTCTGCCGAGATGCCCGGATAGAGGGTCACCACACCGATGGGCTGGGGGGTGATGTCGTGCAGCACCAGCGGTCTATCGCACGGCACACCCAGCTCACCCGCCTCCAGGGAGATGGCGATGCCGGCATTGAGCAGCGGCGGGTAGTTCGGCGAGTCGAAGGCGTGGAAGCCGTCCGCGTGCACCTTCTTGCTGCGGTTGCCGCGATAGAGCTGGTTGTTGAAGAAGAGCGTCACCTCGTGGATCGGGTAGTTGGCCGCAATGTAGAGGGCGTTGAGCAAATTCTGCTGGCCGTCGGAGCGCAGCTCGGCGAGCGGGATCTGGGAGCCGGTGATGATGACCGGCTTGTGCAGATCCTCGAGCATGAAGGAGAGCGCAGAGGCGGTGAACGACATGGTGTCGGTGCCGTGCAGGATCACGAAACCGTCGTACTTCTCGTAGTTGTCACGAATGTCCTCGGCGATGCGCTGCCAGTCCGCCGGCGTCATGTCGGAGGAGTCGATGAGGGGGGCATATTCGTGGATATGGTAATCCGGCATTTCCGGTCGATGGAATTCGGGCATCCGTGCCAGACAGTCTTCCATGAAGCCCGCCATCGGCACATAGCCGTGGTCGGAACGCTGCATCCCTATGGTGCCGCCTGTGTAGGCGATGTAGATGGACTTCTTCACACCCTCTCCTCTCTGTGAACTGGAAACCGGCAAATCGTCTGGGGCTCAACCGGTACGCGCCCTCGTCTCACCGTCATGGGTGGCACGAGGCGCATATCGGGCCGCAACCGACCTCTTCACTTCCTGCTTCCCCCCGCGGGCTGGAAACGGGCGAATTATAAAGAGTGTCGCCCCAAATGACAGCCACGGCTGCGTTGCAGCGTCCCCCAGCCCCGCCCATTCGCCAGAGTTAAACACCGTGTTAATGATATGTTTTAAGCATTAATATGATGAACATGGATATAAACGATGCTTTCTGCTACTATCCGCCGGATTTTTCAAGAATCTCTTCTGAACGCCCGACGATGACGGGTTCGTACCGATCCCATTTTTGCGTGGGACGGGGCCCAGGCCCCCTCTGTAACCGGCACCCTCGCCGCTCTGTTTCATCCCGGCTGGATCCGTGGGTCTTTCTTGCCAAAGACACAGCCGTTCAACATGGGAGTACCGAATGCTACAACTTGATTCCTACACCACCCTGGTCGCCGCCACCCTGGTGCTGCTGCTCGGCCGTCTGCTGGTCAACCGGATCGGACCGCTGCGTACCTTCAACATTCCCAAGCCCGTGGCGGGTGGTCTGGTGGTCGCCCTGGTCCTGCTGTTGCTGCGCTCCACTCTGCAACTGGAGCTGCAGTTTGACACCAGCCTGCAGACCCCGCTGATGCTCGCCTTCTTTGCCTCCATCGGCCTCTCCGCCGATCTCGCCAGCCTCAAGCGCGGCGGCAAGGCGGTGATCACCTTCCTGATGGTGGTCACCGGCCTGCTGCTGATGCAAAACAGCCTGGGGGTCGGTCTGGCCACCCTGCTGGGGCTGGATCCCCACATGGGCCTGCTGGCCGGCTCCATCACCCTCTCCGGGGGGCATGGCACCGGGGCGGCATGGGGGTCCATCTTCAGCGCCAAGTACGGGGTGCAATCCGCCGCCGAGCTCGCCATCGCCTGCGCCACCTTCGGCCTGGTGCTGGGGGGGGTGATCGGCGGCCCCGTGGCCCGTCACCTGGTGAAGAAGGTGCAGGTGCCCGGCGAGGAGCACAACCGGGACGGCGCCCCCCAGGGCTTCGAGATGCCGGACATGGAGCGGCCGCTGACCACCTTCAGCGTGATCGAGACCCTGGCGCTCATCGCCATCAGCCTGAAGGGGGGCGAGATGCTCGCCGCCTACCTCAGGGGCGGCGCCTTCGAGCTGCCCGTCTTCGTCTGCGTGCTGTTCGTCGGTGTGCTGCTGCGCAACACCCTGACTCTGCTCAACTGGCATGAGGTGAGCGATCGCGAGGTCTCCCTGCTCGGCAACGTCAGTCTGTCGCTCTTCCTGGCCATGGCCCTGATGAGCCTCAAGCTGTGGGATCTGGCGAGCCTGGCCCTCCCCATCTTCGTGCTGCTGGCGGCCCAGACCGTGGCCATGGCGCTCTACGCCGTCTTCGTCACCTTCCGGGTCATGGGCAAGAACTATGACGCGGCCGTGCTGGCGGCGGGCCACTGCGGCTTCGGTCTGGGGGCCACCCCCACGGCGATTGCCAACATGCAGGCCATCACCCAGCGCTTTGGCCCCTCCCACATGGCGTTTCTGGTGGTGCCCATGGTGGGTGCCTTCTTCATCGACATCATCAACGCTGTGGTGATCAAGCTGTTCCTGGCGCTGCCCTTCCTGTAATTCCTTTTTCTGTCAGACGCATATGAACAGAGCCCACCTCAGGTGGACTCTGTCGTTTGCACAGGCCGGCAATCCCGCTCCGCCGTCATCGCTTGCCCCGCCCGCACACAGGCAAGGGAACATACAAAGAAAAAGCCCCGCACTCGCCAGAGTGCAGGGCTTTTCTCATGACGACCGTGATCGCCGCGCATCAACCCTTAGAGGATAAAGGTCGACACCTGCTGGTTCAGGTTGGTGGCACGTCCCTTGAGGTTGTGCGCCTGATCCAGGTCGCGCATGGCGGAGGCGGTGATCTCGTCGCTCACGTCCTTGATGGCGGTGGTGTTCTGGGTGATCTCACCGGTCACCTGGGTCTGCTCCTCGGCGGCGGTGGCGATCTGTCCCGCCATGTCGGAGATGAGGCTGACGGCCTGGGTGATCTCTTCGAGTGCGGCGGCGGCGGCATCGGCGTCCTTCACGCTGTTGTCGGCCAGCCCCTGGCTGGTCTGCATCAGGCTCACCGCACGGGCCGTGGTCTGCTGCAGGGTCTCGATGGTGGACTGGATCTCCTGGGTGGAGTCCTGGGTACGGCGCGACAGCACCCGCACCTCGTCCGCCACCACGGCGAAGCCGCGACCCTGTTCACCGGCACGGGCCGCTTCGATGGCCGCGTTCAGCGCCAGCAGGTTGGTCTGCTCGGCGATGCCCTGGATGGTGGAGAGGATGCCTGAGATGGCCTGGGCATGGCGGCTCAGCTCGCCGATGACCCCGGTCGCCTGGCCCACTTCCTCGGCCAGATTGTTGATGGAGTGGCGAGTCTGGTTCACCAGGATCTTGCCCTGTTCACTGCTCTGGGCGGATTGCTGGGCGGCGGCGGCGGTGTTCTCGGCGTTGCCGGCGATCTCCATGGTGGCGCTCGCCATCTCGGTGACCGCAGTGGCGACCATGGTCACCTCCTGTTGCTGGCGCTGCAGCTCTTCCACTGCGGCCTGGTTGGTCACCAAACTGCGCTCGGCGTCGGCGTTCAGCTCGTTGGCAAGCTGGCGGATGTTGGCAATGAGCTGATGCTGGCTGCCCACGAAGCGGTTGAAGCTGCCCGCCAGCTGGCCCACTTCATCGTTGGCGTCGATCTTGATGCGCTGGGTCAGGTCGCCGTTACCATCGGCGATGCGAGCCAGGGCCTGGGAAACCTTGCCGAGCGGGCCAAGCAGCAGGCTGACCAGCCAAGAGATGGCGAGGATGCTGCCCACCAGCACCAGCAGGGCCAGGCCGAGCTGGCTCATCAGCAGGGAGGAGAGCGGTGCCTCCAGGGTGCTCTTGTCCAGCACCAGTACCAGCTCCCAGTCGGTGTCCGGGATATCCACCGCCCACAGCAGCTTGTCACGGCCCTCGTTGTCGAAGTAGGCCGGCACCAGGCTGTTGCTGCTCTTGCTCTGCTCGATCAGGGCGTTGGTCAGGTCGTTGTCGATCTCGCTGGCCGGCTTCATCGCCTTGGCCGCGTCCTTGTAGGCGATGACGGTGCCGTCCTTGTGCATCAGGATGGCGAAGCCGTCCGCCGGCAGTTTCATCTTGGTGACGTCTTCCACTAGGGAGGCGATGGAGAGGTCGCCGCCGACCACGCCGCCCTGGGCCGGTTGGGCCAGGGTCACCACCAGGATGTTGTAGGCCACGTCCAGGTAGGGCTTGGTGACGATCATGCCACCCTTGGCCATGGCTTCCTGATACCAGCCACGGGAACGGGGATCGTAGCCGTCACGATTGATGGTGGGGTCGGAGTCGTTCATCTTGCCGCTGCCCTCACCGAAGTAGGTGAGCTGGAAGCGACCGGAAACCTGGGCCTGTTGCAGGGCGTTGAGGGGTTCGGTGCCGGCCTTGTTGCCGAGGGCCTGGATGACGTCGCGACGGGCGGCGAGCCAGTCGCTCACGCTGGCGGCCTGCTGGCTGCCAAGGCGTTGCACCTGTTCCTGACTGCCTTGCAGCAGCAGGGACTTCTGACTGGTATAGCTCTGCCAGGAGAGCAGCAGGATCACCAGCGACAGGGCGATCACCACAGACAACAGTATCTTCTGCTTGAGTGATAGGTTTTTCATCGTGTTTTCTTCTTGTGGAGTCAGGAACAGGATTACCGGGAGTGCATGGCACTATCATGTTGATAGCGGCCAGCCAGCGCAAAACTGAAGCGAAGAATGGCATCGCCGACGACATTTTGCCCATGAATGGCAAAAATGGCTTCGGAAATCGGTGAAGGAAGACATGCGGGTACAGCCAACCCTGTTTATTCCTTCCGCAATTGGCTAGAATATCCCGTTTTTAAATCACATCGACCCCGAGAGTTTTCACGATGTTTGAAGTCAATCCTGTATTAAACAAGCTTAAGGAGCTGTCTGAGAGGACCGAGCTGCTTAGGGGGTACCTTTGACTATGACGCCAAGAAAGAGCGTCTGGAAGAGGTAAACGCCGAGCTGGAACAGCCGGATGTCTGGAATGAACCCGAGCGCGCACAGGCGCTGGGCAAGGAGCGCGTCTCCCTAGAGAACGTGGTCAGCACCATAGATACCCTGACCCAGGGCGTCGATGACGTCGAGATGCTGGTCAGCCTGGCCGTCGAAGGGGAAGACGAAGAGACCTTCAACGAAGCCGTGGTCGAAGCCGACGAGCTCGAAGCCAAGCTGGTGGATCTCGAGTTCCGCCGCATGTTCTCCGGCCAGCACGACGGCTCCGACTGCTACATCGACATCCAGTCCGGCTCCGGCGGTACCGAGGCCCAGGACTGGGCCAACATGGTGCTGCGCATGTACCTGCGCTGGGGCGATGCCCACGGCTACAAGCCCGAGCTCATCGAGTGCTCCGAGGGCGACGTGGCCGGCATCAAGTCCGCCACCATCAAGTTCACCGGCGAATACGCCTTCGGCTGGCTGCGCACCGAGACCGGCGTGCACCGCCTGGTCCGCAAGTCACCGTTCGATTCCGGTGGCCGTCGCCACACCTCGTTCTGCTCCGTGTTCGTCTACCCCGAGATCGATGACGACATCGAGATCGAGATCAACCCGGCCGATCTGCGTATCGACGTCTACCGCGCCTCCGGTGCCGGTGGTCAGCACGTCAACCGGACCGAGTCCGCGGTGCGTATCACCCACATCCCGACCGGGGTGGTGGTGCAGTGCCAGAACGACCGTTCCCAGCACAAGAACAAAGATCAGTGTATGAAGCAGCTGAAGGCCAAGCTCTACGAGCTGGAAATTCAGAAGCAGAACGCCGAGAAGCAAGCCCTCGAAGAGACCAAGTCCGACATCGGCTGGGGCAGCCAGATCCGTTCCTACGTACTGGATGATTCCCGTATCAAGGATCTGCGTACCGGCGTCGAGACCCGCAACACCCAGTCGGTACTCGACGGCGACTTGGACAAGTTTATCGAAGCCAGCCTGAAATCAGGTCTGTAAACAGAGCAGCAGGAATCACCATGTCTGAACAAAGCACTACTCCGGAAATCGACCAGACACTCGAGCTGAACAACGAGATGCTTGAGCGTCGTTCCAAGCTGGCCGCGCTGCGCGCCCAGGGCAACCCCTTCCCCAACGACTTCCGTCGTGACAGCCTGTCCGGCGATCTGCACGCCGAGTTCGGCGACAAGAGCAACGACGAGCTGGTCGCCCTGGGTAAACAGGTGAAGATTGCCGGTCGCATCATGACCCGCCGGATCATGGGCAAGGCTTCCTTTGCGACCCTGCAGGACATGGCTGGCAAGATCCAGATCTACGTGACCCGTGACGACCTGCCGGAAGGCTTCTACAACGAACAGTTCAAGAAGTGGGATCTCGGTGACATCGTCGGTGTCGAGGGTACCCTGTTCCGCACCAACGCCGGTGAACTCTCCGTGCACGTGTCCACCATCCGCCTGCTGACCAAGGCGCTGCGTCCGCTGCCCGAGAAGCACAAGGGCCTGACCGACCAGGAAGCCCGCTGCCGCCAGCGCTACCTGGACCTGATCGCCAACGAAGAGTCCCGCAAGACCTTCGTGACCCGCACCAAGGTCGTGGCCGGTATCCGCAAGTTCCTGAACGACAAGCGCTTCATGGAAGTGGAAACCCCCATGATGCAGGTCATCCCGGGTGGCGCCTCTGCCCGTCCCTTCATCACCCACCACAATGCGCTGGACATCGACATGTACCTGCGTATCGCGCCTGAGCTCTATCTGAAGCGTCTGGTGGTCGGTGGTTTCGAGCGTGTCTACGAGATCAACCGCAACTTCCGCAACGAAGGCATCTCCGTTCGCCATAACCCCGAGTTCACCATGCTCGAGTTCTATATGGCCTACGCCGACTACATCGATCTGATGGATCTCACCGAAGAGATGCTGCGCACCCTGGCACAGGACATCCTGGGCGACACCAGGATCCGTTACGCCAAAGAGGGCGAAGAGGGCCTGACCATCGACTTCGGTCAGCCGTTCCAGCGCCTCTCCATGGTGGACTCCATCCTGAAGTACAACCCGGATGTGACCCGTGACGATCTGGCCACCCTGGAGAAGGCCACCGCCGTCGCCAAGGGCCTGAAGATCGAGCTGATGAAGAGCTGGGAGCTGGGCCACGTGATCACCGCGATCTTCGAAGAGACCGTGGAGCACATGCTGCTGCAACCGACCTTCATCACCGAGTACCCGGCCGCCGTCTCTCCGCTGGCCCGTCGCAACGACCAGAACCCGGACGTGACCGACCGCTTCGAATTCTTCATCGGCGGCCGCGAGCTGGCCAACGGCTTCTCCGAGCTGAACGATGCGGAAGATCAGGCCGAGCGCTTCCAGGCCCAGGTTGACCAGAAGGCCGCCGGTGACGACGAAGCCATGTTCTACGACGCCGACTTCGTGACCGCGCTGGAACACGGCCTGCCGCCGACCGCCGGTCAGGGCATCGGTATCGACCGTCTGGTGATGCTGTTCACCAACAGCCACACCATCCGCGACGTCATCCTGTTCCCGGCTCTGCGTCCGCAGAAATAAGTGTGACCCCCGCCGGGATCCCTCCCGAGCGCGATCACAATGGAAACGCCCCGCAACTGCGGGGCGTTTTTTTATGGCGTGCACAACCGGTGGCGAACGTTCAATACACCGCCATCTTGCCGCTTATGAGGCTGGCAGCAGCCACTCCCCCTGCCACAGGGTCAGCGCCTGGCCCGCCATCAGCACCCGCTCTTCCTACAATTCCAGCCTGAGATCCCCGCCCCGGGTCGAGATCTGACGGGCCCGCAGCTGCGACTTGCCGAGGCGCTCGGCCCAGAACGGCACCAGGGCGCAGTGGTTGGAGCCGGTCACCGGATCCTCCTCCACCCCGACCCAGGGGGCAAAATAGCGGGAGACGAAGTCGTCCTCCCCCCGGCTCGACGGCGCCGTCACCATGATCCCCCGCCCCGGCAGGGCGCGCAGGGCGTGGAAGTCGGGGGTGAGCGCTCGCACCTCTTCCTCGCTACCGAGCTCAAGCAGGAACTTGGCGCCAGCGGCCAGAGTCTGCAACGGCCGGCAGCCGAGGGCGGCCCCATAGGCGGGATCCAGCTCAAGGGGCACAAGAGCAATACGCGGGAAGTCGAGCCAGATCCAGGCCCCTTCGCGCCTGGCCACCAGCTCGCCGCTGCGGGTCGCGAAGCGGATGGGCTGATCTTCGGCCACCTCCCCTGTCTGCCACAGCACGTGGGCCGCCGCCAGGGTGCCGTGACCGCACAAGTCCACCTCCACTTGAGGGGTAAACCAGCGCAGCCGGTAATGCCCCTCGCCGAGAGGGCTGAGGAAGGCGCTCTCCGACAGGTTGAACTCCGCAGCCATGGCCTGCAGCTCGGCGTCACTGCGCTCGGGTCCCTGGACCACGATGGCGGGGTTGCCCCCGAAGGGGTGCCGGCTGAAGGCGTTGACATGGAACAGACGGGACATCGGCAGATCCTCCGGGACAAAAAAGGGACTCAATAATGCCGCTTTTATACCACAGGGAGACGGGTATTGAGGCGAAATCCAACTTTATAAATTCACAAATCGCATAAAGAAGATATTTTTATTCTTTGTTGTTATTCATTGCACCCCTTACTCTGACCAAAAATCAGACCATGGAAGACATGTGTGATGCCATTGACAGCCCCCATTCCCAACCTCAGCCCGCTCTCTGACGAACAGCAGCGCCAGCTTAACCAGGTCCTCGCGACCCTCAACACCCAGCAACTCGCCTGGGTGAGCGGTTATCTCTACGGCCTCTCCCAGGCCGGCGTCCAGCCCGTTGCGGCCGGCAGCACCGAGGCCGCGGCCCCCGGCGGCAGCCTCACCATCCTCTACGGATCCCAGACCGGCAACGCCAAGGGCGTGGCCAGCGCCATCAAGGCACAGGCCGAGGCCAGCGGCCTGCCGGTGACCCTGATCTCCATGGCGGACTACAAGCCCAAGCAGCTCAAGAAAGAGACCCACCTGCTGGTGGTCGTGAGCACTTACGGAGAGGGTGAGCCGCCGGAGAGCGCAGTCGATCTGTTCGAGCAGCTCAAGAAGGGCAAGATTGGCAAGCTGGACGGCCTCAAGTTCGCCGTACTGGGCTTGGGTGACAGTTCCTACGAATTCTTCTGCCAGACCGGCAAGGATTTCGACGACTTCCTGTCCAAGGCCGGGGCCGAGCGCATTTATGAGCTCGCGAGCCTGGACGTGGACTACCAGGACGCCGCCAAGGCCTGGGGTGAGCAGGCGGTCAAGGCCGTTGCCGCGACCCTCTCCGTGGGCAGTGCCGGTGCCAGCGTGGCAGGGGCCGTGCAGGCGGCCGTCGGCCACAGCCAGTATCACAAGGAGAACCCCTTCCCGGCACGGCTCTCCGTCAACCAGAAGATCACCGGCCGCGACTCCACCAAGGACATCCGCCATATCGAGATCAACCTGGAAGAGTCCGGCATCACCTATCAACCCGGGGATGCCCTCGGTATCTGGTTCGACAATGACGCCGATCTCGTGGGCGAGGTGCTGGCCCTGACCGGTCTGAGCGGTGACGAGGCCACCCCCCATGGCAGCCTGCGCGAGGCGCTGACCCGCCACTTCGAGCTGACCCGGCTGCACGGCGGCCTGATCACGGGCCTCGCCGAGATCGCGGACAACGCGGCCCTCAAGGATCTGGCCGGCGACAAGGCCCAGGTCAATGCCCTGGTCGCCTCTGCCCAGGTGGTGGATGTGCTCAAGCGCTTCCCTGCCTTCCTGAGTGCCGATCAACTGATCGCCCTGCTGCGCCCGCTGACCCCGCGCCTCTACTCCATCGCCTCCGCCCAGAGCGAGGTGGAAGAGGAGGTGCATCTGACCGTCGGCGTGGTGCGCTACCCTCAGGAAGACGGCACAGTGCGCAGTGGCGGCGCCTCCTCCTATCTGGCGGACCGCCTGGCCGAGGATGCCGAGGTGCGGGTGTTCGTGGAGCACAACGACAACTTCCGCCTGCCGGCGAACCCGGATACCCCTGTCATCATGGTGGGCCCTGGCACCGGCATCGCCCCCTTCCGCGCCTTTATGCAGGAGCGGGAAGCCCTCGGGGCCTCGGGCAAGAACTGGCTCTTCTTCGGCAACCCTCACTTCACCCAGGATTTCCTCTATCAGGTGGAGTGGCAGCGCTATGTGAAATCCGGCCTGCTGTCGAAGATCTCCCTGGCCTTCAGCCGGGATCAGGCCAACAAGATTTATGTGCAGGATCGCCTGCGCGAGGCGGGGCTCGAGCTCTACCAGTGGCTGGAAGCCGGCGCACACTTCTATGTGTGTGGCGACGCCAACCACATGGCGAAAGATGTGCAGGAAGCCCTGCTGGAAGTGATTGCCGAACATGGCCACAAGAGCCGTGAGGAAGCAGAAGAGTATCTGAGCGAATTGCGTCGTGCCAAACGTTATCAAAGGGATGTCTACTGATGAGCAAACAAGTTATTCCGGGACCGGTCGAAGGACCGCTGGCCGACAACGAGCGCCTCAAGCGCGAGAGCAACTTCCTGCGCGGTACCATAGAGCAGGATCTGCAGGATCCCCTCACCGGTGGCTTCAACGGCGACAACTTCCAGCTGATCCGCTTCCACGGCATGTACCAGCAGGATGACCGCGACATCCGACCGGAGCGTGCCGCCCAGAAGCTGGAGCCCCTGCACAACGTCATGCTGCGTGCCCGTCTGCCGGGCGGCATCATCACCCCGGCCCAGTGGCAGGTGATCGACAAGTTCGCCGAAGAGCACAGCATGTATGGCAGCATTCGCCTGACTACTCGCCAGACCTTCCAGTTCCATGGCGTGCTCAAGCGCGACATCAAGCTGATGCACCAGACCCTGAACAGCACCGGCATCGACTCCATCGCCACTGCGGGGGACGTGAACCGCAACGTGCTGTGCACCAGCAACCCGGTGGAGTCCGAGCTGCACCAGGAGGCCTACGAGTGGGCCAAGAAGATCTCCGAGCACCTGCTGCCCAAGACCCGCGCCTACGTGGAGATCTGGCTGGACGGCGAGAAACTGGGGGAGGACGAGGAGCCTATCCTGGGGTCCAACTACCTGCCGCGCAAATTCAAGACCACTGTCGTGATCCCGCCCCACAACGACGTGGACATCCACGCCAACGATCTCAACTTCGTGGCCATCGCCGAAGGTGGCAAGCTGGTGGGTTTCAACGTGCTGGTGGGCGGGGGTCTGGCCATGACCCACGGTGACACCACCACCTATCCGCGCAAGGCGAGCGACTTCGGCTTCGTGCCCCTCTCCCACGTGCTGGAGGTGGCGGCCGCCGTGGTCAGCACCCAGCGCGACTGGGGCAACCGGGTCAACCGCAAGAACGCCAAGACCAAGTACACCCTGGAGCGGGTCGGCGTCGAGGCCTTCAAGGCCGAGGTGGAGAACCGTGCCGGCATCCAGTTCGGGCCGGTTCGCCCCTACGAATTCACCAGCCGTGGCGATCGCTTCGGTTGGGTCGAGGGGATAGACGGCAAGCACCACCTGACCCTGTTTATCGAGAACGGCCGCCTGCTGGACTTCCCGGGCAAGCCCCTCAAGACCGGCATGCTGGAGATCGCCAAGGTGCATCAGGGGGACTTCCGCCTCACCGCCAACCAGAACCTGATCATCGCGGGCGTCCCGGCCGGCGAGAAGGCCCGCATCGAGGCGCTGGCGCGCCAGTACGGCCTGCTGGATGACGGCGTGAGCGAACAGCGCAAGCAGTCCATGGCCTGCGTGGCCCTGCCCACCTGCCCGCTGGCGATGGCCGAGGCCGAGCGCATGCTGCCGGCGTTTGTCACCGACATCGAAGGCTTGCTGACCAAGCACGGCCTGGCTGATGACGCCATCATCTTCCGCGTCACCGGCTGCCCCAACGGCTGCGGCCGCGCCATGCTGGCGGAAGTGGGGCTGGTGGGCAAGGCGCCGGGTCGCTACAACCTGCACCTGGGTGGCAACCTGGAGGGAACCCGCATCCCGCGCCTGCACCTGGAAAACATCACAGAGCCGCAGATCCTGGCCGAGCTGGATGCCCTGATCGGGCGCTGGGCCACCGAGCGCAACCCGGACGAGTGCTTCGGCGACTTCGTCATCCGCGCCGGGATCATAGCCCCGGTCATCGACTCCGCGAGGGACTTCTATGCAGCCTGAACAGACTGATACAGCCCGGCTGGCGCGCACCGCCGACGGCCGGCTCGACCTCGACGCCCTGCTGGCCCTGGGCCGGGAGGAGCAGGTCGAGGCGCTGGCGCCCCTCAACCGGGCGCTGGATGCCATGAGCGCCCCCGAGCGGGTGCGCTGGGCCCTGGCCAACCTGCCGGGAGAGCATGTGCTGTCGTCGAGCTTCGGCATCCAGGCGGCGCTCATGCTGCACCTGGTGAGCCGCGAGCGGGCCGATGTGCCCGTGGTGCTGACCGATACCGGTTATCTCTTCCCCGAGACCTACCGTTTCATCGACGAGCTGACCGAGCGGCTCGCCCTCAACCTCAAGATCTACCGGGCCGAACTCAGCCCGGCCTGGCAGGAGGCCCGTTTTGGCCTCTTGTGGGAACAGGGCGTGGAGGGGATCACCCGCTACAACCAGCTCAACAAGGTGGAGCCCATGGACCGCGCCCTGAACGAGCTGGGTGCCCAGACCTGGTTCTCTGGCCTGCGCCGTGAGCAGTCAGGCAGCCGGGGCAAGCTGCCGGTGCTGGCCATCCAGCGCGGCCGCTTCAAGTTCCTGCCGGTGATCGACTGGAGCAACAAGGACGTCTTCTACTACTTCAAGGAGTTCGACCTCCCCTACCACCCCTTGTGGGAGCAGGGCTACCTGTCGGTCGGCGACGTGCACACCACCACCAAGTGGGAGCCCGGCATGAGTGAGGAGCAGACCCGCTTCTTCGGCCTCAAACGCGAATGCGGCCTGCACGAAGAAGGTGGCGAGAGCGACGGCTCCGGCATATGACCCCGACCTTCGCCCATAAAAAACGCCCGGCCAGTGCCGGGCGTTGTCGTCTCGGGCAGGCGACTCAGCGCCGTTGCCAGGTCTCGAAACGATAGGGATGGGGGTTCTTCTCGTCAGCGGGATGGGCCTCGCTCTCCACGAGCCGCCACTGCTCGTCGTCGAACGCCGGGAAACGGGTATCCCCCGCCACCGCCAGATCGATCCGGGTCAGATAGAGCCTGTCGGCCCGTGGCAGCAGTTGGCCATAGAGGTGGCCGCCCCCGATCACCATCAGCTCGTCCACCCCTTCCCCCAGCAGTGCCAGCGCTGCCTCGACCGAGTCGATGACCTCCACGCCCTCGGCCTGATAGGCCGGGTTGCGGCTGATCACCAGATTGCGGCGTCCCGGCAGCGGTCGGCCGATGGATTCAAACGTCTTGCGCCCCATCAGCACCGGTTTGCCCAGGGTCACCCGCTTGAAGTGGGCCAGATCCGCCGGCATATGCCAGGGCATCTGGTTGTCCAGGCCGATCACGCGATCGTGCGCCATGGCGGCAATCATGGAAATTTGCATGGTGTCAGCCTCTTGCACCCTTCTCAGACAATGGGCCGGTTACGGTACACGACCAGGGAGGGTATCGCCAGCCCGAAGCTCAGTGCGCCCACGATGAAGATGGCCTTCAACCCGTTCTCCAGCGCACTCTGGATAAGCTCCATGGTCACCCCGGAGATGTTGAGCTCCACCACGGCGATCATCGCCTTGAACGCATAGCTGCCGGGGATCATGGGGATGATGGAGGCCACGCTGAACACCGGGCGGGGCGCCAGCAGGCGCCGGGACCAGTAGACGCAGACAAAACCGACCGTGGTCGCCGCCGCCAGGGTGGCCCACTCGATGGGCATGCCGTGGTGAATGAGCAGGGTACGCAGACTGTGAGCCAGAGCCCCCCCCATGGCACAGTACTTCAGCATCCGTGGCGGCACGTTGAACAGCATGGCAAAGCCCACCGCCGGAATGGCCGACCAGAAGGCATCCTTGGCCAGCAGCCAGAGCAGATCCATCATGCCTCTCCTCCCTGAATGCGGCCGACCGACGTCGCCAGCGTGATATTCGGCGCCTGATACAAACCCGTCATACCTTTCCCCCCCCAGATACCGGTTACCGACATGGCGAGGATGATGCCGGTATGGTTCCGTGCGCTGATGGACAGCCGGTTTGCCCCGATCAACAGGGTCGATACAGCGTCAAAGGTCTTCATACCTTCCACCCCCAGATACCGGTCACCGACATGGCGGGGATGATGCCGGTATGGTTCCGTGCGCTGATGGACAGCCGGTTTGCCCCGATCAACAGGGTCGATACAGCGTCAAAGGTCTTCATACCTTCCACCCCCAGATACCCGTCACCGACATGGCGAGGATGATGCCTATCGCCGCGCTGATGGTGAGCAGGGTCGCCGTGCCCCAGCGGGCCAGCCCCATGTTGAAGTAGCCCTTCACCATGTCGGAGACCGCGTTGATGAGCGGGAAGCCCGGCACCAGCAGCAGCACGCTGGCCGCCATGGCGAGATAGGGCTGGGCCCCCCAGCCAAAGAAGGTGGCGCTGGAGGAGAGCAGAGTGGCGATGAAGCCGGTGGTGGCGAAGTTGATGAGGGGGCTGTGGTGATGGCGGGCCATCAGCTGGCGCACCCGCATCGCCACGGCGGACGAGAAACAGGTCACCAGGAAGATGGGCCAGTCGCCGCCGAACAGCAGGCTGAAGGCGCCACAGGAGAGGCCCACCATGGGCACCACCAGCCAGGGGTGATAGTGGAAAGGCACTATGGCCTCCAGCCGCTGGCGCACTTCCCGTGCGCCGATCAGCGACTTCTCCGCCATGATGCAGAGACGCTGGATCTCGCACACCACCTGCATGTTGATGCCGTGCTCCCGCACCCGCCGGGTGGTGGTGACGCAGCTCCCCCGGTTGAGGCTGGTCAGCACGATGGCGCTGGAGGAGATCGCCATCTCGACGCTCTCCAGCCCCAGCGCCATCCCGAGCCGGACCGTGGTCTGCTCTATGATGCGGCTCTCGGCCCCGAACTGGGCCAGCATCTGGCCCGCCTTGACGATGATCCGGGTGATCTCCGTCTGCTGCTCCCGCGACAGCTCCCTTCCTGGTGTGATGCTGCTCATGATCCCTTTGAGTGTTAGCAAGATGGAATATGCCGAGATATTACCCCAAACGTGATATTTCTCCATCCCTATCTGACCGGTCGTCAGCCCTGCAGGAATTAATGCACCGGATGACGACGATTCGCAGCAAATAGAAAACAAATTCCTCAAATTTCGCAACACGGGGATATAGGTTGAAGTGCGGGGAAATAGGACCGCAGGCCGGGAAGCACCGATTATTTATCTTTGCGGTAGGTCGCAAGGGGGATCACGTTATTTGGCGGCGAACCCTCATACGGGTCCGAAAATGAGTCATCCTGCAGGTGATTGAAATGCTGGCGCATGGCATTGACGGATTCGTGCATCATATTGGCGATGCGGATGCAGCTGTCCATGTTGTTTCTGGCGAGACGACGCTGGCAGTCGATACGAAACTGCAGGCCGCGCAGCCGCCGTTGCTGCTCCGGCCCCACCTGGGCGATCAGGGTCTCTATCTGCTGGTGCAACAGCGCATCGAGCCGCTGCGGCTCCGCCAGGGCCCAATGTCTCAGGGTGTCAAAGTCAGGCAGCTCCATATGCCCTCCAGGCTGGACGCATCGCGCGTATTACAGCAACGACGACGCCGATCCATCACTATTTCACTGTCCATAGGAAGGTTATATAGGATGGTGGGAACTTTGGTTCAGTCGCCTCCGTGCCACAGGAGTCCAGTTCTCCGAAAAATAGCCTGACAGGCCAGGGGGAATGGCATTTATTCCTTATGATTCATGAAATTGTTTTCAATTTGGCTGCGCCAGTTTTTTTATAAAATTTGAATTCTTTTTTCGTCTTTCTTATTCGCTATTCATCGGTGTGACATAAGCAGCTTTTCGTTCGACTCTCTATTTTTGTCATTCCCGCCCCTCCCCGTCCCCGACGATTTAACATATCTCACTGATTATGTTATTTTATTTACCACTTATTGCGGCAACCAAGAGCAGACCATGAGCAAGGCAAGAATCGGTATCGTCACCGTCAGCGATCGCGCCAGCGCGGGCATCTACGAAGATCTGTCCGGCAAGGCCATCATCGACACCCTGAACGCCTATCTGACCTCGGCGTGGGAGCCCGTCTACCAGGTGATCCCCGACGAACGGGATCAGATCGAGGCGACCCTGATCCGGCTGGTCGACGAGGAGCAGTGCTGCCTCGTCGTCACCACAGGTGGCACAGGGCCGGCCAGACGGGACGTGACGCCGGAGGCGACCGAGGCGGTCTGCGATCGCATGATGCCGGGCTTTGGCGAGCTGATGCGGGCCGAGTCCCTCAAATTCGTGCCGACCGCCATACTGTCGCGCCAGACCGCGGGATTGCGCGGCGACTCGCTCATCGTCAACCTGCCGGGCAAGCCCAAGTCCATTCGCGAGTGCCTGGATGCGGTCTTCCCCGCCATCCCTTACTGCATCGACCTGATGGAAGGACCCTACCTCGAGTGCGACGAAGCCGTCATCAAGCCGTTCAGGCCCAAGAAATAAGTCCCCTGTTCCAGGGCATGAACAAGGTGGCCGGGTCTCCCCGGCCGCCGTCATGCTCCCGCCCTATTTGCGGCCGTATACCCTGACACCGGCCCGGCTCCCTTCCGAATTGCCGTACACCTCGATCCGCTTGATGCAGAGCCGGCTGCCGAGGGACTTCCACCCCGACTCCTGATCCTCTTTCAGATCCCTGTCAAAATAGAGGGTCTTGCTGCGATCGCTGCCATAAAACACCTTGACCCGCTCCAGGGTCAGCTCCCGCCCCGCCTTGACCATGATGGACTTGGTGGGACGACAGGCGAGCATGGGAATGATGGCGGGGTGATCGCCGACACCGAGCAGAATGGTCTTGCCCAGCCGGAATTCATCGTCGGCCAGGGCCGGCGAGGCCGGCACCCAGAGCAGCGTGGACAGCAAGCATGCGGCCAGGCCGCGGCGGGAAAAGGATGAAACAGATAAAACGGACATGATGCCTCCCTGAAAAAGGGAGGCATCTTAATTAATCAAAGCTAAACCCAGGCTGTACTGGAACTGAACCCAGCCTGCACCGGGGCTGAACGGGCAGGCCCCGTCAGGACCAGCGCTTGAAGATGAGGGAGGTATTGATGCCGCCGAACGCGAAGTTGTTGGACATCAGGTACTCCACGTCCAGCGCACGGCCGCTGCCCGTCACGTGATCCAGCGGGGCACAGGCGGGATCCGGCTCCCTCAGGTTGATGGTGGGGGCAAACCAGCCCTCCCGCATCATCTCCAGGGCCAGCCAGGCCTCGATGGCGCCGCAGGCCCCCAGGGTATGGCCGAAGTAGCTTTTGAGGGAGGAGATGGGAGTGCGATCGCCGAAGATGGCGGCGGTGGCGTGGCTCTCCGCGATGTCGCCACGCTCGGTGGCGGTGCCGTGGGCACTGATGTAGCCGATGTCGGCGGGCTGAAGCCCGGCCTGGGCCAGCGCCATCTCCATGCAGAGCCTGATGGTCTCCTGCTGGGGCTGGGTCACGTGGGTGGCGTCACAGTTGGTGGCAAAGCCCACCAGCTCGGCGAGGATAGTCGCGCCGCGCGCCTGCGCATGCTCCAGCTCCTCCAGCACCAGGGTACCCGCCCCTTCGCCTATCACCAGGCCGTCCCTGTCCCTGTCGAACGGTCGTGGCGCCAGCTCCGGGTGGTCGTTCATCTGGCTGGTGGCAAACAGGGTGTCAAACACCACGGCCTCAGACGGGCAGAGCTCCTCCGCCCCGCCGGCCACCATCAGGGTCTGGTAGCCGTGCTTGATCGCCTCATAGGCGTAGCCTATCCCCTGGCTGCCGGAGGTGCAGGCGCTGGAGGTGGGAATGACCCGGCCACGCAGGCCGAAGAAGAGCCCGGTGTTGACCGCCGCCGTGTGCGACATCATCTGCACATAGGTGGTGGCCGTGATGCTGGCAGTGCTCTTGTCGTTGAGCATGGTCCCGAAGGCGCGGATGGGATCCGTGCTGCCGATGGACGAGCCGTAGGCAATGCCGGTGCGCCCGTCGGTGAGCACGGGGTTGTCCAGCAGCCCCGCCTGCGCCAGCGCCAGCTCGGTGGCGACGGTGGCAAGCGCCGAAACCCGCCCCATGGCACGGGTCTTCTTGCGCGGGTAGTGGGCCGGCAGCACGAAGTCCGGGATGGGGGCCGCCAGCCGGGTGTTGAGGCCGTCGTAGATGGCCCACTCCGGCATGCTCACCACCGCATTGCGCCCCGCCTGCAATCTGGCCCGCACGCTCGCCCAGTCCTGCCCGAAGGCCGTTACCCCGGCCATGCCGGTCACCACAACCCGTTTCATACCATGCCCCCGTTGATGGAGATGACCTGCCGCGTGACATAGCCTGCGATGTCGGACATCAGGTAGGAGACCAGACCGGCCACCTCGTCCGCCTGCCCCATCCGCTTGAGCGGGATGATCTTCATCGCCTCCGCCTTCACCTCCTCGTCCACCATGCCGGTGTCGATGAGGCCGGGGGCTACGCAGTTGACCGTGATCTTGCGCTTGGCGAGCTCGAGGGCCAGCGCCTTGGTGGCTCCCATGATGCCCGCCTTGGCGGCGCTGTAGTTGACCTGGCCACGATTGCCCATCAGCCCGGACACCGAGGAGATGGTCACGATGCGCCCGCCCCGGCGCAGGCCGATCATCGGCATGATGCAGGGCTTGAGCAGGTTGTAGAAACCGTCCAGGTTGGTGTGCAGCACCCCGTCCCACTCCTCGTCGGTGAGGGCGGGGAAGGCGGCGTCACGGATGATGCCGGCGTTGCAGACCACACCGTAATAGGCGCCGTGCTCGGCCATGTCGGCCTCCAGCCGCGCGCGGCAACCCTCGCGATCCGCGATGTCGAACTGGAGCAGACGCCCCTGTCCCCCGGCCGCCTCCAGGCTGGCCAGGGTGGCCTCGGCGCCGGCCCGATCGCTGTGGTAGTGCACCACGATGACAAAGCCGTCGGCCGCCAGCTTGAGGGCGATGGCGCGGCCTATCCCCTTGCTGGCGCCCGTGACCAATACGCTAGAGCTCATGAAACTTCCTCAGGCTAACAAATCGGACAATTCGCCGGGGCCCGGCTGGTAGGTGGAGAGCCGCGCCTGGGCGCACTCCTCCCCGTCCAGCAGGATCCGGCAATCAAAACTGGCCATGCCGCCGTCTTGCAACAGGCAGCACGCCTCTATGATGAGCAGGGTGCCCGGCGCGAAGCCCTCCGGCTGGCAGCGGTACTTGCGGGTGCCGAGCAGCATGCCGATGCGCACCGGCTCGCCACGCAGCCGCCCCTGCATGCCGGCCCAGGCGGCGATGGTCTGGGCCATCAGCTCTATGCCGACCCAGGCCGGCAGCCTGCCTTCCCCATCCAGCAGCAGGGCGTGGCGGGCACCGATGCGGGTCTCGCAGCGCACCCGCTGGGCATCCACCGCGCAGAGCCGGTCCAGCAGCAGCATGGGGGCCTGGTGGGGCAGCAGGGTCTCGATGGCGGGCAGTGACAAAGGGTCATTCATGGCAGGTGATCCCAAGCAGCAGGCTGACATTGTTGCCACCGAAGGCAAAGGAGTTGGAGAGCACCCGGGGCGCCGCCAGGTGCGTGGTGCCGCTCACCAGCCGGATGGGGGCCAGCGCCGGATCTGCCGAAGTCACCCGCTGGGGTGGCAGCGGCAGTGCGCGCTCCAGCAGCAGGCAGGCGAGCGCGGCCTCGATGGCTCCCGCCGCCCCCAGGGTGTGGCCGGTGAGCGCCTTGGTGGAGCTGCAGGGCACGCGGTTGCCAAACAGGCGGTGCACCGCCTGGCTCTCCATGGCGTCGTTGAGCCGGGTGGCGGTACCGTGGAGGTTGAGATAACCCACCTCCTCTGGCCCTATCCCCCCCTGGGCCAACGCCATGCGCATCGCCGCCTCGGCACCGATACCCTCTGGATGTGGCGCCGAAATGTGCCAGGCATCGGAGGACTCCCCCACCCCCAGCAGCGCCAGCGGCGCAGGCTCCCGGCTCAGCAGAAACAGCGCTGCCCCCTCGCCGATGTTGATCCCCTGGCGGGCCAGATCGAACGGCTGACATTGCTCGCCACTCAAAGACTCCAGGCTGTCAAAGCCGTTGAGGGTGAGCCCGCACAGGCTGTCGGCACCGCCCACCAGCACGGCGTCCACCAGCCCGGCCGCCAGCAGCCGCTGGCCGCTGATGAAGGCGCGCGCGCTGGAGGAGCAGGCGGTGGAAATCGTCCAGGCCGGCCCGGTCAGGCCGAGATGGCGGGCCAGAAATTCCGACGGGGACCCCAGCTCCTGCTGGCGATAGTCAAACTCGGGGGGCACGGCCTCCCCGCGCCGGGCGGCGGCCACCGCCAGCTCGGCCTCGCCGATCCCGGCGGTGCTGGTGCCGAGCACCAGGCCGACACGATCCCTGCCGAAGGTGGCCAGCGCCTGGTCCAGGGCAGGCCGGATCTGGGCGAGCGCAGCCAGCAGCAATTGGTTGTTGCGCGAGGCGTAGGGGGCCAGCGCCGACGGGATGGCCGGCAGTTCGTCCTCCACCTGGCCCACCGGGGTCAGGCGGCCATCCAGCAGCGGCGTCCGGTGGCGATCCAGCGGGCTGACACCCGCATCGTGCCAGGCCTTCAGCGCCTCGGCGCTGGCATCGCGCCCCGCCCCCAGCGCCGAGACGAGACCATAGGCGGCGATATAACAGCTCATTGGCTCAGGGTCTCCAGTTGCAGGCGGTAGTTGAACACGTGCTGTTGCAGGCTGACCGGCTCGCGCACGCCAGCGGCGTCGCGATAGCGGATCTCGGTGACCAGGGCGCCATCGGGGGCGTGCAGCCGGCGCGTCAGTCCATCGTCTTGCAGCGTCCAGCCCGGCGGCAGCTGCGGCTGCCAGCTTGCCAGCGGCCAGTAGCAGAGCATCACGTCCGCCAGCACCTGGCTCACCGGCGGCATACCGCCGGTGAGCAGCGGGCTGAGCTGCTCGGTCGCAATACCCTGCTGGTCATAGCGCACCCGGAACAGCCGCACCCCGCTCGGCGTGAGGCCCACCAGGGTCAGCTGGCGACCGTCCGCCTCCAGCACCGTCATCAGCTGGTGAGTGCTCCCCCCCACGCTGGCGGTCAGCAGCTGCTGGCGATAGAAGGGGGTGGCCAGCACGGGGGCCGGCAGCGTCATGACGGTCCCCTTGTCGAGATAGGCGGTGGGGGTCGGCTGGCTGCTGCAGCCCACCAGCAACAGGGTGAAGAGGATGAACAGGGTTCTCATTGTGGCGTTGGCTCCCGATTCTCCTGCCCAGGGGATGGCGGCGCCTGGATGGCGCCATCCTGCCCCACCCGATCCAGCACCAGGGGAGAGAGCAGGAATGCAGTAAAGATACCGCCGCTCAGCACCAGGCCAAAGCCCGCGATGGCGGGGGTGTGACTCAGCGCCAGCAGACCGAAGGCCAGCTGGGTGGTGAGGTTGGCCAGCAGGATGGCGAGCAGGGTGGAACTCTGGCGCGCCACCCCGCTGCCGCTATGGGCGAAGAAGAGGCCGTAGTCGATGCCGATGCCGAAGATGAGGCTGAGCGCCAGCACCCCGAACAGGGTGAGCGGCTGACCACAGGTGGCGAGCAGCGCCAGCCCCATGGCCAGCGCAATCAGGTTGACCAGCAGCACCCGGGCCGCCCGGGCCGCCCCCATCCGCCGCCACAGCAGCAGGGCCACCAGCGCGATGGCCACCGCCAGCAACTCCGCCAGCTTGACGCGGTAGTGGGCGAACAGCTGGCTCCACTCGCTGCGCTGATCCTGCCAGTAGACCCCGGGCTCGGTCGCCGCCAGCGCCGTCAGGGCCCCTTCGTCTGTCACCCCCACCAGGGGCACCCAGATGGCGACGCGGCCGTCGCTCGCCGCGTGCCACAGCAGGCGGCTCCCCTCGCTGACCGGGCTGGCCAGCCAGGCCGCCGGGGTCAACCAGTCGGGTTCCCGAACAGGCGCCTGCACCGGCACGCCGGCCGCCTTGAGCCGGCTCACCACCTCGGGCAGCAGGGTGCGGATGGCGGCGGCGTCCTCCTGCTGGCGCGCCAGGGAGGGCAACCAGCGGTCGAGGGAGACGAACTCCTGCAGCGCACCGCGTGCCTTCAACGCGGCCAGGAGGCCGTGGAGCCGCTCCAGCCGTTGCAGTGCCTGCTCGCCGTCCGCTCCCGTCACCAGGAGGCCCTGCATGCCCCCCTGCTGGCCGGTGAGCGCCTGGATCCTGCGCTCCTGCCCCTGCAGCTCCGCCGGCAGGGGCTGCAACCGGCGGATGTCGTCATCCACCTGCAGCCGGCTGACGCCGAGGGCGGCCAGCACCAGACAGCAGAGCGGCAGAACGATACGCACCAGCGGGCGTTGCTGCCAGGCCAGCAGCCAGCCCTGCAGCCAGCGCTGGCCCCAAAGCGGCCTTGTCGGCAGCGGGCCGACCCAGCGCGGGAACAGGCAGAGCACGGTGACGAAGGCGCTGAACAACCCCGCCAGGGCGCACACCGCCAGCTGCTGCAACCCCGGGAAGGGGGCGAACCAGAGCAGGCCATACCCTATCAGGGTGGTCAGCACCGCGAGCGAGAGGGTAGGCAGCAACTTGAGCCGGGTCTGGTGGGGCGTCTCGTCGTCGCCGTGCAGCCGCCGCTCGCACAAGAAGTGGATGGCGTAGTCGATGGCGATGCCGATGAGGCTGCTGCTGATGACCAGGGTGAAGACGTGGATCTCGCCGAACAGGAGCAGCACGGTGCCGAGCCCCCACATCAGCCCAACGCCGATGGGCAGCAGGGAGAGCAGCAGCGCCCGGGTGGAGCGGAACACGCCCCAGATGAGCAGGATGACCCCGACCATGGAGCCCAGCCCTATGGTGGAGATGTCCTGCTGGGCCAGGTTGCTGGCGTGCTGGCTGTAGAAGAGGGTGCCCCGGCGCAGCAGCTCGGTGCCGGGATAGGCGTCGGCGAGCCGTTGTTCGGCCCCGGCCAGCGCGCTCAGCAGCGCCTGGTTGCGCTGGATGTCGAAGGCGGAGAGATCCAGCTCGGCCCGGATCATGTACCAGTCGCGCCCCCCCTTGTCCCGGCTCACCAGCCAGCCCTCCTTGAGCTGCATGGGGCCGCCGGCCTCGGCCAGCACCCCGGCCCGGGTCAGGAGCAGAGGGTCGCTCTGCCACTCGGCACGGGAGACGCCGCCGAAGGGGGAGTAGATCTGGCCGAGCACCCACTGGCTCCACCCCTCGGCGCCCCCGGCGAGGCGCGTCCGGCTCGCAGGATCCAGCCGCTGCCAGGCCAGGGCATGCAGATAGGCCTGCCAGGCGGGGGCCAGCTCGGGCTGCTCCCCCTTGATGCGGGACAGGGCAGGCAGCGTGCCAAGCTGCTGCGCCCAGAAGGTGGCGGCGGCGCGCCCGTCCTGGCCGGCGGGCAGGCTCAGCATCCAGACCAGCTGGCGGTCGAGCTGCTGCAGCAGACCCTGCTGCAGTGCCGGGTCCAGATCGCTGCGGGACTCGTGGGGCAGCAGATCCATCAGGCTGGTGTTGATGCGGCTGTGGGGCAGCTGCCAGGCGAGCACCGCCGCCAGCAGCAGGCAGAGCCCGATCCAGACAGTGCCGAGCCGGCGCCAGGTGGTTTCAGCGTGCAGCAAGGCGGGCTCTCCTCCTGGAGGGGGCACCAGAGTACGCGCGGGCACTAGTGGGCAACAAAGCGGGCCTGCTCCTCAGGGGTCAGCGGCAGGGGGCGCTCGCGCCAGGCGCTGAAACGGATGCGGGTGCTGTCACCCTGCCGGTCTTCGATAAGCAGCTGATCCAGCTGCCCCTGGCCGCTCAGGGTGAGGCTGGCGAACACCTTGTCGAGCGGCGCCTGGCTTGGCACCAGCACCAGCTGCCAGCCCGCCTCAGTGCTGTGAAAATCGATGGTGAAGTAGCGGCCCAGGGTCACCTCGTCCGAGCCGAACAGCGCCAGCAGCATCTGGCTGAACTCCAGCAGCTGGGGGTTGTCGATGACGGTGGCGGGCTGGCCCGCCATCTGCTGCACCATGCGCGTCGGCGTCAGGGTGAGGGTCAGGGGGAAGGGCTTCTGCTGCTGCCACCAGAGCCCCAGATCGCGCACCAGCAGCAGCTCGCCGGAAGCCCTGAGGGGCTGGCTCAGCCCCGCCACCTGTTTCTCCTGCTCGAATCGGGCCTCCTTGGCCTGGCTCAGGGCGAGCAGCTGCTGCACCTCGGCCCGGCTCAGGGGCGCCGCCTGCAGCGGCCACACCAGCAGCAGGAGCAAGCCGGCCGCCAACCGCGTCATCACGGGGGTCACTCGCTCACCCCCAGCTTGTCCAGCAGCACCCTGGGGGAGGCCAGGCACATCTCGCCGCTCGCCTTGTTCACCGCCACCTGGATGCTGTACCCCTTGCTGGTGCGCACGCCGCTCTTCGCATCGAACAGCTCGTACTCGATCTTCAGCCGGTTCTGGTATTCGCACAGCCGCGCCTCGACCCGCACTTTCTGGCCAAAGCGCAGGGGCGCCATGTACTTGAGCCGCAGATCGATGATGGGCCAGAGGTAGCCGGACGCATCCATCTGCGGATAGTTGTAATCGATCTGCTCGAGCAGGGCGCAGCGGGCCAGCTCGATGTAACGGACGTAGTGGCCATGCCAGGCGACCGCCATCATGTCCACGTCGTGAAACGGGATCTCCACCTCGATGCTGTGGCTGATCATCCAGGGTTCAGCTGACATGTTTCGACTCTCCGTAAAACTGATAGTGGCGCCCCTGCAAGCGGGCGATCAGGGCCCTGAGCTCCTGCTCCAGGGGCCTGTCCTCCACCAGTGGCGGGTGATCCACCCTCACCGCGAGCACCGTCTCGCGCAGGGGCTGGCTCAGGGTCTCCAGGCCGTGTTGCCGGGCACTCAGGCGCAGCTCCACCCCCTGCACCGCCGCCAGCAGGCAGGCGGCCCCCACCTGCTCGCTCAGGGTCAGCACCCGCAGGGCATCCCGCGCCGCTATGGTCCCCATGCTCACCTTGTCCTGGTTGTGGCATTCGGTGGAGCGGGAGAAGACGCTGGCGGGCATGGTCAGCTTGAGGGCCTCGGCGGTCCAGGCCGAGACGCCGATCTGCACCGCCTTGAAACCGTGGTTGATCATGCAGCGCTCGCCGCTGGCGCCGGAGAGGTTGCTCGGCAGGCCGCCGTTGAACTTGGAGTCCACCAGCTGGGCCAGCTGGCGATCCAGCAGGTCGGCCAGGTTCGCCACGGCCGCCTTCATGCTGTCCATGGCCATGGCGATGTGGCCGCCGTAGAAGTGGCCGCCGTGCATCACGTGCTCCTCTTCGCCATCGATCAGCGGGTTGTCGTTGGCGCTGTTGAGCTCGTTCTCGATGAGCTGGCGCCACCAGGGCAGGCTGTCGGCCACCACGCCGATGACGTGGGGGGCGCAGCGCAATGAGTATCTGTCCTGCAGCCGGTCGCTGTGGCGCGGCAACTCCCCCGCCACCAGATCCTCCCTCAGCCAGGCCGCGATCCCCTGCATGCCGGGGTGGGGCTTGGCCGCAAAGAGCCGCTCGTCGAAGTGGAAGGCGTTGCCCCCCATGGCCACGCTCACCAGGGCGGTGATCCGGGTCGCCAGCCGCATCAGGTACTCGGTGCGGGCATAGGCGAGGCAGGCCAGGGCCGTCATCACCGAGGTGCCGTTCATGAGCGCCAGCCCCTCTTTCGGGCGCAGGCGAAGCGGCGTCACCCCCAGCTCGGCGTAAACCTCGGCGGTGCTTGCCAGCTGTCCATGCCGATGGAGTTCACGCTCCCCCACCAGCACGGCAGCCACGTAGGAGAGCGGGGTGAGATCGCCGCTGGCACCGACCGATCCCTCCTGCGGGATGCGCGGCACCAGATCCTGCTCCAGCAGCCAGCAGAGACGCTCGAGCAGTGCCGGGCTGACCCCGGAGACCCCCTGCGCCAGGGAGCAGAGCCGGGTGGCGAGCACGGCGCGGCCGGCATCGAGGGGGAGATCCTCCCCCAGCCCGCAACCGTGGAAGCGGGTCAGGTGCAGCGGCAGCTCGGCCACCAGGGCGGGGGGCACGGCCCGGGTCACCGAATCGCCGTAGCCCGTGGTCACCCCGTAGATGACTCCCTCTTCGGCCAGCAGGCGGTCGAGGAAGTCGGCGCCCCGCTGGATGCGGGCCATGAAGGCGGGATCCGGGTTCAATGCGGGGATGGCACGGCGCTCGGCCAGGGCCACCACGTCTTCGATGGTCAGCGGCTTCGCGCCGAAGACAACCCGTCTCATCTCACTCTTGTTCATCGGTCAGCCGCCAGAAATCAAAAAAGTTGAACCAGTCCAGGGGAGCGTGCAGGCAGTGATGCTGCAGGCGATCGGCATAGGCCTGTACCCGGGATGCGAGAATCTCCTGACGCCCCTGCCGTGGCAGGGGCTGGCCATCGGCAAAGGGCTCGAAATGCACCCGAAAGCGCCCCTGCTCCTTGAGGCCGAACAGCAGGTAGACGGGGCAACCCAGCACGCTGCTGAGCACGAAGGGGCCGAGGGGAAAGGGCGCCGGCGCGCCGAGAAAGTCGGCCCAGATCACCCGCTTCTCCCGGGTCACCGAGGTGCGATCCCCGACGATCACCACCCACTCCCCCTGATCCAGCTTCTCCTTGAGCAGGATGGCGGTATCGGCCCCCAGCTCCTGCACCTGAATGAGGTTGAGGTGCGAATCCGGGTTGATCTGCTTGAGCAGGGCGTTGAAGCGGGCCGCGTGGCGGGTGAACACCAGCGCATTGATGCGCAGCCCCCGCTTGCGACTGCCGAGGGCCCGGCACAGCTCCAGATCGCCAAGGTGAGAACCCAGCAGCAGGACCCCCTTGCCGCTGGTGATGGCGGCCTGGTAGTGCTCAGCCCCCACCAGTTCAACCTGCTGCTCTGTGATATCCCCGCGCCAGCCCGCCAGCTTGTCGAGGGCCGCTTCGCCAAAGCGCAGGAAGTGGCGAAAGCTCGATCTCGGCTCGGCGGGCAGCGCCACGCCGCGCTCGCCGGCGAAGGCCTCGAGTCGTGCCAGATAGGCCTGGGAGGCCTCCCGCTGGGCGCGACCGGTCAGCCAGAAGTAGCCGATGACCGGATAGAGCAGCAGGGAAAATCCGCGCCGCCCCAACAGACGATAGCTGGCCAGCATGATCTGCATGCCGAGCAGCGAGCCCCGCTCCGGGGTGCGCGACCAGTGAGTGCGTCGCTCGCGCCACAGCCGGGTCAACCGGGCGCCGAGACGGGCGGGCCAGCGGCAGAGGCGCAGCAGCAGATCCCACAGCAGGCGGCACACCAGCCGGGTGTGCATCCAGGAGATGTCGAGGTTGTCGCGAAAAAGCCGGAAGTGGGAGCGGCCGTCGACGGGGTAGATCACCCGGGTCGGCACGAAGCGCATCGGCACCCCGGTCCAATGGAGGCGCACCATCACCTCGGTGTCAAAATCCATCCGCCGGCCGAGAGCCACCCGCTCCAGCAGGGCGCAGGTGGGTGCCAGCGGATAGACCCGAAAGCCGCACATGCTGTCCTTGATGGCGAACGACAGCGTCTCTATCCAGACCCAGACATGGGTGATATAGCGGCCGTAGAGGCGCCCCTTGGGCACGGAGTCGTCGTAGAGCGGGCGGCCGGAGACGAGCGCCGCCGGGTGCTGGCGCGCCTCATCCAGCAGGGCTGGCAGGTCGGCGAGATCGTGCTGGCCGTCGGCATCCACCTGCAGGGCGTGGCTGAAGCCGAGCTCATGGGCGCGGCGCAGCCCCGTCATCACGGCGCCCCCCTTGCCCTGGTTGTGGGGATGGCGCAGCAGGGTGACCCAGGGGTGCTGGGCGGCCAGCGCATCGAGCGCGGCGGCGGCGACGGGCTCGCTGCCATCGTCGACCAGCAGGCAGGGCAGTCCGAATTCGGCCAGCCGCGCCAACACGGCGGCCAGCGGCTCGGCATGGTTGTAACAGGGAATCAGAATGCAGGGGTTCATGGGATCAGGCGCACCCGTCCGCTGCTCGCCGGCTCATCCCCGAGCTGGTAGCTGAAGAGGAGCTGGCCCTTGTCCGCCTGCCACTGCAGGCTCAGGCTGCACTCGGCCCCGGGGCGCAGCGGGCGCTGGAACTTGAGCTGATCCACCCCGTGAAACGGCAGTGTCAACTTGAGCCGGCTGGCGGCGTAGTGCATCACCCAGTGGACCTGGGTCACCCCGGGCAGCAGGGGCGCCCCGGGAAAGTGACCGGCAAACCAGGGCAGTGCGGGATCGAGTCGCAGCCGCAGGCGCACGCCATCGGCCAGTACCTCGCAACCCAGCTCGGTCGGCAGCGTGTCAGCGGGCAGGCTCATCGAACAGCTCCTTGAGTTGTGGCCAGGGGCGTTTGCCCTGGGCGTTGACGGGCATCTGCTCGACCCGGCGCACGCTGCGCGGCAGGGCGACCGGTTCGAGCCAGGGGCGCAGCTGCTGGCGCAGGGCCAGGAGGAAGCGCCCCTGACCGAGCTCGTCCCAGCGGGCGGCGCCCAATTCGCTTAGCACCAGCACGGCGCCGAGGATCTGGCGATGGCCCTGTTGCAGCGCCAGCACGGCGGCCGATTCCACCTCCGCCAGGGCCTGCAGGCGCGACTCCACCTCGTCGAGGGAGATGCGCTTCTCCTCCAGCTTGACGATCCTGTCCTGACGCCCCAGCAGCTCGAAACCCTCCTCGTGCAGGGCGATGCGGTCGGCGCAGGCCAGCCAGCCGTTCTCTTCCAGGAAGGGGGAGCGCAGCAGCAGGCCCTGATCCGGGCCGACCCGCACCTCGACCCCGGGCAGCGCCGTCCAGGGGGTCTGCTCCTGGTGGCGTTGACGCCAGCCGATGCCGCCGGTCTCGCTGCTGCCGAAGATCTCCACCGGCAGCTGACCGAGCAGCGTCCGGGCTTGCCGGGCATCTTCCAGCTGCAGGGGGCCGCCGGAGGAGACGATCAGCCGGCAGCCGGTGGCAGGCATGGCCGGATCGAGCCGGCTCAGGAACGCAGGGGAGGCGATCAGGCACCAGGGGGCGCCTTGCGTCACCAGCTGCTCCGGATAGTCGATAGTGCGGCGATCGAACGGGCGGCCGAGAGCCAGCGGCAGCAGGATGCGAAACAGCAGGCCGTAGATGTGCTGGTGGCTGACGCTGGCCAGCACCCGGGTGCCCGCCATCCGCTCGCCCCAGAGCGCCATCTGTACCCGCAGCTCTGCCTCCAGCTGGGGCCAGGCCTTGGGGATCGCCTTGGGCTCGCCGGTGGAGCCGGAGCTGAACAGGGTGATATCCAGGCGCTCGGGCGCAAGATCACTGTGCGCGGCATCCAGCCCCGCGTGGGCATCGGCCAGGGGCAGCCTGAGCTGAGGCACGGGGAGCGCTGCGCCCGGCAGCTCGGCGTCGGTGAGCAGGCCGTCAAACTGCGCCTGCAGTTCCTGCAGGCCGGCCAGCCGCTGATGGCCAGGCAGGACAGCCTGATAGCCGCCGAGGGCGCAGGCGAGCAGGGCCTGGGCAAACAGCAGGCTGTCGTCGAAGCAGAGGGCCCAGCGTGCGCCAGGCTGGCCGGCGCTCTCGTGACGGGCCATGGCTCTGGCCAGTTGCAGGCTGGCGCGGCGCAGCTCGGCCAGGGTCACCTTCCCCTGCGGGCCGAAGGCCACCGGCTGGGCACCATCGCGCTGCCAGAGGGTCTGCAGCAGGCTCATGGGGTCAGCCTCTTCATCACGCGCCTGCGCACCAGGTACTCCCCCCCCATCAGGCAGCCCATCAGGACATAGCTGACGAGGCCGTTGTAGAGGCTCCAGAGCGCCAGATCCCCGTGCCAGATGGTGGCGGCCGCGAGGGCGCCATTGATGACGAAGAAGCCGCACCAGACCTGGGTCACCCGCCGGGTGTAGCCGATGGCCGCCGCCGGCAAATCGGGGTCCTGCAAGCGGGCCAGCCGCTCCACCAGGCTCATGGGGCGGGTCAGGCTCCAGCCAAACAGGTAGAGCAGGGAGAGACTCACCGCCAGGGGGTAGTAGAGCAGCCAGTGCCGGGCACTGAACAGGGCAGAGAGCAGGGTCAGACCGAGCCCGATGCAGGCCAGCAGGCGGCCCAGCCAGAGCCACTCCGGCAGCGGGCCTAGCCGGACCCGCCCCTTGAGCAGACCGGGCAAGAGTCGCAGCGAGAAGAGGAGCAGCAGGGCGAGCAGCAGCGGGGTCTGACCGGCACGGGTCAGCCCCCAGTAAACCGCCAGCGGGTAGAGCAGCAGAACACCACCGGCCAGCCAGGAGAGCCAACGCGTCATGATTTGGCGCGAACCGGCATCAGGCGTCTGCCAGCAGACGCTCGACCGCATCCACCACGTCGTTGACGCTGCGTACCGACTTGAACTCCTCCGGCTTGATCTTCTTGCCGGTCAGCTTCTGCAGGTGCACCACCAGATCGATGGCGTCGATGCTGTCGAGTTCGAGATCCTGGTAGAGACGGGCCTCGGGGGTCACGGCCTCTTCGTCGACTTCGAACAGCTCGACGAGGGCGGCCTGGATCTGGGCAAAGATATCGTCACGGGTCATGGCTCAGGCCTCCCCTTTAGACTGCGCCTGCACCAGGGCCACCAGGGCCGCGACACAGGCAAAGTGGCGACGGGTATTCTCATCGTCGGCGGAGAGGACGATGCCGTAGCGTCCCTTGATGGCAAGGCCCAGCTCCAGCGCATCGATGGAGTCCAGCCCCAGGCCATCACCGAACAAGGGGGCCTGGCTGTCGATGTCGTCAGGGGTGAGCCCTTCGAGGTTGAGGCTGTCGATGATGAGTTGTTTTATCTCTAGATGCAGGTCTTGCATAACTGTTCCATACGCTGTCATTGGGGCCCCGGTTGCAGGGCCCGGGTGAGAAACCGGGTCAACTGGCGGGCGGCCAGTGCACTGCTCTGGCCGGTGGCGACCACCTCTTGTGCCGCCACTTGCTGCAGAAATTCTATGGTGAAAGTCGGCTTATTTTCCGGGATCTTGAACCATTTGTCCTGCTTGGTGAGAAAACGGGCGCTGCAGTGGATCCGCACCAGCTGCACCGGCACCTGGGCGCGCACCGCCAGCTGGGCCGCGCCGCGCTGCAGCTTGATCGGCTCCCCCGGAGTGGTGCGTGTTCCCTCCGGGAAGATCAGCAGCAGGCCGCCGGCCCGGATCCGCGCCGTGCACAGGGTTAGCAGATCCTCCCCCGCCACGTTGGGCAGGTAGTCAGCCGCCCGCACCACGCCGCCGATGAAGGGGTTGCGCCAGAGGGATTGCTTGACGATGCAGTCGCACACCGGCATCTCGGCCGCCAGGATGACATAGTCGAGCAGGCTGGGATGGTTGGCCACCACCAGGGCGCCTTGCAGGTCGGCGGGCATGCCGCTCACCCGGTAATCCAGCACCCCCCAGCCCCGCAGCATGGCCAGAAACAGCCGGAAGCTGTGGCGAATGGTGAGCTGGGCCAGGGTACGGCGCCGCTCCCCGCGCAGGCAGAGCGCCAGCAAGGGGAACCAGAACAGGGAGAGCAGCAGCCCCCCCACCCCGAACAGGGTGAAGCCAAGGGCCGTGCCGATCAGCCGCCATCCCCGGTTCAGCAAGCTTGCCATGTCCACTCCTGACGGTCATCACCCAGGGTCAGGGTCCGCTCGCCCCGCAGCAGGGCTCGCCAGAAGACGAGGCTCTGGGACAGCGGGCGGGCGGCGTCGACCGCGGGTCGTACACCCTCGCAGCGCCACTGGTCGCCAGCCTCCAGCACCAGCCCCAGGGCGTGGGGCGGCGCCTCCGACCCCAGCCAGGGACGATGAAACTCGGGCACCGGCCCCTCGAAGGCCACCAGCAGCACCTTGCGGGCGCCGGCCTGCAGGGCCGCCACCGCCTCGGTCAGGCCTGCCATCAGGTTGCTCTCCCCTGCCGCCAAGGACGTCATGGGGATGGCCGCCTTGCCCTGGATGGAGCAGAGCCCGGCGGCGGTGTTGTGCACCGACATGGAGAAATCGGTAGGCGACAGCGCCTGACGGTCCGCCAGCGCCTGCAAGAGCGTCATGGAGCGGGTCAGTTCGCCGTGGCGGCTGGCGAAGATGGCGTAATCGACGGGGTGGCGGGCCAGCAGGCTCAATCCCACCTGCACCGCCAGCCGGGAACCCTGGCTCAGGCGGCGCGCCATCATCATGGGCAGCAGGGGGGTGGCGGGAAACGGCGGCTCGACGGGCCAGCGCCCGTGTTGTGCCCACGCCTGCCAGGCGGCCTCATCGACGAGACCGGGTGACAGGGCCTGACTGTCCTGCAGTGAAAAAGAGAGCATGTTTCAGGCAACCTGTCCTTGACCTTGGTGTAAATGCCCTGGGAATAACAGGCGCGCCCCCGGCGGGCGCAGCCTGCTCCACGGCATGAAATGGAGTCATCACGTTAATTCTGGGCGGATAATACCATTATTTATCAAAAATAATAGCTGGCACAGATTATTCCCCGCCATGGTGATTGAAAATTAACGATTTGTGTTGTCTTATTGCCATCCGCCAGTGGTGAATATACTCTCCAAGGAATATATTATGAAACTCATTAATAAAATATGCGTGGTGCTGACCTGTGCTCTGTTGGCCGCCTGTTCTACCAGTCAGCCCATTCGCAATATGGCTGCCAACCCGGTTGCTTTTAATTTGACCGATGAGCAGGTAGCCAATGCCATTATTACGGCGGGCATCAGCAAGAGCTGGGTGATGAAGAAAGAAAAACCCGGGCTTATTCGTGGTCAGGTCAATGTGCGCCAACATCAGGCCGTGATCGATATTCCCTACAGCGCTCGCGATTATTCCATCAATTATGTGAGCAGTGTCAATCTGGACGACAAGGGCAAGGGCAGCATCCACCGCAGTTATAACCGTTGGGTCCTGGGCCTTAATCAGGCCATCCAGACCGAACTCGCCCGCACCCAGAGCCATTAATCCGGCAGGAGCCACCCCGTGAAGCATTATCAGACAGACCCCTACAATGCGCTGGAGGCCATCAGCGAGGCCCAGAAAATCGCCTTCGGCCCCATGCTGTTTCAAGCCAGCTGGTGTCTTCGCGAGACCGGGGTGCTCGCCTTTCTCGAGAGTCGTGGTCAGCAGGGCGCACCGCTGGCGGACATCGCCCGGGCCTGCGGGCTGAGCGAATACGGCGCCGGCGTGCTGCTGGACATGGGGCTCGGCGGCGGCCTCTGCTACCTGGCCGAGGAGCGCTATGTGCTGGGGCGGGTCGGCAAGTACCTGCTGAACGACCCCATGAGCCGGGTCAACTTCGACTTCACCCAGCACCTCTGCTACCAGCCCCTCGCCCACCTGCTCGACGCCATTCGTCAGGGCACCCCTGCCGGCCTGCAGGTGTTCGGCTCCTGGCAGACCCTCTACCCGCACCTGAGCGAGCTGCCGGAAGAGGCCCGCCGCAGCTGGTTTGCCTTCGATCACTTCTACTCGGACTGGGCCTTCCAGCAGGCGCTAGACAAGGTGTTCGAGTACGAGCCGCGCCACCTCTACGATCTCGGTGGCAACACCGGCAAGTGGGCTCTGGCCTGCGCCAGTCGTGATCCTGCGCTGCAAGTCACCATCCTCGATTTGCCCGAGCAGCTGGCGCTCGCCCGCCGCAACATCGAAGAGGCGGGGCTGGCGGATCGGGTGCAGGGCCATCCGGTGGATCTGCTGCAACCGGGTTCCCTGCCCGGTGAGGCCGACATCTGGTGGATGAGCCAGTTCCTCGACTGTTTCAGCCACGAACAGATCGTCGCCATCCTGAACCGGATCCGGCTGGCCATGAAAGCGGACGCCCGGGTCTGCATCCTGGAGCTGTTCTGGGACCGCCAATCCTTCGAAGCCGCCAGTTTCAGTCTCAACGCCACCTCCCTCTACTTCACCTGTCTGGCCAATGGAAACAGCCGCTTCTATCACTCCAAGGAGCTGTACCAGTGCCTGCGTGAGGCCCATTTCCACGTGGAGGCCGAGCACGAGATACCGGGCCCGGGCCACACCCTGCTGGTTGCCCGCCCCTTGCACACCCAGCCATAATGGCCGTCATCACACAGACTGCAACGATGACACGAGAAGGAGCACGCCATGGCGCGTAACGGCACGGCACTGTTGGCACTCGGCCTGATCCTGGGCAGCCTGCTCGGCGGTTGCGCCGACATCAAGGAGGCGGGCAGGACAGTGGGGCACACCACCCGGGACGTGACCCGGGAGATCGGCCACACCACCCGTGACGTGACCCGCGAGATAGGTCACGGCACCCGGGATACCGTCAAGAAGATAGGTAACGAGTTGAACGACTGACAACAGGGGCCCAGTCCCCTGCTGTCATAAGGGGGTCAGTCCCACCTGGTCATCACCTGAACGCCATCACCGGCTCAGGCGCGTTTGCCCGTCCCGTCCAGCCACCGACCCCCGACACTCTCGATTCGGGTTTTCTCTCCCTTGTGGCCGGGCATGGCAGCAGCCCCGGCCTGCCCGCGCATGACTGCCTGTTATTTGTTCAATGGCTGGATGGGAAAACAAAAACCATATTGGAAACAAGGTATTGATATATCGCAGGAGGCCTGGTGGCGGGAGCCTGAGCGGTAGAAAAAGATGAACCTTGATGGATGTAACATGAGGGAATTCATCTGCAACGACACGCCATTAATTAGATTGCTTTCAATAAACACGGCAATTATTCAATATGCATGGGGTGCCGAACATTATTTAGATTCATGTTAAATGCATCATAAATATCGTCGACAATCCCCAGCCAATAATAAAAATCCGGTCTGACATTCTGTATCCCGCATTTCAGATGATGCCATCTGCGATTTCCGTGTTTATTGCGGGAACGGATGGCCGTGCTTTTCAATCAAGATAAGGATGCATGATGAGAAAGTCCCTGTTCGCCGCCCTGCTGCTATGCCCCACCGCCTTCGCCGCCACCCCGCACTGGGAATACGGTGGCGAGGCCGGTCCGGCAAAATGGGCCAGCCTCACCCCGGAATATGGCCAGTGTGCGGGCAGCAACCAGTCGCCGGTCAATCTGACGGGCCTGGTGGAGGCCGAACTGGCCCCGCTGCAGTTCCACTACCAGGCTGGCGGGCACAGCGTCACCAACAACGGCCACACGGTGCAGGTCGACTATGCCCCCGGCAGCACGCTGGAGCTCGACGGCATGCGCTTCACCCTCAAGCAGTTCCACTTCCACGCCCCCAGCGAAAACCTCATCGAGGGCAAATCCTACCCCCTGGAGGGTCACCTGGTGCACGCCAATGACAAGGGTGAGCTGGCGGTGGTGGCGGTGATGTTCGAGCCGGGCGGCGCGAACCCGGCCCTCGGCCAAGCCTGGCAATCCTTGCCGGCCAAGGCGGGCGAGCACCACGAGCTCAAGGAGCCGGTCTCGGCAGAGCAGTTGCTGCCCGCCAAACGGGACTACTACCGCTTCAGCGGCTCGCTGACCACCCCGCCCTGCTCGGAAGGGGTGCGCTGGCTGGTGATGAAGGATCCGGTGCAGGTGAGTCAGGCCCAGATCGACGCCTTCAAGGCGGTGATGCACCACCCCAACAACAGACCCGTCCAGCCCCTCAACGGGCGACTGGTGCTGCAATAAGGTGGAATGTCACCGACTGCGCAATAAAAAGAGGGCCAACGGGCCCTCTTTTTTTAATTGCAGCAAGTGGTTACAGGCTGGCGGCAATCTTTGCCCCCAGGGCGGCGTTGTTCAGCACCAGCTGGATGTTGGAAGCCAGGGAGTTGCCGCCGGTCAGCTCGCAGACGCGAGCCAGCAGGAAGGGGGTGGAGGCCTTGCCCTTGACCCCCTGCTCGTCCGCCTCCCGCAGCGCCTGCTCGATGGCCGCGTCGATGTCGGCCTTCGGCATCGCAAACTGGGCCGGGATGGGATTGGCCACCACGGCACCGCCCGCCAGCCCCAGCTCCCACTTCAGGCGCAGCGCCTGCGCGATCGCCGCCGGGGTGTCGAGGCGGTAATCCACCTTGAAGCCGCTCTCCCGGGTGTAGAAGGCGGGCAGCTCCTCGGTCTGGTAGCCGATCACCGGCACCCCCTGGGTCTCCAGGTACTCCAGGGTCAGACCGATGTCGAGGATGGACTTGGCGCCGGCGCAGACCACGGCCACCGGGGTCTGGGCAAATTCCTGCAAGTCGGCGGAGATGTCGAAGCTCTCCTGGGCGCCGCGGTGCACGCCGCCGATGCCTCCGGTGGCAAACACCCGGATCCCGGCCATGGCGGCCACTATCATGGTGGAGGCCACCGTGGTGGCCCCCATCCCCTTGTTCGCCAGCACGAAGGGGATGTCACGGCGGCTGCACTTGATGGCGGCGTGGCCGGCCTTGCCCAGCGCCTCCAGAGCCCCCGCATCCAGACCCACCTTGAGGCGGCCGTCGATGATGGCGATGGTGGCCGGCACGGCGCCGTTGTCGCGCACCACCTGTTCCACCTGGCGCGCCGTCTCCACGTTCTGCGGATAGGGCATGCCGTGGGAGATAATGGTGGACTCCAGGGCCACCACAGGCTTGCCGGCAGCCAGGGCGGCGGCGATTTCGGGTTGGATATCGAGGTAAGCGTTCAACATGGGTACTCCTCCAGCATGCGTTCAACGGCGGCCTTGGAGAGGCCGGAAAAGACGGTATCGGAACAATTGACGGTAAGGGCGGCGCAGCCGAGGGCGAAACGGGTCGTCTCGACGATGCCCTGCTCCTGCAACCAGGCGTGGGCCAGCCCTGCCATGAAGGCATCGCCACCGCCGGTCACGTTGACGACCGGGCTGCCGAGCACGGGCAGATGGCCCTGGCACGCCCCGTCGCTGTAAAAGATCCCCTGATCCCCGAGGCTCAGGAACAGCCGCTGCACCCCGGCGCGGTGGAACCAGGCCGCCGCCATGGACCAGGTGTCTGGGCCGGCGATGCGCAAGCCGCACAGCTGCTCCGCCTCGCTGCGGTTCGGTTTGAGGGTGTGGATGCGGTGCAGCCAGGGGCGGATCTTCTCCACCTTGGCCACCGAGACGGTGTCGACGAAGATGATGTGCTCCCCCTGGCGCTCGAACAGCCAGTCCAGGGTGTGGGTCGCGAGGTTGGTGTCGAGCACCCAGAGCCGGGCCGCACCGAGAAAGCCGCTGAGCGGGGTGAGCCGGGCCGGGGTGAGCTGCTCGATGATCCCCATGTCGTTGACGGCGCAGCTCATCTCGCCGCTGCCATCGTGCAGACTGAGGTAACAGGAGGTGGCCTGGCCGTCCAGCACCAGCACCTGGCGCACGTCGACCCCGGCGCGCTGGCTCACCTCCAGCAGGTGGTGGCCGTACTGATCGTTGCCCACCGCGGTCAGCAGCCGGGTGTCGGTACCGAGGCGCGCCAGGTTCTCGGCGATGTTGCGCCCCACCCCGCCGGCGGAGGTACGCACCCGGCCCGGGTTGGAATCCCCGATGCGCAGGTTGTCGTGGCTGCAGCCGCAGATATCCATGTTGGCGCCGCCGATCACCACGGCGTAGGGGCCTTCTCGCAGCACATAGCCGCGCCCCTGCACATAGCCCTGGCGCATCAGGCTGGAGATGTGGCTCGCCAGCGCCGAGCGGCTGATGCCGAGCCTGTCCGCCAGCTCCTGCTGGGCAATCATGGGGTCCTGGCGCAGCAGGGCGAGGATCTCTTGCTCACGTTCCGTCATAGACAAACATCCAGTTACAAACGTTTGTCCATTATTGTCGGGAAACGTTTTCCCGCCACGACTGCGTGCAAGAAATGTCGGGTCAGCCACAAAAAAAATCACCGGGCAAGCCCGGTGATCCTCAATGCCATATGCCTGGCGTACTCAGTCCAGTCTAACCCAGACAGCGCCCTCATCCAGCCGTACCGGCCAACAGGCGACGCTCAGGGCCGGATCGTCCAGGCAGCGGCCGTCCATCAGGGCGTAGCGCTGCTTGTAGAGGGGCGAGGCGACCACGGGCTCCCCGCCTGCATCCCCCACCAGGCCGCGCCCCAGCACGGCGACGCCGGCCAGGGGGTCCACCCCGTCCAGGGCGTAGACATGCTCCCCGAGGCGAAACAGCGCCAGCACCCTCCCCTCCAGCCAGGCGCTGCGCCCGGCCTGCTCCGGCAACGCCGCCAGTTCGCATACCCGATGCCAGGCCCCGGTCGCTGACTGCAAGGTCGCTTCTTTTATGTCCCTCATACCACCTCCTTGATAGCGATATCCGGCACCCATTGCCCCCGCTCCTCTCGGCGCGGCGGTGTCTCGTCCTCGGGCCGGTTGACGAAGGCCTCGAACAGCTTGAGCTTGTCCGGATCCGCCAATGTGCTCTTCCACTCGCACTGCCAGGTGCCGACTATCCCCTCCATCATGGCCTCCAGCTCGGCACCGATGCCGAGCCTGTCCTCGATGATCACCGACCTGAGGTAGTCGAGTCCCCCCTCCATGTTCTCCATCCAGACCGAGGTGCGCTGCAACCTGTCCCCGGTACGCACATAGAACATCAGCAGCCGGTCGATGTAGCGGATCAGGGTCTGCTCGTCGAGGTCGGTTGCGAAGAGGTCGGCGTGGCGCGGCCGCATGCCGCCGTTGCCGCACACATAGAGGTTCCAGCCCCGCTCGGTGGCGATGACGCCGATGTCCTTGCTCTGGGCCTCGGCGCACTCCCGGGTGCAGCCGGAGACCGCAAACTTCAGCTTGTGGGGAGCCCGCAGCCCCTTGTAGCGGTGCTCTAGGGTCTGGGTCAGGGTCATGGAGTCCTGCACCCCGTAGCGACACCAGGTCGATCCCACACAGGACTTCACGGTGCGCACCGACTTGCCATAGGCCTGGCCGGTCTCGAAGCCCGCCGCCACCAGCTCGCCCCAGATGGCGGGCAGCTGGTCGACCCGGGCGCCGAAGAGATCGATGCGCTGGCCGCCGGTGATCTTGGTGTAGAGGCCGTACTTGCGCGCCACCTCGCCGATCGTGATGAGGCCCTCCGGGGTGATCTCCCCCCCCGGAATGCGCGGCACCACCGAGTAGGTGCCGTCCTTTTGCAGGTTGGCGAGGAAGGCGTCATTGGTGTCTTGCAACGCGCGGTGGGGCTTCTCCAGCACGTGCTCGTTCCAGAGGGACGCCAGGATGGAGGCCACCGTCGGCTTGCAAATGTCGCACCCCAGCCCCTGGCCGTGCTTGCCCCGCAGCGCCTCGAAGCTCTTCAGCTCGCCCACCCGGGCCAGGTGATAGAGCTCCTGGCGGCTGTAGGCGAAGTGCTCGCACAACCCCTTGTCCGCCTCCACACCAAGGTCTGCCAGGGTCTGATCCACCACCTGCTTGAGCAGGTTGCCGCAGCCGCCGCAGCCTGTGCCCGCTTTGGTACAGCTCTTCACCGCCGCCAGCTCATGATTGCCCGCCCGAACGGCGGCCACCACGTCCCCCTTGCTGACGTTGTGACAGGAGCAGAGGATGGCGCTGTCCGGCAGCACCAGGGGCGCGGGAGCAGCCCCTGCGTCCCCCACCAGCAGGGAGAGCGGCGGCTGGGGCAGCGCCACCCCGTTCTGGTAGTACTGCAACAGCCGCTCATAGTCGGCCCCGTCCCCCACCAGGATGGCGCCGAGCAGGCGATTGCCCTCGCCGTCGGTCACCAGCTTCTTGTAGATGCCCTTGATCCTGTCCAGCACCAGCAGCTCCTGGGCGCCGGCGGTGGTGGCATGGGCATCGCCGATGGAGCCCACGTCCACCCCCATCAGCTTGAGCTTGGTGGACATGTCGGCCCCGCCAAAGCGGGTCTCGCCGCCGCACAGGCTGGCCACGGCGGCGCGGGCCATCTGGTAGCCGGGGGCCACCAGGCCAAAGATGCGCCCCTGCCAGAGCGCGCACTCGCCGATGGCGAGGATGGCGGGATCCGAGCTGTGGCAGCCGTCGTCGATGCAGATGCCCCCGCGCTCCCCGACCGCCAGCCCGGATTGCCGGGCCAGGGTGTCGGCGGGGCGGATCCCCGCCGAGAAGAGCAGCACGTCGGTCTCAATATGAGTACCGTCCTTGAAGCGCAGGCGGTGGCGGGCCTGCTCCCCCTGCTCGATGCACTCGGTGGCCTTCTCCACCAGCACCTCGACCCCGAGGGCCTGGATCTTGTCCCGCAGCACGGCGCCGCCGCTCTCGTCGAGCTGCACCGGCATCAGCCTGGGGGCGAACTCCACCACCTGGGTCTTGAGCCCGAGCAGGCGCAGGGCGTTGGCCGCCTCCAGCCCCAGCAGACCGCCGCCGATGACCACGCCGCTGCGCGCCTGGGCGCAGGCATCGCGGATGGCGGCGAGATCCCCCAGGGTACGGTAGACGAAGCACCCCTCCCGCTGATGGCCGGGGATGGGGGGCACGAAGGGCACAGAGCCGGTCGCCAGTACCAGGCGGTCGTATGGATACTGCTCGCCACAGGACAGGGTCAGGGTCCGGCTTTCTCTGTCGAGCACCTCCACCTCGGCCCCCAGTCGCAGGGCGATGCCGTTCTCTTCATACCAGGCGGGATCCGCCATGCGCAGTGCCTGGGGCGCCTTGCCACCAAACACCTCGGACAGATGCACCCTGTCATAGGCGGCGTCCGGCTCGGCGCCGAACACCGTCACCTCGAACCGGTCGAGACCACCGGCCGCCACCAGCTGCTCGACGAAGTGGTGACCCACCATGCCGTTACCCACCACCAGCAGCCGTTGCTTTTCGGCCGTGTCGGCGGAACCACTGTTCTGGCGACCGAGCAGGTCCATGCCGTCCCCGATCACCCACTGTTGCTCTTTGTCAGTCATGTCTCTCTTCCTTGAATCCGGTGGGGCTCAGGCGCGCAGCTTGCTGCGCACCTGCCCGGCTGCCTTGAGGGGGGTCACCTTGCGCTGCTTCTCGTAGAGGAAGCGCAGCACCTGCTGGCGCAGCTTGTGATAGTGGGGGTCATCCGCCAGGGCGACCCTGTCTCTGGGCCTTGGCAGGTCGACGGTCAGGATCTCCCCGACGGTGGCACTGGGGCCATTGGTCATCATGACGATGCGATCGGAGAGCAGCACCGCCTCGTCCACGTCGTGGGTGATCATGATGACGGTGTTGCCAAGCTCCGCCTGAATCGCCATCAGGGCATCCTGCAGATGGGCCCGGGTCAGGGCATCGAGGGCGCCGAACGGCTCGTCCATCAGCAGCACCTTGGGGGAGAGTGACAAGGCGCGGGCGATGCCGACCCGCTGCTTCATCCCCCCCGACAGCTCGTGGGGCATCTTCTGGCTGGCGTGATCCATCTGCACCAGGGAGAGGTAGTAGTCCACCCGCTCCGCCACCGCCCGCTTGTTTGGCTCCACCTGGCCCACCGCCAGCGCCACGTTCTGCTGGACGCTGAGCCAGGGCAGCAGGGCGTGGTTCTGGAACACCATGGCCCGCTCCGGCCCCGGGCCCGCCACCTCGCGGCCATCGAGGATGATGCCCCCCAGGGTCGGCTCCAGCAGCCCGGCCACCAGGTTGAGCACGGTGCTCTTGCCACAGCCCGAGTGGCCGATGAGGGAGACGAACTCCCCCTTCTCGATGCGCAGGTTGACCCGGCTGAGGGCCTCGAAGCGCCCCTGCTCCGTCTCGAACGAGATGCCGACGTCGCTTATCTCCAGATAACTCTTCATTGGCTCTTCTCCTGCCTGAATAGGAATGTGGTTAACGCAGTACCTGGCGCTTGTCCTGAAGCAGACCCACTGCTGCAGGACCTGTACTGCCCGGGTTCTCTCGCAGCGTCGTCAACGCAATACCTGACGCTTGTCCCAGGACAGCCACTGCTGCAGGGCGAGCATGCCCCTGTCCAGGGCGCAGCCGATGAGGCCTATGGTGATGACCGCCACCATGATGCGGGCCAGGGACGAGGCGCCGCCGCTCTGGAACTCGTCCCACACGAACTTGCCGAGCCCCGGGTTCTGGGCCAGCATCTCCGCCGCGATCAGCACCATCCAGGCCACCCCCAGGGACAGGCGCAGGCCGGTGAAGATCATGGGCAGGGCCCCGGGCAAGACGATGCGCCGCACATGGGTCACGAACGACAGCTGCAACACCCGGCTGACGTTGTGCAGGTCCCGGTCCAGCCCCGCCACTCCGACTGCCGTGTTGATCAGGGTCGGCCAGAGGGAACAGAGGGTCACCGTCAGGGCCGAGGTGAGGAAGGACTTGGCGAGCCAGGGGGCGGGACTGGCATAGAGCGCGCTCACCACTAGCGTGATCAGGGGCAGCCAGGCCAGGGGGGAGACCGGCTTGAGCAGCTGGATCACCGGATTGGCGGCGCGATAGAGCCCCTGGTTCATGCCAAGCAGCACCCCGCACGGGATGGCGATCAGGGTCGCGAGGCCAAAGCCGCACAGCACGGTGAGCAGGCTGGTCCCAATCTGATCGAAGAAGGTGGGGCGCCCGGTGTAGGGGCGCAGCTTCACCTCGGCCGACGGATCCTCCGCCAGCCTTGCGGCGTTGCGCGCCTGCTGGCGTTCGAGGAAGGCCGCCGCCTTCTCCCGCTCCTGCAGGTGCTCCTGCCCGAGGGACCAGAGCTGGCTGGCGGTGGCGATCGGCCCGGGCAGGGTGCCCAGACTGGTCTGCACCTGGCTGGCCCCCCACTGCCAGAGGCCGAGGAAGAGCAGCACGCCCATCAGGGGCTGCACCAGGGTTTTCCAATCCATGATTCTCCACTGGTATCGTTTCATTGCGCGCTCCTTGCTCATTGCACCCGCTCATCGCCCTTGAGGCCGATGGCGAACTGCTGCAGATAGGCGTTGGGGTGGCGGCCGTCATAGATGAGGCCGTCGATGAAGCCATCCTGGGGGCCGCGATAACCCTGCTCGCTGGCAAAGTCGGGGAAGTCCTGCGCCTTGAGCTTGCCCTCGGCGATGAGGGCCTCCGCCGCCTGGCGATAGACGTCCGGTCGATAGACCGCCTTGGCCACCTGCTCGAACCAGGCGTCCGGCTTGGCCTCGGGGATCTGGCCCCAGCGCCGCATCTGGGTCAGGTACCAAATGGCGTCGGAGTAGTAGGGATAGGTGGCGTGATGGCGGAAGAAGACGTTGAAATCCGGCACCTGGCGCTTGTCCCCCCTGGCGTACTCGAAGGTGCCCGTCATGGAGTTCGCGATCACCTGCTCGTCCGCCCCCACGTACTCGGGTTTGGCCAGCAGCTTGGCCGCCTCGCGCCGGTTGCCGTTCTGCTCCGCATCCAGCCACCAGGCCGCCCGCAGCAGCGCCTTCACCAGCCGGACATGAGTGTTGGGGTGGCGCTCGGCCCACTCCCGGGTGACGCCGAACACCTTCTCCGGGTTGTTGCGCCAGATCTCGTGATCCGTGATGACGGGCACCCCTATGCCCTTGGCGACCGCCTGCTGGTTCCAGGGCTCGCCCACGCTGTAGCCGGCGATGGTGCCCGCCTCCAGGGTGGCGGGCATCTGGGGCGGCGGCGTCACCGACAGCAGCACATCCGCCTGGCGCTGACCCGAGTTGTCGCCCAGCTTGGGCGCATAGAAGCCGGGGTGCAGGCCGCCTGCCGCCAGCCAGTACCTGAGCTCGTAGTTGTGGGGGGAGACGGGGAACACCATCCCCATGTTGAAGGGCTTGCCCGCCTGGCGGTAGTCCGCCACCACGGGCTTGAGGGCGGCGGCGCTCACCGGGGCCGGCGCCTGACCCGCCTGTGGCCTGGGCAGCTGGGGCGCCATGGCGGCCCAGACGCTGTTGGCCACCGTGATGGCGTTGCCGTTGAGATCCATGGCAAACGCCGTCACCAGCTCGGCCTGGGTGCCGATGCCGATGTGGGCGGCCAGGGGCTGGCCCGCCAGCATCTGGGCGCCATCCAGCTCGCCGTCTATCACCCGATCCAGCAGGATCTTCCAGTTTGCCTGGGCCTCCAGGGTGACATAGAGCCCCTCGTCCTCGAAATAGCCCCGCTCGTAGGCCACCGCCAGCGGCGCCATGTCGGTCAGCTTGATGAAGCCGAGCCTGAGCTCCTCCTGCTCGGGGGCACCCACCGCGGCCAGCGCCGGCAGCGACAGCGCCACCAGCAGCAATCCCGCACATCCTTGTCGTCCGTTCATTCCAGTCCCTCGCTCGGTTCACTCTTCCCGGCGGTCGCGCCGCGCTCTCAGGGATTGCAGCGCCACCTCGTTGCAGCGCTGCGACCCGACAGGCGAGTCGCGACCAAAAAAAAGCCCCACCGATCCGGGATCGGTGGGGCTTCTTTGCCCTGTTGCGGAGGAATGGCCATATGGCCCTTCCCTGCCCGCTGTCTCTTCACTTGCTATCGTGTATTCGGTTATTCACTTTCCGTGCCAGCTCTGCCAGGGCCCGCCAGACGGGCTTTCGCCCCTCCCATCTCGCCCTCGCCACCCCGAATTTGCCTCAATTAGGCGCAACTGCACCAAAACGGTTGGGCACCGGGACACTCAGGCAGGCAATGCCTGCAGCAATTGCTGCGCGAGCTCCCCCAGGCTCAGGTGGCGGTTCATGGCGGTGCTGCGCATCAGGCGGTAGGCCTGTTCCTCGTCCAGCCCCTGATGGCGCATCAGGCGCCCCTTGGCCTGCTCGATGAGCCGCCGCTCCACCAGCTTCTGGCGCAGCTCGCTCTCGGTCTGCTGCAGGGCCTGTACCATGGCGAGCTGGCTGCGGGCGAGGCGCAGCCACTGCTCCACCGGCTCCCGCTCACCGCAAGGGTGGGGCACCAGCAGCACTCCCTGCTGCAACAGGGCGAGCTGGGTGTCGCCCCCGAGCCGCTCGCAGAACAGCAGGCGCGGCAGACCGGGCCAGAGGGAGAGACCGAGGCGCACCTCGGCGCCGAATTGGCGGCAACTGATGATGAGGGCGTCCCCCTGATCCGTCGGCGTCAGCAACTGGCGGCTGTCGAGGATCCTGGGCTGATGGCCGTAATGGCTGACCAGCAGGGCCAGGCGGTTGGCCTGACCCGGTTCGTCGGCGTGGATCAGCAGGCGGGAAGCGGGGCCATCCTGGCCCCGGGGGGAAAACGTAGTCATGGCACTCCTTGCCAACGGCTATTGCGATTCATCTGGTAAAAGTGCCGCAACATGAAGGCCAACTCTTTGAATCTACCTCTTTTTTATCTATCTGGAGGTAGTGGGGGTAGAGGGGACAGGGCCCTCAGGCCACCCGTTCCAGTGCCTGGTTCAGCAGGGCCTGCAGCTCGGTGCGCAGCCGCACCACCTCCCCCATGATGATCAGCACCGGGCTCTGGCCCAGCAGGGCACTTGCCGCCTCTTCCAGCGCCTCCAGCCGGGTGTGATGCACCTGCTGGCGCGCACTGCAGCCGGCGACCACCAGCGCCACCGGCAGATCCCCGCAGGCC
>NZ_CDDD01000075.1 GCF_000820165.1 Aeromonas taiwanensis
GAAGGTGCTCCTGGCCCGCTGGCTGCTGACCAAGCCGCAGTTCCTGATCCTGGACGAACCCACCCGGGGCATCGACGTGGGAGCACACGCCGAGATCATCCGCCTCATCGAATCCCTCTGCGCCAACGGGCTGGCTCTGCTGGTCATCTCCTCCGAGCTCGAGGAGCTGGTGGGCTACGCCGATCGGGTGATCGTCCTGCGCGATCGAAAACAGGTGGCAGAGCTTGCGACGGACGCCCTCAGCGTCCATGCCATCATGAACGCCATTGCATGCGAGGCCTGATATGACGTCATCCACTCTTCCCCTCTCCAAGGGGACCAGCCGCCCCCGCCGGCCCTGGCCCACGGGCTCGGCCCAATGTGTCGCCCTGGTGTGCGTGCTGCTCATCAATGCCCTGGTCGCCGACAACTTCTTCGCCATCCACATCCAGGATGGCCGACTGTTTGGCAGCCTCATCGACATCCTCAACCGCTGCGCCCCCGTGGCCCTGCTCTCCCTCGGCATGACGCTGGTC
>NZ_CDDD01000076.1 GCF_000820165.1 Aeromonas taiwanensis
GGGGCAGCGCTTATCTCGGGGATTATCTGCAGTTGCGTTACCTGATGCGGGAGTACCCGGACGAGGGACTGCGCCTGCGCCGTTTGCGCAGCGACGATCTGGTGCTCAGCTATCGGTTGATGATGCGGGACAGGCCGGAGCTGCGCGAGTTGGTGGACAAGGCGATCCGCTTCTTGCCGCCGGGTAGCCTCTATCGGGATCTGGGGCGCTATCTTCCCCAGAGCGAGCAGGATGTAAACCCGCTGCACTTCACCGACAGGGAGCAGGCCTGGCTCGTGGGCAATGCCCACACCATCAAGGTGGTGGCGGATCCCGGTTTCATGCCCTACAGCGGCATCAACGAGCAGGGGGTGTTCATTGGCTGGAGCGCGGACGTCTTGCGGGAAGTGAGCCGGCAGACGGGGCTGCATTTCGAGCTGCTGCCCGCCGCGAGCAGGGAGGAGGCCCTGGCCAAGCTGCGCAGCGGGGAGGCGGCCATGATGGCGGGTCTGCTGGAGTCGCCAGCGCTGGGGGCGGAGTTTGACTTCACCCGGGTGGTGGCGACCAGTCGCTATGCCCTGGTCAGCCGCAAGTTGGGGGCGCCACAGTCCCTGGCCGAGGTCAGCGGCAAGGTGATGGTTCCCCGGATGCTCTATGACACCGGGCTGCTCGCCCGCTTCGGCCAC
>NZ_CDDD01000077.1 GCF_000820165.1 Aeromonas taiwanensis
GTCCAGACCCCGGCACCCAGCCCCTGCTCCAGCGCCTGCATGAAGGGATCCTGACTGAAGTGGCGGGGGGGGGGACGGGCCGACAAAAAGGGCCGCCGCGGAGGAGGGAGGTGGTGGGGGGGGAAGGCGGGGCGCCAGCCCCCCCCCCCCCCCCACCCCCTCACCAGCCCCCGGCGCCCGGCCTAGGGGGTCCCTGGGGCCACCCCCCCCGCCCGCCGCCCCCCCCGCCTCAACGTGCGCGACCTTGGCCGGCTCGGCCGCAAGCTGGGGGCCGTGCTGCGCCGCCCGGCCAAGGAGCGGGCCCCTGCCCTCGTCCCCCAGGAAGAGCCGACGCCCCAGGTGATGCCGCCGCTGGCGTTGCCCTTGCCCGGCAGCCCGTTGGCGGGGCGGATCAACGGCCACTGGCTGGCGGCCCAGATCCGCCGCCAGCTGCCCGAGCTCGACAGGCCGCTGCTCTGGATCTCCCTGCCAAGCGCGGTGGATCTGGTGGGCAAGCTCGGCGAGCGGGCGGTGATCTACTACTGCGGCGACGACTTCTCGGCCCTGGCGGGGGTGGATCACGAAGCCATCGCCCGCTGCGAGGCCAGGCTGGTAGAAAAAGCAGACCTTATCCTCGCCGCCAGTCCGGCGCTGGCCAGCCGCTTTCCCCCCCACAAGACCCGGCTGCTGAGCCACGGGGTGGATCTCGGCCTCTTTATGCCCCCCCAACCCAGGCCGGCGGATCTGCCGAGCGGGCGCCCCATCGCCGGGTTTTACGGCAGCCTGAGCGACTGGATAGACGTTCCCCTGCTGGCCGACACCGCCCGCGCCCTGCCCCACTGGGATCTGGTGCTGATAGGGCCCAAGCAGACTGACCTGAGCCCGCTGGCAGGACTGCCCAATGTGCACCTGCTCGGCCCAAGGCCTCACCACACCCTGGCCGCCTACGCCCAGCACTGGCAGGTGAGCCTGCTGCCCTTCGTCGACAATGCCCAGATCAGGGCCTGCAATCCGCTGAAGTTGCGCGAGTATCTGGCGACCGGCCGGCCCGTGGTCAGCACCGATTTTCCGGCCCTGGACGGCTATCGGGAGCTGGTGCACTTGCCCCGCCCGGGTGACAGCCTGGCCCAGGCCATCCAGCACGCCGCCCTCGACGCCCCCGGGCAGGACTGGTTCCTGCGCTACGAGTGGGAGGCGCTGACCTGCCACGAGGGAAAAGCGCAGCGCCAGCAGGCGGTGGCGCAGCAGAGCTGGGATCACAGGGCCGACGAGCTGAAGACCTGGCTGGCGGGGCTGGCCTGATGGGCTGGCTGGCGGCGTGTTTGCACAGGGCATGCTGGCTGCAGGTCCTCGGCCTGCTCACCCTCAGCCTGCCGGCCCTCTGCTTGATAATGGGGAGCCCTGTGCTGGCGGCGAGCCGCCTTGATGGCCCCACCTCCTTGCCGCTGAGCGGCGAGCAGACGCCCCAGCGTCTCACCTTCGAGCGCCTGCCCTGGCCCGTCGGGGCGGATGATGAACTGGTGATCGAGGGTCACAATCCCGCGGCCGGCCCCCAGACCCTGATCCTGCGGGTCGATGACGCCGCCTCGGTCAACTACCGCAGCCGGGTCAATATGGAGCGGATCATCCCCCCGGGCCCCTTCACCCTGCGTTTTTCTTTAAGCGACTGGCGCACCGCCCAGCCCAGGGCCCTGGCCCTCGACCAGCTCACCAGGCTCTATCTCTTTATGGCTGACGGGGCGGCGCCGCTCACCCTGACACGCTGGTACTGGTCCCCCGGGCTGACCCTGCCCGCCGGCACCATAGCCCTCGATCTGGGGGCGAGCGACTCGCCTCGCTTTACCGGTTTCGAGTCCCTGGCGCCGGGGGATCCGCGTCTGCTTGGCCACCCCAGCCCTATCTTGCGCCCCTCCGGCGATGCGCTGATCCGCGACGGGCTGCGCAACCTCGACGGCGTCAGGCTGGAGGTTCCCAAGGGGCGCTACCAGCTCACCCTCTGGCTCGACGATCCGGGCGAGTGGGAGTACCTGCCCCACCCCCTCGAACGCAGCGTGCTGATCGATGGCGAACCGCTCTGGGCCGAGCGGTGGCAGCCGGACGAGTGGCTGGCCCAGCGCTATCTCGCCGGCCAGCAGCAGGAGGCGCTGCCCAATCCAGACCCCTGGCTGCTGTTTGGTGCCCGCCAGGGGGGGCCGGTCAGCCTGGTGCTCGAGCACCCGGCCGGCCCGCTCACCCTCACCCTGGGGGGCAATTCGCCGGATGCGAAATTTCTCTCCGGCCTGCTGCTGGCCCCCTATCCGGCGGCGGACAAGCAGGCTGACGCCAAGACGGACGCTCCTGCGCTGGCCGAAGCCACCCGGTTGGTGCTGGCCAAGCAGCGTCAGCTCTTTACGGAGAAGTGGGCCCTGGCCCCCTATTCGCTGCCAGAATCCCCCGCTCGCCTCACCCTGACCCCCATCACGCCGAGTCAGCCGACCTTGAGTGCCAAAGCCAGCCCGGCAACCCCCGCCACTCCCGTACTGGCCGCCCGGGGCAGCCAGCTGCTGCTGGAATTCGTCATCGAGACGCCCGAGGATGACGCCGCCCCCCTGCTGGTGATCCAGCCGCCGGCAGCCAACGGCGTCACCCTGCCGCTGACCCCCTACCACGGCCAGTGGCATCTGGTGCGCCCCCAAGCGAGCGGCACCCTGCTGCTCCCCTCGGATCAGGAGCTGGTGGAGGGGGTGGCTGGGCTCACCCTCAAGCGCCGGGTGCCAAGGCGCCTGGTGCTGCATCTTCCCATTCCGAAAGATGCGCCGGCGGGGCGCTATCAGGGCAATATCCAGCTGCTCAGCCACCAGCAGCTGGTGCAGCTGCCGTTAGAGGTCGAGGTGCTGCCCCTGACCCTGCCCGCCGCCAGCAAACCGGTCGGCATCTACCTCGACACGCCCCCCTACCTTGGCTGGTTCAACCAGGGCCCGGAGCTGGCCAGTGCCCAGCTGGCCGCCAGTCGCTGCGATCTGGCGCGGCTCGCCGGGCTTGGGATAAGCGGCGTGGCCCCCGCCCTGCCCCAGGATGAAGCCGGGATGCGCGCCACCCAGGAGGAGGCCATCGGCCTTGGTTTTCACACCCCCTTGCTGGCCTACGCCTCCCTCAAGCGCTGGGGCAGCGACGCCAACAGCCGGCTCGAAGCCTGGCAGCAGCGCCAGGCCGCCTTTCGCGCCCGGGGGCTGCCGCCCCTGGCCTGGAGCCTGTTTGACGAGCCGGATCTCGGCGCCCTGCCCGCCATTCAAGCCATGGCCCGCGAGATGAAGCGGCGGGATCCTGCCGTGGTGCGGGCCGGTCACTTCAACCACCCCGCCCAGGCGCCCTTGCTGGCCGAGGTGGAGATAGCCCTGGTCAACGCAGGCTTTGGCGCCGACAAGGCCGATGTGGCACGGGTGAGGGCCGCCGGGGCCGCCCCCTGGTTTTACAACCTCGGCACCCCGCGCGCCGCCGGCTTCTACCTCTGGCAGAGCGGGGCCGAGGGTTACCTGCAGTGGCACGGGCGCATGCCCACCGCCCTGCCCTACGACCCCACCGACGGGCGCGAGAGCGACTTTCTGCTGCTGGGCCCCCAGGCCTGCGAGGCCCGTCGCCTCTCCTACGATCTGTTGCTACTGCAACAGGGCATCGAGGATCTGCGCTGGCTCACCTGGCTCGAGCAGGCGGCGCGCCAGCAGGTGGAGGCGGCCCTGCTGCTGCAGCGGCTGCGCGATTCGGTGCCCACCCGCTGGCAGCAGACCGAAGCGCTCCCCGCCAGCCGCTGGAGCGGCTTTCGCGGCGAGATTGAACAACTGGCCAAGGGCTTGAAAACATTGCAAACTGGAGCCCATTCATCCCCCTGACTGGCCAGCTTATGCCGCATCAGAACGTCACCCACATAAAGGCTTACGGGCGCCAGCGTGCCGCGCGCCGCCCCCGCCAGAGCGGGCTCGCCGCAGGCTTGTTGCTCTCCTTGCTGCCCTCTTTGCTACTTGGCGGTTGTGCCCGCCAGACGCCCACCGAGGATCCCCTGCCCATGCTGGCACAGCTGCGCCAGCAGCAGCTGGCCGAGCAGGCCCAGCTGTCGCTGACTTATCAGGAGGAAGCAGTGATGCTGGCGGCGGATCAGGAGCAGCAGCTGCACCAGTTTCTCGGCCAGCGGGATCCGGCGAAGATAGCCCTTATCAGCGGCCCCGGGCCGCAGACCGACCTGCTGGAGAGTGCGCGCCTTGCCAGCAGCCGCCTTGGCAAGCTGACCGGCCTGCTCAGTGCCCGCGCCATCGAGATAGAGCCGCGCTACGATCCTATGCTGGCCCCGAACACCCTGATGATCCGGGTGCTGCCCGCCGACGCGGCGAGCCCCCTCAGCGAGGCTCCCCAGGCGCAATAAGGGCAAGGCAGGCCCCGGGCAGCGCGACCCGATAGAGGGGGGCTGGTGCGTTTCCCCACAGCGTGTTCCAGCCCTGATGGAAGCGATAGGCCAGCAGCGGCGGCTCCGGGTGCCAGCGCCCCTCGAACATCACCCCCTGCAGCCGGCCAGCCCCTGCGAGTTTTACCGACATGGCCTCCCGATCCGGGGCCACCGCCATCGCCTGCAAGACACCGTCACAATCGGGGTGGCGCAGCCGGTAGCCCACATAGGTGCCCCCCAGCACGGGGCGCGCCCCCTGCATCTGCCAGCCGAGCTGGCTGAGTTCCCGCAGCATCTGGCGCGTACCATCCACCGGCTGGCGGTGCTGATAGCGCCACCCCATGGCGCCGGTGGAGGCGAGCGCCACCAGCAGCAGCCAGAGATACCCCCTAGGCACTCCTTTCATGACGCCCCCTCATAAACAGCAGTGTCATCACCAGCAGCATCACCAGCCATTGATAGAGCTGGGCAAGCGTGCCGGTATGCAGCCAGCCGTACCAGCGCAGATCCAGGCTCATCAGCACCAGACGCAGCTGGTTGCTGCCCATATAGCAGAGCAGGACCAGCCCCAGCAGGGGCAACTGGCGATGCAGGGCCCGCCCGGGGGCGAGCCAGCAGGAAGAGACCAGCCAGGCCAGGGCCACCAGATAGAGCTGGGAGAACGAGGAACAGCCTTTGAGCACGATCAGGGCATGCCCCCCCACCCGCTCGATGCGATTGCCACTTTGCACCGTCTCCCACCCCAGCAGCTGCAACCACTGGCCCACTCCCCAGGCATCGATCGCCAGCACGGGGCCGGAGAAGAGGGCAAAGAGCTGCTGCCCCCACAGCACGGCCAGGGTGAAGGCCACCACGATGTGCAGCACGGCACGCTCGTCTGCCCCCTGCTTGCGCCGCCACAGGCTCGCGACCAGCAGCAGGCAGGCCAGCGCCTTGCAACTGGCGCTCGGGATCACGCTCAGCAGCGAGAAGCACAGTAGGCTGGCACGGCCAGGCTGCCAGTGCGCTGCAACCCGCGATGCAATTTGCCACCAGCTGGCGATCAGCAACACCACCAGCAGGTTGAACTGCCCCGTGTTGAGCCACACCATGGCCCACTGATTGACGAGCCCCAACAGCAACCAGTTGGGCGCCCACTGCCAGGGACGGATCTCCATCGCCTCACCCCGCTCTCTTGCACACGCATCCTGGCTGGAGACCGCAAGTTCCATGCCCGCTTCGGACCGCCTGCAAAGTGGCACGCTTTATTCATTACTCTGGTCGGCACTGAGTTCCAGGCCCAAGGAGAAGGAGCGAGCGATGAGACTCAAACCGTTGGCAGGGCTGGTGGGAATGCTGCTGGTCAGCGCCCCCGCCTACGCTTTGACCGAAGTGGATACCGAGCTGCAACTGCTGATGGATGTGTCGGGCAGCGTCAGCGCGTCCGAGTTCAACCTGCAGTTGCAGGGATATGTGGACGCCTTTTACAGCCAGGCGGTGCAAGACGCCATCCTGGATACCAGCGATGGCAAGCTGGGCTCCATCGCGGTCCAGATGGTGATGTGGAGCGGCACCACCCAGCAGGCGGTGATGACCGACTGGTTCTACCTCTATGACATGACCTCCATCAACGAGTTTGCCGCCACCCTGGACGCCCTGGTGCGCCCCTACTCGGGGATGACGGCGCCGGGCTCGGCCATGCAATTCGGCGCCCTGCAGTTCGAGACCAACGACTTTACCGCCACGCGCCAGGTGATGGATGTCTCCGGTGACGGGATCCAGAACGCAGGGCTCGACACCTCCACGGTGCGGGATCAGCTGCTCGCCTCCGGCATCGATACCATCAACGGCATCACCATAGGCCAGGACTACCCCGATGGGGTGCTGCAGGATTGGTATCTGAATAATATCGCCGGCGGCGAGGATGCCTTCGTCATCAACGCCACCACCTTTGCCGATTTTGGCAGCGCCCTGGAGCTGAAACTCGCGGCCGAAATTGAGGGGGGGATCATCCCGGAGGGTGCGCTGGCGGCCCCCATCGAAGAGATCCCGCTGGCGGCCCAGCTGCTGCTCGGCATGCCCTTGCTGCTGGCCTGGCGTTATCAACGTCGTACTCAAGGTCGCAACCAGCAGAATGCCGGATGGCAACGGATGCCGGTCATCGGTTAGTTTGTCACCCTATGTGCAGAGATTAGGGAGCCATGGCTCCCTGTGTTTAGGCCGTAGATCTGGTAATTAATACACATCGGCTGTGCTTAATACTGCAATCGATAAGCCCGAGACGCGGCCTCAAAGGCCAAACATTACTAGCTCACACCTAATACGGCTAGCAACGCTTTACCACAAGAAATCAAACGCAACAAAGTAACCATCGCAGCTCAATCGGACTGGAAACTCCAGACGTTGAGAGTCTCTCTTGAATAGTTTGTTATGTTCTATTCCCACAGTTCACAATGTTTTGTAACAGAGAAACCGGCTTTCTCCAACAGATCTGAAAATGATTCCAAGTGATTGGCCCCACAAACAACTAATATTGGTTCATATTGAATGGATTTCACTCGTTTAAACCACTCTTTCTCACGCCTCTGATATGCTTCCCGCTTTCGTTTTTCGCATTCAATTTTTGCTTCTTTGGAATTCAACTCATCGAATTCCATAAATATAGAGTTCTCAATTTGGTTGAAATTTTGAATGCCCAACACAGCTCGTTCCTCAAGGTTAGGCTCGATATTTATATACTGAAGATTGTGTTTTTTAGCTAAATACAAAGGGATTGAGTCAACATCAATTTCCTCTGCAATAACTTTAATGCCAAACTGAGAAATCAACCCCTCAATGTAAGTTCTAAACCCTGAATGCGATATATCTCTCTGAATTGTATGTTTTGTTCCAACTATAACAACACTACTCATTGTTTAACTCTCTAAAAACACGTTTAGCTAAGGCGCGGCTTTAGCTGGTTGCTAGCTGGCCTTATAAGACGCCGTAATGGGCTTTCCATCGTGTACGCGGTTTACATTGAATTTCAGCTAAGAAGTCATTAAGGCTCCTGGAATTCTTGCCGGACCTTTCAACAATGTTCTTACGGCGCACGCGGGCGTCAATTGTTTTGTAGCACTCGGCGTAGAATGTTTTAACAACATCAGGCCATTCATCTTTGTAGCCTTTGTCTATTTCTAGAAATCTGCGCAAGCACAAGGAAACTAAATCAGATATCTGAATCATGGGGTTTTTTCTTGAATCCACAGGGTAGCTGAACTCTACAATCCACTTTACTCTGTGTGCAGCAACACCTTCAAATCTTCTGCTGTGAACAATGCGTTCAATATCTGAGTGAAGATTTTCTTTCTCATCAAGAACGATCAATCCTCTGGCAGTGTGCCCTAGGTTCTTTTTGGTGTGCCAGTTTATATAGGTTACTAGGTAGTCGAAAGAGAAAAGGTACGGAATTTTGTAGTCAAATGGAAAATCAAAGTTGCAATCAGATTGGTCCAATATATTCTTCTCGATTGCAAAAAAGAAAGCATCATGACCAAGTTTGTCTAATAACCCTAAAATATCTCTAACGAGCTGGAGTCGTTTATCTATTTCATGGCCTGCAAATGGCCCCTCACCTTTGGGGCTAAGCAATTCATGTGAGTGGAGCTCAAAACCTGCAGGAACTTTTCCATCGAAATAGTTCCGTATAACTGTAGAAAATTCGGTTTGAGTGTTATTCCATTTCTGATCTGCAATGGAAATTCCGCCAAGGACAAAAATGGGCTGATTTACATCCTTGAGGTTGGCCCCTGTACAGCCACTTTCATCCATGTAGAAGAAGTGCACGATACCTCCTTGGCAGTTAACAGTAATTAGATCGCAGGGCAATTATTGTGTTAGTAATGCCATCCATCTAACTCCACCCTACAACTCGCCACCACAGTCAATAAATCATTTTAAAAATCACTGCGTTTACAACCAGCTTCTGATTTATGAGTGTGTTATCAAAATCACATGCAAGCTCCATTTGTATCACCGCCTAAAATCACAGTCAACACGCAGAATAAAAAACGCCACCAATTCTTATCTTTGCAATCACATCTAAATTCGAAGCAAACCATCGTCGTTGGTCAGACGCTATATGAGTGATATAAAAAAGGCCTCATCACGAGGCCTTATCAGAAATATTCAGGTTCAGAGTAATGGCCTGTCTTGACGGCCATGGGTAACTATCAACCCGGTACCTCCACCAGCGACGGCTGGGTATGGGCCACCTGGCTAGTGTAGGCATGCACAGGCTCGCAATAGGGAATGCGGCTTAGCACAGGCGCCTTGATAAGGGCTGCCAGCTGATCGGTGCGGCGCAGGCTGGTGTCCGCCAGTTCAATCAGCAGGGCCAGACCGCAGCCGAGCCCCAGGCCCCCCACCACGCCGGCAATCAGAAACAGCCAGAGCGGGTAGTTGCTGGGCTTGCTCGGGGCGAAGGGCTTGTCGATCACCTTGATCCGCTCGCTCGGCTCGAAGCTGCCCAGCGCCCCGGTCACCTTGGCCTTCTCGTAGCGCAGCAGCAGATCCTGATAGAGGGCCCGCTTGACCTCGAGGTCCCGCTCCAGCTCTGCCAGCTGGCTCTCCGTCTCCCCCTGGGAGGCCACCACCCTGGTCAGTTCGTCGAGCTGGCGCTTCAACCCTGCGGCCGTCTGCTCGGCTTCGGCGAGCTGCGCCCTGGCCTGCTCCCACTCGGGGCCCGTGGCCGCCTCGGGCTGGCTCTTGAATCGCGCCAGCTCCTGTTGCAGCTGCTCAATCTGGTAGAGGAGGCTCTGCACCTTGCTGTGCTCGTCGCTATAGCGCACCCGCAGCAGCGCCAGCTCGGTCTGCATCTGCTGCAGCTTCTCCTCCAGGCTGCGGGCCGTCGGCCCCTCCTGCCCGCGGGAGAGCTGCTCGACCCGCGTCCTGGCCTGGGCCAGCTGGATCAGGCTCTCGGCGTGGCGCTCTTTCAGGCCGTAGAGCCGGGCCGCATTGGCATTTTGCTGATCCGGCAGGGCGCTGGCGTGCTCGCGCTTGAAGTCCGCCAGCAGCTGTTCGGCCCCCTGCAGCTCGCTGCGCCGGCTGTCGAGCTGGCTTTGCAGGAAGCGCTCGGAGGACTCGGCCGACTGGCGCCCCTTGTTCAGCAGGTTATAGAAGAAGCGGCGCGACACGGCCTCCAGCAGGCCGGCGCTGCTCTCTGCGGAGTCGGCCTTCACCTTCAGCTCGATCACCTCGTCCCCGATAAGGCGAATGGAGACGGACGCGGAGAGCCAGTCCATGATGGCGTCGCGCTTGGCCGGCGGGGTGTTGTCATCCACCAGCTTGCGGTCCCGCGCCACCCCGTCCATCACGTAGCGGCTGCGCAGCATGGCCTCTAGCACCGCGAAGCGATCCTTGAGGCTCTCCTGGGTGATCAGATCCTTGAGGGTCGGCGTCTGGTTGGAGTCCTGCGGCACCATGAAGGTGGTGCGGCTCTCGTACACCTTGGGGCTCAGCACACCGATCGCCATCCCCACCAGGGGCATGATCAGTGCCGGCATCAGGATGAGATAACGACGCCGCCAGGCGGCGAAGAGGATGATATGGAGGTTGTAGTAGAACTGGACCGGCATGGCGTCACTCCCCACAAGACAGACATGGCATAGCGCCACAGGCAGGAGCACTGCAAGGGCAATGCCAGACATCAAGCACCGTTCGACGCCGCACTCCGGCGTGGGTGGTACAGGATTCGCATAGCCATGGTCACGGAGCCCAGGCTCCCACGCCCAGGATGGCCCAGCGAATGTCCAGAGGAGAGCACCATGCCAATCCCAATGTCCGTCTCTGCCAGCACCGCTATCGTGCAAGTCGTCCAGCATCTGCAGCCCGGGGGGCTGGAGACCATGGTGCTCAACCTCAGCCAGGCCAACGAGTGCCACCAGCCCATGCACATCGTCTCCCTGGAGGGGAGCAAGGAGGCGCTGCTCGCGGCCTGGCCCGCCCTGGCCCCGTTCGCCGCGCGGATCCACTGCCTGAACAAGCCCGCCGGCTGGTCACTGGCCACCCTCTATCGCCTGATCCGCTTGCTGCGCCAGCTGCGCCCGGCAGCGGTGCACACCCACCATCTGGGCCCGCTGCTCTATGGCGGGCTGGCCGCCCGGCTGGCCCGGGTGCCGACCTTGGTGCACACCGAGCACGACGCCTGGTATCTCGACGATCCCCGCCAGCGCCAGCTGGCCGGGATCGGGCTTCGCACCTTCAAGCCCACCCTGGTGGCGGACGCCGCGCCGGTGGCGAGCCAGCTGCAGGCCCGCCTCGGCAATCTCTCCCCCCTGGTGATCCCCAATGGCATCGACGAGAGACGCTTTGCCCCCGGCCCCGCCGAGCTGGCACGCCAGGCCCTGAGACTGCCCCTGGGGGTGAGGCTCATCGGCTGCGCCGCCCGCCTGGAGACCGTCAAGGGCCACAGCCTGCTGCTGGAGGCCATGACGCACCTCTCCCCCGAGGTGCATCTTGCACTGGCCGGGGTGGGCAGTTTGCAAAATGCATTGCAGCAGCAGTGCCAGCAGCTGGGCATAGCCCATCGGGTCCACTTTCTCGGTCTGGTGGAGCAGATGCCCCGCTTCTATCAGGGGCTGGATCTCTTCTGTCTGCCGTCGCTGGCGGAGGGCATGCCCCTGTGCGTGCTGGAAGCCCAGGCCTGCGGCGTGCCCGTGGTGATGAGCGCCGTGGGGGCCGCCGCCGAGATAGTCTGCCCGGCCAGCGGCCAGCTGCTCGAAAAACGGGATCCCGTCCTGCTCGCGCAACTTCTGGCACAGGGGTTGCTCGACTCCCATGGCCTGCGCGCCGTCACCCGAGCCTTTGTCTGCGAGCAGGGCAGCCTGAGCCGGATGGCGCAAGCCTATCAGGCGCTGTATGTCCGTTGAATCGACCCTAGCGCCAAGGCGCGTCAACGAGTAACAAAGGAGTGTCCCATGGAGTGGCTCATGATCCTGTTCTGGCTGTGTGCGGCTCTGGTGGTGTACCACCATGTCGGCTACCCCCTGCTGCTCAGCTGCCTCGGCAAGCGGGCCAGCGCGCAGCTTCACCGGCCGGCGCCGAGGCAGCGCGATTTTCGGCAGGCGCCTGACGACGCGGCCCTCCCCGCCATCACTCTGGTGATGCCCGTCTACAACGAGGCGGTGACCCTGGCAGCCAAGCTGCAGAATCTGGCCAGCCTCGACTATCCGGCCGACAAGCTGGAGGTGCACCTGCACTTCGATGGCTGCACCGACGACAGCTACCCCATCGCGCTGTGCCAGCTCGGGGATCCCGCCTTGCAGCAGCTGCGGATCCGGCTGTTCGACCACCCCCGCAATCGCGGCAAGGTGGCGGTGCTCAACGAGGCCATGACCCAGATAGACACCCCACTGGTGGCCTTCAGCGATGTGTCGGCCCTGCTGCCCATTGACAGCCTGCTGCTGGCCGCCGCCCACTTCCAGGATCCCGCCATCGGCGTGGTGGGCGAGGCCTATCGCTTCTGGCAGCCTGGCTCCCAGGGGGAAGAGAGCTACTGGCGCTACCAGAGCCAGATCAAGCTGTGCGAATCCGCCCTTGGCAGCATGCTGGGAGCCCACGGCGCCTTCTACGTGATGCGCCGTGACTGCCTGGCCCCGCTGCCGCCCGACACCATCAACGATGACTTCATCCTGCCGATGCAGGCCATCGCCAGGGGCTACAAGGCGGTGTACGACAACCGCTGCGCCGCCCTGGAGCTGGAAGTCTCCGATGCCATGCTGGAGTCGGTACGCCGGCAGCGCATCGGCGCCGGCAACACCCAGCAGCTGCTCAGACTGCTGCCCCTGCTCCACCCCAGATTCGGCTGGGTGGCATTCAACTTCGCCAGCGGCAAGGGCTTGCGTGTGCTCATGCCCCTGTGCCTGACCCTGCTCTGGCTGTGCGCCATTCCCCTCGCCATCCACTCGCCCCTGTTCATGGCGCTGCTGGCCGCCCAACTGCTGGGTTATGCCCTGGTGATGCTGATCCAGCTCGCCCCGGTCCATCCCTGGCCCAACCTGCTTCGCAAGATCCACTATCTGGTGCTCGGACACTGGTACAACGGCATCGGCACCCTGCGTTACGGCCTGCGGATGCGGGCACGCCCCACTGCACAGGAGAAAGCAGCATGAAACATCCCATCCCCAAGATGACCCTGGTGATCAAGCGCACCATGGATCTGGTCGGCGCCAGCCTCGGCCTGCTGCTGACCCTGCCCCTGTGGCCCCTCATCATGCTGGCCATTCGTCTCGACAGCCCGGGTCCGGTGTTCTTTCGCCAGCTGCGCATCGGCCGCAGCCACGCCAGCCACACCGAGCTCTTCTTCATGATCAAGTTTCGCACCATGCGGGCCGATGCCGAGGCGGGCACGGGGCCGGTCTGGTGTGGCAAGGCCGACAGCCGGATCACCCGCAGCGGCAACTTCCTGCGCAAGACCCGGCTCGACGAGCTGCCCCAGTTCCTCAATGTGCTCAAGGGGGAGATGTCGCTCATCGGGCCCCGGCCGGAGCGCCCCGGCATCGCCAACCGGCTGGAAGATGCGGTGCCCTTCTTTATCGAGCGCACCTATGAGGTGACCCCCGGCATCACCGGGCTGGCCCAGGTCAATCAGGGCTATGACGAATCCCTGGATGACGTGCGCAGCAAGCTCGCCTTCGATCTCGCCTACTCCCTCGCCCTGCTCCACCCCTGGCGCTGGCTGGTGCAGGACATGCAGATCATCGGCAAGACGGTCGCCATCATGGTGGGCCGAAAGGGGCGCTGATCCTCCCCCTTGGTCTGTTTTCGGGCCACTGCCCTGGCGGTGGCCCGATGCTTTTCCCCTCACGTTCCCTCTGCTGTTCCCATCCTGCCCCCCCTTTTCATTGCCGACCGCAAGCCGCGCCCGTGGTTTGCCTCACACAGATCCCCTCACCAGATAGGTGACCATGTTCCCCCCGGGGCGGCTGGCGCCACAGCCATCACGGCGCCCCTGACCCTTGTAACGGGACACAGACCCCGCGACCCGCTCTCTGGCAAGGTGATGGTGTCGCTGTTCCTGGTGCCTAGGGTGCGCCGCTAGGTGGCCGGGAGCCTCGCGAACCGTGCCATCCTGCCCCGCAGCCTGGCTTGCGCCGGATAGAGGGGCAGAGACGCCAGCGGGAGGATGACAGGGGGGCTGAGAACACGGGCGGGGGAGCTGGCGATAGGCCATAAAAAAGCGAGTGGCCTGGCCACTCGCTGTGCTTGCTGGTTGTTTGCGGATCGGGATCAGGCGGTATAGACCGCCAGGATGTCGCTGACCCTGTGGTTGACGCTGTAGCCCCGGGTGATGGTCTGGCGGGCTGCCCGGCTCATGGCACCGCGCAGCCGTGCGTCACTGTGCAGCCAGTAGTTGACGACGGCCGCCATCTCCTGCACCTGGCCCGGCGCCACCAGCCAGCCGTTGCACTTGTGGTCGATCAGGGAGACCAGCCCCCCCACCGCGAAGGTGCAGACCGGGATGCCATGGGCCATGGCCTCCAGGGCCACCAGGGGCAGCCCCTCGAAGCGGGAGGTGATGCAGAGCAGATCGATCAGCTGCCACTCATCGGCCATCTGGCGAAAACCGTGAAACGCCACCCTGTCCCCGTATTGCATGCGCAGCCCTCCCATGAGGGGGCCGTCGCCGTAGAGGTGAAACTCCCCCTGGGGGCAGAGGGACGCCAGCTGGCAGAACGCCTCGGGCCCCTTCTCGTCAGAGAGGCGGCCGACGAAGGCGATGCGATTGCCCGCCACCGCCGCCGGAGTTGCCGGCATGGGCACAAAGTTGCTGATGACGGTGCTTGGCACCGGCAATCTGCGAGCGATGGGCTCGCTCACTGCAATGCACTTCGCAAAGCGCGCCGTGATCCGGTCGAGCCAGCTGTAGAACTTCAGCTTCCCCTCCCCCTCATCCCCGCTGTGGAAGGTCGACACCACTGGGGTACCTGTGCACCAGGCGGTGAGGCGGCCCAGGATCCCGGCCTTGTAGCCATGGGTGTGCAGCAGCACGAAGCCGGGCTGGCTCGCCAGCACCCGCACGAAGTCCCGACTGTTGCGACAGACGCGATACGGCAGCCCCTGCTGTTTCAGCAGGGCGACAAAGGGGGTCATGCCGTGGTCTTCCACCAGCACTATGGTGGTGTCCAGCCCTCTGGCCAGCAGATCGCTGGCGAGGTGGGTGATGTGAACCTCGATCCCGCCGACCTGGCGGGCATCGATGGCGAGCCAGATCTGATGTGTTGGCAACATAGTCGCACTCCTCTCGTGGTATCGGACCAGATACCACAGGGAGGTTGCATAGAGCGGGCCAGAGATGGGAGGTTTTCAGCCGGCAGGCAGGGCGACCAGCAGCAGGGTCATGTCGTCCGGGGCGCTGGCGGCCCGCTCGTCAAACCAGGTGGCGATCTGCTGGGCCAGCCGGGCCAGCTCGGGCTCGGGGGCCAGGCAGATCTGCTGCAGCTGCGCCTCCCACGACTGGCGCTCGGCAGGATCCCTGCTCTCCAGGAGGCCGTCTGTCCAGAACAGCAGACGCTCCCCCGGCTGGAGCTGATGCTCGCAGGTGTCGTAGTGGGGATCCGGCCGCAGGCCTGGCAAGGGACCGGTGACACCGAGCTGGCGCATGCCGTCCGCCCTGACAAGCCAGGGCGCCGGGTGCCCGGCGCTGGCCCAGCGGATCAAGCCTGCCTCCCCCAGCTCGATGCAGAGGGTGGTGAGCAGGGTGGCGCCCAGCAGAGGATCGCTGTGGACTGCGGTGGCCAGGGTAGTCAGCAGGCTGGCAGGGGATCGCTGCTCGCTCTGGGCGGTCAGCAGGCCTCGCAGATAGCCCGCATAGGCGTGGGCGAAGAACTTGGCCTCGGCGTCGTGCCCCATCACGTCCCCGAGCCACAGCACCCGATCCCTCACCAGCAGAAAATCTCCCCCGCCCACGGCGGCGGCGCGGGTCTGCAGCGCCAGCTGATAGCCGTGCAGCTGGTTGGCCGGCAGCAGGGGGCGAAGGGCCGAGGTCATGCGCTGATCCAGCTGATCCCCCCACTGGGCCTTGAGCTGGGCCGAACGCTGCAGCACCCGAAAGACCGCCTGCTGCAGCGCCTGCTTGGTGATGGGCTTGACCAGAAAATCGTCGATGCCGAGGGCGCCGGCCCGGCTCTGGGTCCATTGATCCTGATGGCCGGTCAGGAAGATAAAGGGGACACCGCGCATCTTGGGATCCTTCATCAGCTGCTGGCGCAGGGCGAAGCCGTCTATCCCCTCCATCTCGATGTCGGAGAGCACCAGGGCTGGCGGCTGGCGACCGAGCGCTTGCAAGGCGGCGCAGGGGTCGGCGTAGCTCTCGACCCGGTAGTGCTCGTGCAGATAGCCGGTGAGCAGGGTGCGCATCACCCTGTCATCGTCGATCACCGCCACCACGGGCGCCTGACTGGCACTGCCCCGGGCTCGCAGCCTCACCCGGTTGCGATCCCCCTCCCGGCTGAAGTTCACCTCGTCAAACAGCCGGTGCACCAGCGCCAGACCATAGCCCCCCTCCTGGGGCTCATCCGGCAGGGGGGTCGCCGCCAGGGCAGGCTGGGGCCCGCCGTCGTCATCGAGCAGCAGGCTCAGGCCGGATTCGTCCTGCTGCAGGGTGAGCCAGAGGTGGCTCGCCGGCGGCGAGCCATGGCGCACGATATTGGTGGCGAGTTCGCTAAAGCAGAGCAGCCAGTTGGCCTGCTCCCGAGGAGGCACCTGAAACAGCGCCAACCCCTGAGCCAGGCGGGCACGCAGGTCGCGCACCGACTGCAGGGTGGCGGGGGCGGATCGCAGCCACTCTTCCATCGCGTCTCCTCAGATCCGGAAATTGAGCAGGGCGCTGCGCCGACACCAGCGTTTGAGCCACTCGGTCAGGCGGTTGCTCGGCAGCCGGTTGAGCTCGCGCAGGATCTCGCTGGCGAGCCCCGGGTTGACCCTGTCGTTGAACACGGCCCCCAGCAGATTGGCCTCGGCCCGGGTCAGCTTCTCCACGGCGCTCTGCACCATGGTGGTCGGCGTCACCCCGGCCAGCACCACCAACAGAGCCCCCTCGCAGGCGGCGCACACCAGATCCGCCGGAATATTGCCCCGGTTGAGGGCGTTGAGGGGGGAGGTATCGAAGATGACCACGTCATAGTGCTCGAGCCAGCGCACCAGCAGCTGGCGCAGGGTCTCCTTGTTGCGAAAGGCCATCAGATCCTTGCCCGGTGCCGGCAGCACCGCCAGGGTCTGACCCTGATGCAGGGGCTCGGGCACGTCGTTCGGGCCCCAGGCCAGAGGGGCAGACCGGCCAGGATGGCAGAGATTGAGATCCACCAGCAGGGTCTTGAGGCCGTCCGCCTCGGCGCGCCTGGCCAGCGCCTCACAGATGGTGCTGACCCCCTCGCCCCCTTCCGCCGAGGTCACCGCCAGGGAGCGGATCCCCCGCGCCAGGGTCGAGGCGTAGAGCGACTCCAGTTCCAGGTACTGGATGGGGATGCTCATCTCACAGGGTTCCTATCAGGGCGACGACCGAGATGGTGGTGAGGATGTCTCGCATCCCGTCCATGAAGATGGCCCAGTTGCTGCTCTTGCTGTCGGGGATGAAGACGGTGTCCCCTGCCCTCAGCACCGGCAGCTTGCTGAAATCAGGCTCCTTGGCAAAGCCGTCCAGATCGAAGGTGCGCGCCTGATCCCCCTGGCCGCTGGCCGCCATGTTGATCACCACGATTTTCTTGATATAGGCCGAGCTGGTCGGCCCGCCGGCCTCCGCCAGCAGATCCAGCAGGGTCATGGAGGAGTTGAAGCGATAACGGCCGGGCCGGGAGATGGCTCCCAGCACCCGTATGGTGTTCTCCTTGGGCTCGTCGAGCCAGGGGCGGTTCTTCTCCGGCAGGTAGATGGAGTCCCCCGGCAGCACTTTTGGCAGCAGGGTCTCGTCGCCGGTCTCGAAGTAGAGGGCCAGATCCAGCTTGCTCACCCGCGCCGTGCTGCCGTTACGATGGGCGATGCGCACGTTGCGCAAATCCGCCGCGGCGGTGGGGCCATCGGCGGCGGAGAGGATGTCGATAAAGCCCATCTGATCGTTGAAGGCGTAGCGGCCCGGGGCGCCGACCTGGCCGAAGATGTAGATGGAGCTCTCCGGTGACTGGCGCACCCACTGGGATTTGTTGTCGCTGGGATCGGTGGGCAGCTCGGGGATCATGATGGTGAAGCCGGCGTGGATCCTGGGCAGGCTGCCAAGGGCCCCCCCCTGATGGAGGAACTTGTCGAGATCGAAGACGGTGGGCGTCGCCATTCCCCCTTCCGCCGTCAGGATCTGCACCTTGGCGATGTCGGCCCGCTCGCTCGGACCGCCGGCGTGGGCGATGAGATCGAGCAGGGACATCTCGTCAGACCATTCATAGCGTCCGGGAATGCGCACCGCCCCCATCACCATCACCGCCCGCCCCGGCGCGACCTTGAGCCAGGACTTCTCGTTGATGTCGGTCTTCTCGGGGATGAAGATGGCGTCCCCCGGCCTTATCTGGGGCAGCGCCTTCTGCATCCCCTCGGTATAGGCCTGCAGATCGATGGGTTCGACGGTGCCGTCGGTGCGCAGCAAGCGGATCTGGCGGCTCTCCGCATAGCGGGTCGGGCCGCCTGCGTTGGCCAGGATATCGAGGAAGGAGTCCCCCTCCCGCCCCTCGTAGGCGCCGGGTTTGAACACCTCCCCCATGATGTAGATGGTGCGCGCCCCCCGCTTGATCTGCTCCTCGTCCTTGGGCACGAAGATGGTGGCCCCGGGGGCCAGGGCGGGCAGCAGCTTGCTGTTGCCAGAATCGAGATAGGCCTTGAGATCGAACAGCTCGGGGGCGTCCCCGTTGATCACCCGGATCCGCTCCACCCCGGCAAAGCGGGTCACCCCGCCGGCCCGCATCAGCAGATCCACGATGGAGTTGCCGCTCTTGAAGCTGAAGGCGCCCGGGCTGTTCACCTCGCCAAATACCTTGATCGCCTTGCCGGTGTCGCCATCGCCCCCGGCCGCCAGGGTGGCCGCATCGAAGTCGATCTGGACGTTGCCGATGAGGGGGGATGCGGGCACGAACACCACGTCGAGGGATTGCAGCGGGGGCAGCAGGGCAGCATCGCCGGTATCGAGATAGCGCTTGTAGTCGAAGCTGGAGACGCTGTCGCCGCGGCGCACCTGCATGTTGTTGAGCTGGGCCCCCGGCACCAGGCCGCCGGCGGCATCGAGCGCCATCTGTATGTTGCCGTCGGGGGCGAGGTCATAGCTGCCGGGCTTTTTCACATAGCCCATGACGCTCACCAGCAGGCGTTTTTCCAGGAGCGTCACCGTCAACTGGGAAAGGTTGTTGTAGACGGGATTGAGGGCGGTGCGGATGATGGCCTCGGCCTCGGGGAGCGTCTTGCCCCCTACCCCCACGTCCCCCACCTCGGGCAGGGTGATTTGCCCCTGCTTGTTGATCTGGAAGGGCTGATCAAATGCCGCCTCCCCCGGCTGCACGATTGAGAGCCTGTCCCCGGGGGCCAACAGGGTGCTGGCCAGCAAGGGGTGGGTAAACAGCAAGAAAACAAGACCAATCAATCCTTTGATAGCGCCCCGAACCATAGAGATCCTTTTTGTTCGCTACGTTTGCCCCCACTGCCGCAAGGGGAGTCCAGACCAGTTACCGCTACAACCTCCACTGGTGGTCTTTTCCAGCTGCAAACGCGCTTGTTGTAATGATTGTGCCAGCATGGCCTGACGCCAGGCGACCTCTGACCAGAGCCGGCCATGCATATCCCGAACTATGTCAACTCGTTGAGATTGTAGTAGTTTCAGCCCGGCTGGCATGCAGTCGCCCAGGTGGGCCTGCTGCAAGTCGGCCAGTTGCTGATCGAGCCTCTGTTGACGCTCATCATAACCCGACAGCAGGCGCTCTTCACCCTCATTTAACGGCAACCGGGTGGGCCTCACCTCGGCCATCCCTCCCCTGCCCTCCGGGGGCCATTGGGTACAGCCCGAGGCCAGCACGCACATCCAGAGGATGCACCCGAGTTTCATGATGTCGCCGCCATCATGCCGGAAGCGAGCATGTAAGCCTTGACGTTCTCATGACAGGGGATGGAGCGGTTGATGTGCAGCATCTCCAGCAGGTCATAGGGCTGGCCCGGGCCACAGATGAGCTCTAAATGATGCCCGTTCATGACCAGGCGCTTGTGCAGAAACACCAGGGCACCGATGCCGGACGAGTCGATGAAATGCACGTCTCGCAGATCGGCGAGCACATCCCCCGCATACTCCGACAACTTCTCGAACAGGGGGCGCAGCTCGCCGACAGCCATCGCATCGAGTTCGTTTTCCAAGGCCACTACCTGGGTGTCATTCAGGGTGTAGGTCATGCTTTCCATGTTGAAGCTCCTTGTGCTGTTGCAAGACGGCTCATCGCCATGACACCGAGAGCGTTGCAAGAGCTATGCCGAACCCAGCTGACTCCATCCTTTGCTCGCTATCCCTCGCCAGGGCGCACCATGTCGACCTCTCTTTTCGGGAAATTGTTACCAATTTGCAACATGACGCCGACACCTTCCTCGCAAAATGCGATGAAAAAGCGCGACACTTCCCGAATGTCGGTGCTCAGGCCCCGAAAATCGCGGCACTGCTTCTTCGGCATGGTTCTTGCCCTGCTTCTGTTACCGACACCTGTGGTTCTCCTGGTGTCAGCGTCGAACGGATTCATGGAGGAAGGTATGAGACTCAATTTTTATGTAGCCCCCCTGCTGGCCATTCTTTGCGCTACCGCCCAGGCGACTCCCGATCCCGACAGCGCGCAGCTCAGGGTGGAAGGCGCCATCACCCAGCCCAACTACCAGCAGTCTGCCCTGTGGGACAAGGCCATGCTGGATGCGCTCCCCGAGTACGAGATCAAGACCCACACCCCCTGGTATGACGAGGAGAAGGTCTTCCGTGGCCCCCGTCTGAGCGACCTGCTGGCCAAGGTGGGCGCCACCGGCACGCAGCTGACCATCACCGCCCTCAACGACTACTCGATCCAGGTGCCCACCAGCGATGCCACCCGGTATCAGGTGATCCTGGCCCGCAGCATCAATGGCAAACCGCTGTCGGTGCGTGACAAGGGGCCGCTGTTCCTGATCTATCCGTTCGACCAGTACCCCGAGCTTCGCAACAAGCTCTATTACGGCCGCGCCATCTGGCAGATCAGCCAGATCAAGGTGGAGTAGACCCCATGAAATCCATGGCAGCGAGTCAACGTTCCCTGCTGGTGGTGCTCTGTGTCCTGCTGCTGGCCTTTGCCGGCATCAGTACCATCCAGTACCGGCAATTCCAGGAGCTGCCACGCAGCACCAGCCAGGGGGAAGACAACGTCATGTGGAACTATTTCCAGCTCTACAACGAGGCACTGCGCTTTCAAAATGCGCTGCGCCATGACTCGCAAGCCAAATTCCAGCTCAGATACGACATCCTGGTCAGCCGGATGGACCTGGTGCTGGAGAGCAAGGATCGCAACCTGCTGCAACATACGCCCATCTACCAGCAGGCCAGCAAGGAGATGCGCCGTTTCACTGCCCTGGCCGATCTCTGGCTCGGGCCTGAGCAGGACAAACCGCTGGATCCACACTCGCATCAAACCCTGATCCAGGGACTGGATCAGCTGCTGCCCCAGCTCCATCGGCTGACCCTGGAGGTCAACGAGCAGGCAACCCTGTTCGACCTGGCCCGTCGCGACGGCGTGCGCAAGCAGATCATCATCACCACCCTGATCGCGGCGCTGCAGTTTTCCCTGCTGTTTGTGCTTGCCCTGCTGATCTGGCGGCAGATGAACCTTTCTTTCCTGCAACACAAGATGATGCAGCAGCTCAACGAGAAGCTGCTCAAGGCCAACCGCGAGGCCGAGGCTGGCAAACGGGCCAAAAGCAGTTTCCTGGCCAACATGAGCCACGAGATCCGCACCCCCATGAACGGCATTCTCGGCATGCTGTCACTGCTGGCTGACCGCACAATGGCGCCCAGAGAACGGGAATATCTGGAGACGGCCAGGGAATCGGCCAACCATCTGCTGGGGCTGCTCAACGACATTCTGGATATTTCAAAACTGGAGGAGGGTCGGATCGAGTTGCAGCTGGTGCCCTGCCATCTGCCCAAGCTGCTGGAAGACATCCGGGCCTTGATGCAGAACAACTGCAGCGCAAAAGGGATCCAGCTCTCCCTGACCCTGGCCCCTGACACGCCGGAATGGCTGATGATGGACCCCCTGCGGGTACGCCAGAACCTGTTCAACCTGCTGAACAATGCCATCAAGTTCACCCACCAGGGTGCCGTCACTATCAGGGTGGACAGCCAAGCTCTGGACAAGGATCGCCATGCCATCCGCATCGCTATCCAGGACACGGGGATCGGCATGAGCCGCCACCAGATAGAGAATCTGTTCCAGCGCTTCTCCCAGGCCGATGTCTCCATCACGCGGCAATATGGCGGCTCCGGGCTGGGCCTCGAGATCTCCCGCAACCTCGCCCGCCTGATGGGAGGGGATATCTCGGTCGAGAGCCAGGAGGGCTGTGGCAGCACCTTTACCTACAGCTGGCCGGCCCGGGTGACGACCCCCTCCATCGTCTGCCTCCCCGCCAAACCCGTGGCACAGGAGCGCTATCGCATCCTGCTGGTGGATGACAATGCCACCAATCGCAAGGTGATCGGCGCCATGCTCGATTCGGTCGGCCACCAGGTCACCCTGGCGGTCCAGGGGGCAGAGGCCCTGGACAAACTGGCACAAGCCAGCTTCGACCTGGTGCTGATGGATGTGCAGATGCCGGTCATGGACGGACTGGCGGCCACCACCCATATCCGGGCCTCACAGCAGCCCTGGGCCGACATTCCCATCATCGCCCTGACCGCCGATGCCATGCCCGAATCGAAGCAATACTACCTGTCCCACGGGATGAACGGCTATATCACCAAGCCCATCAACAAGGAGACGCTGCTTGGCGAGATCAACCGGCACGTGATACGGGAACAGTTCAAGCGCAACCTCACCCGCACCACGCCAACCTGAGCAGTGCATCGGAGCTGGACACCGGGCCTGATAGCGATGTTGACCATACTGCCGCATTGGCTCCCCTGGTTGGAGTGAAACAGCACGCCTGACAGACTCCCCCGCTGCTGATACGCCATCTCGAGCACTTTCACTACCAAGTCAGCATCAGGTCTGTCAGACATTGACCAGCCCACGACCCGCCGGGTATGGAGGTCAAGCACCGCCGCCAAGTCATGCCACCGACCCACACGTAAATGATATCGCCACACCTGATTGGGCTGCGGGGGAGCAAATTCACGCGCCAGAAGATTCGGACTACCCGGTCGTACTGCCCTGGCGACCTTTAGGCATGAAAACCGGGTTGCCTGGACGCCAGTCCCTAAAAGACTCTCAAACACGTTTCTGGAAAAAGCTCTACCTAGCTAAAGGTTACACAGTGGGCCATCTGGCTACATGTTCAATCATTTTCACAATCTGATCCGGTTTTGCCTGAGTTGGCATCATGCCCCAGCGAGAAATTTTATCATTGCCAATTCTTAACATGCCGGTATGCGTTGCAACGATCCCATCAATAGCAGGATCAGTATTATAGAACCCCAAACGGTAGCGTACTAAATCCACCAACTCTGGCTCACCGGTCATAAATAACCAACCAGATGGTATATTATGCTGCCTAACATAATGAGACAGGTGGGATACGGTGTCCTGCTCCGGCATTATGGTTAACGAACACATCTGTACGGGGGCACCTTGCATTTTCTTTGATATTAGCCGTTGGACCTGTATGAGATTGCTAGTAGCCAATGGACATGAGCTCACGCAGTCAACATACATCATGTTCATGACCAGAATTTTGTTCTTTACGATGTCATCATAAAATTTCACCTCCCTTCCCTCGTGTGTCAATAATGAAACATTCGGTATCTTACTCGGACCGAGATAAGGCACCTTGGTGGTTTTAGATTGCGTAACGGCAATTAATGGCAAACTTGCCATGGTTCCCACAGCGCCCAAACCCAATATAATTTGACGCCGTAGGTTGCTATTGTAGCCATCAAGATTCATCTTATGACTCCTTAGTCATTAATATAACGATGCTATCCGTCACAATAAAACTTTATCACTCTCATTAAATAACATCCCAACGAACCATCATCACATGATCCTCATGAATTAGATTATGACAATGAATAACATATTTGCCAGTGAAATCACGAAACTCCAGATAGACACGGACCTTTGAATTTGGTTCCAACACATAAACATCCTTGCGCCCTTGCTCATGGGGCGGGACTGGTACTTTGATTCCATCAATAACTTTGCTCAATATACGCCCCTCCTCAAGGTGAACATGGATAGGATGTGCCCAACCGCCAGAGGGATTTACAAATTCCCATATCTCTGAGGAGCCCTTTTTAACCGTCACTGCCGCTTTGGTTGCATCAAATAATTTGTCGTTGACCACCCACAGACCACTTTTATTTTCGAATACCCAACGCCGCACAGGTATATTTAGTCTTCTTAATTCATCCTCTGTCTTGCTGAACTTCCCAGGTAAATTCCTTAATAACATGCCATCTTTAAGTTCCACACTGGGATCATCAACAATGCCGGGAGAAACAATGATTTTCATTATCCGTTGGCCCGGGGTTCTAACCTTACCGGGTTTACTAGTTTGTGTTTGTTCCAGTCGATTAACAAGATAAAGCTCCACAGGTTTACCCTGCGTGCTATAGCGACTGAAGTCCATGATGATATCGGCTCGCTCTGCACTTCCCAATCTTATGCTCTTGGTATTCATCAGCGGATACTTAAGCAGATTGCCGTCGTTAGCGATATAGGTAAAGCTCTGTATTACATTGTTTTTATCCACGATAGCCAGATCATAAAACCGGCTAGGACCAGAGTTCAGGAAGCGCATCCTGTACCTTCTTCCAACGACATCCCAAACCGGCTCTATGTGGCCATTGATGATAATTTTATCCCCCAACACACCTTCTGGGTGAAGTTGATCGTAATAGAGTATACCTTTGGAATCAAAGCGCCGATCACCAATACTGAAGGGATAGTCGTAATTACCACTGGGAAGCCGCAATGCATCAGCACTGTAATCATTTTCATTCCCTGTATCTCTTTCATCAAATAACAGATAAAATCCGGCCAAGCCACGATATACATTGGGTGCCGTAAAATTGTCAGTATGGTCATGATAAAACAAAGTACCCAAGGCCTCTGTAGGATCTCCCTTACCATCCTTCCATCTTACCAAATCGGTAAAACCAGCCTTAAGATTGGCATATAGATGATCCTTATATACTCCGGGACCATACGATAACGTGGGGCCGGCGATTTCCTCACTATAGTAATCACCTGGATAACCATCACTCTCGGAGGCTGTATGAAGATTATGCAGATGGGTGGATATTTCGGGAGTCCCAAAGCCATCATGATCCAGAGGTAGATTATTATGAATTCGACAAATAATTGGCTGACCATATTTTGCTGCCACCACTACGCTTGGCATGATTTTATATTTCAGAAGGTCATATTGATTGAGCTTTGCAACATCGGGATCAGCCTGATAACCCCAATGCCGCTGTTTGGGGTATGCTTCATTGTATGTCCACTCATCAAACTGCACGGCATAAATCTCGTAGGTATAATCCATTAAATTGTATTTTGAATTAAAATACTCCCATAATTGATGTGGTTCGCGCCCGGCTTCAACAAGCCTACCTATCTTGTTACAAACTTTGGTTGGTGCCGGGGATATATTCCGGGTTGGGGCCAGATAGTTTATCTCTGTAGGCAAGTGGATCGTCCAAGGTATTGTACTCGGACTGGGGGGTACCACAGGGGGTGGGGGGCTATCCTCATCGTCATCATCTCCGGCACGGGCGTGCTTGGTATCTACCATTGCCGATGCCGCATATAAAATACCTGTCGATCGCAAAAAATCCCTTCTGGTCATTTTTTTATTTGATTTCAATGCTGACGGATCATCTACCACGGCAGCACTGTCAACTGGATAGTTTGAGACGCTCACCTCATCTGTGTCAACGTCATGATGTTTAATATTCATAAGTCAACCTTGCTAATGTGTTGTTGATTCGGATGTATGTACCCGGGCTTGGGCCCCCGCACAATCAGTCATGGGCTGAATTGAATTAAATGTCAGTCCGTTAATTTAAATTTCTTTCAAGGCCAATTGTAATCGCGCCTGGAAAGGTTTTAACAAATAGTTCATGAACGTCCTCTCACCGGTTTTCACCGTCACACTTGCGGGCATGCCAGCCTTGATCTGGTAGACGCCCAGCAGCCGTACTCCCTCTTCTGTCACTTGAACCTCTGCCAGGTAGTAGGGTCGTTGCGTTACCTTGTCCACGAGTCGATCGGCAGACACGGTCAACACTTCACCAGGAATGGAAGGTAACAATGCATGGTTCAAGGCAGGAAAGAGTATTTCAACCGGCATGCCAGGTATTAATTTATCGATGGCATGAACAGGGATCATGGCATTGATCTGTAACGGTTGATTTGCTGGCACAATATCCATTAATTGTTCACCGGGTTGTACCACCCCACCTATAGTACTTACCTTCATATCAAGAATGACGCCATCTATAGGTGAACGAATGATTACATTATCCAATTCATGCTTAGTCGCAATCAATTCATCCTCCAGCGTCGCAATTTCCTTTTGTTGACGGGTCAACTCTGACTCAACATCACGAATATACTCATGATGTAATTGATAACGCTTCAACTTCAATTCATTATGTTGGCTTTTTAATTTCCCGATCTCCAGAATATCTTCTGACAGCTTGCCAGAAAGCTCGGCGGCTTCACGTTCGACCCCCAGTAGTTGTGCTGTAGGGTAATATTTCTTTGCATTCAAGCTGCGAGCAGCACCCAACTCTTTATTGATCAACGTCAGTTGGCGTTCGCGAAAATCTCTTACCTTACTCAGACTACCAATCTGTTGCTCAACGCCTTTCAGACTCTCATCAAGCATGGCAATTTCACCTTGAACAGCATGCCTCCTTGTTTCGAATAACTCTGCTTGTAACGTCATGACTTCTTTCAATCGCTGATTATGCGAGAATGCCTTGGTCAATTTTTCACTGAACAACACCTCAGCCCGATTTTCCCGCTCTGACAGTAGGCGGTCCTCGATACTCTTGGCCACTAAATATTGCGCACTCAGTGTGCTGTGCTTCATTTCAATCTGGGTTTTATCCAGAGTTAATAAAGGTTGTCCTTTATGTACGATTGTCCCTTCACTGATATGAATATCGATAATTCGCCCCCCACTCAGGTGCTGGATTGTTTTCCGATTATTGGACACAGTGACAGTGGCATCGGCGACGACCCCCGCATCCAATGGCGCCAGCATCGACCAGGCCAGAAATCCCCCAACACCAAACAATACTGTGATGAATCCAGCGAGCAGTGGCGACCAGATGTTGGTGTCGACCATATTTTCAGAGGCTACGTTCTGTTGATCAGCCAAATGAACAATGGGTGGGTTCATATTGTTGCCTCCTTCTTGATTTCCCCTGCTGGTGCTACTGATGCTTGATTGATCGCAACAGGCTTCAATATGTTGGCCTTCCTTAAATTAGCAAATACTTCTTCCCGCCCGCCAAACTCTTGTATGACGCCATCCCTTAGTAGCAGTACCTTATCGACAATACCAAGCAAGGTTGGCCGATGAGAGATAATTACCGTGGTTATTTGTCTGGTTTTCAGAATCTGGATGGCTCTGAGTAAGGCCCCCTCCCCCAGATCATCCAAATTGGAATTTGGTTCATCCAGGACGATAAACGCAGGATCGTTGTAGACCGCACGCGCAAGGCCGATACGCTGTCGTTGCCCGCCTGATAACTGATGTCCACCGGCTCCCAGGGGGGTATCATAACCCTGTGGCAACCGTAATATCATTTCGTGTACACCTGCCAGCTGTGCGGCGGCAACGATAAGCTCACTATTGATTGCATCAAAACGACAGATATTTTGGGCAATGCTGCCATCAAACAATTCGACATCTTGTGGTAAATAACCCAGTGACGGACCGAGCAGTGACTTATCCCATAACGCTATATCCGCACCATCTAATCTGACTTTGCCGGATAGCGGACTCCATACGCCAACCAGCAACTTGGCAAGTGAGGTTTTTCCTGATGCGGAAGGCCCGATAATACCGAGCACATCCCCGGCCTCGAGATGAAAAGATATATTGCAGAGAGTGGGTGTATGATTGCCAGGTGGGGCGGCAAAGACACTTTCCATACTAATATTGCCCACCGGCCGAGGCAGGGTCAGTACCTCCTTCGGAGCGGGATACTCCTGCAGCAGCACTGATATATGACGCCATGCACTACGAAACTGCACAAATTGCTTCCAGTTACCGATGACTTGCTCTACCGGATTGAGCACACGCCCCAAGATAATGGAGGCCGCGATCATCAGACCGGGAGTGATTTCGCCATCGATCACCAGCAAGGCACCGGCACCCAGTGCGATGGACTGTAACAATACCCGAACAAAACGCCCAAGGCTGCTGAGTCGCGTGGTCTTATCCGCGATTTGCGTGTGCAATATCAGCACTTTCTTATGCTGCTCCAGCCACCGCTGTTTCAGCTTGGGCAGCATCCCCATCGCTTCAATGGCATCGGTGTTCTGCAATTGTTTATTGAGTTTGCTTGTACTGTCGACGGTCAATTCATTCGCTTGCTGGATCTGACGTTTGGTCGAAAACTCAGTCACCAGCGTCAGGCTAAAGAGAATCAATATGCCCCCAGCTGAGAGATAACCCAACAACGGATGGACGATAAAAGCAATCAATAGATAACACGGCGTCCATGGCACATCCATCAATGCGAATAGACTATTGCCGGAAAGAAACTGGCGAATTTGCGACAGTTCCGTCAGTGCTTGGGCTGGATTATTATCTCCAGTTTCTAATTTCTTCTTGAATGTTGCATTAAACACCAACTGGTTTAACATGACATCCAGTCGATTGCCAAATCGGGTCATCACTCTGGCACGGGAAGATTCCAGCATCGCAATCAGGATATATAAACCGATGATCAATAATGTCAGCACCAGCAGGGTTGTCGTATTCTGGCTAGCCAACACCCGGTCGTATACCTGCAACATATAGATCGCCGGTGATAGCATTAACAAATTAATAATGCAGCCAAAAAACATCAGTAGAATAAAGGCCCCCTTGGTACCCTCCAAGGCATTATTCAATTCTTTCGACGGGTGCTGGCTTGCCATACCCTATCTCCTTATAGCGGCAGCTATCTTGGGTATTTACAGATTAAAGTCGTCAATAGTAACTGGCTCTTTAGTCCCTCTAGCATGGTGGTGCCATCACCTCTGGTCATGATGACGTCCCCCCGCTCCGGAGCCGCCGCACCCGCCCGACAGGATTGGGGGCGGCGGCTCCGATGCGCCTTCTGTGCTTTCTCTGGCCGGTTCCCTGGCCTCGAAAACTGATTGCTTGTACGACTCGTCTCCTAGCTCGTGAAGTCAAAGTCCTGGATGGTGATGACGTTCTGGCCATTGCCATTCACGCCGTTCAGCAGAATCGTCCCGAGAGCCACACCATTGGCATCCTCGACCGTGACTTGTGTGTTTGCCCCCAGGTCGACAATGTCCACGCGATCGAGGAAGTTCGCCGATGTGACCCCAGCCCCGGTGAGGTTGAGAAGATCCTGGCCACCACCCGCGGTGGCATCAAAACCGTTGATCACGTCGGCGCCGAAGCTGCCCTGCCCGAACAGGAAGATGTCGTCTCCGGCACCACCGTTCATGGTGTCGTTGCCGGTACCGCCGTCCAGTCTGTCGTCGCCGACATCACCATTCAGGATATCGGCGCCGACACCGCCGCTCAGCGTGTCGTTGCCTTGATTGCCGTTCAACGTGTCATTGCCGGCACCGCCGTTCAGCGTGTCGTTGCCGGCGGCGCCGCTTAGCGTGTCGACACCGCCACCGCCAGTGATGACGTTGGCGAGACCGTTGCCGTTGCCGGTGAACGTTCCGTTGCCGGTATTCGTCAGGTTCTCGACGTTGGCGCCAAGCGAATAGGTAGCAAGGGCCGTCAGCACCGTGTCCGTGCCGGCGTTTGCACCTTCAGTCACGACGTCGGTAGCCGAGTCGACTAGGTAGATGTCGTTGCCCGCTCCACCAACCATCGTATCGTTGCCTGCCCCCCCGTTCAGCGTGTCGTCGCCGATACCGCCGCTTAGGGTGTCGTTGCCGGCACCGCCGTTCAGCGTGTCGGCACCGCCACCGCCAGTGATGACGTTGTCAAGGCCGTTGCCGTTACCGGTGAAGGGGCCGTTGCCGGTGTAGATCAGGTTCTCGACGTCGGCGCCCAGCGTATAGGTGGCGAGAGTCCCCGTTTGAACCGTATCCGTACCGCCGCCTGCCGCTTCGGTGACGACGTCGTTAGCCGAATCGACGACGTAGGTGTCGTTGCCGGCACCGCCATTCAGCGTGTCGTCGCCGCCCGCGCCGTTCAGCGTGTCGTTGCCGGCACCACCATCGATCACGTTGTTGAGGTCGTTACCGGTACCGACGAAGTTACCGGTGCCGGCAAACGCCAGGTTTTCCACCGCCAGCAATGCGGCCAGCGAGAAGGCGTTGAGCGTCGTGCGAACAGTGTCGATACCTTCATTGGCGGCCTCGATCACGGTGTCGGCAGCCGAGTCGACAATGTAGGTGTCGTTGCCGACCCCACCCGCCATCACGTCGTTGCCCGTGCTACCGTTCAGGGTGTCGTTGCCGGCATCACCGTTTAGCGTGTCGTTGCCAGCACCGCCGTTCAGCGTGTCGTTGCCGGTACTACCGTCGATCACGTTGTCGAGGTTGTTGCCGGTGCCGACGAAGTCGCCAGTGCCGACGAACGCCAGGTTTTCGACCGCCAGCAATGAGGCCAGCGAAAACGCGTTGAGGGTCGTGCGAACGGTGTCGGTGCCTTCGTTGGCGGCTTCGGTCACTGTGTCCGCAGCCGAGTCGACAATGTAGGTGTCGTTGCCGCCTCCCCCCGTCATCGCATCGTTGCCCGCTCCGCCGTCCAGCGTGTCGTTGCCGGCATTGCCGTTCAGCGTGTCGTTGCCGCTCGCGCCATTCAGCGCATCGTCTCCGGCGCCACCGTCGATCACGTTGTTGAGGTCGTTGCCAGTGCCGACGAAGTTGCCGGTGCCAGCGAACACCAGGTTCTCGACCGCCAGCAATGCGGCCAGCGAGAAGGTGTTGAGCGTCGTGCGAACGGTGTCGGTGCCTTCGTTGGCGGC